>NZ_CP135275.1:1271875-1907812 GCF_032302195.1 Paenibacillus sp. MMS20-IR301
GCATTTTATGCTGATCCAGAAAAAACCACAAAATCAGCATTGGTTTCCTTTGTTGATATAATTAAACAAGAGCTACATGTTCATAAAGAGCTTGTTATTATATGTGTTGGAATGATTCAATTTAAAAAAGGAAGTCAACAAGATGTAAATATCCATGTTATTAATCCGTCTCATTTACTAATAAATGATATGAAGTACTACGAGATTATTACGAACAGTTCGGTAAGTTCAAATCCTTATAATTATTTGTAGCTAAATGAATCTCTAATTAATATATTATTAATCTAAGGGATTTGATATTGCGTTAGACAAAGGATGTTTGGTCTTTTTATGGGGTCAGTCTTCCAGAACGTGTGTGTAGATATAAATTAGGTTTTTATTACGAAGTTAATATCAGAAGAAGGGAAGTTTATATAGAGTACTTTAATAAAGGGGAACTGAGTTTTACCAAAATATTCAAGCTAAAGTTTCAGAGTAGTCATGAAAGGTAACCCCAAACCTATGGAGTTACCTTTTTGTATTCCTTGCGCCTTCTCCCGCCAAATTGGGTAAACTAACCCTAGATGTACTTTACCCAAATTCATCTGAAATGAGGGGACGCCCCGTGACAACTCACAAGTCACCCAATAGATTAGCCAACGAAAAATCGCCCTATTTACTACAACATGCTCACAACCCCGTGGATTGGTATCCATGGGGAGAAGAGGCTTTTGCCAAAGCCAGGTCAGAAAACAAGCCGATCTTCCTTTCAGTCGGCTATTCGACTTGCCATTGGTGTCACGTAATGAATCACGAATCCTTCGAAGACAACGAAGTCGCAGAGCTCCTTAACAATCACTACGTAGCGATCAAAGTCGACCGCGAAGAGCGGCCGGACATAGATGCGCTGTATATGTCGGTGTGTCAGGCGCTGACGGGGAGCGGGGGATGGCCGCTGACGGTGCTGCTGACGCCGGAGAAGAAGCCGTTCTATGCGGGAACGTATTTCCCGAAGCGGCAGATGTTCGGCCGGATCGGGCTGATGGATGTGCTGGAGCAGATCCATACGAAGTGGGAGCAGGACGGCGGGGCGCTCAATAAGCTGGGCGACGACCTGCTCGCGGAGCTGCAGAGTCTTGACCGGAAGAATGCGCACAGCCCGGGCGCTGCGGACAGTGGCATTCCTGGTGAAGAGCTGCTGCATGAAGCGTATGAGCTGTACCGCCGCCAGTTCGATGAGGAATACGGCGGGTTCGGCAATGCGCCGAAGTTCCCTTCGCCGCATAATTTGTCCTTCCTGCTGGCGTACAGCCAGATGTATGACCAGCCGCAGGCGCTCGCGATGGTCGAGAAGACGCTGAAGGCGATGTATCAGGGCGGCGTGTACGACCATGTGGGCTTCGGGTTCGCACGGTATTCGACGGACCGGGAATGGCTGGTGCCGCATTTTGAGAAAATGCTCTACGATAACGCGCTGCTCGCGAACGTCTATCTGGAAGCCTTCCAGATTACCGGGATCTCGCTGTATGCGGACATTGCGGAGCAGATCTTTACGTATGTCGCCCGTGATATGACCTCGCCGGAAGGAGCATTCTACTCTGCTGAAGATGCCGATTCGGAAGGGGTGGAAGGCAAATTCTATGTATTCTCACGCGATCAGGTTGAGGAAGCGCTGGGGCTGGAGGATATGCATTCGTACTGCCATGTGTACGGAATCACACCGGAAGGCAACTTCGAAGGGCTGAACATTCCTAATCTGCTGCAAGGATTACCGGAAGAGGTGGCGGAGCGCATGGGCATGAATCCGCTGGCGCTGCGGACAAGAGTGGAGGAATGGCGGGAGAAGCTGTTCCAGTACCGGGAGCAGCGGATTCACCCGTCCAAGGATGATAAGGTGCTTACCTCCTGGAACGGGCTGATGATTGCGGCACTGGCGAAGGGAGCAAAAGCTCTGCAAAAGCCCGGATATGCCAAAGCCGCCGCCCGTGCTGCGGACTTCATCTGGGACAAGCTGCGGCGTGAAGATGGCCGGCTTCTGGCCCGTTACCGTGACGGGGAGGCGGCGATCCCTGCCTATGTGGACGACTATGCCTTCCTGATCTGGGGGCTGACGGAGCTATATGAAGCAACCGGTCAAGCGGTCTATCTGGAGCGTGCTTTGCTGCTCAAAGACGGGCTGCTGGAGCTGTTCCATGATCCGGATGGCGGCGGGTTCTTCTTCACAGGCCATGACGGCGAGGAGCTGCCGATCCGTCCGAAGGAGCTGTATGACGGCGCCCTTCCCTCCGGCAATGCGGTGGCCGCGAAGCTGCTCTGGAAGCTGTCTGTGATTGCCCAGGATGTGGAGCTGAAAGGCATTGCCGAGCGGACTGCTGCGGTGCTGGCTTCTGCGGCGGCAGGGTATCCTCCCGGTTATGCGATGTATCTGCAGGCGCATCTGGGAATGCTCTCAGGCGGCAGGGAATGGGTACTCTCCGGCAAAAAAGAAGATCCGGCGCTGCACGGTATGCTCGCCCAGGTCCAGCAGGCTTATCTGCCGGATGCGGCTGTGCTCGTGAACTGGCAGGAGGATGGCGGAGCTCCGCTGCAGAAGCTGCTGCCTCATCTTGCAGATAAACCGGCGCTCAGCGGACAGGCTACAGCCTATGAGTGCCGGAATTTCGCCTGCCGGGCACCGGTTACGAATGCGGAGGCGGTCAGGGAGCTGCTGGCTGCCGGGCTGCGTGAAGTATAAAATGTACATCTACGGGCAGCCCGGTTCAGGGCTGCTCTTTGCCATGGGCGGTTTGCGCCGCAGAAGCAGAACAACACAAATAAGCCGGCATAAGGCCGGCTTACATCACTGCTTTTATAGGAAAACCCGGATGTACATTACTTAATAAAAGGGGCGTAATCGGAATCCGGCGGAACCGCCTGGGCCAGTGTCTGCATATATCCGCTCATTTCGAGGGTAATTGCTTTCCCGGTCCAATGCTCCGGCAGCAGCTCATCCGGCAGGTACGGGTCGGCCATGAACAGCCCGCTTAATTCCTCCCCCATTTGCAGGTAGAGCAGGAACAGCAGGAGCGGCTGCTTCGCCTGAAGCGCTTTCTGCATGGCCGGGATGAACTCCTGCTGCAGCCAGAGCGCTTTTGACTTATACAGCCCTGCAATCTTGCTCAACTCCCAGATCGTTTGGGCTCTCTGCGGCGTAATCGAGCCCTCCAGAAACCGGCCTTGGAGGATGGATACCCGTCCTTCCAGCTCCAGCTTCTGAATCTGCACGGCTACCTCAGTCTGATAGTTCCAGGGAGAAATGTACACACTGTTATATAAAAGCCCATAGCCAAGCTGCCCGAGCGCCGTGCGGAACAGATCCCGCTTCTTGCGTTCCGCTTCAGGAACCTCAAGCATGACGACATCCCAGGTATGGTCCCACTGCTCCTGGTAACGGGCGGGCTTGCCGTTGATCGCTTTAATGTAAGCGAGACCTGCGGCCGTGACCTGATACCATGAACGTGACGGGGAGGTGATATAGCCTTCTTTTTTCAACCGGGACAGGGAGTTACGTATATAGGTGGAGGTGTACCCCCGATGCTCATAGATTTCAACAAACTGCTGGGCGCCCATCTGCTCTACCTTGGATAAGAGGAACAGCATGGTTTTCTCAACGGACAGCACTTCTCTTCACACCTCTCTTGACATTCGGCAGCAATGAATATATCATGAAAACGAACGAACGTATTAAAAATAGTTATAATCTTATTATCCCATGAAGTCAACGGACTTCCGGATGGCTTGTTGTCATTGTATCGTAAACTATGTTTTATTGCACGGTTCAAGCGGCTTGGAATTACAGAAACCATCTGCGAAGAGGAGAGACAAATTATGAAAATCATTTATCACGGCCATTCCTGTGTGCAAATTGAGACGAACGGCAAATCGCTGATCATCGATCCGTTCATTAGCGGCAACCCGGCGGCTGTCACGAAGGTTGAAGATATTAAGACGGACGCGGTGCTGCTTACGCATGCCCATACCGATCATATTCTGGATGCTGCACCGATTGCGATAAGCAACAATGTTCCTGTGGTTGCCACGGTAGAGCTGGCATCTTATATCGGGTGGAAGGGTGCGCAGACCATCGGGATGAACATTGGCGGGACGGTCGATCTGGGCTTCGCCAAAGCAACGATGATCCATGCATTCCATACCAGCGGCATCACTTTGGACGATGAGCAGCAGATCATATACGGCGGTATGCCTGCCGGATTCATTATCGAAGCCGAAGGCCGTACGGTGCTGCATGCCGGAGACACGGGACTATTCAGTGACCTGAAGATGTTCGGGGAGCTGTATGAGATTGACCTGGCTATCCTGCCGATTGGCGGACATTTCACGATGGGGCCTGAGCACGCGCTGATTGCGGCCAAGTGGCTGGGTGCCAAGCAGGTGCTGCCAATTCACTTCAATACGTTCCCGCCGATCCGCCAGGATGCAGGGGCTTTCGTTCAGAAGCTGGAAGATGCGGGCATCCGCGGTGCGGCGCTTGAGTATGGAGAGGCGCTGGAGCTGTAGTGGCAGGCGGGATAACTGAATATCTGTAAAAAAATAAAAACGCTTAAGGTACGTTATACGTATCTTAGGCGTTTTTTGATGCTTGGTGAAGGACATAAGTTAGCGTACCTCAAACGAATCAAATCCGTTGAATTAAGATACATTTTTCCGTCTACTGTCGCAGGGTACCAGGACAATATCAGCTATACCTTAGAACGCGGGGAGTAGAGGCTGTTATGCGTTCAACCATATACAGGACCGCAACCGGCTGGCTTTGATGTATATTTAAAGCGCTCTAGCTCAAAAAACCTCCTATCCCGCTCTGTAAGCGGGTAGGAGGTTTGCGTGTAACAACGGATAATCTGCTATTTCACTTGGCGAAGTTAGCCAGCTCGCGGTTGAACCGCTCACGTTCGTCATAGAACAAGCCGTGGCCGCTGTTCTCGAAGGGAATCAGCACCGAACCCCGTATCCCCTGATGCTGCGCCTCGGCCAGCGGGAAGTAACACACCTGATCATGAATTCCGTGAAGGATGAGCGCGGGAACACAGATTTGCGGGAGATCATCGAATAGCTGCTCGGCGAGCCAGGCTTTGGATACGGCGACTGTGGCCCAGCTGGCTGCTTCAAGCCCTAACTGGAAGAACCAGTCGGAGAATGGCTCTGACACTTTGTGGTAAAAGAAGATTTCACCGAAATCATGCAGCATCTTGGGCCGGTCCTGGCCGGTTGCCTGAATGATCTGCTCGATCGCTTCTCTGGTCTGTCCGTAGGGGAAGCCCGGCCGCTGAATCAGACTGGGGGCGGCTGCAGCGAATAGCGCAAGCTTCGATACACCATATCCGTTATGGCGGGCCATGTAGCGGATAGCTACGGCTCCGCCGGTAGAATGTCCGCACAGTGTAATATCTTTTAACCCCAACGCACCGATTACACAGCGGATATCATCGGCGAGCCGGTTGTAGTCATATCCGCCTTCTGGTTTATCCGACCGGCCGAAGCCCCGCATATCCATCCCGATACATCGGTATCCCAGCGGCACAAGCTGATTGTACTGGTACTCAAACATCTGGTGATTGGCCGGCCAGCCGTGGAGGAACAGAATCGTGCGGCTGCCGGACGGATTCAGATCATTCACATAAATTTTCACATTGGCTTCAGCTCTAATCCAGTGTTCCATTAGATTTCCCTCATTTATCCGTTGATTTGACTGCTGGAAACAGTGTATTCGGCGAAAATGGGAAAATGCCTGAAAACGCTTATTGGATAATCCGTATTTGTATGAGATGCTCAACTATGCAGGGCGCTGCCGCTGCCTGGTTCAACATTACAGCTTGAAGGGAAAGGAATAGATATTGTTATGAGCAATGTACTGAGCGGGATCTGCTGGAAGGGGCAGTCGGCCAGGTGGGAGGAATTATTGCCTGTGGCTTCTACTGCGGTTATCACCCCGATGAAGGGGGGATTGGAAGCCGAGGTGTACAGAATTACTCTGCCCGAAGCGGAGCTGGTCCTCAAAATCTGGAACCGGGAGTCAAGGCCTGATATATCCATGCAATACCGGATGCTGGAGCAGCTGCACCTCCGGGGACTGGCGGTATCACAGCCATGGGGCTGGGGCGTGGATGAGCTGAACCATAAGGTGCTGCTGACAAGCTTTGACGGTGTTCCTGTGGCGACAGTGGACTCCAGTTTTCTGTTAGAGATGGCGGATATACTGCTCGATATACATAAGCTGCCGGCCGGTGTTTGTAGTGTCATGAATGTGCCTGTGTATGATTTCACCGATTATTTCTTCTTTGAAATTGCAGGTCATCCGGAGATCAGGATGCTGGCACGGGAGCTGGCGGATCAGGCGGGAGTTACCCGGCAGCATCTCATTCATGCGGACTACCACCCCGGCAACATTCTTGAGGCCGAGGGGAAATATACGGTTATCGACTGGACCAATGTACAGCTGGGTGATCCGCGGTATGATATCGCCTGGTCCATTATTCTGATCCGGATCTATATCAGCGGGCGTTATGCCGATGGTTATCAGCGAAGATTCTTGGAGCAAAGCGGCTATACGCCGGCAGAGCTGGAGCTGTTCGAAGCCCTGGCCTGCCTGCGCTGGCTGCAGCTTCACCGGAGCACAGGAATTCCGGTAGAGCGCAATACGATACGAAATGTGCGGAGTATTATTGGAAGAAATGCTTTTTTGCCGGAAGGGCTGCTCTGAGGGGGAGACGGGGGAGTGCAGTGCTGAGTATGCTTGCATTGCTGGGAAAATGTCAGAGAGATGAACATAAAGAGGAACCGCGGATGTCCGGCGGTTCCTCTTTATGTGCTGGATGGTAATAGTAAGCTTAAAGTAGCTGTTGCGATTTCCCGCTTCACTATGATGTGGCGCAGGTAATCTATTACACAAGCGGGTACGCAGCAAGCCAGCCGGAGAGACTGTTATTTGCCTTGGTCCGGGTTCTGTGGTTTCACGCGGGCCGGTCTCGTAACCCAATTGCTGCGGTTCATCGGTTTAACCGTATCGATACGCGGATTGGGCTGCTCCTCACGGCTGACAGCCTCTGCCGGAGCCTGATCCTCTGAGGCCGCTTCCGGGGCAACCGGATTTTTCTTGGACAAACCGGCACCATTATGCTTGCCTCTATTCCATACTCTGTTCTTGCTCATGTGTACACTCCATTTCTGTTTGCTTATTCCTAAACCATATCATAAGAGAGGCTAAGCACAAAAATTTGATTTTGACAAGTTATAAATTGTACTATTGGTTTCCCGCGAAGCTGACTATACTGGTATAGAATTGAAAGGAGAGCACCCTGATGCCCATCAAGATTATAACCGATAGCGGTTCAGATTTACCCCCTGAATATGTTAAACAATATGATATTTCAATTGTGCATTTGCCGGTGCATTTCGGCCATGAGCTGATGCCTGAGGATACGGATGCGAAGACTTTTTATGCGCGGATGCATGAATCGAAGGAGCTGCCGACTACGGCAAGCCCGAGCCCGCAGGCTTTCCTGGACAGCTTCAAGCAAGTGGAAGCAGGCACTGACATTCTGGTCATCTGCATGTCCTCCAATATCAGCAGTACTTATCAGACCGCGACGATCGCGAAGGAAATGTATGAGGAAGAAGGACATCCTAATACAATTGAAGTTATAGATTCCAAATTTTTCTCCGGCGGCTTGACCCTGATTGTGGCACTGGCGGCGAAATGGTCGCTGACTGCTGCAAATCTTGCCGAGCTGAAGGATAAAGTTATGCATAAGATTACAGAAACCAATGCCTACTTTACGCTGGATACACTTGAGAACGTAATCAAGGGCGGACGGCTGAGCCGGATCTCCGGTGCTGTGGCTTCCGTGCTGAATATTAAGCTGCTGCTCAAAATCAGCGAAGAGGGCACCGTTGAAGTAGTAGAGAAGACCCGGGGCCTGCCGAAGGCACTGACGAATCTGCTGGCCAAGCTGGATCAGAAGCAGTATGACTATGAGCAGGCTGTCATCGCTATCGTACATAGCAATTGTGAGAAGCTTGCACTGGAGATCAAGGAACGGATTCTGGAGAAGCATCCCTTCAAGGAGGTTCTGCTGTCCACAATGGGACCTGTCATGGGCACCTATGCCGGCCAGGGCGGAATCGGGGTAGCTTTCTAGGCTGCCTGCAGGTGACAGACATTTAACTAAGCCGTATCGGAGAGTTCATGGGTACGGCTTTTTGAGCTGCCTGGGGACCGGAAGCAGCGGCATGATGACCAGGGAGGCTTCCCTGCAGCGGGCTAGGCACCTCGGGATGGGCAGATGCATAGTATGGAGCAAATCCATTTACACGGAGGTCAAACAACCATGTCGACTTATCCTGCTAATCCGCAAACGGCGGTTATTTATCAGGCAGATCCTGCAGTTGTCCAGCATCTGCACGGTGTCCGGGATTCTCTGCATCAGTCCTGCAAGCCTTATCTCAATCATAAAGTACAGGTACAGACCATCGACGGAGTGATGCATGAAGGCACTATTGCCGGCATGGACAGCAAGCATCTCTACCTGACGGTGACAGTAGCTGTGGAAATGGGCCGCGGATACTACAATCCTTACTACAAGCCGTATCCAGGCTACCCTGGACCGGGATATCCTTACCCGGGTCCGGTCAACAACAACGTGATCCTGCCGCTGGTTCTGTTTGAGCTTCTGGCAATTTCGTTAATCTGAGGAAGTCGCGGCAATTTGGTGTGATGCGGCGCTTAGCGATATTCCTGGCCCGGTGAACAAGATGTTTTTGCCGAGAATACCTTGCCTTGGATACAAATAACCGGAGCGGTTAAAAATGCCCTCCGGTTATTTGGCTGCGTCTTCATCCGCTGAAGATGAGTCCGGCCAATTTTTCACTGATTGGTTTAGTTTCAAGGGAAAGAAAACTCAGGGATAGCTGCATTTAGTACAATTATAAATTGTATAAAGGTGCTTATAAAGCATTTAACTGTAGTCTGTACATCTAAATCCGCAAGAATTGGTTAAATCGGTCCATATCTGATAGGTTAGTTGCACTAAATACAGCTAAAAAGAGGATCGGCAGAAAAATAGGTGTTTTAGTTGTACAATATGCAATTATGCGTTAATCCAGTGGTGAAGATCGTTTTGACAGACCAGACCTGAGCAGGACGGGATTATTCCTGTTCAGGCAGGTTCTGCAGATATTACGGGTGCATGCGCTGACAGCGGCTTTCTTATTTACCGCCGGGATTGCCGCTGTTGAGGCTTATACTCTCAGCTTCAGTTGTGCCTGATTTGAGAGTGTACTGGATGATGTCGTCAGCCTTAAGCGCAGACAGGGCGATAACGGTCTCCGTACGCTTGCCATCAGCGAATGTAACCGAGACAAGCTTAGCAGCTGTGGACACCGTAATCACGGTGGTCTCAGCTGAGAAGCTCATCTGCCCGCCGCCTTGTCCTTGCGGCCTTCCGCCCTCACCGCCAGCCTTGCCGCCTCCGGCGCCCGGCTCGGCGCTGGGCCGGCCCGCAGGCTCTGCGCCTTGCGGGCCGCCGTCTGCTCCATTCTGCGGAGCAGCAGCTGGCGCTTCGGCTGTGTACAGAGTAATCTTGCTGCCGCTGATACTCTTGATCTTGCCGAAGCTCATGCCCCCGGCGGCATTCATCCCGCCGCCGCCCTCACCTGCCGCCGGCTTCGCATCCGCCGCAGGCTTCGCACTTGCGCCTGCGCTGGCGCCAGCCGCAGGCGTACAGCCGGCCGCGGGCTTCGCACCCGCGGCCGGGGTTGCCGCCGGCTTCGCGCTGGCGGCTGCCCCTGGCTTGTCCGGCGCACCTGCGGATGCGCCGGCACTTCCCGGAGCAGCGCTGCCAGCTGCTCCGCCCCCGGCACCCGCAGGCGCAGCGCCCTGCGGTGCCCCGACTGCGGGACCGCCGCCCGTGCCGGCGGCGGGACGTTCGCCTGCCTTGCCGCCCTGCGGCGGGGCAGGCTGTCCGTCCGGGCTGGATTCAGGAGCCGGCTGCGGCTCCCCGGTGATGCCCGGACTGGAGAGCGGGAGGGGGCTGGCACTGGCCTCCGGCACAGCCGTCAGGTTACCGCCCCCGGTAACAAAAGCCTCCTGCAGCTCAATACTCGCTGCCACCAGAGTACCAGCATGCAGTGTAACCCGGATGATGTCCCCTGCCTGCAAGTCCGCAAGAGCCGCGTTTCCGGCGCTTGTCCCGCTTGAGCTTTCTGCTCCGCCCATGCCGGACCGCAGCACAAACTCTGTATCTTCAGCAACTGTAATCACAACAGTTTCATCGCTCCCGCCGATCCCCGCCGCATCACTTCCACTGCCAATCTGGCTAACCGCCTGATTCTCAGCACCATTCCCGGAAGCACTCGCAGTATCGCCTACACCAGATACAGTAGCATCGCTCCCGCCGATCCCCGCCGTATCACTCCCGCTGCCAATCTGGCTAACCGCCTGATTCTCAGCACCATTCCCGGAAGCACTCGCAGTATCACCTTCACCAGATACAGTAGCATCGCTCCCGCCGATCCCCGCCGTGTAACTAACATTACCGTCCGGGCTAGCTGGCGCATCACTGGCACTGCCATTCTCTGCATAATCCGCTTCATCCTCTCCGCCGCCTGACTTAGCCTTATACAGTGTAATTTCATTTCCGCTGATGCTGCTGATTTTACCAATGAAGCTGTGTGCTGTAGCAATTGCCGGATCATCCGGACTAGCAACAGGAATGGCCTCTTCCTGTGCATTGCCGCTGCAGCCTGATAAGAGCAGGGCGGAGAGCAGCGTTCCGGTGAGCAGGCTTTTTGTGAATCTCAACATGATTCTGATCCTCCTAATCAAGGTATGAGCTTTTGCTTTGCCGGCAAGTCCTCAGTACGATCCGCTATTGAAATCCAGCTGTAGTCCGGCAGGCAAAGGGTCTGAGATAATATAGCAGCAGTACCTGAAAGAAAGATGAAAACTTTACCTTTTTTATTGTTGCTGAGATTGATATTAATCGTTAAGCTCCAGGTTTTTCACCAATCCTGCACAAATTACAACATAATTCTCCGAATTCACGCTAAAATCGAAAAATGTTGTACAAAAGGCAGCATTCTGTCTGTTCTCGGCAGATTTTTGGAGCGGATTTTGTATTTTCTACAACAATCCACATATTGACCGGGTTACTTAAGAATCAAAGCTGCATTTCCTGCAACATTTCAACCGGCACGACCAGCAAAGACCCAGCTTGTCAGCGTGCACAATCATACGGCATGGTTCATCCGCTGAAAAGAAACAAAACACAAAAACACCGCCCGCTGATTCAGCGGACGGTGTATTCATTGCTAGGCGGTAACAACTGCAGTAATCTCTTCATCCAGCTCGAGACGCACATCTTCACGGTAAGCGCGGATGCCGTATTCGCTGTGCATGTACTGCAGAATGGCTTCAATCAGGTTGGATTCCACCAGAAACTGGCTGCGGCCCTGGATCCAGACCTCTGCGGTATAACCGGTGTCTTCATCCCAGCTGAGCTCGACCTGGACCTCTTCAACCCGGACAGCTTTGCGCTGCGCCATATGCAGGCAGACCGCATTAATGATCTCATCCATGCTGAGAACGGTGGTACCCATCAGTAACGGCCGTCTCTTTCCTGCATTCTGCGCCGCTCCTGTCTGCGCCGGAAGAAGGACATAATCATCATTACGATAAGATAGATGGCCAGCATGTTAATGAAGAGTCCGATGATGTTACCGAAAGCGCCCATGCCGGAGAACATTCCGCCGAAGAGGAAGCCGGCGATGCCGCCGATCATCAGGCCTTTCATCAGGCTGCCGCCGCTGAAGAATCCGCGGTTAGTGTTCGCTGTAGTACCGGCTGTAGTTCCTTTGGTGCTATCGCTTTGCTTCACATTATTGGTTGTTGATTTCTTCGGGGTTGTGGTGAAGCCCCGGGTTCCTGATTTGAAGCCGCCGCCGCGGCGTGCATCTGCAAAGTCAGGGACAGTTACGGCAAAAAAGAGAGTGAAGGCCATTACGATCATCATTACGCGTTTCATTGGTTTCATTGAGTACGAGAACCTCCTAGAAGTATGGTAAGCGCAGACATTTCCGAAATCTGCCGGAGACTGCCGGCCTGCAATCAGCAGTGCTCCTGCAGCAGTAGTTTCTGCATGTCTGTCCGGTAATACGCATACAAAGCCATGAGGTTTCAATTTTTAATAATCAGAAATAAAAGGAATAAAATTAACCGTAAGACTGGGGCCTCCCAGGGCAAAAAAAAGTGCGTGGATCCGGGATCCACGCAAACAGCAGTTTCAGAGAGTTGCCTTATGCTCCGCGTATCCATCCGAGACAAGCTCAAGCGCTCCGGTGGCCGGATCAATGATCATGCCGTGAATAGGTACGTTTGGGGGGAGTAAGGGATGGCGCTTGATCAGCTCCACAGTCTGAATTACCCCTTCCTCCACATTGTCAAACCCGCGCAGCCATTTGGTCAGCTTAATTCCCGAATTCTCCAGCGTTGACAGTACTTCCTCTGACACGCCGCGTTCTTTGATGGAATTAATCATCCGGTCAGCATTCAGGGAAGCCATACCGCATTCATAATGCCCGACAACAATGACTTCATCTGCATCCAGCTCATACAGGGCAACCATTACGCTGCGCATTACGCTCCCGAACGGCTGGGAAATGACGGCACCGGCATTTTTGATAATTTTGACATCACCGTTCTTGAAATTCATTGCTTTGGGCAGAAGCTCAACCAGCCGGGTGTCCATGCAGGTGATAATCAGCATTTTTTTATCCGGGAAGCGGCTGGTCAGATAGGCTTCATATTCTTTTTCCTCAACAAAATGCTTGTTAAATTCCATAATTTTAGTAATCTGACTCATGACCATGCTGCCTCCTCAAAATTAATTTTGCATTATAAATTGTATCCATTCTACAGCGTCTTGCTGCAAATATAAAGCTCTTCATGATAAATACAATGATCAGGCAGCAGTGTTCAAAGATACCGGACTGATTCATCAAGTATTTCAAATTAGAGATATTTGCTCTGGAATTGATTATACGTACTTTACTGAACGGCCGTCAATTTGAATTTGGGGCATCCCTGTAAATAACCCGTCCGGAGACTGATTAGCATTGTTTCAATTTGCTTTATACTGGGACCATGACAAATATTGGAGGAGTATTATGAGAAGCTACCGGATTCAATTTTCGCTGAGCGGTCTATTATTGTATGCTCTGCAGCTGCTCCCTAACCTGCTTTGGATGCTGGTGCCTCCGGCAAATGATGTGCTTACCGGGAACAGCTCGGCCTATCCTCTGCTGAATATAACTGAAGGCTCATTCGGGGTACTGACCGTTATTCTGATGGTGATTCTGATCCGGAAGGGCGAAGGGAAGAACAGCAGGGTTTTTATCAGACTGGCAGGGCTGTTCCTGGCCGTATATTATCTGGCTTGGGTCCTTTATTATAACGGGATCGTTGCTCCTTGGCTGCTCATCCTGGGGATTGCGCTGATGCCGCCGCTGTACTTTTTCTTTACGGGGCTTTGGATGAAGAATTATGTTCTCCTCATTCCGTGCGCGGTTTTTGGGATTACCCATATCCTGATTACCGGCATGAATTTTTTGTGATGTCAGCTATTGCCGCAAGCCGTGTTTGATTATGGAGCTTATAAAAAGTATCATCAAGAGGAGTGGATAAATTAGACAAGGCAGGTGCTCAAACGATGGAACAACGGGTCAAAGACGAGTGGGACAAGTTTAAGGAGCTATTATCTAAAATCAGAGGCTATTATGAAGCAATCGGACTTCTGGGCTGGGATCTGCGGACAGGTGCACCGCGTAAAGGGGTGGAGACCCGTTCAGCTACACTCGGCATGCTGAGTGCAGAAGCGTTCAAGCTGCAGGTGTCGGAGGAAATCGGGAAATTCACAGAGTACTTCAGCAAGCCGGAAGTGATGAGTCAGCTCTCAGATAATGAGAACAAGATTGTCAAGGATACACGTAAGGAATATCAGCGCAGCAAAAGCATTCCCTCCAAAAGATTCGAGGAATACTCTGTCCTGGCGGCCCACGCGCAGACAATCTGGGAAGAAGCCAAGGATCATAATGATTTTGCTTCCTTTGAGCCTTATCTGACCCGGATTGTCGAGTTCAAAAAAGAGTTCATCGGTTACTGGGGCGCAGAAAGCTCGGCGTATGATACGCTGCTAGATATGTATGAACCGGATCTCACGGTGGAGAAAGTAGACGCCATCTTCAGCCGTCTGCGCAGCCGTCTCGTTCCGCTGGCTGAAGCGATCAGTGCATCGCCGAATAAGCCGGATACAGAATTCCTGAGCCAGATCTTCCCTAAGGAGCAGCAGGAGAAGTTTGGCCTCTTCCTGCTTGGGCAGATGGGTTATGATTTTGAAGCAGGGCGTCTGGATGAGAGTGTCCACCCGTTCGCCACCGGCCTGAATCCCGGCGATGTACGTATTACGACCAACTACCTGCTGGATAATGTGACCAGCTCCATCTTCAGCTCGCTGCATGAGGGCGGACATGCCCTGTACGAGCAAAATTTCGGTGCAGACATTATCGGTAGTCCGCTGGCTCAAGGAGCGTCCATGGGGATTCATGAATCCCAGTCCAGACTGTGGGAGAATATGATCGGCCGCAGCCGGGCCTTCTGGCAGCGTTATTACGGTGATCTGCAGCAGCATTTCCCGGAACAGCTTGCTAATGTAGAGGTGGAGGATTTCTACCGGGCGATTAACAGTGTCGGCAATTCGTTCATCCGGATCGAAGCGGATGAGCTGACATATAACCTGCACATCATCATCCGTTACGAGATTGAGAAGCTGATCTTCAATGAAGGGCTGGAAGTGAAGGACCTCCCGAAGACCTGGAATGCGAAATATCAGGAATATCTCGGGATCACCCCTCCAACGGATGCGCTTGGCGTGCTGCAGGATGTTCACTGGTCGGGCGGAGACTTTGGCTATTTCGCCTCCTATTCACTAGGCAACATGTACGCTGCCCAAATGCTGAATACGCTGCGTAAAGAGCTGCCGGAGTTCGATGAGCTGATTGCTGCAGGCAATCTGCTGCCGATCAAGGAATGGCTCACGGACAAAATCTACCGCTACGGCCAGAGCCTGACCCCTTCACAGATTATCGAGCAGGTTACAGGCGAGCCGCTGAATCCGGATTATCTGGCTGATTATCTGGAAGCGAAGTACACGGATCTGTACAAGCTGTAAAGCTGGAAGGCCTTCAGGGAAAGAGCTATAATAGAAGGAAACCGCAAACGGAAGGAATAGTGGGATGGCAAATACTCACACATACAGCCGCAAGGAAGAAGTCGCTAATGCGATTACACATGGAATCGGTGCAGTCTTAAGTGTTGCTGCGCTGGTTCTGCTGATTGTATTCGCTGCTCAGAGCGGCACGGCCTGGCATGTTGTCAGCTTCTCCATTTATGGGGCAACCATGCTGCTGCTGTATATTAATTCAACCCTGGTGCATAGTCTCAGGGAAGGCAAGGCGAAGGATTTCTTCGAATTTATGGATCACTCCTCGATTTACTTGTTCATCGCCGGGACGTACACACCGTTTATGCTGGTGGCGATCCGCGGGCCGCTGGGCTGGACCCTGTTTGGCATCGCTTGGGGAGTAGCGGTGTTTGGTGTCTTTTTCAAAGCTTTTTTCGTCAAAAGATTCCTCTTCATGTCGACCATATTTTACATCGCCATGGGCTGGATGATTGTAATCGCCTGGGGGCCGCTTACGGAGGCGGTGGCCAGCGGCGGAATATTGCTGCTGGTTCTTGGCGGAGTAACGTATACGCTGGGCACGGTTTTTTATGTGTGGCGGGGCTTCCCGTACCATCATGCCATCTGGCATTTATTCGTTCTGGCAGGGACAATACTGCATTTCTTCGTTGTATTGTTATACATTACTCCGATCCAGTAAGATGGCCGGATAACGCCCCGGAAATACCGGTTTTATGCAAAGAAAAAGATGACAAGCAAAAAAGCTTGACATCTTTCTTTGTTTTCGGTATCATAAGGGACGTTGTGAAGCTGTAAAGTGTTTTTCCTTGACGAAGGGAGTGCCCTTAATGAGTCAGGAGAATAGGCTCGAGAAGACGAACCGGATTAACCTGTTATTCGCGTTCTATGAGCGGCTGCTTACTGACAAGCAGCAGACTTTTCTCAAATATTATTTCCATGATGATTTCTCTCTGGGAGAGATTGCAGCGGAATTTGACATCAGCCGACAGGCCGTGTATGAACATATTAAGCGGGCAGAGCAGGTTCTTGAGAATTATGAAGAGAAGCTGGGACTGCTGGCCAAACATGAAGAACGTACAAGATATCTAGAAGAACTGCGCAGACTGCCGGAGAATGGGATGCTGCCTGAGCAAGATAAGTTGCGGTTCACAGAGCTTGTGGATCGATTGCAGAGGTTAGAGTAGCATGAAGGGAGCAAGCCGCATATGGCATTTGAGGGTTTAACCGGAAGATTGCAGAATGTGTTCAGCAAGCTGCGCGGCAAAGGGAAGGTATCCGAAGATGACGTGAACGAAGCCATGCGTGAAGTACGGCTCGCGCTTCTGGAAGCCGATGTTAACTTCAAGGTCGTCAAGGACTTCGTGTCCAAGGTGAAAGAGAAGTCCGTCGGCAAGGAAGTGATGGACAGCTTCACACCGGGCATGGTTATTATCGACATCGTTAACAAGGAACTGACCGAGCTGATGGGCGGAAGCCAGGCGAAGCTGGCCAAGTCGAACAAGCCGCCGACCGTCATTATGATGACGGGTCTGCAGGGTGCTGGTAAGACTACCACTTCAGGCAAGCTGGCCAAGCTGCTGCAGAAGGGCAATCACCGCCCGCTGCTCGTAGCGGCTGATATCTACCGTCCGGCAGCGATTAAGCAGCTGCAGGTGCTCGGTGAACAGATTAAAGTCCCGGTATTTGCGTTAGGTGATCAGGTCAGTCCGGTAGAGATCGCCAGACAGGGCGTACAGCATGCGAAGGACAATAATCTTGATTATGTCCTTATCGATACCGCAGGCCGCCTGCATATTGATGAAGAGCTGATGGAAGAGCTGAAGCAGATCCATAGCGTCGTAACTCCGGATGAAGTGCTGCTTGTAGTCGACGCCATGACCGGTCAGGATGCCGTGAATGTGGCGGACAGCTTCAACAAACAGCTGGAGCTAACCGGTGTCGTGCTGACGAAGCTCGATGGTGACACCCGTGGCGGTGCCGCGTTATCCGTCAAAGCTGTAACCGGCTGCCCGATCAAATTCGCCGCGCTTGGCGAGAAGATCGATGCGCTGGAGCCGTTCCATCCGGAACGTATGGCTTCGCGGATTCTCGGAATGGGCGACATGCTGTCGCTGATCGAGAAGGCTCAGGCCAATATCGATACTGAGAAAGCGAAGGAAATGGAACGTAAGATGCGCAATGCGGAGTTTACGTTCGATGACTTCCTGGAGCAGATGGATCAGGTCAAGAAGCTTGGCCCGATTGACCAGATTCTTGATATGCTGCCCGGCATGAACAAAGCCAAGGGCATGAAGGATCTGAAGGTTGACGATAAACAGATGGGACGCGTCGAAGCCATTGTTCATTCCATGACTAAGGCCGAGAAAGCCCAGCCTGAGATCATCAACCACAACCGCCGCAAGCGGATTGCGGCCGGCAGCGGTACGAATGTTGCCGAAGTCAACCGGCTCATCAAGCAGTTTGATGAAATGCGCAAGATGATGAAGCAGTTCTCCGGTATGATGGGCGGCGGCGGTAAGGGCGGCAAGAAGAACGCCATGAAGCAGCTCAAAGCCCTTGGCGGCAAAGGCGGAATGAAGTTCCCTCCTTTCCGTTAACATTTGGTAGGTTTCATCCTTTATGGTTTACCCTTAATGGTTTACCCTTAATGGTTTATCCTTAATGGTTTATCCTTAATGGTTTCCCATAGATCAGATATAGTACAACATCAGATGATCGAGAGTGGTTTTGTCTTTAATCTTTTGATCTTAATCTTTTGATCTTAATCTTTATGACCTTTAATCTTTACCCTGTATCCAGGTAACGCCGTAGTCAAGCGTATCCCGCAGGGAGGAAAAGCGGTCATTCACCCAAACTCCTCCAAGTCCCGCCAGTCTGACCGCCTACGCCAGTTGCACTTAAGCGGGTGTCCAGAGGGCAGAGCCCTTGGGGCCCTCCCTTGGAAGGGAGGGTTTGGGAGGGATCGAAAAAGGTTTGTCCCAAAGGTTAACAATATTCCGATATTCTTATAAGGAGGTGAATTTCGTGGCAGTACGTATTCGTTTGAAAAGAATGGGTGCACATAAAGCGCCTTTCTACCGTGTAGTGGTTTCCGATTCCCGGTCCCCTCGTGACGGTCGTTTTATCGAGGAAATCGGTTACTATAATCCGATTGAAGTACCGGCAGTCGTTAAGATTGATGAAGAGAAAGCTCTTAAATGGCTTCAAACAGGTGCACAAGCATCTGATACCGTTCGCAACCTGCTTTCCAAAGCTGGTGTGATGAAGAAGTTCCATGAGCTGAAGCAACAGAAATAATGACTGATTGCGAGGGTCCTCTATGGAAGAATTAGTTGGTGTTATTGCTAAGGCTTTAGTGGATCATCCAGAGGATGTGACCGTACGGACCGTGGAGAAGGATCACCTGATTGTCTATGAGCTCTCCGTACATCCTGATGATGTCGGCAAGGTCATCGGCAAGCAGGGGCGGATCGCCAAAGCGCTTCGTACCGTAGTTACATCGGCAGCAGTCAAGAGCGATAAACGCGTTACCGTAGATATTTTATCTTAAGGATGCGCACAAGGAGGGGCCTGGATAGTATATCCCGGCTCCTTTTTGTTGAAATATATAGATAACCGAACCTGCAAAAGGAGAGATCATATGACCGAAGAGTTAACTGTAGGCAGACTGGTGAATACACACGGAATCCGCGGAGAGGTCAAAATCCTGTCCCATACCGATTTTCCGGAAGTCCGCTTCGCACCGGGGAAGAAGCTGCTGCTGATTCCTGCAGACGGCAGTGCGAAATTTGAAGTAACCATTGAATCGGCCAGAGAGCATAAAGGGATGTATATTGCTAAGCTCAAAGGCTACACCAACATCAATCAGATTGAGAAGTACAAGGGCAGTATGCTTAAGGTGCCAAGTGATGACCTGGTTGAGCTGCCGGAGAACGAATATTATTTCCATCAGATTGTCGGCTGTGAGGTGTACACGGATGAGGATGCCGGAAGTCCGCTCGGTACGATAACAGAGATTCTGCAGCCGGGGGCGAATGATGTATGGGTAGTCAAGCCGGCTAAGGGCCAGGAGATTCTCATTCCGGTTATCAACGATGTAGTGCTCAACGTAGATATTGAAGCGAAGAAAATCACGGTGCACATTATGGAAGGGCTGCTTCCATGATCCGGATTGATGTCCTTACACTTTTCCCGGAAATGTGTGAAGGGGTATTCAGTACGAGCATCCTCGGAAAAGCCCGTGATAAAGGAATTGTTACGCTGAATGCGGTGAATTTCCGTGAGTTCTCGGGAAACAAGCACAACACTGTAGACGACACACCCTATGGGGGCGGCGGCGGGATGGTGCTGAAGCCGGATCCGATCTTCGCAGCGGTTGAGCATGTACTGGCCCAGACCGCTGATACCGCATCTGCGGGCGGGACTGCCGCTGTGAAGACTGAAGAGGCGGCGGAAGAGGGCGGCAGCGCTTCTCCGGTGAAGCCGCGGATTATTCTGATGTGCCCGCAGGGCCAGACGTATACACAGCAAATCGCGGAGGAGCTTGCCGGGGAAGAGCATCTGATCTTCATCTGCGGCCATTATGAAGGCTATGATGAGCGGATCCGCGAGCATCTGGTAACCGATGAGCTGTCGGTTGGCGACTATGTCCTGACCGGCGGGGAGCTGCCTGCGCTGACCGTTATTGATTCGGTAGTCCGGCTGCAGCCGGGAGCGCTCGGGAATGAGACTTCAGCAGTGACCGACTCCTTCAGCACCGGGCTGCTGGAGTACCCGCATTACACCCGTCCGGCAGAATTCCGCGGCTGGAAGGTGCCGGATATGCTCCTCAGCGGACATCACGCCAACATTGAGCTCTGGCGGCGTGAACAGGCGCTGCAGCGGACTCTGGAGCGCAGGCCCGATCTTCTGGAGACGGCTGACCTGTCCGCGAAGGATAAGCAGGTGCTGAAGCGGCTGCGGGAACAGGGGAGTACGGATACGAATTAATAAAAATGGGCCGGGAAAAGAGTCATAACAAGCGTCTTTTTAACGTATATTACGTTAGGGAGGCGTTTTTTTGCTGTGTACTGAGGAGCGGGGAAGAAGTTCAGCCAAATATAAGAGTTTAGCAGACACAGAAGATTCACATAATAGAATGCGAGCAAATGTGCGTCGATATCCTTTTTCTAGGGTAATAGATAGAGGTGCCGCAGCAATGAAACTTGCAGCTTTAGACGCAGCTAGCTTAACTATCGGAGGGAATGACAGAAGTGACTACGAATACGCATGAACCATTCAAGCCAGCCGTGGACACTGTCCACAAGGAGGCGGAGCCGCTCCGCACGGTAAGTGATATCATTGATTATTATAAGAACCGCAAATCGTAATCTTATTGCTAAGCATTGAGCAGACCCTGGTAACAGGTTCCATAGCCAGAGCGATATAATATCCTGCCGATAACCACTGAAGACAGGCGAACCTCTTGTTCGCTGCTTCAGTGGTTTTTTGGCGGGACCCCGTAGCATATAAAAAAAGACCGTCCGAAGACGGTCTCTCTACCCGAGGCGCTTACTTATTACCTTGATCCGTATCCCGCGCCACCAGGGCCAGTAATTCAGCCGTTGGTCCGGGTAAGGGATACGTTCAGCATGTCATGCTTGATGTGAACGCACCTCCTTTCCTTGTGCCAAGAGTATATCACAGCTTGTTTGAGAAAACCATTAAATTTTAATAATAAATAAAAAAAGTTTGGATCGGAACGGCATTAAAGCAGATGTCCTTTTCGTGATCCGCTCCGATTACAAAAAACACTTCCGTCAGCACTGCGGCTCTGGCGGAAGTGTTTTAATAAGGAATAATGTAATGGATGAAGCATGACCTGCAGGTTAGGCTTTGCCCCGGCGGTCGCGGGTAAGCATAATTACACCTGTAACTAATGAATACAAGGCAACAACCATAAGCAGTACAATTGCCCAAGTGTAATGGCGCACCGTATAGGTGAGTGATGTGAATATGATAAACCAGGCGATACGAAGTATTCCTTCATTAATGAAACGTCTGCCTGCTGTACTCATGATTCCTGCCTCCTTATGAATTGTAGATTATTGTTCACAATCGTAAGCGCTTCAATTCAACTCTATACCCTAATAATACCCCTTTTTGCTGGAAAATGATACAGAATGTTCACAAGTTCTTTGTTTCACAGCTAAAATAATTATAGACATTTGCCTCGTGACGATTGCCGTTACCGGCTTATCCCTCCCCTCATAAAATACAGCAACACGATTGAGGAGGAATCATCAGATGGAAGCTTATTATAATTGTCTGCACTGCAAAAATAAGCGGGTACGCATTATGACCAATGACGGCAAACGTCATGAAGGCATTATTGTCGATGTGGACCGGAACAATGTATATCTGAAAACAAAAGGCAACGGCAGAATGCAGACTTCGGCATTCTATCCGGGCGGTCCGGGGAATTACTATGGCGGCTATTATGGTTATGGCAGTGAAATCCTTACCCTCAGTTTATTTACCCTGCTGGCGATTGCTCTGATCTGATAACTGTCTGCACACATAAAGCGGGCCTCCCTGGCGTATCAGGGAGGCCCGCTTTATGTGTGTGCAGAGTTATTTATAATGGAATGCTATGGATTAACTGAAATTGCCCCGATCTGTGTCGTCAGCGAGACCAGCGGTCCGCCGCCGTTATAATCCTGCGGTTTGCCTGCTTCAGCTCCGGCGATATGACCCAGCTCGCTGTCTGCCTTCACAGTACACTGCAGGGAGTGATCCAGATCGGCAGTAATTCTGCCGATGTCGCTCCGCGCCTTCAGGCTGCTGCCGCTTTCCATACCGGAGATTCCAAGTTCAATGCTTCCTGTATTGGAGACTACTGCGGATTTGCCGGTGAAGACAGCATCCTGAACAATAATGCTGCCGACATTGCTGGTAACATCGAAAGAACCTTTCAGGCCGCGTAATTGAATGGCCCCAACATTATTGGTAAGCTCATACCTGTCAACATCCGCAGGAAGCCCGATTGCATAATTAATGCTGAAGTCGGAGTCTCCGTATTCCTTCTTAGCCCAGTCCCACAGGTCCTTCTCAGTATTGCCCGTTCCATGCATAGAGACGATCAGCGCATTTCCTGCATGCTCGATCGATAGTTCAGCGTTATCCAGTATAGCTGTTGTTGATTCCTTGTTGTTACGGTCATGGACAATTACGGTAGCTGTAACTACAATTTCATCACCGGAAGACGGGGAGAGCGCGATTTCACCCAGGGCATTCTCCACTTTGACTACGGAGGCTGAACCGGCCGGCAGGGAAGTGGAGAACTCTCTGCTTATCCCTTCGGCATTAATCTTGTCTTCCAGCTTCTCGGTGGTCTCTTGAACGGCCTCGCCGACAGCTGTGGTAATATTCCCGATGCTACTCTTCACGGCCTGGGCAGCCTCCTGCTGGAAATTGCCGGATAAGCGCTGCTCCAGCTGGTTATCGGCAGCCTCCTTGCCCGGAAGCTCCCGGCAGCCGGCCAGTATGGCAATTGAGAATACGGCTACGGCAGCGAGGAGTGCTGTGTTCTGATTTTTCTTCAATATAGTTACCCTCCTGAGGGTTAATAATATGCTTATGTATACTCAATATTATATATTATGGAAAATCATTGGATAACGGGCTGGCGGCGGGTTGCTGTACTAGACTAAAGTCCAGTACTTCCGGCCGACTACATTTTACCGGCCCGATATGTTAAACTAGCGTTAGATCTAAGACCGGAATGATCAATTTTTGCAGCTGGAACAGACCGGTACAGAAGGTTGACGGAGCCTGGTCTGTTTACTATTTTGACTGAAAAGTCAGAGGAGCGGATGAGCCAAATGCAATATGCGGCGGTCTTCATTATTTTAATAATTGGTGCAGCGGTTTATGTAGCATTCCGCAGCCGGATGGACAAAGGACGGTCCGCCGGAGTGGTGCAGGGTAAGACCAGTAACGTAATATCGATGGAAAGCCACCGCAGGGCGAAGCAGAATGCTGCCGAACAGCTCTGCTCTTCATGCAAGAAGAAGAACGGCAAGCTGATCTTCTATGCCCAGGATAACGGAAGTGTGGTCGGGCTCTGCAAGGATTGCAAGGCTAAAGCGAAGAAACGGGATATGCTGCCGCTATAAATTAAACCAGCAAACTAAAAATAACTATTGCAGAAGCCTGTCCTTTGTGATATTATTATTTCTGTTGTGTGGAATACGGTGGTCCTCTGCGGATAATGAGGGAGAGCAATGGCTCTCCGGAAGAGGCAAGAACACCTGTACGGAAGGAGGAAGTCCTTAATGAATATCCTACAAGCTATTACGCAAGAGCAACTTCGCAAAGATATCCCGAGTTTTCGCCCGGGTGACACTTTGAAAGTGCACGTAAAAGTTATCGAAGGAACTCGTGAGCGGATCCAGTTGTTCGAAGGCGTTGTAATCAAACGCCGCGGCGGTGGTATCGGAGAGACTTTTACAGTGCGTAAAATCTCTTATGGTGTTGGTGTGGAAAGAACATTCCCAGTCAACTCCCCTAAAATCGAGAAAATCGAAGTGGCTCGCCGTGGTAAAGTGCGTCGTGCGAAGCTGTACTATCTTCGTGACCTGCGCGGTAAAGCTGCAAGAATTAAAGAAATCCGTCGCTAGAATAGTGACAAAGGAAAGGGGCTTGAATTCAAGCCCCTTTCGTTTATTCTTGTTCTGTAATGAAAACCTTAAGTGTAAGAATATGTGCCTTAGGATCAGCTTCTCCGAAAAGGCCTCCTGAAGGAGTAATCGCGGGGGAGTTTTTGGCAGGAGTTTTTTTGTATTGTATAGTGGAGATAACAACATATGGAGAGGACGGTGAACTATGCAGCAGGATTTGCAGCCGGGACAAGGTGAGATTACTGAGCAAGGCAGCCAAAGCCCCCGGAAGCCAAAGAATGAAGTTCTGGAATGGATTAAAGCCATTGCGATTGCATTGGTTCTGGTTATTCTGATACGCTGGCTTTTGTTCAAACCGTTTATTGTAGACGGGCCTTCCATGCAGCCTAACTTCCATACCGGAGAACGGGTTATTGTGAATGAAATTCTCTATGATATCCGTAAGCCGCAGCGCGGTGAGGTTATCGTATTCCATGTGCCTTCTGAAGGCAGGGATTTCATTAAACGTGTTATTGGCGTAGCCGGAGATACGGTCAAGGTTGAAGGGGATGTCGTATCCGTTAACGGCGAACCGGTGAATGAAACGTATATTCAAGGTGCGATTGATGAAGCGCATAATAACAATTCTTTGTACAACAATAAGAACTTCCCGAATGAAGACTTCACCGACGGCACTGTGCCGGAAGGCCATGTATTTGTTATGGGTGACAACCGCTCAGACAGTACAGACAGCCGGATGATCGGTTATGTACCGCTTGGGGATATTGTGGGCCGTGCAGACCTGATCTTCTGGCCGGTCAAAGATATTACAGTAATTAATCATTAAGCTGACAGAAGTCAAAGGAGGTGACGGCAATGGCCATTCAATGGTTTCCTGGTCATATGACGAAGGCTAGACGGCAAATTGAGGATAAGCTGAAGCTGATTGATGTTGCGATTGAGCTGCTTGATTCCCGTCTGCCGCTTTCCAGCCGTAATCCGATGATTGACGATATTTTGCGGGACAAGCCTAGGCTGATTATTCTCAACAAAGCCGATCTGGCCGATCCGGAGTCTACGCGCAAGTGGCTTGCTTACTTCAAGGAACAGGGACATGTTGCTTATCCTGTAGATGCTTCTACAGGAACTGGCATCAAGGAGATTCCTGAGCAGGTCAAGCTGCTGCTGAAGGACAAGATCGACCGGCAAATTGCTAAAGGGATTAATCCGCGGGCGATGCGTGCATTGATCGTAGGAATTCCCAATGTAGGCAAATCGACACTCATTAACCGGATGGCGGGCAGAAGTATTGCGATTACCGGCGACCGTCCGGGGGTTACCAAGGGCCAGCAATGGATCAAGACAGGCGGTAATCTGGAACTGCTGGATACGCCGGGGATTCTCTGGCCGAAGTTCGAAGACCAGACTGTAGGCTATAAGCTGGCAGTAACCGGGGCAATCAAGGAAGAAATCCTGAATATCGAGGATATCGCCTTTTATGCGGTGAAATATCTGGTGAAGGATTACGGCAGCCGGTTCCAGGAGCGCTTCGGTATTACTAAGCTGCCTGAGGACTTGGAGAACCCGGATGAAATTGTTGCTGTCATGGAAGCCGTAGGGCGCAAGCGCGGCTGTCTGCTGAGCGGCGGCCGGGTAGACCTGGAGAAAGCTTCACGGGCACTGCTGCATGAGCTGCGCGCGGGCAAGCTCGGGCGCTTTACGCTGGAGACTCCGTAAGCAATAGAATGAATTAGGGTATGGAAGAGCCATCCGTGTTACTGGGATAGGCTCTTTTTTGCGTAGAAGAACCGGCATTTGGCGAGTAGCGCGGGTGAGCGCAGTAATTATTGTATGTAAGAGTCAATTTCATAATTCAGTTTGCTGAATAGCAAGACTGGGCCAAAAGCTGAGTTTGTTTTTTAAAAAAAGTTAGGCCACTTGCTGGGAGTTACTCAACTGCTTGTTCAACTTGTCTAGCGCAAACTTACTCAAATTGTAGGCCAATGTGCTGAGCTGGAAATCGACACTTGCCCGGACGCCGCGGTGACGTGTGCGTTTCATCCCAAAATACTCTTTGAGGTAGGCAAAAACACGTTCTACAGCCGTTCGTTTGTTATACAGTTGCGTAAAGCTCTCGCTCCCTCTTGCTGGGTAAGCGTGCTTTCGCAAATCGGTTTGAATTCGGATCTTAAACACTTTTTGGCAGCCGGATTCGGAAAATGGACAGTCTTTACACTGGTTCGGCCTGGTGTAACGCAGCGTTTCGTATTTGGCATCGAAACTGTCGTAACGGTAGGCGTGTCCCTGCGAGCACACAGGGGTGTAATCCTGGTTCATCCCCTCGGGCGGTTTTTTGTGGTGAATCATTTTAATAATAGGAAAAGCGCCTAAGGAATGAATCAACTGGTAAATGGCTGAACTGTCATACCCTTTGTCGCCCAAGATATGCTTTACGTTTAGCGAAGGGAACTTCAGAAGCAGGCCTTTGAGGAGAACAACCGCCATACGCTGGTCATTGGGATTCGCTGAACTCCATAAGCCACTAACAATATATTGACTGTCCGTATCAACCAGCAGATTTGCCTTGAACCCGTAATAACTGGTGAGTCGCCCCTTCGTATTTTTCTTGTCACAACGTGCGGCATGCCGGGGCAGCGCGGCCAACAGTTCGTCATAGGTGTAAGGCAACATTGCTTCAATGGTTTTCTGAAACGGTCCGAGGCTTTGTTCATAAGCTTCTTGTTCCTCCCGTCGGCATTCTCGTTCTGCATGCGATGGACGTCCACGCTTGGCGTAGGCAGGTTTCTTCGGTGGCCCGTTCACTACGGTGGGCTTCGGCTCCGGGAGTTCAAACTGGAGCTGCGGCTCTGCCACCGAAGCCTCACTTGGCTTTGGTGGACGGCGAGCGGCGCGGCGTTTCGCCGCAGCTTCGCTGAATTGGCAATCCCAAGCCTCCACAATAGAGGAATCCACGGCGAGATGTGTACCGCTAACAAACCCTTCCTCTAGGGCAGACAGGACCAACGAATCCTGCAGGTTCTCGAGCATTCCGGTTTGCTCTAGCGCATGAATCAAACGGGAATACGAGGCTTCACTCGGGATATTGTCGGAGCCGGTAAATCGGCACTGCGCCCGAAACTCTTCACTGTGCAAAAGACGCCAGACCAGAGAAGAAATAAACTCGATGTTCTCCATTTTGGCGATGAGCAATGAATAGATCATCGCAGGTACATTCAGTTTTTCGGGTCGGCCACGGTTACTCTTTTTCCGGAGGGTGTGCAGCACCTTGGAGAGATCTAAGTGCTCAAAAATATGGTTGTATTTATCTTCGGGGTTCATCTGGAACAATTCCTTAAAGGAAAACAGTTCTTCTTGTCGAATTGAATAGATAGGGATTACCTCTTTTCGTTCTCGGGTGGGTTTCGTCGCCTATAAATTCGAGAATGTGGGGAGGTACTCCTTTTTCTATGCTCAACAAAACCAGATATAGCAAGGGTTTTGAATTATGAAATTGACTCTGTAATACAACTTTGATTCATTGATTCTTGGGTGTTCTGGAGGATTGTTGCAGGAAATACAATAATAATCTATCAAAACAGCTTGAAGGCGAAGGAATACTGCAATTCATACAACATTTTTGAAATGGGGCGGAAATAATGAAGGGAATGTTGTATTTCGTGCAGGAAAGTAAATCGGGAGACTGTTAAGATGCGGCGGCTAACCCAATTAAATAACGGCAAGCAAGAATTAAGGAATGCAAAATAGGAACATAGGGAATTTTGGACTTGCAGAAGTGATAGCGAGCGGTTGGGTAAACTGATCTCAGCTGTAAACAGCAGGTTATTTCAAGAAAAATGGTTGCAGGCAGCAGCTGGAATTCCAATTGTTCACCGCAGGGGAGGCTTAGCTTCAAGTTAAAAAATCATTATAATGGCAGATGACCATAATGGCCGCGTATGTTAAGCTGGCAAGTAGAGGAACCGGATAATTTATGAAGTGGCAGGTGGAGTAACGTGAGTGAAATCGATATGCTTTTATATGAAAAGGAAGGCTGGGAACAGTCCTATCAGCATATAGCCGGAGTAGATGAAGTTGGCAGGGGCTGTCTGTTCGGAGATGTGGTGGCTGCCGCAGTCATTCTGCCGGTGGGCCTTATTATAGAAGGTGTAGATGATTCCAAGAAGCTGACAGCCAAGAAGCGGGAAGCCTTGTACGATATCATCATGGACCAGGCGCTGGCGGTAAGTGTAGGGCATGTGGAATCAACGGTAATTGATGAGATTAACATTAAGCAGGCTGCGCGTCTGGCGATGAGGAAGGCTATTGAGGGACTAAGCAGGCAGCCTGATTATATGCTGGTTGATGCCGAAAAGGTGGACCTGCCCTTGCCGCAGCGGGCGATCATCAAAGGGGATGCCAACAGTCAGTCGATCGCGGCCGCCTCGATTGTCGCCAAGGTTACACGCGACCGGCTGTGTGAAGGGCTGTGGGAGGAATTATACCCGGACTACGGTATCAAAATACATAAAGGCTATGCGACCAAGCTGCACCGTGAACAGATCAAGTCACTGGGGGTAACCCCTATGCACCGCCGCAGCTTCATCGGTAACATTCTGGCGGAGCAGGAGCAGATGACCTTATTCTAGGGCGGATTGCAGGGAAACTGGCGCAGACAGCGGGATTTATTTAATCATCAATTAAGAAATTGCCGATATAAAGTAGAAGAGAAGGGAGGCGGACAGCATGAATATCGGGTCACTTATTCGCGGCTTGCTTGGAGACACCAAAGCGGGAGAAGCTAAAACTGTTGAACTGAAGGAAGGTCAGGTTGTTCGCGGCGTAGTACTCAGCGTATCTGATTCAGGTAAAGAGGCTGTTGTACAGATTCAGGGAACCCCTGTCCGCGCAGAGCTGGAAACACCGCTTGCCGCCGGCCAGACCTTGAATCTGCAGGTGGGCTCGCCCGGCGAAGGCGGATTGCCGGTTCTTAAGCCGGTCACACTGGGTGAAGCTGCACTATCTTCGCCGCAAAGCATGGGCGAGGCTATCGAATCGCTGGGGCTGGCGAATTCCAAAGCCGGGCGGGAGATCATTCAGGCCATGCAGTCCGGGGGCCTGGCCCTGACAAAGGAGACAGCAGCGAAGCTGGATGCAGTCATGAACGCCAAACCTCCCGGCGTGCCGGCTTCAGAGTGGCTGGAAGCGGCGGTCATCTCCGTGAAGCGCGGGTTGCCGGTTACTGCGGAGAGCGTGAGGGGACTGCAGCAGGCTGTGTTCGGGCCGAAGCTGCATCAGTTGCTGGCTAAGCTGGAGACTGAGCTTCACGTATGGGCTCAGCAGCAGGATGCTGAGGGGAGTGAGGCCTCAGCAGGAACGGCTAAGCCGCCAGCGGGGAACGGACCGGCTGCATCTGCTCCTGCCCCTGCCCCAACAAATGCAGGGAATTCTGCTGCTTCAGCCGGACAGCCGGGACTGGCGGCAGAGCCGGAGACTGCTGGCGGCAGACCTGCCGGCTCTGCTTCTGTTACGGGAGCTGCTTCTCCGGCGGAAGGGCAAACGCGACTGGTACAGGACCTGACAAGCGGCGCTGGTAATACAGGAGCAATCCGGCAGGCTGATGGTCCGGCAGGACCGAGTGCTGATGCAGCAGCTGTTATAAATGCCGGTCCGGCGGATGGAGAGGAACCCTCCGCAGGGGCTGGCCCGAAGCTGGGAGCAGCAGCTGGAGCTGACCCTGCGGCTGCCGGAGCTGCACAGGCGGACGGCGGGCCGGAGGCGGCAGGACCCGCAGCGGCGCGGGCAGGCAGACCTGCTGATCCGGCCGCAGCAGGGACTGTCCGCACGGATGGCGAGCCGGAGGCGGCAAGACCGGGTGCTGCCCGGCCCGCCGGCGGTACCGATCCAGCCGCTTCCGCGCCTGCACGCGCGGGCGGCAACCCGGAGGCTGCCGCAGCTACAGCGGCGCAGGCGGGCGGCGCTGTAGCTGCGGGCCGGCATGAGGCCGCAGCCCCGCGGGAGGCTGCCGCTGCGCAGCTGGCAGCCGGCACTGACCCGCAGCCGCAGCCCCGTGCTGCGGCCTCCGGGCCGGCCCTGCTCGCGAAGCTGCAGGGCGTGCTGACCCAGCTGCGCGGCAGCCTGCCGCAGCTCGCCGGGGACCCGCCCGCCTCCGGTGCGGCGGGCAACACCGCCCCGCCCGTCCAGGCCTCCTCCGATACGGAGGCCTGGGTAGGGCGGGTGCTGAAGCTGCTCGGTGCGGAGCACGAGCAGCAGGCCGTGCGCGGCGGCGGGGCCGGGGCCGCGGGCGGGCGCGAAGCAGCGCTGCCGGCTGCGGCGCTGCAGGGAGCGTCCGGCGGCGCGGATGAAGCCGCCGGGACGCTCAAGGGCGTGCTGCTGCAGATGCTTGGCGCAAGCGAGGTGCCGCCCGCGGTCAAGGATGCCGCGGGCCAGCTTGTCCAGCAGCTGACGGGCCAGCAGCTGCTGCTGAATACGGACCGCACCGCGCCGTTCGCGCAGGTGACGATGTTCCTGCCGCTGCGCGGACCGGACGGCCAGGAGACGGCCTCCGTCCATATCCAGTCGCGGCGCGGCCGCAAAGGAGAGCTGGATGCGGCGAACTGCCGCCTGTGGTTTGACCTGGACATGAAACAGCTCGGCCAGACGATGGTGGATGTGCAGGTGGCAAGCAAAATTGTCAGCCTCAAGCTGCATAACAATGAGCCGTGGGTGCTGGAGCTGCTGGAAGGGCGCCGTGAAGAGATTAAGACAGCAGTTGAGGGCATCGGTTACCAGCTGTCCAGCCTGCGCACTGAGCCGTTGCCGGAGCCGGGGGCAGCGGCGGTGTCTGCCAAGCAGGCAGATTATGTGCCGGATGCCTACAAAGGAGTAGATTACCGTATATGAGTGATGAGCCTAAGACTGAAATTTCGCGAAATCTCAAAAAGGCAGTCGCCCTCAAATATACCCCCGGTCAAAATGAAGCGCCGGTCGTAGTAGCCAAGGGTCAAGGCTCAGTTGCGGATATCATTCTGCAAAAAGCGAAAGAGAACGGTGTGGCCGTTCAGGAGGATGCGGCGCTGGTAGAGGTTCTGTCCAAGCTTGATCTCGATCAGCAGATTCCGCCGCAGCTCTACCAGCTGGTCGCGGAAATTCTGAGCTATGTGTATCAGAGTGACCGTTCAGCCGGGGAACGGAGAATGAAGTGAAACCTGCGTCAGAGGGAGAGCCCTTCTCCCGTAAGCAGAAGGGGGCGGCTGCCGAGCAGGCGGCATGTTTGTATCTGTCCACCCGGGGATACCTGATCAGGGAATGCAACTGGCGCTGCCGCAGCGGTGAGCTGGATGTGATTGCTGAGCATGAAGGGGAGATTGTCTTCGTTGAAGTACGCAGCCGCAGCGGAGCGGGTGTACAGGGAACCGCGGAAGAGTCGGTGGATAACCGCAAAATCCGCCAGGTCAGGAATACGGCGCAGGTATATCTGCATATGAAGGCCTTGCATCTTGCGGTAATTTCCTTTGATGTGATTGCCGTGCAGCTTAATCCGGATCTCAGTGTGGCATCACTGCGGCATATCCGTAAGGCATTTTGATTTTTTTTGATAATTATCTGCGAAAAACATAATTTTCCCCTTGACACTACCTCGGCTTCATGGGTCATTTCTCAAAAGAAATGGGTAAACATTAGTGTATCTTTTAATGCACCATGAGGAGGGCTGCCAGAGTGACTAATCAACCGATTGATATACAGGTGAGTTTTACTTGCCAATATTGTGAACACAAAGTAGTGGCAGAGCTTGGCGGAGAGCCCTTGTCAGTGATCTGCTGTAGCCATTGTAACAAGACATTTACCGTTATGCGGCCGAATATAGCGGAAGAAATATTGATTGACTGGGAGAATGAGGCATTATTCCATAAGATGCGCGCCGAGCAGACTGAAAGCAGCAACAGCAGTCTCCTGTCACTGGTCATAAACGTGATTGAACTGCTGACCTGGAGAGACAAGGGCAACGGGCAGGTCGAGGCGATTAAGGCAATGCGGCAGTGGCTGATTGATCATGAGGAGGCCCCGCCGCTGGCGGAGCTGATTCAGATGGATACAAACCGCCGGTCTTCCAAGCGTAACTGGAATAAATAAGTCTACAGCTGGTATGCGGAAAGGAGAAGGCGGATTGTCCACTGTATATTTTACTTCGGATCATCATTTTGGCCATAAACTGATTATAGATTTCGAATCCCGTCCGTTTGCCGGCGTAGAAGACATGAACCAGGCAATGATTGACAGCTGGAATGCCGTGGTGGGCAAGGAGGATAAAGTATTTCATCTGGGGGATTTCTCATTTCTGAACCAGGAAGCCACCCGGGAGATCATCAGGGCCCTGAACGGGTACAAAATACTGATTCTCGGCAATCATGACCGCGGGCGCGGACGGGACTGGTGGCTGGAAGCCGGTTTTAACGAGGTTAGTGAATATCCGCTGGTCTATAAGGACTTTTTTATCCTGTCGCATGAACCTATGTATATGAACAAGCATATGCCTTACGTTAATGTGCATGGTCATATTCACGGCCAGAAATATGAAGGCAGCAGCTATTTCAATATTTGTGTAGAGCACTGGAACTATACCCCGCTGTCATTTGAACAGATCCGGGATAAGGTTGTGGTCAGCGAGGAAGGCTGAGTCCCTGATGCTGCAGTCACGAATGCGTAATTATGCAATACATTTAAAGTTTGAATATAGTGCATTACAGGATGTGCAATAACCATTGCGCATTGGAGTAGAAGCTGCGTATACTATAACTTAATAGAGCTAACGGAAAATGAGGAAGCACCCTTTTTCTTGGAAATGAACGTCCGGTATGGACGTAATTCAGGAGAAGAGGTGTTTTTTTTATGTATGGAAAAATGCATAGCGCCTGTCTGTATGGCATTGAGGGTGTAATGATTGGTGTGGAGGTTGATCTGGCGAACGGGCTGCCGCAGACGAGTATTATCGGCTTGCCGGATTCTGCTGTACGGGAAGCGGTAGAACGGGTAAGGGCCGCTGTCAAAAATTGCGGCTACAGCTATCCCCAGCAGCGTGTCACGATCAATCTGGCGCCTGCGGATCTGCGGAAGGAAGGCTCAGCATTCGATCTGGCAATCGCACTCGGGATATTGACAACAAGCGGACAACTGGTCATGCCTGAGGCTGAGAACATGCTGCTTATCGGGGAGCTGGCACTGGATGGCAGCCTGCGCCCGGTAAACGGGGTCTTGTCGATGGTGGAGGCTGCACGCCGCGCCGGATTTAAAGCGGTTCTTGTACCGCCGGGAAATGCTGCTGAGGCGGTATTGATTACAGGGATCAGCGTATACACCGCCGGGCATTTACGGGATCTGCCACAGCCCGGACAGCCTGAAGCGCCGGAAATGGTGGGGAAGAAAGCAGATGTGCGGCCTGCCTCCGGTTCTCAGCCCGGCGGGCTGCCGTTTCCGGTAACGGTAAGTGAGGAGGGGGCTTCCCAGAAAAGGCCGCCGGTCTTGGCGCTTACGCTGGAGCATCTGAAATATCTGCCTGAATCAAAGAGTCCGGCCGGGATGATTATGCGGGAGGAGCAGCTGATGCAGGAGGACTACAGTGATGTCATCGGCCAGAACCATGTGAAACGGGCGCTGACAATCGCGGCTGCCGGGATGCACAATATTATACTGATCGGCCCGCCGGGTACCGGGAAAACAATGCTCATCAAACGTCTGCCGGGCATTCTACCCAGGCTTAGTGATACGGAATCGCTTGAGGTAACGAAGATCTTCAGCGCCTCCGGCAAGCTGAAGGATGCCAGCGGCGGTCTGCTGCGCAGCCGTCCGTTCCGTTCACCCCATCATACAATCTCCGCAGCCGGACTGATCGGCGGAGGGGGTGTGCCGAAGCCGGGTGAGGTAAGCCTTGCCCACCGCGGTATTCTGTTTCTGGATGAGCTGCCCGAATTCTCCCGCTCGGTGCTGGAAGTACTCCGTCAGCCGCTGGAGGACGGGGTGGTGACCATCAGCCGGGCGCGGGCTTCCTTCACCTTCCCGGCCCGGTTTCTGCTGGCCTGTTCCATGAACCCCTGCATGTGCGGATTTCTCGGAGCCGGCAATCCGCACCAGCGCTGCACCTGCAGCCCGGCCAAAATTGCCCAGTACCGGGCCAAAATCTCCGGGCCGCTGCTGGACCGGATGGATATGCAGGTGGTTGTGCCCCGTCCGAAGGATTGGGACCGGACGGCCCCGGCACTCTCGACTGCGCAGATGCGCACGGAGGTGCTCTGCGCTCAGGCTGTTCAGGCAGAGCGTTATAAGCATCTGCCAATTTCCTGGAACAGCGAGCTTTCCGGTGCGGCTTTGCGCCGTTATGCAAGCCTCGGGGCAGAGGGCGGCGAGCTCCTGAACCATATACTGGAGAGCCTAGGACTAAGTATGCGGGCACATGACCGGATTATTAAGCTGGCCCGCACCATTGCCGATCTGGAGGGTCAGGCGGACATTGGTTCTGCTCATCTGGCAGAAGCTGTCCAATACCGTAATCTGGACCGGCAGGTGATGGCGGAGGAGGAAGTTTAACCCAAATTATGTACAACTGCAGCAGTCCTAATCACACAGCAGCCCCCTGCCCGTGTTCCGGGCAGGGGGCTGTGCTTGCTCTCCGCAGGAGAGAGTAATGCTATATGAAGGGTAAGCGGCGGATATGGGGGGATACCCGGATTATAGGAATGGCGCCGATGACGCGGATTACAGAACGTTCAGTTCCACTTCAATATTACCGCGGGTTGCACGGGAATAAGGGCAGGCGCCATGGGCTGCTTCGGTCAGCTTGACAGCTGTTTCGTGATCAACGCCTTTGACCAGTACATCCAGCTTCACTGCAATTCCGAAGCCGCCGTCTTCAACTTTGCCGAAGCTCACTGTAGCTGTTACTTCACTGCCTTCAATCTTGACCTTGCCGAGGCGGGCTACCATGTTCAGCGCACTGTCGAAGCAGGCGGAATAGCCGGCTGCAAACAGCTGTTCAGGATTAGTGCCTTCGCCGCCGGCGCCGCCCATTTCCCGCGGAGTGCTGATGGTGAGGTTCAGCTTAGGACTTTCGGATTCGATGTAGCCTTGTCTGCCGCCGACTGCTTTTACTGTAGTTTCATACATTTTCTGTTGAATAGTCATCATTATAAATCGCTCCCGTTCGTTTCGTTAATGTATTGTACACAACTTAATTTAACACAATTAAAAATAAAGTCAATCTATTTTCCGCTATTAACATGAAATGATAAATGAATTGTGATAAACTAATGTCACAAAGGCAGGTGAAGAAGAGATGCAAGAAGAAACAACTACAACCCCAGAGCTTATGCTGGAGAACCAGCTCTGCTTTACGATTTATGCCTGTTCGCGTGAATTTACGAAGCTGTACCAGCCTCATCTGGACAAGATCGGTTTGACCTATTCACAGTACCTCGTGATGCTTGTCCTCTGGGAAAGACGGCAATGCACAGTCAAGGAGCTTGGAGAGGCACTGTTCCTGGATTCAGGCACGCTTACACCGCTGCTGAAGCGGCTGCAGGCCGCAGGGCTGATCTTGCGTGAACGTTCTTTGCAGGATGAGCGGAAGGTGCTGATATCGCTGACCATTCAAGGCCGCGCGCTACAGCAGGAGGCACTGTGTATTCCAGGTAAAATGGCTGAAGGCACCATGCTCTCCGCCGAGGAATTCATCGCTCTGCTGGGCCAGTTTAAAGGTCTGCTGGCACGGGTTCATGAAGCTAATATTAATAACTCCAAATAGTCCAGCAGTATAAAGTCAATGCAATCGTTCGCAATACGGCATGAATTTAAGCGAAAATATGTGTATAAATAGTGAAAGTTTATGAGGAAAGCGTTTTAGAATCATGTTACAATATTCTGGGTTTCACATTCTGACATATAGGTAATTATAGATAGGAATCTGTAATATGCTCTATATTGTCGCAGGATGCCGCAGGCAGAAGACAGGGCTGATCTTTGTTTTCTGACTGTGCCGGGATATTGACAACAGCACCAGTCTTGCCCCGGCTTTGGACAATCAAAACGGAATGCGGAATGGCCGCAGGCTGCCTGCTATACGGCCACCGCAACACTTTAGGAGGCTTCCGGTATGAATATCCACGAGTATCAGGGAAAAGAAGTACTCAAGAAGTACGGTGTAGCCGTACCGAACGGAAAAGTTGCTTATACAGTGGAGGAAGCAGTGGAAGCTGCTGCAGCGCTGGGTACACCGGTTGTTGTAGTCAAGGCTCAGATTCATGCAGGAGGACGCGGCAAAGCCGGAGGCGTCAAGGTAGCGAAGGACAGTGATGAGGTCCGTGCCTATGCGGATGAGATCCTCGGCAAGACACTGATCACCCACCAGACAGGGCCGGAAGGCAAAGTTGTGAAGCGGCTGCTGATTGAAGAGGGCTGCCAGATTGTCAAAGAATACTATATTGGACTGGTTGTAGACCGCAGTACCGGCCGGGTGGTCATGATGGCATCCGAGGAAGGCGGTACAGAAATTGAAGAGGTGGCGGCCACGCATCCGGAGAAGATTTTCAAGGAAGTCATTGATCCGGCTGTAGGACTGCAGACCTTCCAGGCACGCAAACTGGCTTACAGCATTGCCATACCGTCCGAGCTGGTGAATAAAGCGGTCAAGTTCATGCAAGCGCTATATCTGGCTTTTGTGGATAAAGATTGCTCAATTGCGGAGATTAATCCGCTCGTGGTCACCGCTGACGGAAACGTAATGGCGCTGGATGCCAAGCTTAACTTTGATTCTAACGCGCTGTACCGGCATAAGGATATTCTGGAGCTGCGCGACCTTGACGAAGAGGATGCCAAAGAAATTGAAGCCTCCAAATTCGATCTCAGCTATATAGCACTGGATGGGAACATCGGCTGTATGGTGAACGGGGCGGGGCTCGCAATGGCAACCATGGATATTATTAAATATTACGGCGGCGAACCGGCGAACTTCCTCGATGTAGGGGGCGGTGCGACCACGGAGAAGGTTACTGAAGCGTTTAAAATTATCCTGTCTGATGATAAGGTGAGCGGGATATTTGTTAATATTTTCGGCGGAATTATGCGCTGTGATGTCATTGCTTCCGGGGTGGTCGAAGCGGCCAGGCAGCTGGGCCTGACGAAACCGCTGGTAGTACGGCTTGAAGGTACGAATGTGGCGCTAGGCAAAGAAATTCTCGCCGGCTCAGGGCTGAATATCGTAGCGGCTGATTCTATGGCTGACGGTGCCCGTAAAATCGTTTCTCTCGTGTAATATCCGACAATAATAGTGAGGATGTGACCTTAGACATGAGCATTCTTGTAGATAAGCATACGAAAGTCATCACGCAGGGAATTACGGGCGCTACAGGCTTATTTCATACTAAAGGAGCACTGGATTACGGTACGCAGATGGTAGGCGGGGTAACACCGGGCAAGGGGGGGACCACGGTACAGATTACCCTGGAGAATGGTACGGAAACCAGTCTGCCTGTGTTTGATACCGTCGTTGCCGCCAAAGCCGCTACGGGTGCGACAGCGAGTGTAATCTATGTGCCGCCCGCCTTTGCTGCTGACTCCATTATGGAAGCTGTGGATGCCGGGCTTGAGCTGGTTATTTGTATTACGGAAGGCATTCCGGTGCTTGATATGGTGAGGGTCTCCAGATATATGGAAGGTAAGTCTACCGTCCTGATCGGGCCTAACTGTCCCGGGGTAATTACGCCTGGAGAATGTAAAATAGGCATCATGCCGGGTTATATCCATATGCCGGGTTATGTCGGTGTAGTTTCACGGAGCGGAACTTTAACCTATGAAGCGGTTCACCAGCTGACAGCCCGCGGCATCGGCCAGTCTTCGGCAGTCGGCATTGGCGGGGACCCGGTCAAGGGCTCGGAATTCATTGATATTCTGAAGCTGTTTAATGAAGATCCCGGTACGAAAGCCGTGGTCATGATCGGGGAGATCGGCGGTACCGCAGAAGAGGAAGCCGCTCTATGGATTAAGGAGAATATGACGAAGCCTGTAGTAGGGTTTATCGGCGGTGTAACAGCACCTGCGGGCAAACGGATGGGGCATGCCGGGGCGATCATTTCAGGCGGGAAAGGGACGGCAAGCGAGAAAATCGCTGTGCTGGAAGCCTGCGGAATTAAGGTTGCGCCAACGCCTGCAGAAATGGGCTCGACCCTTGTGAGTGTGCTGGAGGAGCGCGGAATCTTGAATGCGTTCACCACCCACTAGCAGTCTGCTAACCGGAGCACACAAAAATCACTGCTTTTACATTTGAAGCATGTATAATCATCTTAAAGGTAAGCAACCTTTTATTCCGGAATCCGGGGTGAAAGGTTGCTTTTTGTGTTTATATGGCATACCCACTAAGGAAGGACTGCCCTTCCGCATAGGAGCGAATACTTATGGATAACCGGGAACTGTTGTTCGGCCTGAATGAAATGGAAGGTATTGGCTGGAAAAGTATCGACAGGATATGCAAGGCGGGATTTTTGACGAATGAAGTCTTTTCCTGCAGTGCGGAGGATTGGGGGAAGGCTGGAATCAGCGGAAAAATGTCAGCAAAGCTCGCTGCTGATTTTGACGAATCATGGATTCGAAAACGGCGCTCTTTAATGGAAGAAAGCGGTGCTGCAATGGTGACGATTCTGGATGAAGACTACCCGGCCCAGCTGAAGGAAACGGCCCAGCCGCCATGGGTCCTGTATTACCGCGGCCGGCTTGCGCTGGCCTCCCGCCCTTCGGTAGCAATGGTCGGTACCCGTGTGCCCACAGCCTATGGACGCAAGGTAGGGGAGATGCTGGCAGAAGAATTGAGTGCGGGGGGGCTTACAGTGGTGAGCGGGCTGGCCCGGGGAATTGACAGCATCTGCCACGAAGCGGCGCTGGCCGGACCCGGAAGCACCATAGCAGTAGTAGCCACTGGTCTGGATAAGGTCTATCCGCCGGAAAACAGGGAGCTGGAGCGGCAGATTGCACGTGCCGGGCTGGTAATAAGCGAGTATCCGCTGGGTACGCCGAGCCACCCGGGACTATTCCCGCAGCGCAACCGCATCATTGCCGGGTTGTCGCTCGGAACCGTAGTTGTGGAAGCAGATCTGCGCAGCGGCTCGCTGATTACAGCTGACGCAGCACTTGAAGCGGGAAGGGATGTGTTTGCGGTTCCAGGTCCGTTGACCTCACCCAAAAGCAGAGGAGCGCTGGAGCTGATTAAGCAAGGCGCTAAGCTTGTAACCGGAGCGGCAGATATTATGGAAGAATACGTATCTTATCTGCCTGCGAAGGGGCTGAAAGAGTCCTCAGCGGACGGTTTGGCAGGGCAATCCGGTGACGGGCAAATTGAAAAGAAATTGACAAGTGAGGAGCTGCACCTTTACCATATACTGCATCAAGGCCCTTTTTCCCTCGATGAGCTACTGGGATCTACGAGGTGGGATTTTGGACATTTGCATTCAGTTCTGTTATCTTTAATCATAAAAAAAGCGGTAACACAATTGCCGGGTGCAATTTATAAGGTAATTTAATATAGAAGGTATTGTGTAAAGCATAGGTTCTTGAGTCCCAATCCGGTTATAACAGCGGATTCATGAAGACATTTGCTTACAAAATTTCGGGAGGAAAACCTATGGCAGATGCGCTGGTTATTGTAGAATCACCATCAAAAGCGAAAACAATCGGGAAATATCTGGGCAGTAAATATATTGTGAAGGCCTCAATGGGGCATATTATTGATTTGCCGAAAAGTCAGATCGGTGTAGAAGTGGAGAATGATTTCAGCCCCAAATATATAACGATCCGCGGTAAGGGTTCTATATTGAAGGAACTCAAGGATGCCAGCAAAAAAGTGAAAAAAGTCTATCTCGCAGCTGACCCGGACCGTGAAGGGGAAGCTATTGCCTGGCATTTGGCGAATGCGCTGAATCTGGACAATACCCAGGAGTGCCGGGTAGTTTTTAATGAAATCACGAAGCAGGCTGTTAAGGATGCATTTAAGACACCGCGCAAAATTAATATGGATCTGGTCAACGCCCAGCAGGCCCGGCGGATTCTGGACCGGCTGGTGGGATACAAGATTAGCCCCCTATTATGGAAGAAAGTCAAAAAGGGCTTATCCGCCGGCCGGGTGCAATCGGTTGCGGTGAAGATTGTTATGGACCGTGAGAACGAAATCTCGGCTTTTGTACCGGTGGAATATTGGAGCATTACCGCAAAGCTGGCGATCCGCGACTCTGTATTCGAGGCCAAGTTCCATAAGCTGAACGGTAATAAGAAGGAATTGAACCAGGAAAGCGATGTTCAGGAAGTGCTGGAAGCGATCAGGAATGCCGCCTTCAAGGTTCATGAGGTAAAAGAGAAGGAGAGGCAGCGTCATCCGTCCGCTCCGTTTACGACAAGCTCACTGCAGCAGGAGGCTGCGCGTAAGCTGGGCTTCCGCGCGTCCAAAACGATGTCTGTAGCCCAGCAGCTCTATGAAGGTGTTGAGCTGGGGAAAGAGGGCACCGTCGGTTTAATTACCTATATGCGTACAGACTCTACCCGGCTGTCTGTAACCGCGCAGGATGAAGCGAAAGAGCTGATCCTCGCCAAATACGGTGAGAAATTTGTTCCGGAGTCTCCGCGGCAATATTCCAAGAAAGCTGCCGGTGCCCAGGATGCGCATGAAGCGATCCGCCCGACCTCGGCGCTCCGTGAGCCTGAGCTCGTGAAGGAATTTATGAGCCGCGACCAGCTCCGCCTGTATAAGCTGATCTGGGAACGTTTTATCTCCAGTCAAATGTCATCCGCCCTGCTTGATACACTTTCTGTGGATATTACAGCAGACACTGCAATTTTCCGTGCTGTCGGCTCCAAGGTGTCCTTCCCGGGGTTCATGAAGGTCTATGTGGAAGGCAATGATGACGGCACGACGGATGAAGATAAGTATCTGCCGCCGCTAAAGGCGGGAGATGAACTGATTAAACAGGATATCGAGCCGAAGCAGCATTTCACCCAGCCGCCGCCGAGATATACGGAAGCACGCCTGGTTAAGACGCTTGAAGAGCTGGGTATAGGCCGTCCAAGTACGTATGCGCCTACGCTGGAAACGATCCAAAAACGCGGATATGTAGCTATTGAAGAGAAGAAATTTATGCCTACCGAGCTCGGAGAGCTGATCATAGAGCAGATGGAAGAGTTTTTCCCGGAGATTCTTGATGTGGAATTCACAGCCCATATGGAAGGGGATCTTGACCATGTGGAAGAAGGCTCCGAGGATTGGGTAAAGGTGCTCGCCGAGTTCTATGAATCCTTTGAGAAACGGCTGCTCCATGCGGAAGAAGAAATGAAGGAAATTGAGATTAAAGATGAGGTCTCTGATGAGCTGTGCGAGAAATGCGGTAAGCCAATGGTCTATAAGCTGGGCCGTTTCGGCAAGTTCCTGGCCTGCTCGGGCTTCCCGGACTGCCGCAATACGAAGCCGATCATCAAGGATATTGGTGTCACCTGTCCGCAGTGTCATGAGGGCAAGGTTGTAGAGCGCCGCAGCAAGAAGGGGCGTGTCTTCTACGGCTGCGATCATTATCCGGAATGCGACTTTGTGTCCTGGGACCGGCCATCTGTCAAGCCTTGTCCGGCTTGCGGCTCATGGATGGTAGAGAAGCGCAACAAGCAAGGCGTGAAGCTGCAGTGCACCTCTTGTGATCATACCGAGGCTGTGCTGGACAACGAAGAATTAGCAGAATAATTGTTCACAGGAGGAAAAGGAATTGACAGAAACAGCTAAAGTAACCGTAATTGGCGCCGGACTTGCCGGCAGCGAAGCCGCCTGGCAGATCGCCTCGCGCGGTGTTCCGGTCAGATTATACGAGATGCGTCCGGTGGTGAAGACACCGGCCCATCATACGGATCAATTCGCCGAGCTGGTCTGCAGCAACTCTCTGCGCGCGAATGGCCTGGGTAATGCAGTGGGGGTACTCAAGGAAGAAATGCGGCGCCTCGATTCGCTTGTGCTTGGAGCAGCAGACCGCCACGCAGTGCCTGCCGGCGGCGCACTGGCCGTAGACCGTGACGGATTCTCCGGGGAGATTACATCGATGCTGCATAATCATCCGCTGGTTGAAGTCATAAATGAAGAACTTACGCATATACCGGAGGAAGGGATTGTAGTCATTGCTACCGGCCCGCTGACCTCCCCGGCCTTGTCTTCCGAGATTAAAGGGCTGCTTGGCGAAGAGTATTTCTACTTCTATGATGCTGCTGCCCCGATTGTGGAGAAGGACAGCATCGATATGGGGAAGGTGTACCTGGCCTCCCGTTATGACAAGGGCGAAGCCGCTTACCTGAACTGTCCGATGACGGAAGAGGAATTTGATGTTTTTTATGATGCGCTGGTATCGGCCGAGACGGCTGCGCTGAAAGATTTCGAGAAAGAGATTTACTTTGAAGGCTGTATGCCGATTGAAATTATGATGAAGCGCGGCAAGCAGACGGCATTGTTCGGTCCCATGAAGCCTGTGGGCCTGATGAATCCGCATACCGGCAAACTGCCTTACGCGGTTGTGCAGCTCCGTCAGGACAACGCTGCAGGTACGCTGTACAATCTGGTCGGATTCCAGACCCATCTAAAGTGGGGGGAGCAAAAACGCGTGTTCTCGCTTATTCCCGGCCTGGAGAACGCTGAATATGTCCGCTATGGGGTAATGCACCGGAATACCTTCATTAACTCTCCGAAGCTCCTGCTTCCGACCTATCAGATGAAGGGACAGGAAAGACTGTTCTTCGCGGGCCAGATGACGGGTGTTGAAGGCTACGTCGAATCTGCGGCTTCGGGCATGATTGCCGGGATGAACGCCGCCAGAGCTGCGCTGGGAGAAGAAGGGCTTATCTTCCCGGAAGAGACTGTGCTCGGCAGTATGCCGGCCTATATTACTTCGGCAGACCCGGAGCATTTCCAGCCGATGAATGCCAACTTTGGACTCTTGCCAAAGCTTGAAACCAGATTCCGCAGCAAGAAGGACAAAAATGAACGTCTGGCTTACCGCGCCCTGGACAGCCTGGCTGCTTATGCTGCTGCCAAAGGCCTGGCTTACAAGGAGCCTGAAGTCTCAGAAGCAGAGCCGGTGGCTGCGGATAGTCCGACGCAATAAACACTATCACACCTGGAGGTGTCCTAAATCATGTTACCCAGCTTTCATGCGACAACGATTTGTGCGGTAAGACATAACGGCCATGCGGCAATCGCCGGCGACGGCCAGGTTACATTCGGAGAAAGTGTCATTATGAAGACGACGGCGAAGAAGGTCCGCCGGCTGTACAGAGGTCAAGTGATTGCCGGTTTTGCAGGTTCCGTATCCGACGCGATTACATTATTTGAGAAGTTTGAAGGCAAGCTGGAGGAGCATCACGGCAATCTGCAGCGGGCTGCGGTAGAACTGGCCAAGGACTGGCGCCAGGACCGGATCCTGCGCAAGCTTGAGGCGCTGATGATTGTCATGGATAAGCAGGGTATGCTGCTCATCTCGGGAAATGGTGAAATTATCGAGCCGGATGATGATGTGCTGGCCATTGGCTCCGGCGGGAATTTCGCCCTGGCCTCCGGACGCGCACTGAAACGCCATGCAGCCCATCTGGAGGCAGCGGAGATTGCCCGGGAAGCGCTGCAGATTGCTTCTGAGATTTGTGTATACACAAACTCCAATATTATTGTTGAACAATTATAGGCATGGTGCCATAGAAAGAGGGAGGAAGTCACAATGGTGAATCAATCGCTTACACCCCGCCAGATCGTAGCAGAGCTTGATAAATATATCGTTGGCCAGAAGCAGGCCAAGAAGTCCGTGGCGGTTGCGCTCCGCAACCGGTACCGGCGCAGTCTTTTATCGGAGGAGCTGCAGGATGAGGTTGTGCCCAAGAATATTCTGATGATTGGTCCTACGGGGGTCGGCAAAACAGAGATTGCCCGGCGCCTGGCCAAGCTTGTGCATGCCCCGTTCATCAAAGTGGAGGCTACCAAATTTACTGAAGTCGGATATGTAGGCCGTGATGTTGAATCCATGGTCCGCGATCTGGTGGAGACTTCCATCCGTATGGTCAAGCTTGAACGCACCGAGAAGGTGAAGGACCGGGCCGAAGAGCTTGCCAATGAGCGGATTGTAGCCATTCTCGTCCCTTCTGCTGCGAAAGGCAAAGCGCAGCGCAATCCGTTCGAGATGATTTTCGGCGGTAACAACGGAAGCAATGAGGATACCAAGGAGGAAGCAGAGGACGGAAGCCTGAGCGAGCGGCGCAGAGGCATTAAGTTCAAGCTGCTGGCCGGCCAGCTCGAAGACGATATCATTGAGATCGATGTGGAGGATACTACCCCGTCGATGATGGATATGTTTGCCGGACAGGGCAACGACCAGATGGGCATGAACATGCAGGAAATGTTCGGCAATCTGCTGCCGAAGCGGACCAAGAAGCGCAAGCTTCCGATCCGGGAAGCGCGTAAAGTACTGATTCAGGATGAAGCAGCCAAGCTGATTGATACAGATGATATGATTCAGGAGTCGATAGCGCGTGCCGAGCAGTCCGGGATTATTTTCATTGACGAGATCGACAAGGTGGCCAGCCAAGGCAAAGGCTCGGGGCCGGATGTATCCCGTGAAGGTGTGCAGCGTGATATTCTGCCGATCGTTGAGGGCTCAACCATCATGACCAAATACGGGCCTGTGAAGACGGATTATGTGCTTTTCATCGCCGCTGGAGCTTTTCACATCGCTAAGCCTTCCGACCTGATTCCTGAGCTTCAGGGCCGTTTCCCGATCCGTGTGGAGCTGAGCAGCCTTACGCTTGAGGATTTCGTGTCCATTCTGACTGAGCCGAAGAACGCGCTGACTAAGCAGTACGTCCATTTGCTGCAGACGGAGAACATTGAAATCCAGTTCCAGAAGGAAGCCATCCACGAGATTGCCAAAATAGCGGCTTCGGTTAACCAGAATATGGAGAATATCGGGGCACGGCGCCTGCACACGATTCTGGAGAAGCTGCTGGAGGACCTCTCCTTCGAAGCGCCGGAGCTTACATTGGAGACAATGGTGATTACACCGGAGTATGTTCGCGAAAAGTTGGCAGGAATCGCGCAGGACCGCGACTTAAGCCAATATATCCTTTAATGCGACAGACAGCTAAAAATTTTGAATATAGGTATATCGAATTATTGCTATGCAAATTTAATTCGAAATTCATGCATTAAGTGGTAAAATATTCAATATAAAGGAATAAAATGTCACAAAAAAGGTAAAAAGTTGTAAAATCATGCTTTAAGCCCTCTCTTTTCAGAAAAGATAGGGCTTATTTCTTATTGTAATAATATACAAATTCTAAGAGAATCATAGTATGCGAGATTGACATTTGAAGTATATATCGACACCTTTCGACCTGTCGTCGACAAAACTATGAATAAATTAGCTTTTTTTGTCGAAACAAGCAGGAATTCGGAAGAAGTTGTGGAATTCTTTTCATTATGATAGGTTTGGAAGGGGGATCACCATGGGTTTGCTGAACAGTGTCAGTTTTCAAAGATTGCAGGGAGGCCTTAATGCTGCCACCAAACGACAAAGTGTTCTGGCTAATAACGTAGCAAATGCGGATACGCCGAACTTCAAACGCTCGGATGTCAGTTTTGAGAGTTTCCTGAAACAGCAGGAGAGTGGAATAAAACCAACACTGGCTGCGAGAGTATCTGATTCCCGCCATTTCCAATTCGGAGCAGTGTCCGCTGTGCCGGCTGCTGTTGTCACAACAGATGGAACAACCTCAATGAACAACAATGACAATAATGTGGATATGGACCGCGAACAGGCGCTCAGCGCCGAGAACCAGCTCAGGTACAATTCTTATGTTGAGCAGTTGAACAGTCAGATTACAATGATGCGTACAGTTGTGCAGGGAGGGTAATGAATTATGAACTTTGGTAGCAGCTTTGGAATCAGCGCCTCGGCTTTAACCGCCCAGCGCCTGCGGATGGACGTAATCTCCTCCAATATCGCCAATGCCGAGACAACCAGAGCGTCTGTGGTGGACGGCAAAGCCGTACCGTACCGCCGGAAGCTCGTCGTACTCGAAACTGAGCAGCGGGACAGCTTTTCGGATATGCTGAATGCAAAAATGAACGCCGGCAGCACGGATGGCGTCAAGGTGAGCTCGATCATTGAAGATGCTTCCCCGCTGAAGCCAGTGTACAATCCGAGCCATCCTGATGCGGATGCTGACGGATACGTGTACATGCCGAATGTGGATGTTACGAAGGAGATGGTCGATATGCTGTCTGCCTCACGTTCTTATGAAGCGAATGTCACGATGCTTAACGCGTCGAAGGCCATGGTCACCAAGGCGCTTGAAATCGGCCGCTGATTGAATTGACTTTTAGGGGGTTAACAATTGATACAGAATTTATTGATCGGTACCCAGGCTGTTCAGCCTCTGGCCATGAAATCCGCAGCTGCCGAATCGTCAGCCGTCCAGGGATCGGGACAAAGCTTTGGCTCTTATCTCGAGAATGCCCTTAACCAGGTTGCTGAGCAGGAACAGCAGGCTAAGGAAATGAGTAACAAATTTGTTTTGGGAGAGGTCAATATTGATGAAGCTATGATTTCCTCCCAACAGGCATTGCTGAGTTTGCAGCTGACTACACAAGTCCGGAACAAAGTGATTGAAGCCTATCAGGAAATTATGAGAACTCAAATCTAAATAATCCTAGCTACGTTTCGGATGGGGTGACACTGTGAATGAAAGATTGGCCCAGTACCGGGAAAAGGTTACCCAGTACTGGAACAGATTCAGCGGTAAACAGAAAATATTATTTTTCTCCACTCTGTTTATCATCATAATAGTAATCGTAGTTGTAACTACGCAGTTATCTAAGACAGAATATGAAGTTGCTTTTCAGGATCTGGACAGTACCGATTCAGCAGGAGTCATGAGTTATTTGGATACATCGGGGATCTCTTACCGGTTAAGCCCGGATGGCAAGAGCATTTCAGTACCCAGCACTGATGCTGCGCGCATTAAGATAGCTATTGGTTCGCAGGGGATCGTACAGGAAGGCTCCATCGGGTACAAAGTATTTGATCAATCCTCTTCGATGATCGGCACTACGGACAATGAATTCAATGTGAAGTACAACAACGCCCTGAACGGCGAAGTTGAGCAGCTGATGAGAAGAATGCAGGGGATTAAAGATGTTAAGGTTCTGATTACCCTGCCGAAGGAAACTGTGTTTGTTGCACAGGAGAATCAGGAGAAGGCGCTGGCTTCAGTGGTGCTGACCTTCAATCCCGGATTTAGACCTACACAGGATAATATCGACGGATACTTCAATCTTGTGAAGACCGCCGTACCGAATTTACCAATTGACAACATTACAATTACTAATAATGAGGTCGAATTGACGCCGACCGCAAGGGGCGGGCAAGCGGGTACGTCGAGCCAGGTGGAAGAGAATTTCGCTTTGCAGAAGAAGTTTGAAGAAGATGTCAAAAAAGATGTGAAGCAGTTTCTGAGTACGCTGACGGGTCCTGATAAGGTCGATGTCCTGGTATTCTCCAAGCTTAATTTCGATAAAGAAAACCGGCAGGAAGATCTCGTATTGCCTGTGGATGCGGAGAATATGAAAGGAATTGAAATCAGCTCGCAGATTATAAGCAATACGTACTCGGGTCAGGGAAATACGACTGGAGGGGTTGCGGGAACGGGTTCGCAAGATGTCTCGGGATATCCTGCGGGGACTGACTCTGGCGCCTCATCTTCAGAGGAATCATCAGAAACGCGGAATTTCGAAGTAAACCGGATTACAAAGGATATCATTGCAAGCCCATATACTGTTAAAGATTTAACCATTAATGTCGCGGTTGAACCACCTACAGGACAAACAACTTTGGATGATGCCACTTCAGCGGCTATCCAGAACATTCTGGTCAATATCGTCCGTGCTTCACTGGCGGATTCAGGAAACACATATACCGATGCTGATCTTGCCAAAAAAGTGCTGGTGTACTCACAGCCATTCGGCAGTACAGCTGCTGCGGCCGCATCCGGCGGTCTGGCCAGCTGGATGATCTGGGCTATTGGCGGAGCAGCGCTGCTGGCGGGTGCCGGCGGAGGTTATCTGATCTACCGCAGCCGTAAGAGTAAGGAAGAAGAAGTGGAAGAAGATATTCCGCTGCAGGTTCCAACAGAATTCCCGTCGATTAATCTGGAAAGTGTGACGAATGAAAGCCAGGTCCGCAAGCAGCTGGAAAGTCTGGCCAAGAAAAAGCCGGATGAATTCGTAAATCTGCTGCGTACATGGCTCGCTGAAGAACAGAGGTGAAGGAATGGCAAAAGCTAGCCAGCAGGGACTTAGCGGCCGTCAAAAGGCGGCGATCCTGCTTATCACACTAGGACCTGAAGTATCTGCGCAAATATTCAAGCATTTGCGGGATGAGGAGATCGAGCAGCTGACTCTGGAGATTGCGAATGTCCGTAAGGTGGACAGCGTGGAGAAAGAATCGATTATGTCCGAATTCCATCAGATCTGTCTCGCGCAGGAATATATCTCGCAGGGCGGTATCAATTATGCCAAAGAGATTCTCGAGAAAGCGCTTGGTTCAACCAAGGCGATGGAAGTCATTAACCGCCTGACCGCAACCTTGCAGGTGCGGCCGTTCGATTTCGCCCGCAAGGCGGATCCGAACCAGATTCTCAACTTTATCCAGAACGAGAATGTCCAGACTATAGCCCTTGTACTCTCCTATCTGCAGTTTGAACAAGCGGCCTCCATCCTGTCTTCCCTGCCTCAGGAGAAGCAGGCTGAGGTGGCAAGAAGAATAGCGATTATGGACAGCACCTCTCCGGAGGTTGTGACGCAAATTGAACGTGTTCTGGAGCAGAAGCTATCGGCTACCGTTACCCAGGATTACACCAATGCAGGCGGTATTGAGTCGATTGTACAGATTCTGAACGGGGTTGACCGGGGGACAGAACGGACAATCCTCGACTCCCTGGAGATTCAGGATCCGGAGCTTGCCGAAGAAATCAAAAAACGGATGTTTGTCTTCGAGGATATCGTCAACGTGGACAACCGTTCGATCCAGCGCATTATCAAGGATATCGAGAATGCGGATCTGCAGCTGGCGCTCAAGGTGGCCAGCGAGGAAGTGCGGGATGTTATCTTCCGCAATATGTCAAAGCGTATGGCCGAGACCTTCCGCGAGGAAATGGAGTATATGGGACCTGTGCGGCTGCGTGATGTTGAAGAGGCGCAGACCCGCATTGTAGGCACGATCCGCAGACTGGAAGAGTCTGGTGAAATTATCATCGCCCGTGGCGGAGGAGATGACATCATTGTCTAAGCTGATCAAATATTCTGAGTATGTTCCGGTAGATGTGCTGAAGCGGCTGGAGCAGGCCAGACATTATGCTGGCCTGGACGAAGAACCTGCTCCTGAAGAAGCGCCGGGCGAGGCCCATTATCAGGACCCGGCCAAAGAAGCGGCGGAGCAGGCACGCAAACAGATGCTGAAGGATGCTCAGGAATTCGCTGAGGGACAAGTCCGGAACGCATCCCAGGAAGCTGAGAATATTATGGAATCGGCGCGGACGGAAGCGGAAGAGTGGTGGCGGCTCCGCAGGGAGCAGGATGAGCATTTGGTTGAAGCAGTCAAAGCTGAAGGGTTCCAGCTCGGATATCAGGAGGGCATTGCCCATGCCGAGCAGGAAATGTCCCGGCGGCTCGCGGAGATGATGGAGGAAGCACGGACCGTGCTTCAGGAAGCATACCGGGCCCGGGATGTTATCATTCAGGAGGCTGAACCCTTCCTGGTGGAGCTCAGCTGTGATATTGCCGAGAAGATCGTCGATAAGCAGCTGACGGTCGAGCCGCAATTTGCAATGGATCTGATCCGTAAGAACCTGGCCCGCAAACGCGAGCAGGGGTTAATCTCATTATGCGTCTCCCCGGCGCAGTTCACTTTCATTAATGCCGCCAGGGAAGAGCTCTCACTGGTGGTGGATTCTCAGGCTGAACTGCAGATTCTTCCCGATTCGACGGTCAAGGATCTGGGCTGTGTGATCAGGTCTTCCTTCGGAAGTATCGATGCGCGTGTGGACACCCAGCTGGCCGAGATTAAGAAGGAACTGCTGAGAATTGCTCTGGATGAAGGCGACCACAGAAATGGGGAAGAGCATGCTTGACAGCGGGAGATACAAAGATCATCTGCGTAATTTTGACCCGGTCCGGATAAACGGCAAAGTAACCCAGGTTATCGGCCTCATGGTGGAGTCGGAAGGGCCGGATGCCAGTATCGGTGATGTCTGTTATATCTATCCCGCGAAGGGAAACAAGCCGCTGCAGGCAGAGGTTGTCGGATTCCGTGACAATAAGGTGCTGCTGATGCCGCTTGGTGAGCTTCAGGCTATCGGGCCCGGCTGTGATGTAGTGGGCACAGGCAAGCCGCTGAGTGTGCAGGTGGGCTCGGAGCTGCTCGGCAAGGTGCTGGACGGGCTGGGACAGCCGCTGGACGGCTCCCTGATCCCTGCCCGTATGCCGCATAGCTCGACCTTCAATATCCCGTCCAATCCGCTTAACCGTCCCCGGGTAGCCGAGCCGATCAGCATTGGGGTCAGAGCCATTGACGGCCTGCTGACGATCGGGAAAGGGCAGCGGGTGGGGATATTCGCAGGTTCGGGTGTGGGGAAGAGCACGCTGATGGGGATGATTGCCCGTAACACCTCAGCAGACGTGAACGTAATCGCGCTGATCGGGGAACGGGGCAGAGAGGTGCTTGATTTCATTGAGCGTGATCTGGGGCCGGAAGGCCTCCAGCGTTCGGTGGTCATCGTCGCTACATCCGATCAGCCGGCGCTGATCCGGATCAAGGGTGCCCTGATCGCCACCACGATTGCAGAATACTTCCGCGACCGCGGACTGAATGTGATGCTGATGATGGACTCGGTTACCCGCTATGCCATGGCCCAGCGTGAAGTGGGACTGGCCGTAGGCGAGCCGCCGGCGATGAGAGGATATACACCTTCAGTATTCGCCAGCCTGCCGAAGCTGCTTGAACGGGCCGGGACGGGGCCGACGGGCTCCATCACCGCTTTTTACACTGTGCTGGTTGATGGTGATGATATGAATGAGCCGATTGCCGATGCCGTACGCGGTATTCTCGACGGACATATCGTCCTTAACCGTAATATCGCCAATAAAGGCCATTTCCCGGCCATCGACGTGCTCGCAAGCATCAGCCGTGTCATGAAGGACATAGCCCCGGAGGAGCAAATTGCCGCAGCCGAGAATGTGAAGCGCCTTATGGCGGTCTACAAGGATTCTGAGGATCTTATCAACATCGGTGCCTACCAGAGAGGCTCCAACGCACAGATTGACGAATCCATGCATTATATCGACAGCATCTGGGATTTCACCAAGCAAAAAGTGAACGAGAAGGTAACCCTTAGCGAAGTGCAGCAGTCATTAATTTCACAGTTCTCGAGGAGTTGATTGATCATGAGATTCCATTATACTTTTCAAAAAGTGGTGGACTTGAAGGGTAACGAAAAAACACAGGCAGAGTGGATGCTCTCAAGCGCGCTCGGAGAACTGCAGGCACAGGAAAGAAGTCTTGATGAATTAATTATGCAGCGCAGCACACTGATGTCGTCCCTGCAAGCCGCGGCCGAACAGAAGTCGCCTATGGCCAAGCTGCGGGAGATGCAGGATTATGTGGATTACCTGGATAAATGCATTGCCCGCAAGCATTCGGATATCAGCCGGGCGCACATGGAGGTTCAGAGCAAGCAGGATCATCTCAGCACCAAGGTGCTTGATGAGAAGGTCTGGCTCAAAGCCAAAGATAAGGCACAAACCGCTTTTCTGCAGAATATGAGTTTACGGGAACAAAACGAACTGGATGAGATGGCTACCGTCCGCTTCGCGATGAAATCCCTCTGAGTCCGGGAGGTTTCCGCTAGTGGCAAACAATGAAATGGAACTTGACAATGAAGGGTCCGCAGGGAAATTTGAGCGTTTCTTGTTCTTGATGATTCCGATCATCTTCACGCTTGTCCTGCTAGGGGTACTGTTGACCCTATTCAATATGGATATCCGTAATAATGTGCTTGAGGTTGCGAACAAAATTCCCTTCGTGGAAAAGTGGGTTCCTGATCCGGCTCCGGACCCGGAAGCAGCCGGGGAGAAAACGGAGAACCCGCAGACGGAGAGCGAAGAGCAGGCTGCCAGCTCCGAAAGCACCATCAAAGAGCTCAAGGCGCAGCTGGCTGCGCAGGGAGAGCAGCTGAAGCAGGCGGAAGCAGAGAAGGCAAATGAAGCAACTAAGGCCGAAGCGCTGCAAAAGCAGATCGACAATATGAAGACAGAAGCAGCGGCGGCAGAAGCGGCTCTTCCGGAAGAAGAGGATCCTTATCTGAAGCAGGTTACTGACCTGGCTAAGCTGTATGCGGGGATGAAGGCTTCCAAAGCAGCACCGATTATGGAGAATTTAACTACTGATGAGATGGTGCAAATCTTTAGTGTAATGAGCAATTCAAGCAAAATGGCTATTCTGGAAAAAATGGATCCTAAAAAAGCTGCGGATGTCTCTATAAAGCTAAAGGAAACAACAAATTCAACCGATATGGCTATTGCAGCCCTTCAATCACGCCTGAAACAGGATGAGGCCGGAACGACTGCGGCTGCCTCTTCCGCCAACCTGGATCAACAGAAGCTGAGCCAGACGTTTACCTCTATGCCGGCGGCAGAAGCGGCTACACTGTTAGGGTCAATGTACACGATTAGCCCGGATAAGGTCATTACTGTTCTGAATACAGTCAGTGACAGTGTCCGCTCCTCCATACTGGGCGAGATGACGAAGAACGACAGCGCCTTAACTGCCAAGATCGTCAACCGTCTGATGGGCGGAAAATAGCACTTGAAGGGAGGTGAAAAAGATGAGTTTAATTATGCAAACATTAACTGCAGGCAATTTGTCTGCTAATGGCAGCAGCACTGCTGCCGGAACAAACGGAACACCAGCTGCCGGCTCAGCTGCAGGATTTGCAGCGACGCTGGTTCAAAGTATGACAGGCACTGCTGGTGCTGCTGCAAAGGGCACAGAGACACCTGTCCTTGGCAATCTGGCGTCCTTGTTACAAGGCCTCTTAAGTGCAGCTCAGACTGCAGAAGGGGATACAGGAGCTGCTGATGTGAAAAAAGGTGATCTGCTGGAGGGGCTTGCCCGGGATATGGAGGCACTGGATACCAGTCTGGAAGCCGATCCTGCACTGCTTGCTGCACTTCAGGGATGGCTGCTTCAAACCGCTGCCTTGTTGTCCGGGGGCAATGCCGCCGTTCAAGAGGATGGAGCAGAAGGAAATACAGCTGCAGTGACAGCCGGTTTGTCCCCGCTTGCTCAAAGCGCAGACACCCTGCGGTTCGCCGTACAGGATGAACTGAACAGCCTGGTCGGGCTGATCCAGGATGCTGCTGCCAGCGGAAATGAAGAGACGGCTGCTAAAGGAGCTGCCCTGCTGAATCAATTCTCGGCAATTCTGGCTGAGAGTGCACCTGCCGGCAGTAAAACACAGTCAAAAGCTTCAAAGGCTGAGGAATCCGTATTTTCAGTTAAGCAGACAGCAATTGCAGACAATAAGCCGGAAACAGCTGTTAAAGGCAATGCAGTTTCAGAGGTCCGTACTCTTCTGCAGGCTGCAGTCCAGACTGATAAGAGCGCACAAGCCTCTGTGGCAGCAGGAACGGCAGTAATCAAGCCTGAGGAGTCTCCAGAGCTTGTAACCACTGGATTAGCTGCAGCAACGAAGACAGCAGGGGATCCGGAAGAAGCATTCCCCGCTGCCAAAGCACCAACCGGTGAATCTGAAGTTGTGACCGCAGGTCAGCTTTCACTCAGACACGGAATAACAGCACCGCTCAAAGCGGAAGCCGCACCTGTGCCGGTCCAGCAATTTGCCCAGGAAATGAGCAGCTTCATCAGCGGCAGACTGGAAATCGTCAAAAAAGGCGGAGTGGCAGAAGCTACAATTACATTGTTCCCGGAGAACCTGGGACAAGTTGATGTAAAGATTACAATGCAAAATGGTAACCTTGTTGCCCAGTTCCTGACTCAGCACAATGGAACGAAGGATATTCTGGAGCAGCAGATGAATCAGCTCCGTATGGCACTGCAAGCCCAAGGGCTTCAGGTGGAGAAGCTTGAAGTAACCCAGAATAGCTCTTCCCCGCAGTCGCAATGGACAGGACAGCAGGGACAGCAAGCCGGAACAGGCGGACAACAACAGCAGGGCAGACGTTCGAGAGAACGCCAGGAAGACTCCGGTGATGCGCTGCTTGCCGCAGAGCTGAACGGGGAATGGAAAGACTGGGCTATGGAAAGACAGCAGGCTAATCTGCAAAATGGCGGATTCTCAGCCAAGGCTTAATTGATAAGGACAAGCGAGGTGATATGAAATGGCAACAACTCCGGTATCAACAAGCAATCAATGGAATTATGTAGCGAATACTTCTTCTACTCCGAAGACAACCGGCAGCTCGACACTGGGCAAGGATCAGTTCCTGAAAATTCTGATTACCCAGCTCCAGAACCAGGACCCGATGCAGCCAATGGAGGATAAAGAGTTCATTGCTCAGATGGCCCAGTTCTCTTCTGTAGAGCAGCTAATGAACATTTCGACCCAGCTCACGGCACTCAATCAGTCACTCGGCTCAGTGTCCGGTCTTATCGGCAAAGATATTACCTGGACAGATGCAGAGACCAAACTACCGAAATCAGGAAATGTTGAGTCGATTGTAGTAAGCAATGGTGTACAATATGCTGTTGTGGGTAAAGAGCGGATTGCTCTAACCGATATTACACAAATCCAGAACGCCTCTGCTGAAGCAGCAGCCGGCAGCAGCAGTGCAGCTGACGGGGAGAGCGGGGCGGCCTCATGAGCGACAGACTGACAGTAGGCCAGTTATATCCGGCCAGTATGCATCCTTCGGCGCTTCAGCGCCAGCAGGCAGCTAAGAACGTTGCAGCTAATGAAGCTTCATTTGAGAGCGTGCTGCAGAAGAACATGCTGAAGTTCAGCAATCATGCGGCGAAACGGCTGGAGCAGCGCGGGATCGAACTGGGCAGCCGCCAATTGGATCAAATCTCATCAGCTGTAGACAAAGCTGCTGCCAAGGGCAGCAAAGAGTCCTTAATCCTCATGAAGGATATGGCATTGATCGTCAGCGTAGCGAACCGTACTGTGGTTACTGCTATGGACGGAAACTCAATGAAGGATAATGTGTTCACACAGATTGACAGTGCAGTAATTATTTCATGAACCGGCCGGTCCTAACTGGAAAGCCGGAATGACCGCCGACCGACTGACGCGGCCATAATTCCAAGGTTCCATTATTCTATTTAAAGAGTCAGATGACTCTAAATCGGGGAGGACAATTCACAATGTTAAGATCAATGTATTCAGGTGTTTCAGGTATGCGCGGATTCCAGACTAAACTGGATGTTATCGGTAACAACATTGCCAATGTTAACACTGTCGGCTTCAAATCAGGACGTGTAATGTTTAAGGACATCATGAGCCAGACGGTATCCGGTGTTACAGCACCGGTAGAGGGTGGAGCAGGCGGGGTCAACGCCAAGCAAATCGGTCTCGGTGTGAGTATCGGCTCCGTGGATACGATGCATCTGGCGGGCAGCGCAATGACTACCAACAATCCTACCGATCTTCGTATTGACGGTGATGGCTTCTTTCTGGTGAAGCTTACCGGCGATCAGGAGACGCCGTTCCTGACACGCGCCGGGGATTTCCATACCGACTCCAGCCGTAACCTCATTACTTCAGACGGTTTGCATGTTCTGGATTCCGACGGTGAAATTATTCAATTGGCTGACGATGTTACTGCCTTCTCTATCTCCAGTGACGGTACAATTGTACAGACGATGGCTGATGGAACCACAGTGCCGGGTGTACAGATCGGTGTAGGTAAAGTCAGCAATCCGCAGGGCCTTGAGAAAATCGGCGGCAACCTGTACCGCATGTCGCTTAACGCCAATGCTGAAGGAGAACTGGAGCCGACTACAGCCAATAATGCAGAGGTAGGTACGGGTTCAATCGTTGCCGGCCAGCTGGAAATGTCCAATGTGGATCTGACCAGTGAATTCACAGAAATGATCGTCACCCAGCGCGGATTCCAGGCGAACTCGCGGATTATTACAACTTCCGATGAAGTGCTGCAGGAAGTTGTCAACCTGAAGCGTTAAGTTTAAAGATATAATTTAATTATAGACTTGCTGTTATAATGTTTTGCCTTTTGCGGACAAGTTATTTCCAGTCGTGGGGGGGAACTCCTCCCCCTATTTTTTGTTAGGAGGCCTGTTATGATTTCGGTAACAAGATTGAACGGGGCGGCGATGTGGCTGAATGCCCTGCTGGTTGAAATGGTTGAGGAATCTCCGGATACATACATTACACTTGTAACCGGCAAAAGGCTGATTGTGCTCGAGAAGGCGGATGAAGTCATTAGCAAAATCAAGGAATACAACAGGGACATAGGCACACATGCTGCCACCATTAAAGTCCAGTCGATGGAGGAGCTTTCATGAAGAAGATGCTGCCGTGGCTCATTACGATTTTACTGGCGATTACACTGATAGTAGTTGCCGCATTTTTATTAATGGACAGATTTTTCCCCAGTGACGCGAACAGTGTGAATCAGGCTGTGGAAAGTGTGGAAGCCAACAGGCTCAGTGCGGATGAAATCGTCGAGCTGACGGCTGAAATCACGGATATCAAAACTAATCTTGCTGACCCCGATTATATCGTTTCAATAAACTTCGCATTCCAGCTGGATACTGCCAAGGCCAAGGAAGAATTCGAAAAAATTAAAGAGATCAAAATCAAACCGCTGATTATCAAGGCACTTGCGGATACCAAGCCGGAAGAGCTGAACGGGGCGAACGGCAAGGATCAATTGACCAGCAAGCTGGTCAATATAATCAGCAAGACCTTGACTGAAGGCAAGCTTACACAGATTGAGGTCACCAACTTCATCTTGGCACCAATGTAGCTGCTGGCGGGTTAATTCTTTGATGGGGGGGTGATTGAATTGGTTGATGTACTATCACAAAACGAAATTGATGCTCTGCTTGCTGCACTTTCATCCGGTGAAATGGATGCCGACGAACTAAAAAAGGAAGAAACCCAGAAAAAAATCCGCTCTTACGATTTCAAACGGGCTGTACGCTTCTCCAAAGATCATATCCGCAGTCTTACCCGGATTCATGATAACTTTGCCCGCTATCTGACAACGTACTTTTCAGCCCAATTGCGCACCTTCGTGCAGATCAACGTCGTTCAAGTAGAGCAGCTCCCTTATGATGAGTTTATCCGCTCCATTCCCAAAATGACGATTCTGAACATTTTTGAAGCTGAGCCTCTGGAAGGCCGGATGGTTATGGAGGTGCACCCGAATGTTGCTTTTGCCATGCTTGACAGGTTACTAGGCGGATTCGGTACAGCACCTGCTAAAATTAACACCCTGACAGAAATTGAAACAACGATCATGGAGAGGATTTTCAGCAGATGCTTTGAAAGTCTGCAGGAAGCCTGGAAGACGGTGCTGGATATTTATCCCCGGATGGAAGCACTGGAAACCAATCCGCAGTTTATGCAAATTGTATCGCCCAATGAAACGATTGCGCTGATCTCACTCAGCACCAAGATCGGTGATACCACAGGAATGATTAACCTTTGTATTCCTCACGTTGTCCTGGAGCCGATTATGTCGAGACTGTCTGTACACCAGTGGTTCGTTTCCGAGAAGAAGGTGCGGGACGAGGTTGAGCTTGAAGCGATCCGGGCCAGAGTTCACCGGGCTCAGCTTCCGATTGTGGCAGAGCTGGGTGAATCGAGGTTATCTATTGCTGAATTTCTCGGACTCAGTGTCGGCGACGTGATTTCTCTTAACAAGACTGTGGATTCCGGTCTGTCGATCAAGGTAGGGGACAAGCTGAAATTCATTGGAAGTCCTGGGATGATCAAAGAACGGGTAGCTGTGCAAATAGACGAGATTGTCAGTGAAGGGGTTGAAGAGTTTGACGAGTAAAGATTATTTGTCCCAGGAAGAGATAGATGCTCTTCTCAGACAGTCTGCGGAAGGTACCATGGCTCCCTCTGCGAAGACAGTGGATGATTACCTGACGCCGTTTGAGCAAGATGCTTTGGGGGAAATCGGCAATATCACCTTCGGCAGTGCAGCCACTGCCTTATCTACACTGCTTGGCAAAAAAGTCGATATTACCACCCCAAAGGTATCGATCATTACCCGCGGCGAATTTGAGGAAGCTTTCCCTAAACCTCATGTAGCCGTTCATGTCCAATATGTGGACGGTTTCCAGGGGATTAATTCCCTGGTGATCAAGATCAGGGATGCCCAGGTCATTGCTGATCTGATGCTTGGCGGCGAAGGCGAGCCTAAGGATGAAGAGTTAAATGAGATTCATATCAGTGCCGTGCAGGAAGCCATGAATCAGATGATGGGTTCCTCAGCGACCTCGATGTCGACGATTTTTAACCGGTTTGTCAATATTTCTCCTCCGGGTATTGATATTCTCAATATGTCCAGCGGTGAAGGTGTAGGAAGCCTCCCGGATGATGAGACACTGATCCAGGTTTCGTTCCGGCTGAAGATTGGTGATCTGATCGACTCCACCATTATGCAGCTCCTGCCTGTACAGTTCGCCAAGGACATGGTCACCATGCTGCTTGGGGATGTGAGCCAGGCTGACCAGGAAGCTGCGGTTACTGCAACAGCACCGCCGGCCCAGCCGGCCGCAGCACCTGCTCCGGCAGCTCCTCCGGTCCAGCAGGCGCCTGCTCCTGATCCCGGGGCAATCCCGCCGCAATATCCGCCGCAGGGAATGCCGCCGTATCCGGGAATGCCTGAGGGAGGCTACTATTATCCGCCTGCCGGAATGCCGGCTTACGGCATGCCCGGAATGCCGCCATATGGAATGCCTCCGCAAGGTATGCCGTATGCGCCGCCGCCCCAGCAGCCGCAGAATCCGGCGCCTAACCGTAACGTCAATGTACAACCGGTACAATTTGCCAACCTGAGCGCAGGGGCCTTTGGCAATATTGACGAAAATAATTTAAATTTATTGATGGACATTCCACTGAGAGTGACCGTAGAATTAGGAAGGACCCAGAAGCAGATCAAAGATATTCTGGAAATGTCGCAAGGTTCGATTATCGAGCTGGACAAGCTGGCGGGTGAGCCTGTTGACATTCTGGTTAACAACAAGCTCATTGCCAAAGGGGAAGTCGTAGTTATTGACGAAAACTTCGGTGTCCGCGTTACGGATATCGTCAGCCAGTGGGACCGTATACAAAAATTACAATAAGCATACTTAGGGAGGATTTTGTAAAAATGGCTAACCGAATTCTAATCGTGGACGATGCAGCATTTATGAGAATGATGATCCGGGATATTTTGTCGAAGAACGGGTTTGAGGTAGTGGGTGAAGCCCAGGACGGCTCACAGGCTATAGAGAAATTTAAGGAACTGCGCCCGGATCTGATCACGATGGATATCACCATGCCTGAAATGGACGGAATCGCCGCCCTGAAAGAAATCAAAAAAGTAGACGCCAATGCCAAAGTCATCATGTGTTCAGCCATGGGTCAGCAGGCTATGGTCATTGATGCAATTCAAGCCGGTGCCAAGGACTTTATTGTGAAGCCTTTCCAGGCAGACCGGGTAATTGAAGCGATCAATAAAACGCTGGGTGTGTAAGGAGAGGGCATGTTAGCCACTTCCGGAACGCTCGGAGCCGGTAATCCCCTGCTGAGTTTGCTCAAAGTTGTGTTTGTTCTGGCAGTAATAGTCGTTCTTATCGTGCTGCTGATCCGTTTTCTGGGACGCCGCAATCAGAGTCTGATGAGCGGCCGTTCCATCCGTACACTTGGTGCAATGGGGCTTGGCCCCAATAAGTCGGTACAGGTTATAGAACTCGGCAGCAGCCTTTATCTAATTGGTGTTGGTGAGAACATTTCCATGATGGACAAGATCACTGATCCGGCTGAAGTTGCGCTTATTATTTCCGCATTTGAGGATCAGGCCTCCGCAGCGGATAATTTCATGACTCCGTTAATCGGCAAGATCAGATCCAGGCTGCGCGGCGATGTCCCGTCCCAGGAGATTGAGCTGAATGAGACATCCTCCTTCTATGAGACACTGCAGTCGAAGCTCGCACTCGCGCCTGAGCGGAAAGAAATGCTGGAAGAATTGCTGCGCGATGATGATGACCGTAAGAAAGAGTCGGGGGATCTATGAAAAAAAAGCTGATTCTTTCGCTGCTGTTATTCGGTGTATTCAGTATTCTGCTTCTGCACCCGGTTCACGCTGATCCGATTCCGGGCATCAGTATCCAGGTCGGTGATAATAATGGTTCAAGCAGCGGTACGAGTTCTATCTCCATACTGATGCTTGTTACGGTTCTTAGTATTGCCCCATCTTTTCTGGTGCTTATGACCAGTTTCACCCGGATTGTAATTGTGCTGGGCTTTGTAAGAACATCACTAGGCACGCAGCAGATGCCTCCGAACCAGGTTCTTGTAGGGCTGGCTCTGTTCCTGACCCTGTTTATCATGTCGCCCACACTGGCAACGGTGAATGAAACGGCTCTGCAGCCGTACATCAAAGGCAACTTGACCCAAAGCGAGGCTCTCGACAAGGCCCAACAGCCACTGAAGGAATTTATGTTCAAGCAGACGAATACCAAGGACCTGCTGCTGTTTATGAACTATACCGGCAACAATGCTTCGGTCAAACCTGCCAGCTACAATGATATTCCCTTGACAGTGATGGTTCCGGCTTTTGCCATTGGTGAGATGAAAAAGGCCTTTATGATGGGCTTTATGATTTTCATTCCGTTTCTGATCATTGATATCGTGGTATCGAGCACGCTGATGGCGATGGGGATGATGATGCTGCCGCCGGTAATGATCTCATTGCCCTTCAAGATCATGCTCTTTGTACTGGTGGACGGCTGGTACCTGGTTGTCAAATCACTGCTGCTCAGCTTTAACACCTGACGCTAAAGAGGAGGCATAAGGGATGAGTGCGGAGTTTATTATCGGTCTAGCCGGCCAAGCCGTATATTTGGTGCTCGAAACAAGCGCCCCCATGCTGATTCTTGGTCTGGTGGTAGGGCTGATCGTCAGTATCTTTCAGGCTACAACCCAGATTCAGGAGCAGACCTTGGCGTTTGTTCCCAAAATCGTTGCCGTGCTGCTGGCTTTACTGCTGTTCGGTCCGTGGATTATTACCAAGCTGGTGGACTTTACCAGCCAAATCTTAGGCAGTCTCTATATGTATATCGGTTGAGATGATGAATATAGATACCCTAACGCAAAGTTTTCCTGTTTTTCTGTTGATTTTTTGTCGAATTTCAGCCTTTTTTGTTGTCGTTCCTGTCTTTTCTTCACAAAGCGTGCCGACAACATTCAAAATTGGTTTGTCTTTTTTTGTTTCCATGGTAATCTTCAGCTCAGCCGGCATGAATACCATAGTTCCGCAGGATCTTAATTTTGTTCTGCTGATCGTCAGGGAAGCCTTGATTGGGCTGCTGCTTGGCTTCATTGCTTACCTGATGTTTATGACGATTCAGACAGCAGGCTCTTTTATCGATATCCAGATCGGGTTTGGGATTGCGAATGTTATCGACCCCATGACCGGCGCATCTGCACCGATAATCGGCAACTTTAAATATATGATAGCGCTGCTGCTGTTTCTGAGCATGAACGGACATCATCATTTGCTGGATGCAATCGTCTACAGTTATAAGTGGGTACCGCTGGACAATGACCTGTTCCTCAAAATGATTGACGGAAGCCTGTCGGAGTTTCTGATCCGCACCTTCGCCCAGTCGTTTATGCTGGCCTTTCAAATGTCGGCGCCGCTGGTTACAGCCTTATTCCTGACGGATGTCGGCCTGGCCTTCCTGGCAAGAACGGCTCCGCAATATAATGTGTTCGTCATCGGTGTCCCGCTCAAAATTATTATCGGCCTGGCTCTGCTGCTTGTACTAATGCCGGGGCTGGCAGTGCTGTTCCAGAGTCTCTTCGATATTATGTTTGAGTCCATGCAGAACCTGCTTGGTCTCGTGGGGAAGAGTCCTTAGGCAACGGTAAGGAGAGAGAGTCATGGCTAAGCCGAAGCGTTATAAACTGAATCTCCAGCTGTTCGGGGGAGACAAGACGGAGAAAGCTACCCCGAAGAAACGGCAGGATGCCCGCAAGAAGGGGCAGGTGGCCAAAAGCGCGGAGATATCCGGTGCAGTGGTGCTGTTCTCGGCCCTGTTATCTCTGAGCGTCTTCGGCGGGTTCATGAAAGAACGTTTCATGAAGCTGTACACGGATGTATTACAGAACCGGATGATGCTGGAAGTGACACCTGAGAATGTATCGGAATTATTTAACCAGTACGGGCTGCAGATTCTGATTCTGCTGGCTCCGCTGCTGGGGATAACGTTCGTGCTGGCGCTGGTGGTGAATTTCGCCCAGGTAGGCTTCATGGCTACCGGTGAGGGAATTACGCCCAAGTTCAGCAAGATTAATCCGATCAAAGGATTCAAAAATATTTTCTCCATGCGTTCGTTTGTCGAATTCCTGAAGTCAGTATTCAAGCTGCTCCTGATTGCCTATCTGGTTTACAGCACGCTCTGGGGGGAGAAAGACAGCTTTGCATCCCTTTCCCATGTGAGTGCGGAAGGTGTCTACGGCTTCGCTGCGAAGCTGACCATGAGCCTTGGCATCAAAATTGCAGCGGCTCTTTTTATAATGGCCGTTCTGGACTATATTTATCAGAAATATGAACACGAGAAAAGCTTGAAGATGTCGAAGCAGGACATTAAAGATGAGTACAAAAAGATGGAGGGTGACCCCATCATCAAAGGCAAGATCAGGGAACGGCAGCGCAGAATGGCGATGCAGCGGATGATGCAGGAGGTTCCAAAGGCCGATGTGATCATCACGAACCCGACCCACTTTGCAGTGGCCCTGAAGTATGACGGTTCCAAAATGGAGGCTCCGCAGATTATTGCCAAAGGCCAGGATTATGTGGCGCTCCGCATCCGGGAACTGGCCAAGGAGCATGGTGTTGTAACTATGGAGAATAAGCCGCTGGCACGGGCATTATTCCAGAGAGCGGAAATCGGTGATGTCGTTCCTCCCGATCTGTTCCAGGCAGTTGCCGAAGTGCTGGCCTATGTATACAAGCTAAAAGGTAAGAGGAGATAAGCCGGGGGAGGTTAAGCACATTGAAAGCTAGAGATCTAACCGTTCTGCTGGGCGTTATCGGAATTGTGCTTATGATGATTCTGCCCATCCCGGTCTGGCTGCTGGATGTTCTGTTAATTGTCAACATTTCGATAGCACTGATCATCATCCTGGTTGCGATGAATACGAGAGATGCGCTGCAGTTCTCGATTTTCCCTTCATTGCTCCTGATTACGACACTGTTCCGGCTGGCCCTGAATATCTCTACCACCAAGCTGATTCTTGCTGAAGGGCATGCCGGTGAGGTTGTGGCCACCTTCGGGAGCTGGATTGCCCGGGGACAAATCGCCATCGGGTTCATCGTCTTCCTGATCCTCGTTGTCGTACAGTTCATTGTTATCACCAAAGGCTCTGAGCGCGTTGCCGAGGTTGGCGCACGCTTTACGCTGGATGCAATGCCCGGCAAGCAGATGAGTATTGATGCGGATTTGAATGCGGGGATGATCAATGAGACCCAGGCCCGTGAACGCCGCCGCAACGTGGAGCGCGAAGCGGATTTCTTCGGAGCTATGGACGGTGCGAGTAAGTTCGTCAAAGGGGATGCAATTGCCAGTATTATCATCCTGCTGATCAATCTGATCGGCGGTTTCATTATCGGTATGACGGTTCACGGCTTATCGTTTCAGGATGCCCTTTCCACTTATTCCGTCCTGACGATCGGGGACGGTCTGGTCAGCCAGATTCCGGCACTGCTTATCTCGACTGCATCGGGCCTGATCGTAACCCGGGCAGCCTCGGATGGCAATCTGGCCGAGGATTTGACGGGCCAGCTGCTGTCTTATCCGAAGCTGCTTTACATTGTAGCTGTAACGATTGCCTTCCTCGGCTTCTTTACTCCAATCACGGTAATGTCGACTCTACCGCTTGCTGCACTGATGGCTTACGCTGCCTACAGTATGGGACAGAAGGCCAGTAAACAGCAGATTGCCGAAGAGCAGCTGGTAGAAGAGAAGCAGATTGAAGAGGTACGCAGTCCGGAAAGTGTAATCAATCTGCTGACGGTTGATCCGATCGAATTCGAATTCGGCTACGGTCTGATCCCGCTTGCGGATACCGGACAAGGCGGCGATCTGCTCGACCGAATCATCATGATTCGACGGCAATGTGCACTTGAAATGGGTCTTGTTGTGCCGGTGATTCGCATTCGTGACAATATTCAACTAAAACCGAACGAATATGTCATCAAAATTAAAGGAAATAACGTCGGCGGCGGTGAATTATTACTTAATCACTATCTGGCTATGAGTCCCGGTTACGATGACGAGTCGATTAGCGGAATTGAGACTATCGAACCATCCTTCGGACTTCCTGCACTCTGGATTGATGAGTCTGTGAAAGAACGTGCCGAATTATCGGGTTACACAGTAGTGGATCCGCCGTCTGTTGTAGCTACACATCTGACCGAATTGATCAAGCGTCATGGCCATGAGCTGCTCGGGCGTCAGGAAACGAAACAGCTGGTCGACAATCTCCGGGAGAATTATCCTGTACTGGTGGACGAGCTTATTCCGTCGATTCTTGCCGTCGGGGATATTCAGAAGGTGCTTGGAAAGCTGCTGCGTGAGAAAATCTCCATCCGGGATCTGGTAACCATCTTCGAGACTCTTGCAGATTACGGCACTTATACGAAGGATCCGGATATTCTGACCGAATATGTCCGGCAGTCCCTGTCGAGACAGATTACCCAGCAGTTCTCACAATCGGGGGAAACGCTGCGTGTCATTACAGTAGGGCCAACCCTGGAGAAGAAAATATCTGAAAGTGTCCAGCAGACAGAGCAGGGCAGCTATCTGGCATTAGACCCCGTATCCACGCAAACGGTCTATCAGCGGCTTACCGAGCAGATTAACCGGCTTCTGCAGTCCGGCCAGCAGCCGATCGTGCTGACTTCTCCGACTATCCGGATGTATCTGCGGCAGGTGATTGAACGGACGATGCAGGATATTCCGGTATTGTCCTACAGTGAGCTTGAGCCGAATATTGAAATTCAAAGCGTTGGGGTGGTGAACTTATGAGAGTGAAGCGTTATGTGGTGGATACCATGCCTGACGCTATGCATTCCATCCGCAGCGAGCTTGGTAGCGATGCTGTTATTCTGAGTACTAAAGAGATTAAGGTCGGCGGCTTCATGGGCATGTTTACGAAAAAGAAAATCGAAGTCGTCGCTGCCGTCGAGAACGGGCAGAAGCCGTCAAAAACGGAGCCGGCACCTGCACTGCCGATGAATATTCCGCGCAGCGCCGTTCCGCAGGCTTATCAGAAGGCGGCTTCGGCAGCTGGCGCTGTATCCGCAGCGGCAGCTGTCCCGCAGACACCGGTACACGAGCCTTCCGCAGGCCGGACATTCGCAGAGATTGCCGCCTCGCTTGCTGATCCGCTGGAGCAGGGAGGCGGTGTAGCCGTAATGCCTCCGCTCGTCAAGACTGAACCGGCTGAGCAGGCTTACGCTTCACCGGCAGTGGAGCTGCCACCGTTAATGAAACCGGAGATCAGCAGGACGCAGGTGTCAGCAATCCATGAGCTGCCTGAAGCTGAATCGTCTGCAGGCAGTGAAGCCGGAGGGCTGGAGAGTGATGTGCTCCGTGAAATCAGGGATATGAAGCTCTGGATGGAGCGGATTGCGCGGTATTCATCCGGTGTGGCAGAATTGCCGGATTCACTGGAAGAGCTTAAGCACCGCCTGATAGAGCAGGAGACGGATGCTGTGCTGGTGGATGAATGGATCGGCAATATTCTGGAACGGTACCGGGAAGATGGAAGCGGATGGAACGAATCCCGGTTCGGGGAAGCGCTCAAGGAGCAGCTTGATGAATTTCTGAGCGGCCGGATTGCCGGCGGTATTGCACCGGATACGAAGATCGTATACATTGCCGGACCTACCGGTGTAGGCAAGACGACAACGATTGCCAAGCTGGCAGCGGAGCAGATGTTCAGGCAGGGCCGCAAGGTGGGGCTCATTACCTCGGATACCTACCGGATCTCGGCAGTGGAACAGCTTCGCACCTATGCTTCAATACTGAATATGCCGCTTGAGGTGGTCCAGTCGCCCGGTGATCTGCAGCGGGCGATGTTCCGGCTGGAAGGCTGTGATCTGGTTCTGATGGACACGGCCGGGCGGAACTACCGCAATGAATTGCTGGTAGCAGAGCTGCAGAGCCTGCTGGCCAAGGAGCTGAAAAGTGAAACCTTCCTCGTGCTCAGCCTGACATCCAAAAGCCGTGATATGAAGAAAATTGTCGAGCATTTCGGGCGTTATCAGCTCGACAAGGTTATTTTCACCAAGCTGGATGAAACGGGGAGCTACGGTCCGCTCTTCAATGTTCTTAATGATTATCCGCTAAAGCTCTCTTATATGACTAACGGCCAGAATGTACCGGATGATCTGCTGCTTTCAACTAAGGAACAGGTTAGCGGATTGCTGCTGGGAACAGGTGATGAGTGATGGATCAGGCGCAATCCCTAAGGAGGCTGGTGTCCAGCAAGGATACGAGGCCAGTCCAAAGCAGCGGAGTTTCCGCCCGGATTATTACCGTTTGCAGCGGGAAAGGCGGCGTCGGCAAATCGAATTTCACCCTTAACTTTGCGCTTGCCCTGAAGTCTATGGGACAGCGCGTCCTGCTGTTCGATGCGGATATCGGTATGGCGAACATCGATGTGCTCATGGGTGTAACCGCCAGATATAATCTGTATCATCTGCTTAAACGGGAGGCGGATATCGGACAGATTATTCAGCTGGGACCGGATTCCCTGCCTTTTATCGCAGGCGGCTCTGGCATGGACGAGCTGTTCTCGCTCTCGGAGGGCGATCTGGACTATTTCACCAACCAGATAGCACAAATCGCGGATACGATGGATTTCATTCTGTTTGATACGGGGGCAGGGCTGTCTAAGGAGACTATGAAGTTCATTACCTCTGCTGATGACTGTCTGGTTGTGACTACTCCGGAGCCTACGGCCATTACTGATGCCTACGCGCTGATGAAGGTAGTTCATAATTCGCATCCGGAGGTATCGTTCAAGCTGATTGTCAATCAGGCAGGGGATGAGCGAGAAGCCAGGGCTACCAGTGACAAGATCCGGATGGCCGCCAGCCGCTTTCTGCAGCTGGAACTTCCGTTTCTGGGTTATATCAGCAGTGATGCCCATGTAGTACAGGCAGTAAAGAAACAAATTCCATTCTCAGTGGCTTTTCCGAACAGTACGGCTGCCAAAGATGTGAACCGGCTTGCGCTTAGCTATCTGGCTGCTGATTCAGTAGAAACCACAAAAGTACAAGGCATCAAGGGATTTATCAGCAAGTGGTTGAAACGAAAATAATAAATGTTCTGAATTTGAGGGACAGAGGTGGAACTGCTATGAGGCCATATAAAGTTCTGGTCGTTGATGATTCTGCATTCATGCGGAAGATCATTTCCGACTTAATTGAAAATGATAAGGACTTTCAGGTGACGGCAACGGCGTCTAACGGCCGTGAGGCTATTGAGAAGGTGAATCAGCTTCGTCCGGATCTGGTTACAATGGATGTGGAAATGCCGGAAATGAACGGTCTGGAAGCGCTGAAAGTAATAATGGCCCAGCATCCGCTTCCAGTCATAATGCTGTCAGGGATTAATGAGGAAGGGATGAAGGAAACGATTCTGGCTTTGGAATGGGGGGCTTTCGATTTCATCCGAAAGCCATCCATTTCAAACTCGCAGGATATCATCGCTGTCGGGGAATCCCTCCGGGAACAGATGAAGGAGGCCATGCTGGCACGCGAGCAGCGTGAAGCGCGCGCTACAGCCGTTAAGGCTGCTGAACCGCCAGCCCTGCCGTCTCCTCCGCCTGCACCGCGAAGTATTGCCCAGCCTGTGAAGCGGAAGCTGGAGCAGGCGGGGAAGGAACCGGAACCGCCAAACAAGCCGGTTAAGGGGATGCAGAAGCCGGCAGGCGGATTGCCGCCTGTGCAGGAGCAAAGCAAGAAGGCGGCTGCACAGGCCGGAGAGGTCATTGCTCCGGGGCGTACGGTTAAGCCGGCATCTGCGGTATCAAAGCCTGCTTCCGAGCGCTTCCGCAGCCGCAGCAAGGAGGATTCTGCAGCAGCTTTGTCTGAGAGCCGGCCTGCTCCTGTTGCCGCTGCGGGTTCAGAGCCGCCTGCAGCTCCGGTAAGCCCGTTAAGCGGAAACCGCGGGCTGCGCAAGCTGGTAGCGGTTGGATGCTCTACCGGCGGGCCCAGAGCCCTCAAAGCTTTCCTGGAGAATATTCCCGGTGATTTCCCGGCACCGATTGTTATTGTCCAGCATATGCCGCCTAACTTTACCAAGTCGCTGGCCCAGCGCCTGAACACCTTCAGCGCTCTGGAAGTGGCTGAAGCAGAGCATGGCATGGTGCTGCGGCAGGGGGCTGCGTATATTGCTCCTGGCGGATATCATCTGAAGGTGGCTCAGGCAGCAGGAGGCCAGTACATCATTGAGCTTACCAAGGAGGAGGCCCGCAACGGGCACCGCCCTTCTGTGGATACCCTGTTCGAATCGGTGCTGCAATTAACATCACTTGAACGCCATGCGGTTATAATGACCGGGATGGGCAGTGACGGCGCCCGGATGATGAAGGCACTGTACGACTCGGGCGTAACATCAACCTTTGCTGAAAGTGAAGAGACTTGTGTTGTTTATGGAATGCCGCGTTCTGCGGTGGAATTACAATGTGTGAAACATGTCCTGCCTTTGCCGGAAATAGCGCCAAGGCTGGTCCAAGCGGTTAAATAAAGGAAAAGCGAACTCGAAGGGAAGGTACCCGCTCATGGACATGAACCAATATTTATCCATGTTTATTGATGAGTCAAATGATCATCTGCAGTCATTGAACGAAAGCATGATGGGCCTGGAAGCAAATCCTGAAGATCTCAGTATTGTCCAGGTAATTTTCCGCTCCGCCCATACCCTGAAAGGTATGGCGGCAACAATGGGTTTTGAGGATTTGGCTTCTCTGACACACCAGATGGAAAATGTGCTGGATCTGGTGCGCAACAATAAGCTGCGGATGCAGGATTTCATCTTTGACACCCTGTTCAAGAGCCTTGACGCTCTGGAGTCCATGGTCGAGAATATCACCGGCGGCGGCGACGGCAAAGCTGATGTCTTTGCAATTGTAGCTGCACTTCAGGCGATTGTCCGCGGTGAAATTCCGGCTGCCGGAGGGGCGGCTGCTGAAGTTACAGCGGCTAAACCCGGGAACACCACAGATGCACAGGTATACCTGGATGAATTCCAGTACTCGGTGCTGGAGCAGTCACTGCAGGAGGGGCATCAGGTACTATATGTGGATGTCGCCATCCGCAAGGATTGTCAGCTCAAGGCAGTGCGGGCATACATGGTCTTTGATCTGCTGGAGCGTTCAGGAGAAGTCGTCAAGTCCTTCCCTTCGGTTCAGGACATAGAGCAGGAGAAATTCGATTACGGCTTCTCCCTCTATTACATAACCCAAAAGGATGCAAGCGAAATTCAGAAGATGATTCTGAATTTGTCGGAGATTGACCAGGTAACAGCCGTTGCCCTGGATCAGGAATCCCTGCGCCAGATGGGACAGGAGAGCATTGCGGCAACAGCTGAGGCGCCAGCCCCTGCACCTGCGCAGGAAGCAGCTCCGCAAGCCTCGAATGCTTCGCCGGCCGCACCGGTCCAGAAAGAGGAGAATGGCAAAGCAGCTCCGGCTAGAACGGGCGGAGCTCCGACTCCTTCACGGACTATCCGTGTCGATATTGAACGGCTGGATGTACTGATGAATCTGTTCAGTGAGCTGCTGATTGACCGGGTCCGCCTGGAGCAGCTTGCTTCCGAAGTGCAGAACGGGGATCTTACCGAAACGGTTGAGCATATGGGCCGGGTCAGCGGTGATCTGCAGAACATCGTCATGAAGCTGCGGATGGTGCCGGTAGACACTGTGTTTAACCGGTTCCCGCGGATGATCCGCGACCTGGCTAAATCGCTGGACAAGAAGGTTGACCTTATCATCACCGGTGCGGATACCGAGCTTGACCGTACCGTTATTGATGAGATCGGTGATCCGCTGGTGCATCTGCTGCGCAATGCGGTCGACCACGGAATTGAGTCTATTGCTGACCGCGTGGCTGCCGGCAAACCGGAGACAGGAACAGTCCATCTGCGGGCGTTCCACAGCGGTAACCATGTCTTCATTGAGATTGAAGAGGACGGCGTGGGGATCTATCCGAAGAAGGTGCTCAAGTCAGCCGTGAAGAAAGGCGCTATCACCCAGGAGCAGGCAAACTCCATGTCCGACGATGAGGCTTATCAGCTCCTCTTTGCTCCAGGCTTCAGCACAGCGGAAGTGATCTCGGATGTCTCGGGCCGCGGTGTGGGTCTCGACGTGGTAAAGGCTAAGATTTCTTCACTGGGCGGGAATGTCACTATTTACTCGACTCCGGGTAAAGGCACAAACTTCTCCGTTCAGCTGCCGCTGACTCTGTCCATCATCGCTGCGATGCTGGTCCGCCTGGGTTCTGAGAAGTATGCGATTCCGCTGTCTTCGATCGTAGAGACCGGGATTGTGAAGCAATCCCAGATCCGCACCATTCACGGCAACAAAATGCTGGAATTCCGGGGCAGCCATATTCCGCTGGTATCCCTCAGCAAGATCTTCTCCATTCCGGATTATGATGAAAGCACGGAAGAGGAGACAGAGATTGTAGTTGTCCGCAAGGGAGAACGTCTGGTTGCCCTGGCGGTACAGGATTTTATCGGCCAAAATGAGATTGTTATCAAGAATCTGGGCAAGTATCTGCCGGAGGTGCAAGGGATTTCAGGGGCCACCATTCTCGGTGACGGACAAGTCGCACTTATTATTGATCCGAACGCTTTCATAAAATAATCAGGATAGAACAGGGAGGTTCATTCCATGGCTGAAGATATCAAAGTGATAGTATTTAAGCTTGGTACTGAAGAATACGGCATTGAGGTGGAGAAGGTCCAGACCATCGAGCGCATGATGCCGATTACCCGTGTACCTAAGACTTATTCGTTCATCAAAGGTGTAATCAATCTGCGTGGTGTGGTCATTCCGGTTATTGATCTGCGCGGCCGCTTCGGCATTGAGGAAGCGGAGCATACAGATCAGACCCGGGTAATCATTGTGAATGTGAACGCGATGGAAGTCGGCTTCATTGTTGATTCTGCGAATGATGTCATTGATTTGAACCGTGATATCATCGATACACCGCCGGATGTTGTGGGCGGAATCAAAGCGAAGTACCTTGACGGGGTGGCCAAAATTGGAGATGACCGACTGCTGATTATGCTTAATCTGGCTGAGGTGCTTAATAAGGGTGAAATCGTGCAGCTGGAAGGCCTGGAGGGCTAACCAGTGGAGCTATTCAAAAACTTCAAGGATTTCAAAATGGATGTGCTGAAGGAAGTCGGGAATATTGGAGCCGGCAACGCCGCCACCGCGTTGTCACAGCTGCTGAATAAACCGATTGATATGGCTGTTCCGAAGGTGCAGCTGCTCAGCTTTGAGGAGATTACAGATAAGGTTGGCGGTGCCGAAGAGCTGGTCTATGCCGTATTCCTGCGTGTTGAGGGTGAAGCTCCGGGTAACCTGTTCTTCATTCTCACTCCGGAAGCAGCTACGAATCTGCTCGGCCGGATTGCAGGAATTGAGGTGTCCGGCGGTGACGAGCTCAGTGAAATGGAGCTTTCCGCACTCAGTGAGATCGGCAATATTCTTGCCGGATCGTATCTCTCTTCACTGGCTGATTTCACCTCGCTGTCCATGTTTCCGACTGTACCTGCGCTTGCCATGGATATGGCAGGAGCCATTCTTGGCTACGGGCTGCTGCAGTTCGGCCAAATGGGTGATGATGCCCTGCTGATTGATACAACCTTCCTGGAAGGGCAAAATGAAATTGAAGGGCAATTTTTCCTAATTCCCGATCCGGAATCTTTCCCAAAAATATTCAAGGCACTGGGAGTACCGTTTGATAATGATTGAAGAACAGAGCATCATTAAAGTAGGTATGGCGGATCTTAATGTAGGCAGCCAGGACAGTCTGATCCGTACGACGGGTCTTGGCTCCTGCGTTGGTATTACAATGTTTGATCCCGGCAAAAAGCTGGCAGGCATGGCGCATGTAATGCTGCCCTCGTCTGACATAGCCCGGGAAGGACAGATGAATATTGCCAAATTTTCCGACACCGCTGTACCTGAGCTTTTATCCCGCCTGCTGGCGCTGGGGGCGGTCCGGAGCCGGATCGTAGCCAAGATGGCCGGCGGCTCACAGATGTTTGCTTTTGCCGGGGGAAGTGACACCATGAGGATCGGGCCTCGTAATGTGGAATCCTGCAAGCTAGCTCTGGAATCACTGAATATTCCGTTAATTGCGGAAGATACGGGCGGCAACTATGGGCGTACGATAGAAATCTCCTGCAGCACGGGAGTTCTCTTTATCCGCAGCGTTCAAAAAGGCCCGAAGGAAATATAGCCATGAGCCGGAAACTAATGCTAAATACATTGTTCGGGATGATTGGATTTCTATTTACGTTTTTAACTAATTACGGGCATAATTTAATTGGAACGAGCCTGATTCGGGGGATCTTCGGATTTATTATCTGGTTTGTGCTTGCTTTTATTCTGAGATGGGTATTGGGTTCTATTGCAGGTAAATCCCCTGAGCCGGATATTGAAGCGGATAACGAGGATGACGGGGAACGGCTTGGCGCGAGGCTCGATATCCAGACACCGGATGAGGATCAGGAGCTGAAGAGCCTGCTGACACCGAAACGGGAAGCGGGAAGCGATGAAAATGAAGGCTTCACACCGCTGCAGCCTCCGAAGCTGGTCACCATGAAAGATCCTGAAGAATTGGCCAAGGCCGTTCGTCACCTGAAAGAAGAATAAGCGAGTACTGCGGCGAAAGTCCGTTATCTTGCGCCGCATGTGACCCGCTAACTAACTTTGGGAAGGGTGAAAGCCGTTGAACGAGCAAAGAGCTTCTCAACCAGATACAGACAGGCTTTGGGAACAGTGGAAAGAGCACGGCGATCCTGAAGCCAAAAAAAAGCTGATTGAAAGTTATCTTCATATTGTAGATTACGTATCCAGCCGTCTGGCAGTAGGACTGCCCAAAAATGTCTCCAAGGATGACTTGGCCAGCAATGGTGTGATGGGATTGATTGATGCCATTGAGAAATTCGACTATAAGCGGGGACTGCAATTTCAGACCTATGCTTCCTGGCGGGTAAGAGGAGCGATTCTCGATTCTTTACGGCAAAGTGACTGGGTCCCCAGATCGGTGCGGGAAAAAGCAAAAAAAATCGAGGATGCCTACCAGCAGCTGGAACAGAAATATTTGAGATCTGTCAGTGACGAAGAGATGAGCCGGTATTTGAATATCTCCGAACCGGAGTTTCAGACGATGCTGCAGGATGTTGCGGTGATGTCGCTCTGCTCACTGGAAGACCCCATCCGTGAGGAAGAATCAGAGACCCGGATGTCGATTTTGGTGGATGATAAAGCCAAAAATCCGGACCGGAAGGTAAATGAATTTTATTTGCGCGATACGCTTACCAAAGGCATCGAGAAATTAACAGTGAAAGAACGGACCGTCGTGTCCCTTTTATATTATGAGGATTTATCGTTAAGCGAGATTGCTGAAGTAATGTCACTATCTCCTTCACGGATTTCCCAGCTTCATTCAAAGGCAATTTTGCGGCTGAGGGGAACACTGGAGAAAAACCGGGACCTTCTTATGCAAAATGATTAACCGGGCGGCGGTGACAAGGGGGAGCGGAAATGATCGGTCAATATGTGTTGAGCCAATACCTGAGTATTACGTTTTCGGATGATTTAGGGATTGCTTATCTCCAGTTTATTAAGAAGGATGAGAATTTCTCGTGTTCAGTTGAAGATCTTGAAAGCTTCCTGTTCAGTCACAACATTCGTTTCGGCATCCAGCGTGACATTGTCCAGCGTATTAGCAGCAATCCGGAGGAGTATTTCTGGAACCGGGTTCCAATTGCCATCGGCCAGCCTGCGATAAACGGGAAGGACGGGCGGGTGGCGATGACCATTGACCTGGAGGAAGACCGTAAGCCGCTGGAGAAGGAAAACGGTAAGGTCGATTATAAGGAGCTAGTCCGGCTGCACAATGTAATGAAGGGCCAGCTGATTGCGAGGCTGATCCCGGCAGATAAGGGTGTCAGCGGGAAGACGGTGACCGGAGTCGAAATGGCTCCCAGAGCAGGGAAGGACGCCCATTTCAAAGTAGGGAAAAACGTGCTTATCGACCAGGATGAGACTTCCATGTACGCGGCGATTGACGGTTTGGTTACGCTGACAGACAAGGGCAAGATCAATGTTTTTCCTGTCTATGAAGTGAACGGGGATATAGATTACAGTACAGGCAATATTGACTTTGTCGGTACGGTAGTTATCCGCGGCAATGTGCTTACCGGCTTTACAGTCAAATCAGCAGGGGATATCCGTGTCGTTGGCGGAGTAGAAGGGGCTGAGCTGATTGCAGGCGGTTCCATTGAGATCACAGGCGGAATTATCGGCTATAACAAGGGGCTTGTGACTGCGGGCAAGAATGTGAAGGTCTCGTTCATTCAGGATGGCAATGTGGTAGCCGGAGAAGATGTTATCGTCTCACAGAGCATTATGCACTCGAATATCCGTGCCGGCCGTGACGTGCTCTGCAACGGTTCAAAAGGACTGATTGTTGGCGGTACCGTGCAGGCGGGTGAACGTGTTGTTGCCCGGACAATCGGTAATACAATGTCGACAGCTACGGCGATTGAGGTGGGTGTTGTCCCTGAGCTGAGAAATGAGATTAATGAGCTGCGGCAGGAGCTGCGCCAGCTTTTGGAGAATGAAGACAAAACCAACAAAGCCTTATACCTTCTTAATCAGCTCGCGAACAACGGTCAGCTCTCCCCGGACAAGGTGGCTCTGCGCGTAAAGCTTAATGCAACGAAGCAATCCCATATACGCGAGGAAAAGAGGATCAAAGAGCGTGTACTTGAGATCGAACGGATGCTCGAGGATACCGGCAAGGCAAGGGTCGATGTAATCAAAACGATTTACGGCGGCTCCAAGATCGTAATCGGCCGGTACACCCGGTTCGTTAAGGATCCGACGGAGCGGGTTTCCTTCATCTACAGTGAAGGGGATATCACCCTGTCGCCGTACATTTAAACAGGCGGGCAGCGGAAGCGGCCTGCCATTCCTTGATTCTGGATTGATTATGGGGAGGAGAGGGAGCTTATGAGTCTGAAACCGGTGGAACTGCAAATTGCCTTACCCCGGACACATGAAGCCGGGAAAGTCCAGAACAGTCTGCAACATCGCCCTGCACTCGACCAGCAGCAACTAGCCGGCCTGAATGTCAAGCACAGCCAGGAGATTGCCATGCGGAGCAGTGAGGTGGATGAATCGGCGGAATCAGCCCTGCGAGACGGCGGCAAGGGGAATTCTCCGGAGGGTCATGCGCAGAAGCATAAGCCGCGCAAGCAGGACAACGCTCACGATGCTGAACATCCCTTCAAGGGGCACCGTATAGATCTCAGTCTTTAAGCATGCATGCTGACACGAAATGAAAGACATAAGCTACACTTGAAATGATTATTAAAGGGGATCAGATATTTGGAACCATGGGTATATATTGTGCTGGTGGGTGCAGTTGCTATCGTTTATGCCCTGAGGCTGCCGGCGAAGACGCATAAAGAGGATTCGGATGAAAAGAAGAGCCTGAAGGAGACAGAAGCGGTACTTGAGCTCTACATGGCCGACATTGAGCATGAGAACACAGAGCTGCTGCAGCTCGTCGGCGGCATCAAAGCACAGTCACAAAGTAATAAAGCGGCCTTGCAGGAGGAGATCGGCGGGCTGCGGGAGCAGGTGAATGAGCTGCAGAAGACGCTGCTGCTCCTGGATGCCCGGCTGACAGCGGAAGAAAAGGGGCTGCTGCAGCTATCGTCAGCCTTTGGCAGCCGTGAAGCTTCTGCTGCCCGCACTGCAGCTGCTGCACCAGACGCAGCTTCAGCAGCAGAAGAGATTCCGCAGGCCAAGCCGAAGCCTGTCAGCTCCATCAGGCTGCGGTATCCGCGGCTGTTCGAGCTGCATGAGCAGGGTAAATCAATTGATTCAATCGCGAAGACCGCAGGCCTGCAGCGTGGTGAAGTCCAGCTGATTCTGCAGCTCGCCCACCAGGAGGAATCGGTATGATCAGGAACCGTTACTTCATGCTTGGACTTGGAGCAGGACTCATTGCCGGCGCTCTGCTCCTGCAGCTGATGTTCTCCGCACGGGTAGCACCGCTGACCAAGGAGGAGCTGATCCGCGAGGCGGCCAGATTGAATCTGACCGTTACGGACCCGGCGGATACGGCTGCTGGCGAAGCAACACCTGCACCGGAGGGCGGAACAACGGATGAACCAGCTCAAGCAGCCGGGCAGACCCCGGCGCCGGAAGCTACAGCAGCTCCGTCCCCGGCTCCTGCAGTCCCGCCGGAAGCTGCTGCAGAACCAAGTGCTGCAGTTACGCCTCTCAAGCCGTCAGCGCCTTCTCAGCCGCAGAATGAAGCCGCGGATACAGGCACTGCAGCTCCGGCAAATCCGGAGGCTCCTGCAGTCAGTGTAAATGATGCCATTTCCGTCCGTATTCCGACAGGGATTACGCTCTCCCAGACCGCTGACCTGCTGGCGGAGGCAGGGGTGATTCAGGATAAGACGAAATTTCTGCAGGCGGCCGTCAGCCGCAAAGCTAATAAGATTATCCAGTACGGCAGTTACAGCTTTGCTAAAGGGGAAAGTATTGACTCCATTATTGATAAGCTGATAACGGTAAAGAAATAAGTTCTTTTGCATAAGCAAATATAAATTCGCAGCAGTCGTTGCATAGATTGTTTTAATATGGTATAGTAATTGACGGTGTTAAAACACACGCCGGTTGATTTCGACAAGAGGTGCTTTCTTCTGAAGAAAGTCTTGTAGAAAGATGACACGCGGCGGAGGAGACACACAATAAACCAATATTAGGAGGTGTGTGAAGATGGCAGTAATCTCCATGAAACAGCTTCTCGAAGCTGGGGTACACTTCGGTCACCAGACTCGTCGCTGGAACCCTAAGATGGATCGTTATATCTTCACTGAAAGAAACGGAATTTACATTATTGACCTGCAGAAAACAGTCAAAAAGGTAGAGGAAGCTTACAACTTTGTTAAGAGCGTCGCTGGCGACAACGGCACTATCCTCTTCGTAGGAACAAAGAAACAAGCACAAGACTCTGTTAAAGAAGAAGCTGAACGTTCGGGCATGTTCTTCATTAACCAACGTTGGCTGGGTGGTACCCTGACTAACTTCCAGACAATTCAGAAGCGTATTGACCGCCTGAAGAAATTGGAAGCTTGGGAAGAAGACGGTACCTTCGCAGTATTGCCTAAGAAAGAAGTTATCCTTCTCCGCAAAGAGAAAGATCGTCTTGAGAAATTCCTGGGCGGTATCAAGAACATGAAAGGTCTTCCAAGCGCGCTGTTCATCATCGACCCGCGTAAAGAGCGTATTGCAGTAGCAGAAGCTCGCAAATTGGGTATTCCAATCGTAGCTATCGTTGATACTAACTGCGATCCGGACGAAATCGACTACGTAATTCCAGGTAACGACGACGCTATCCGCGCTGTAAAACTGTTGACTGGTAAAATGGCTGACGCTGTTGTTGAAGCTCATCAGGGCGAAGACACAACTACTGCCTAAGTAGTCTCCAAAACATACACAAGAACTTAAATGAAAAGGGTGGTTGGCAGGTGGATAACCTCTCACTGCCCTTTTTTTAGGATAATGGGCCCCGTGCTCGCATAAGACAACGACAATTATCTGGAGGGAATAACAATGGCAGTAGATGCAAAAGCAGTAAAGGAACTTCGTGAAAGAACAGGCGCAGGTATGCTTGACTGCAAAAAAGCGCTGGAAGAAGCGAATAACGATATTACCAAAGCAGCAGAATTGCTTCGTGAAAAAGGCTTGTCTGCAGCAGCTAACAAAGCTGGACGTATCGCTACTGAAGGTACTATTGAATCTTACATTCACGCTGGCGGCCGTATCGGCGTTCTGGTGGAAATCAACTGCGAAACTGACTTCGTAGGTAAAACTGATTCCTTCAAAGAATTCGCACGTGATATCGCAATGCAAATCGCAGCAGCTAGCCCGCTGTATGTACGCCGTGAAGAAGTACCGACTGCAGATCTGGAAAAAGAAAAAGAAATCCTTAAGGCTCAAGCGCTGAATGAAGGCAAGCCAGAGAAAATCGTTGAAAAAATGGTAGAAGGCCGCATCAGCAAGTTCTACGAAGAAAATTGCCTGCTTGAGCAGTCTTTCGTTAAAGACCCGGATAAGACGATCTCCCAATTGCTGAATGAAAAGATCAGCACGATCGGTGAAAACATCTCCATCCGCCGTTTCGTGCGCTACGAGCTGGGTGAAGGCCTCGAGAAGAAAGTCGACAATTTCGTTGAAGAAGTAATGGCTCAGGTTAACCAATAATAGCTTTGTAACAATAAAGGTCAAGAACTGAATAAAGGCAAGCATCAAAAGAGCGGAACACATCCAAGTAGTGTTCCGTCTTTTGTAAGAAAGTGAGGGTATACAATTGGAACAACCGGTATTTAAGAGAGTAGTCCTTAAGGTTAGCGGTGAATCACTCGCAGGACAGAATGGCTATGGCATCGATGCCGAGACGATTATCTCCATCGCGGAGCAGGTTAAGGAAGTAGTCGAGCTTGGAGTTCAGGTTGCCATTGTGTGCGGAGGGGGCAATATCTGGCGCGGAATCGCTGGAAGCGCAAGCGGTATCGACCGGGCAACAGCAGATTATATGGGAATGCTGGCAACCGTGATGAACTCGCTGGCTCTGCAGGATGCCCTGGAGCAGATTGATGTGCCTACACGGGTGCAGACCTCTATTGCCATGCAGCAGATCGCTGAACCGTATATCCGCCGCCGGGCTATCCGGCACCTGGAAAAAGGCCGGGTCGTTATTTTTGCCGCAGGTACAGGCAATCCCTTCTTCTCCACGGATACGACCGCAGCGCTTAGAGCGGCTGAAATCGAAGCTGAAGTCATCCTGATGGCGAAGAACAAGGTGGACGGAGTGTATTCCGCCGATCCGTTCAAGGACAGCACTGCTGTGAAGTATGAGCAGCTGACTTACATGGATATTCTGAATAAGAATCTGGGTGTGATGGATTCTACCGCTTCCTCTCTCTGCATGGATAATAATATACCGCTCATTGTGTTTGCTATTACAGAGCAAGGCAATATCAAACGTGTCGTTCTCGGTGAGAAAATCGGGACGATTGTCAAAGGGAGTGTAAATTAAATGCCACAATCGGTTAAGAAAAATGCCGAAGAGCGTATGGAAAAAGCGATTCTGTCGCTGAAGCGTGACCTGGCTACCTTGCGGGCGGGGCGTGCGTCGACGTCACTCCTGGACCGCATTCAGGTGGAATATTACGGTGCTCCGACCCCGATCAATCAGCTCGCTAACATCAGCACGCCGGATTCCCGGACACTGCTCATCCAGCCATGGGATAAAACCTCGATGTCTGATATTGAGCGGGCCATCATGAAATCTGATATCGGAATTACACCGGCTAATGACGGTACTGTAATCCGCCTGTCGATTCCGCCGCTTACCGAAGAACGCCGCAGTGAGCTTGTTAAGTTCACCAAGAAGTTTGGCGAAGAAGCTAAGGTGGCTATCCGTAACATCCGCCGTGATGCCAACGATGACATCAAGAAGATGGAGAAGAACGGAATTTCAGAAGATGAGTCACATGGACACCAGGAAGATATCCAGAAATCAACGGATAAGTTCATAGCCGAAGTCGATAAAGTGCTCTTGTCCAAAGAAAAAGAGATTATGGAAGTATAACGAAATTCAAGAGACTTCAGGCCCCTCCGTTTAGGTGGGGTTTGTCTCTTTCTGATAAGAGCTTGGAGGAAACGGAAATGATCAAACGGATTCAAGAATGGCTGAGCCGTAAAGACAGGCAGCAGCCAGTCGAGATTTCACCGGATAATATTCCCCGGCATGTGGCTATCATTATGGATGGCAACGGCCGCTGGGCGAAACGGCGCGGGTTGCCGCGTATTGTAGGCCATCAGAACGGGATGAAGGCTGTCAAACGTGCGACGATCGCGGCGGATGACCTGGGAATTGAGTTCTTGACCATGTACGCGTTCTCCACGGAGAACTGGAAGCGTCCGAAGGACGAAGTCGATTTCCTGATGCGCTTGCCCGTGGAATTTCTGGCGCTTGAACTGGATGAACTCATTGAGAAGAATGTACAGGTACGTGTAATGGGCGATGCCGAGGCGCTTCCTTTCCACACGCGCAAGGCGATGGAAGAAGCGGTTGCCCGGACCGCAATGAATACCGGACTTATTCTGAATTTTGCTCTGAACTACGGTGGACGGAAAGAAATTGAGGACTGTATGCGAGGCCTGGGTAAAGATATTCAGGCGGGGCTTCTGACACCGGAGGAGATTACTTCGGACCTCATCGACAGCCGGCTGTTATCCGGCGGGCTGCCAGATCCCGATCTGCTGATCCGCACAAGCGGTGAGATGCGTCTAAGCAACTTTATGCTCTGGCAAATCGCCTACAGTGAATTTTGGTTTACAGATGCGTACTGGCCGGAGTTTGACAAGACGCATCTGATGCAGGCTGTGGCGGAATATCAGCGCCGCACACGCCGTTATGGTGGATTGAAGTAGCCTGATGGGAGATGGGAATCTTTGAAGCAGCGATTGATTACCGGGATTGTTGCCGGAGCCCTGTTTTTGGGCTTGTGTTTTTTAGGAGGATGGCCATATCAGCTTTTGCTTATCGGCATGGCCCTCGTCGGCTATTATGAATTTGTAAAAATGACAGGTACAGCAACCTTCGGAGGGACTGCTGTGCTTGGTTATGTCTCCATATTATGCTTCATGATCCCTTGGGATTTGCTTGGTGTTCAGAAATTCTTGTCCTGGGAGCAAGGCGTATGGCTGCTGCTGCTGCTGTTCCTGCTCGTAACGGTCTTCAGTAAAAATAAGCTGGATATCAAAATCACTGCACTGATGTTTACCGGGATAGTCTACATAGGGATGGGGTTCTCCTATATGGCCACTGCCCGAGCCGCCGGCGACGGACATGGCCTGTTCTGGACCCTGCTGCTCTTATGCTGCATCTGGGGAAGTGACGCCGGTGCCTATTTCGTCGGCAGAAGCCTTGGCAAAAACAAACTTTGGCCTGCAATCAGTCCCAATAAAACGATCGAAGGGGCTCTTGGCGGAGTGTTCATCTCTGCTGTTATTTCAGTAGCTTTTGCCCTGTTTGTTCCTGATCTGCTGGGAATCGGCCGTGCGCTGCTAATCGGTATGTCCTGCGCGGTTCTGGGCCAGCTCGGAGATCTTGTACAGTCTGCCTATAAACGGGTGTACGGTATTAAGGATTCAGGCTCACTGTTGCCGGGCCACGGAGGCATCCTGGACCGCTGTGACAGCTGGATTATCGTATTTCCTTTCGTACATATCGTAATGCTGATGCCTTACATTTAACGACAGGGAGAAGGTTGCAACTGTGAAAAGAATTAGTATTCTCGGCTCTACCGGCTCCATCGGCACGCAAACGCTGGATGTCGTAGCTATGCACCCCGACCAGTTTGAAGTGGACGGGCTGGCGGCGGGCAGCAATATTGCCCTGCTGCTGGAGCAGGTTCACCGCTTTAAGCCGCGCCGCATTTCCGTCTCAACCCGTGCGCTGGCTGAGGAGATCCGGCCCAGCCTGCCTGCCGGTGTAGAGCTGTACAGCGGAAGTGAAGGCATGGTGGAGATTGCCGCTGGCGGAGACGCGGCGATTGTTGTTACAGCAGTGGTTGGAAGTGTCGGCCTGGAGTCCACGCTTGCAGCTATTGATGCCGGCAGACACATCGGACTTGCCAATAAGGAAACTCTGGTTACAGCCGGGCATCTCGTTACAGAACGGGCTGAGCGCAGAGGGGTCAGGCTGCTGCCTGTGGACAGCGAGCATTCGGCGATCTTCCAGTGTCTGAACGGCGAGCGTCATCAGGATATTGCCTCAATAACCGTTACGGCCTCCGGCGGCTCTTTCCGCGATTATACCCGGGAGCAACTGGTGAATGTTACGGTTGAGGATGCGCTGCGCCATCCTAACTGGAGCATGGGAGCCAAAATTACGATTGATTCGGCAACGATGGTCAACAAGGGGCTGGAGGTCATCGAAGCCCACTATCTGTTCGGCCTTCCTTATGAGCAGATTAATGTGCTGCTGCATCCGGAGAGCATCATTCACTCCTTCGTGGAGTTTCGTGACAGCAGCGTTATTGCCCAGCTCGGTACACCAGATATGCGTGTCCCGATCCAATACGCGCTTACGTATCCGGAGCGCTGGCAGTCGCCTGCTGAACGCCTCTCCTTGGCCAAGGTAGGCCGCCTTAACTTCCGGGAGATGGATTATGTACGTTATCCGGCGCTGAAGCTGGCGATCGACAGCGGCAAGGCCGGGGGGACGGCGCCAACCGCCTTTAATGCCGCCAATGAAATTGCGGTTGCCCGTTTCCTGCGCAGGGAAATTCCGTTTTTGCAGATTGATGAGATTATTGCAGAGGTGCTTCAGCGGCATAATAATACAGCAAATCCCGATCTGGAGCAGATTCAGCATTGTGATGCGCTCACCCGGAAACTTGCGACCAGTCTGTAAGAGGACCTGCTTTTCGTATTGGCAATAATTGCTGTACCCTGAAAAATAGGGGTGGACTGTTGATTCTCTTGTGCCGTACCTTGGAATAATGATAAATTAAGAGGACATACTTCGGTCTTACACCTAAAGGGGGGGAAGTTTACGCTATGGAGATGGTCAGAGTCGTTTTTTTAACGGTGCTAATGTTCTTTGTACTGGTGACTGTCCATGAATGGGGACATTTCTATTTCGCCAAACGCGCCGGAATTCTTGTAAGGGAATTTGCTATCGGTTTCGGTCCGAAACTGTTTTCTTATAAACGCGGGGAAACCCAGTTCACGCTTCGTTTGCTGCCGTTCGGCGGATATGCCCGCATGGCCGGGGAAGATCCGGAGATGATTGAGATCGGCCCCGGGCAGACGATTGCGGTCAGGCTGGGCCAGGATAATAAAGTAAAGAATATTTATCTGGATTTGCTGGATACACGCAGAAATGTAATCCGTGGTGAAGCACAGTTTACGGATCTTGAGAATGAGCTGAAGATCCGTCTGGATGTGGACGGCGAAGTAACCACTTATGATGTCCATCCGCAGGCGATGCTGATTAAAGGCAGCCAGCAGACGCAGATCGCCCCTAAAGACCGCCAGTTCGGCAGTAAAACGGTGGCTCAGCGCGCGGTAGCGATCTTTGCCGGACCTGTTATGAACTTTATCCTTGCGTTTGTGCTGTTCGCACTGCATTTGCAGATGGCTGGAATCCAGGTGGAGAATCCGACCTATGTCAAGATCGGTGATGTCAGCCAGGGGATGCCTGCACAGGAAGCCGGACTGCAGAAGGGCGACATTGTTGTCTCCGTGAACGGTGAAGCCATCGGCGGGGATTACCAGAAGATGATTTCGCTCACCTCTGCCTCCAAGGGCAAAGAAATGACCTGGACGCTGCAGCGCGGCGGAGAAAACTTTAGTGTGGCCATGATACCCCGGAGCATGGAAGGGGAAGAAGGCGGCAAAGTAGGGATCACACCGGAGCTGCCTACACGCAAGGCGGGAGTTGGTGAAACCATCACCAAATCAGGCACAGCGATGGTGGATACGACCAAGCTGATTTTCATCGGCTTCAAACAGCTGATTAACAAGTTCAACATGGATGATATTTCCGGGCCGGTCGGCACCTTCCAGATGACCGGACAGATCGCCCAGCAGGGGATTCAGTATTTGACCTATTGGGCAGCTATTCTTAGCCTGTACCTGGGGATCTTCAATCTGCTGCCGATTCCTGCACTGGATGGCAGCCGGCTTGTCTTTCTCGGGGTAGAGGCGCTGCGCGGCAAGCCGGTCGACCCGAGCCGGGAAGGGATGGTTCACTTCGTCGGCTTTGCCCTGCTGTTCCTGGTGATGATTGCTGTTACTTATAATGATATTTTACGCCTCATCAGCGGCTGATTACGTTCATATTATATTCTTTCGGAGTCCCTGCAGAGCAGTTAAACCGGCTTCATTGGCTGGCTGGCGCTTTGCGGGGGGAATTTAGGAGGACTTCGTTACATGGCTAAAGACAAGCAGTTCGTTACGGAAATCACGCCCCAGGGCGAGGATTTCTCACGCTGGTACATTGATGTAATTAAGAAAGCGGATCTGATGGACTACTCTCCGGTCCGCGGCTGTATCGTATTCAAGCCGGACGGGTATGAAATCTGGGAGCATATCCAGGAGGAAATGAACCGCCGCCTCAAGGAAACGGGACACCGTAATGCTTATTTCCCGCTCTTCATCCCGGAGAGCTTTTTCCAGAAGGAAAAAGAGCATGTGGAGGGCTTTAACCCGGAGCTGCCGTGGGTGACCGAGGCGGGCGGGGATGTGCTGGAGGAACGTCTGGCGATCCGTCCGACTTCAGAAACCATGTTCGGCCATATGTATTCCAAGTGGATTCAGTCGTACCGTGATCTCCCCGTGCTCATCAACCAATGGGCTAACGTAGTCCGCTGGGAGAAGCGCACACTGCCGTTTATCCGGACTACTGAATTCCTGTGGCAGGAAGGCCACACCGCTCATGAGAATGAGACGGAAGCACGTGAAGAAACGATGAAGATGCTTGATAACTATCGTGACTTTGCCGAGACCTATCTGGCTATTCCGGTAGTGACCGGACAGAAGACACCATCCGAGCGTTTCGCCGGTGCGGTAGATACGTATTCCATTGAAGCCATGATGAAGGATGGACGGGCTGTTCAGGCGGCGACCTCGCATTATCTGGGAACCAAATTTGCAGTAGCGTTTGATATTCAATATTTGAGCCGTGATAACGTGCTGGAGTATGCACACACCACTTCATGGGGCTCCACCACACGCCTGATTGGATCGCTAATTATGGTTCACGGCGATGACCGCGGACTCGCTCTGCCGCCTAAGGTGGCACCTACACAGGTCATTATGATTCCAATCGGACCGCCTAAAACCCGTGATGCCGTAATCGGGCGTACCGACGAGCTGTTCAAGGAACTGAAGAGCGCCGGTATCCGCGTGCGTGTGGATGACCGTGCCGATGTAACGCCAGGCTGGAAGTTCAATGAATATGAAATGCGCGGTGTTCCTGTACGTCTTGAGCTGGGGCCGCGTGACATGGAGAACGGAGTCTGCGTGCTTGTATCGCGGATCAGCGGCGAGAAGAAGGTAATCCAGCAGGAGAACCTGGTCGCAGAAGTCAATGCCATGCTGGAGCAGGTTCATCAGGAAATGTTCGAGCGGGCGCTGCAGTTCCGCGAGGATCATTTCTACTCTGTGGATACCCTGGAGCAAATGAAAGAATCCATGGAAGAGAAGCGCGGGTTCGCACTGGCCGGCTGGTGCGGATCGGATGAATGCGAATCGAAGGTGAAGGAAGAGACCGGCGCAGGCAGCCGGAACATTCCGTTCAATCCAGCTGAGCGTAAGGAGACCTGCATCTGCTGCGGGCAGCCTGCACAGCATACAGTTGTATTTGCCAAGGCTTATTAAGCGGCGGCATCGGTTTGGCTGATTTTTCATACTAGCTTCTGGCGAGAGGAGTCGGCGGGCCGCAAATACCCAATGCACCTCAAGCCGGAAGCTTTTTCTTACAATAGAAGTATGGGTTTATACTCAATTATTGCCGAGGGTTAGGTGGGGAAGCATGGAGCATAACGTGGAGAGAAGGAAAAGGTTCGAGCTGTTGATGAAGCAGGGGGAAATCCCGCCGGCAATCATTGATCCTTATTTCATGGATGGTCAGATTGAACGCGTTGAAATCAGCCGCGGCAACCGTGACTGGCATATCGTAATTGCCAAAGAAAGCCTGGTTCCCGCACAGACCTACCGGGCCTTTGCCCTTCGAATGCGAGAGAAGCTGCAGCATATTGCCAAAGTCAGCTTCCTGTTTATATATGATGAGACTATCAGCAGGTCAGATATCGTGCAAGAGTACTGGGGAATGTTCCTGGAGTGGGCACAGCGGGAGATTCCTTCCGTCAACGGGTGGCTGACACGCTCAAGCCAGGAGCTGCAGGAAGGGCTGCTGATCCTCAGCCTGAACGATACGATGTCACTGGAGCTGGCCCGCAAGAAGGGTATAGAATCTGCAATTATTAAATTTTATGATAAGTATTTCGGTCTGACCCTGAAAGTGAAGCTGCAGATAGCCGAGGCGGAGAGCAAAGCAGATGCTTATGAAGAATTCCAGCAGAAGCTGCAGCAGGAGCAGCGGGAGCTGGTTGAGCTCATGATGATGACAAGCGAACCGGAGGAGCCGGAAGAGACCGGTGACCCGAATGAGGTGATTAAGCTTCAGGTAGGCAATGAGATTAAGGAGCAGGCGGTATCCATTCTGGAAATCCAGGACGAAGAGAAGAAGATTACCATTCAAGGGACAATCTTCGGCTTGGATACTAAGGAGCTGCGTAACGGGAACACCCTGTTCACCTTCTGCATTACCGACTTTACCGACTCCCTGCAGATGAAGATGTTCGCCAAAACCAAAGAGGATCTGAAGGTTATGGGCCAGCTGGCCAACGGCAAGTGGGTCCGGGCGCGCGGAAAGGTGGAATACGACCGGTTCATGCAGATTCCGGAGCTGGTCATGATCCCCTCGGATTTAACCGAAGTTTCCGCACCGGCAGGCCGCAAGGATACCGCGAAGCAGAAGCGGGTTGAATTTCACCTGCATACGACCATGAGTACAATGGATGCTGTAACGCCAATTACCACGTATGTCAAAACGGCTGCCAAGTGGGGCCATCCGGCAATTGCCGTGTCCGACCATGGCAATGTGCAAAGCTTCCCGGATGCGAACCATGCGGCCCATAAGAATAAGATTAAGCTGATCTACGGTGTTGAGGCCAATGTTGTTAATGACGCGGTTAATATTGTGGAGAACGCCCAGCCGATGGATCTTAAGACTGCAACCTACGTTGTATTCGATATTGAAACCACCGGTCTGTCGATCACCCGCAATAATATTACCGAGCTTGCAGCAATCAAAATGTGTGAAGGCAAAGAGCTGGGCCGTTATACGACCTTCGTTAATCCGCATGAAAAAATTCCGTACCATATCCAGCAGCTGACCAATATCACCGATGAGATGGTTAAGGACGCTCCTGATCTGGAACCCGTGCTTAATGAGTTTGTCCAGTTTGTAGGCGACAGTATTCTCGTTGCCCATAATGCCCGGTTTGATATGGGATTCATTCAGGCATCCCTGAAGAAGCTGGGCCAGCCGCAGCTGCCGAATCCTTCGCTGGATACGCTGGAGCTGGCGCGCCTGCTGTTCCCGACGATGAAGAACCACCGGCTTAACACGCTTGCCGACAAATACAAAGTGCTGCTGGAGAGCCATCACCGTGCGGTGGATGATACGATTGCCCTGGGCGGCATTCTGAACGGCCTCCTGGCTGATGCCGAGAAGATGAAGGGCCTAACCCGGCTGGACCGGCTGAATGACTATGTGGGCAATGACCTGTCGAATGTCCGGCCGTTTCACTGCGGCATCTATGCGCTGAATCCTGCCGGCAAGAAGAACCTCTACAAGCTGATTTCCATGTCGCATACGGAGTACTACAAACGTGTACCGTGTATTCCAAAATCGAAGCTGGAGGAGCACCGCGACGGCTTGATCGTTATTTCCGGCTGTGAGCGCGGGGAGTTCTTTGAAACCGTACTGAACAAAACGGTGGAGGAAGCTATAGAGGTAGCCCAGTTCTACGATGTTCTGGAGATTCAGCCGCTGACGATGTATATGCATTTAGTCGATAAAGGTTTTGTAGCGAGCGCAGAGGATTTACGTAATGTAGTCCGCAAAATTTGCGAAATCGGCGAGCAGATGAACAAGCCGGTTATTGCCACAGGCAATGTCCACTACCTGGACCCGCGTGACAAGCTGTTCCGCGATATTACGATTCACGGGATTACCGGCTTCAGTCCGTTGAAGGACCAGAATAAGCCGGATGCCCATTTCCGGACGACCGATGAGATGCTTGCCGAGTTTGAATTCCTGGGTTCGGAAAAAGCGCTGGAAGTTGTTGTTACGAATACTGTGGAGCTGGCGGACCGTTTCGAGGAATATGACCTGTTCCCGAGCGAGCTGTTCACGCCGAATATTGAAGGTGCGGACGATGAAATTCGCAGCACCTGCTACAACACTGCCAAATCTATCTACGGTGAAGAGCTGCCGGAGGTTGTTGTTGCCCGTCTGGAGAAAGAGCTGGCACCGATTATCAAATACGGCTTCTCCGCCAACTATCTGATCTCGGAGCGGCTGGTTAAAAAGTCGAACCAGGACGGCTACCTGGTAGGCTCCCGCGGCTCGGTGGGATCATCAGTGGTGGCTACCTTCCTCGGTATTTCGGAGGTTAACCCGCTGCCGGCCCATTACATCTGTGTGAATCCGGAATGCAAGCACAGCGAATGGTTCCTCGACGGCAGCGTGCCGAGCGGCTTTGACCTCCCGGACAAGGCCTGCCCGGACTGCGGAGGCAAGCTGAAGGGAGAAGGCCAGGATATTCCGTTTGAGACGTTCCTGGGCTTCAAAGGGGATAAGGTCCCCGATATCGATCTTAACTTCTCCGGGGAGTATCAGCCCAATGCCCATAACTTTACCAAAACGATGTTCGGTCCGGACAACGTATTCCGCGCCGGTACCATCGGTACAGTTGCGGAGAAGACAGCATTCGGGTTCACCAAGAAATATGAGGAGCATCATCAGAAGCGCTGGCGCGGAGCCGAGGTAGGGCGCCTGGCAGCCGGCTGTACAGGCGTTAAGCGCAGCACGGGCCAGCACCCCGGCGGTATCGTCGTTTTACCGGATTATATGGAGATTGAAGATATTACCCCGGTGCAATTCCCGGCAGATGATGTTACGGCAGAGTGGAAGACGACGCACTTTGACTATCACGCCTTCGATGCCAATCTGCTGAAGCTAGATATTCTGGGCCACGATGATCCGACCATGATGCGGATGCTGCAGGATCTGACCGGTGTCGATCCGACAACCATTCCGATGAATGATCCGAAGGTAATGAGCATGTTCAACTCCACGGATGCGCTCGGGGTGAGACCGGACCAGATCCGTACACCTGTAGCAACCTACGGGGTGCCGGAAATGGGGACAAAGTTTGTCCGCCAGATGCTTGTGGAAGCCAAGCCTTCCAGCTTTGCCGACCTGCTGCAGATTTCCGGGCTGTCCCACGGTACCGGAGTGTGGCTGGGAAATGCCCAGGAGCTGATCAAGAATAATACCTGCAACATTAAGACGGTTATCGGCTGCCGCGATGATATCATGCTCTATCTGATCTACAAAGCGGGCATGGACGCCAGTCTCGCCTTCAAAATTACGGAAAGCGTGCGTAAAGGGAAGGGGCTGCCTCCTGAATGGATTGAAGAGATGAAGAATTGCAAGGTGCCGCAATGGTACATTGATTCCTGTCTCAAAATCCAGTACATGTTCCCGAAGGCGCATGCCGCCGCTTATGTTATTTCTGCCGTGCGGACCGCCTTCTTCAAGCTGTATCATCCGATTGAATATTATGCAACTTACTTCTCGGTACGTGCTGCTGATTTCGACATTGAGCTTTGCTGTAAAGGATATGAAGCTATCGCCCGTCAGATTGTAGAGATCGAGGGCAAAGGCTTCCAGGCGCTGCCCAAGGAAAAAGCGATGCTTCCTGTACTGGAAATGGCGCTGGAGATGACTGCGCGCGGCTTCACCTTCAAGAACATCGATCTGTACCGTTCCGATGCCACTAAGTTTACGGTAGACGGCACGAGTCTTATTCCGCCGTTCTCCTCGCTTGCGGGTATCGGTGACAATGCCGCAATCAATATTGCGGCTGCCAAGGATGCCGGAGAGTTCCTCTCCATCGAGGATTTCCAGCAGAAATCCAAGGCCAGTAAAACGATAATCGAGCTGCTGACCGGCATGGGCTGCTTCCGCGGGCTGCCGGAGAGCAATCAGCTTTCCTTATTCTAAAAAGGACCCCACAAAGTGAAGCAAATGCTCCGAAGAATCGCCTGGTACTCTGCGGGGACCCCGAGTAATAAATAACTCCGCACAGCGCATGAAACAGGGGAGTCAAGGGCTGGTACTTGTCAGTGCCGACTCACTATGGTATAATTTTTTTGGTAATAATGAGATAAGTCCGTTGTGTAAAGAGTGGGGAAACCCACTCTTTATCTTTGGTATATAGCAAAAGACAAGTTCGTGGAGGTAATTTTCTTTTGAGCACATCCAAATCCAAAATTAAACAAACGGTTGAGCAGCTGCTTGGGTCCTATCTCGAGGACAATGGTTTCGAACTGGTGGACGTTGAATACGTGAAGGAAGGCTCCAATTGGTTTCTGCGCGTATTCGTAGATAAAGAAGGCGGCATCGATATCGATGACTGCGGCACCATCAGCGAATATATCAGCCAGAAGCTGGATGAGAATGATCCGTTCACCGAAGCTTATTTCCTTGAAGTCTCCTCACCCGGAGCAGAACGTCCGCTTAAGAAGGCAGCTGATGTTACAAAGGCGGTCGGCAAGGACGTCTATGTAACGGTGTATGAGCCGATTCAGGGACTCAAAGAATTCGAAGGTCGCCTGCTCTCGTTCGAGAATGAGGAAATGCTCATCTCCGCGGGCAAAAAAGAACATCTTGTACCGTACGCCAAGGTCGCAAGTGCGAGATTGGCCATTATTTTTTAACGTCTTGAAAGGGGGACCGGAATTTCATGAGTATGGAGTTTATTGAAGCTATGAATGAACTGGAAAGGGAGAAAGGCATCAGCAAGGATGTGCTGTTTGAAGCTATCGAGGCTGCGCTGATCTCCAGCTATAAACGCAATTACAATGCGGCGCAGAATGTGCGTGTGGATATGAACCGCAACACTGGCGTAATCAAGGTGTTTGCCCGCAAGCTGATTGTGGAAGAGGTTCTGGACTCGCGTACAGAGATTTCTCTGCCGGGCGCCCGGGAGATCAACCCGCATTTCCAGCTTGAGGATATCGCTGAGCTTGAGGTAACGCCGCGTGAATTCGGCCGGATCGCTGCCCAGACTGCCAAACAGGTGGTTACACAGCGTATCCGTGAAGCGGAACGCGGACTTATCTATAACGCCTTTATCGACAAGGAAGATGACATTGTTACCGGCCTTGTGCAGCGTCAGGATATGCGTAATATTTATGTGGATCTTGGTAAAATTGAGGCGGTTCTGCCGCTAAGCGAGCTTATGCCTGGTGAGAAATTCAAGCAGAGCGAGCGGATCAAGGCGTATATCACCAAAGTGGAGAACACAACTAAAGGGCCGCAGATCATGCTGTCCCGCAGCCATCCTGGTCTCCTCAAGCGTCTGTTCGAGCTGGAAGTGCCGGAGATTTTTGACGGAGTAGTGGAAATCCGTTCCGTTGCCCGCGAAGCCGGCTTCCGCTCCAAAATCGCTGTGTTCTCGCGTAATCCCGAAGTTGACCCGGTTGGCTCCTGCGTAGGCCCTAGAGGCACGCGCGTACAGACCATCGTGACTGAGCTTCGCGGCGAGAAGATTGATATTGTGCGGTATTCTGAGCTTGTGCAGGAATATGTGGCCAATGCGCTCAGCCCGTCCAAGGTGCTTGAGGTTCAAGTGTTTGAAGCGGAGAAAATGGCCCGTGTAATCGTGCCTGACTATCAACTGTCGCTCGCGATCGGCATTAAAGGGCAGAATGCCCGTCTTGCCGCTAAGCTGACCGGCTGGAAAATTGATATCAAGAGCGAGACTCAAGCGGAGCAGGAGTACGGCAGACCCAAAACTTTGAGTGATGAAATGCATCAGGATTCCGTCTCCATCGATTAATGAATCTGCTGACTGACGGGAGGCGCTACGATGAAACAACGGAAGGTGCCGCTGCGTAAATGCGTTGCCAGCCAAGAGATGATGCCCAAGAAAGAGCTGATTCGCGTGGTGAGAACGCCTGAAGGCGAAGTGCTCATTGACCTGACAGGCAAAAAGTCAGGCCGTGGCGCTTATATTTGCGGCAAACTGGAATACTTCAAGCTGGCACAAAAGACCAAAGCACTTGACCGCGCATTGAAATGTCAGGTGAGTCCTGAAATCTATGCCCAGCTTGCCCGGGATTTCGTATCTGTGGAGGACGAGTTTTTGGCAGCGAAGGATAGTGAGGACAATGAGTAAGACACTTTCTTATTTAGGGCTTGCGATGAGAGCAGGCAAGATTGTCACCGGTGATGAGGCTGTGCTTAAGGCAGTACGGTCTTCAGAGGCGAAGCTGGTCGTCCTGGCAGGTGACGCTTCAGATAATACCCAGAAGAAGTTCCGCGATAAATGCGGGACCTACGATATTCCACTAGTAATCGCATTTCACCGGGATGAGCTCGGTGCAAGTATTGGTAAAGACCAGCGCGTTGTGCTGGCCGTTACGGATAAAGGATTCGCGGAAATGATCTCCAGAACGCTTGGAGATACTGTCGGAGGTGGAGTTATTGACTAAAGAAGACAATAAGGATAAGCTGCGCGTATACGAATATGCAAAGTCTCTGAACATGAGCAGTAAAGAAATTATTACAATTCTGAAGCGTTTGGATGTCCCTGTGAATAATCATATGAGTGTCATGGAGAATGGCTCCGTGAACAAAGTTGAGCAGTTCTTCAAGGATATCAAGTCAAATGCTGCAGCCAAGCGGGATGCCGGCACCAGCAGCCGTCCGGTCACTACCGGAGCGGTAAAAGCTGAACCCCAGAGTGCTCAGAATGCCAACAAAAATCAACCGGAAAAGCAGGTAGGTATGAACAGTAACCAAAACAACAACCAATCGACGACGTCCCCAAGGCCCCAAAGCGGACAAGATTCCCGCAGAACACAATCAACAGGCAACACCCAGAATTCACGTCCGCAAGGCAGCTCTACCGGCGGCAACCGTCCGCAGGGCAGCTCCAGCGGCAGCCGTCCGCAAGGCTCCACCGGCAGCAACCGTCCGCAAGGCAGTTCCACTGGCGGCAGCCGTCCGCAGGGCAGCTCCACCGGCGGCAACCGTCCGCAGGGCAGCTCCACTGGCGGCAGCCGTCCGCAAGGCAGCTCCACCGGCGGCAGCCGTCCGCAGGGCAGCTCAAGCGGCAACCGTCCGCAAGGCAGCTCCACTGGCGGCAGCCGTCCGCAGGGCAGCTCCACTGGCAGCCGTCCGCAAGGACAAGGCGCACCGCGTACCGGCGACCGTCCGCAGGGACAAGGCAATGCAGGCGGAGATTTCTCGCGCGGCGGAGACAGAGGTCCTAAGAAGAACGCTACTGGCGGCAGACCGAACAACAACGGCAACCAGAAGCGTTTTGAAGACGGCAAAGGCGGCAATGGCAATTTCCGCGGCCGTGGCGGCAAGAATAACCGCGGCAGGAACCAGCCGGTTGTATACCGTGAGAAGATCGACAACACACCGAAGAAAATAATTGTCCGCGGCAGCATGACTGTCGGTGAGACAGCGAAACTGCTGCATAAGGATGCATCCGAAGTAATCAAGAAGCTGATCTCGATGGGCGTTATGGCCACAATCAATCAGGAGCTTGATATCGATACAATTCTGCTGCTTTCCGGCGAGTTCGGTGTTGAAGTAGAAGTGAAGATTCCTGTGGATGAAGACAGCTTCGAAACCGTGGAAGAAAATGATTCCGAAGATGATCTGCAGACCCGTCCTCCGGTTGTAACCATCATGGGACACGTTGACCATGGTAAAACAACCTTGCTCGATGCTATCCGTTCCACGAATGTTACAGGCGGCGAAGCGGGCGGGATTACACAGCATATCGGTGCTTATCAGGTGGAAATCAACCATAAGAAGATTACCTTCCTGGATACACCTGGACACGAAGCGTTCACTGCTATGCGTGCCCGTGGCGCCCAGGTAACGGATATGACGATTATCGTTGTAGCTGCTGATGACGGCGTAATGCCGCAGACTGTGGAAGCAATCAACCATGCCAAAGCAGCCGGACTTCCGATCATTGTTGCTGTTAACAAGATCGATAAGCCGGGTGCAGATCCGGACAGAGTGAAGCAGGAGCTCACAAGCTATGAGCTGGTTCCGGAAGAATGGGGCGGCGATACGATCTTCGTCAACCTGTCAGCCAAGCAGCGCATCAACCTGGAAGAGCTGCTGGAAATGATTCTGCTGGTTGCAGAAGTGAATGAGTACAAAGCGAACCCGGACAAACGGGCACGCGGTACTGTAATAGAAGCTGAGCTTGACAAAAACCGTGGACCGGTAGCCCGTATTCTTGTACAGAACGGTATGCTGAAGGTCGGAGACGCCTTCGTGGCAGGGAACTGCTTCGGACGTGTCCGCGCTATGGTTAATGACAAGGGACGCAAAATCAAGGAAGCAGGACCTTCCACACCGGTGGAAATTACCGGTTTGACAGAGGTGCCGCAGGCCGGCGATCCGTTCATGGCCTTTGAAGATGAGCGCAAGGCACGTGCTATCGCTGACAGACGTTCTACTACGCAGCGCCAGTCCGAGCTGAATACGAACACCCGCGTAACGCTGGATGATCTGTTCAAGCACATCAAAGACGGCGAGATCAAGGATCTCAATGTAATCATTAAAGCTGACGTACAGGGTTCGGTTGAGGCGCTGAAAGGCTCCCTGGCCAAAATCGAAGTCGAAGGCGTGCGCGTGAAGATTATTCACAGCGGTGCCGGCGCGATTACAGAATCCGATATTACGCTGGCGGCAGCATCCAATGCTATTGTGATCGGCTTCAACGTTCGTCCGGATGCCCAGACGAAAGCAGCAGCTGAGCAGGAGAAAGTGGATGTACGCCTGCACAACATTATCTACAATGTAATTGAAGAAATCGAAAGTGCTATGAAGGGGATGCTTGATCCCATCTACAAGGAGAACGTTATCGGCCATGCCGAAGTGCGCAACGTATTCAAAATCAGCAAAGTGGGTAGTGTCGCAGGCTGTATGGTTACAGACGGCAAAATTACCCGTAATGCTGAAATGCGCCTGATCCGCAGCGGTATCGTTGTCTTCACAGGCAAGATCGACACCTTGAAACGTTTCAAAGATGATGCAAAAGAAGTGGCGCAGGGTTATGAATGCGGCATAACTTTGGAACGCTATAATGACCTCGTTGAGGGGGACATTATTGAAGCGTTCATCATGGAAACGGTAGAGCGCTAAGCGAAGAGGTGAAATTAAATGTCTAAAATCAGAGCCGGACGGGTTGGCGAACAGATCAAGAAAGAGCTGAGCCAGCTTATCCAGAGTGGTCTTAAGGACCCGCGTGTAGGGTTTGTAACAGTTACTGGCGTAGATGTGACGAACGATTTGTCGCAGGCCAAGGTATACCTGAGCGTATTCGGGGACGGAGAGCAGCAGGCAGGCTCGCTCAAGGCGATTGAGAAAGCGAACGGCTTTCTCCGCTCAGAGCTTGGCAAAGCAATCCGCCTGCGCCATACGCCTGAGCTGATCTTCAAGATTGATGAATCCGTAGCTTACGGAAGTCATATCGAGAAGCTGCTCGGCGAAATCGGCAAAAACGAATAGTGCTACGGGACATAAAGGAGACGGCGAATGCAGAGCTATGAACAAAGTCTCCAGCAGACCCGTAAGTTTCTGCTGGAACACGACGATTATCTTGTAGTGTCGCATGTTCAGCCGGACGGAGATGCAGTCAGCTCCACCCTCGCGGTGGGCTGGCTTCTCTCATGTCTGGGCAAGAAATACACTATGGTGAATGAAGGGCCAATACCTAGCCGTATGGAATATTTATGGCAGTCGGGTGAGATCATTAATCTGACCGCCGAGGCACTGACCCGCCAGTACAGTCATGTCATCTGTGTCGACTGTGCTGATTTTCAGCGGGTGGGGCGCACACAGCAGCATTTTGCCAGTGATGCGCTGATCTTGAATATTGACCATCATCCAACCAACAACGGTTACGGTGCTGTGCAGCTGATCAAGCCGGATGCGGCAGCAACTGCAGAAATCCTGTTTGACCTGCTGAAGACCTTCGGGGTGCAGTGGGATATTGATATTGCTACAGCGATCTACACCGGTTTGCTTACGGATACAGGCGGGTTCCGCTATAACAATACCTCAGCTAAAGTAATGGCAGCAGTCTCTGAGCTGCTTGCACTAGGCGTTAACGGACCGGAGCTGGCTGAAACGCTGCTTGAAGAAATGACCCTTGCCCAGGTTAAAGTTTTAAACCGTGCACTTACTACACTGCAGATGAGTCCTGAAGGAGATATTGCCTGGGTACATGTTACCCCCCAGGATATGCTGGAGTGTGGAGCGGCGAACGAAGATCTTGAAGGGATTGTCAATTATCCGCGTAACATCCGCGGGGTAGAAGTAGGCATTCTGTTCAAGGTAATCGATGAGCAGGCAGTCAAGGCCAGCCTGCGTTCAGCAGGTAAAGTCGATGTAGCTGCGCTGGCGCAGGTATTCGGCGGCGGCGGACATACCCGTGCTGCGGGGGCCAGGATTAACGGCACTCTCGAAGAAGCGGTTGCGCAGGTGCTTGAGGAGGTTAAGCGTCATTTATGAGTGAGCTGACAGGTGTTCTGGCCGTATATAAGCCGGCCGGGTTCACTTCACATGATGTTGTAGCGAAGGCACGCCGGATTCTTGGCATGAAGCGGATTGGACATACCGGCACACTTGATCCGCAAGTGACCGGAGTGCTGCCGCTGTGTCTGGGACGGGCTACGCGGGTGGTTGAATACATCCAGGAGCTGCCTAAGGAATATGTCGCGACGCTCCGGCTTGGTCTTGCCAGCGATACAGAAGATTTAACCGGGACAATTACGGAGTCAGTAGAAGAGGTCCATGTCACTGAAGCAGAAGTGCTCGCTGTGCTGGACTCATTCAAAGGCGTAATTTCACAGGTTCCTCCAATGTACTCGGCAGTTAAGGTCGATGGCAAGCGCCTGTATGAGCTGGCCAGAGAAGGCAAGACTGTAGAACGCAAGAGCCGTGAAGTAGAAATATATGAGATTGAAATGCTTGGCATGGTCCACAGCGGGAATTACCCCGATATTAAGTTCCGTGCCCTGTGCTCCAAAGGTACTTATATCCGTACTTTGTGCGTGGATATCGGCCGTGCGCTGGGAGTTCCGGCTGTCATGGTCCAGCTGGAACGGACGATGTCAGCCGGAATATCGGCCAGCCATTGCCTAACCCTGGAACAGATTGCTGAGCACAGCCAGGCCGGTACGCTTGAAGCGCACCTGATTGCTACTGATGAAGCGATTGCGCATCTGCCGAAGCATGTCGTTGTGGATGAGAAGAAGAAGTCAGCGCTGCAGGGACAACGCCTGTCCAGCCGGTTTGTGGCACCAGAAGTGAAGCGAAGCGGAGATTTCCGGCTGTATGATCAGCGAGGGGAGTTCCTGGGCATTTATGCCCTGGAGTCTTCCGGTGCAATCGCTCCTGTTAAGGTGTTCGCACAGGCGCAGTCGTAAACTTGGATTTGGATTTCTATATTTGAATTGTAGGTGAGAAGCAGCGTGAGAACCGTAACCTTAAGCTATCCTATGTCGCCGGAGACTGCGGCACAATTGGCACAGCCTCAAGTTGTCGCCCTGGGACAGTTCGATGGACTGCACCGTGGACATGCCAGCGTCATTACCAAGGCTGTAGCTCTGGCCCGGCAGGCCGGAGTGCCGGCGGCTGTCATGACCTTTCATCCCCATCCGAAGGATGTTATGGGTAAAGGTGATTATGAGGGCTATTTGACACCGAAGCGAGACAAGCAGGAACTGCTTGCCGGGATGGGTGTTGAACTTTTATATACAATTGAATTCAATGAAGAGCTCTCCCGGGTCAGCCCGGAAGACTTTGTTTCGGTGATGCTGCTGCCGCTCCAGATGGTAACCGCCGTGGTCGGCTTCGACTTCCGCTTCGGCTACAAGGGTGAAGGGGATGCGGACAGGCTCAGAGAGCTGGGGCAGGGCAATATGAATGTGGAGGCAGTCGCTCCGTTTCTGCTGGAAGGCGAGAAGGTCAGCAGCTCAGGAATCCGCAAGAGCCTGCTGAACGGGGAACTGGAGAAGGCCAACGCCTGGTTTGGCCGCTGTTATCACCTGCGCGGAACCGTAGGCCATGGAGAGAAGCGGGGCCGGACCATCGGTTTCCCCACCGCCAATCTGCAGCTTGAAGACCGCTACGTCATTCCTGCCAAAGGCGTATACGCCGTCAAGGTAACTCATAATGAACAAATGTTATACGGGGTCATGAATGTCGGCGTAAAACCAACGTTCCACGAAGGCGTCACAGCTCCGAGCTTCGAGGTGCACCTGTTTGATTTTGCCGGGGATATTTATGGGCAGGAGCTTAAGGTAGAACTGGCAGCCTTCATCCGTTCCGAGCGCAAGTTCGAATCCATAGGGGCATTAATTGCCCAGATTGGTGCCGATGCCGAGACAGCCAAAGTGCTGCTTGGCTATCCATCCTGATCTTTTGGAGAGGGCCCGTTTACATTTACCTTTGAAGATGCTATACTGATTAACGTTGCTGGAATGACAGCATCAGAACCTTAGCTTGGTTACTTGTTCTCACCGACGGTTACGAGGCTACTGGCGATTATAATGAAGGAGGTGAACAGGATGGCATTGACTCAAGAACGTAAACACCAATTGATCGACGAGCACAAAACTCACGAATCCGACACAGGATCCCCTGAGGTGCAAGTTGCTATCCTTACGGAGAACATCGTTAATTTGACTGACCACTTGCGTACGCACAAGAAGGATCATCATTCCCGCCGCGGACTGCTGAAGATGGTTGGACAACGTCGTAAACTGCTGGCGTATTTGAAGAACAAAGACATCAGACGTTACAGCGCCCTGATCGAAAAACTGGGATTGCGTCGTTAATTTCCATAAGAGTAACCCTAAAGCAGCCTGGTTGTATACCGTATGTCCTTCTTACGAGCGACAGCGGGACAGCCGGGTTGCTTTTTGAAAATTTAGGGTAAACTTTACAGTAACAACAAGTAGATATTTTCCGCAAAAACGGCTAGAACCCCTCTCCGGAGGACAAGCCGTTTTTGCTTGTAGAACATATAGAAGAATACTATTTTTCAAGGAGGGGTTTTATGGAACAACGTGTAGAAATGCTGCTAGGCGGAAGACGCCTTGTGCTGGAAACAGGCCGTCTGGCCAAACAAGCGAACGCAGCCGTTATGGTTCGTTACGGAGATACTTCAGTATTGTGTACGGTTACAGCTTCCAGTGAGCCTAAAGATCTGGATTTCTTCCCGCTTACAGTGAACTATGAAGAAAGATTATATGCAGTAGGTAAAATCCCCGGCGGATTCATCAAGCGTGAAGGCCGTCCGAGTGAAAAAGCCATTCTGTCCAGCCGTCTGACCGACCGCCCGATCCGTCCATTGTTCCCGGAAGGGTTCCGCAATGACGTTCAGGTGCTGAATCTGGTTATGAGCGTGGAGCAGGACTGCGCACCTGATATTGCGGCAATGATCGGTACTTCCGCTGCACTGAGTATTTCCGATGTGCCTTTCAACGGCCCTATCGGCGGTGTGGCAGTAGGCCGTATCGACGGTGAATTCATCATCAATCCGACTGTAGCCCAGCAGGCAGTCAGTGAGATCTACGTGGTAGTAGCGGGTACGAAGGATGCTATCATGATGGTTGAAGCTGAAGCGAATGAAGTATCCGAAGATGTGATGCTTGAAGCGATTATGTTCGGTCATGATGAAGTCCGCAAGATTGTTGCTGTGATTGAGCAGCTCGTGGCTGTTGCCGGTAAGGAAAAGATGGCAGTGAAGCTGCATGCGGTTAACGCTGATGTGAATACAGAGGTTCGTGCTTATGCGCAGAGCCGCCTGGTTGAAGCGGTAAGAATTGCCGAGAAGCATGCCCGTCAGGATGCCATCGACGTTATCAACAGTGAAACGGTGGAGTATTTCGTAGAGAAATACATAGAGACACCAGAACTTCTGAAGGATGTAAAAGAAGTGCTGCATGATATCGTGAAGGACGAAGTAAGACGTCTGATCACGCATGATAAAGTACGCCCGGATGGACGCAAGCTGGACGAGATCCGTCCGATTGAATGCGATACAGCCCTGCTGCCGCGTACGCACGGTTCCGGTCTGTTCACACGCGGTCAAACACAGATCCTGAGCGTATGTACACTTGGCGCACTGGGTGATGTGCAGATTCTGGACGGCATTGATCCGGCTGAAACCAAGCGTTTCATGCATCATTACAATTTCCCTCCGTTCAGCGTAGGGGAAGCCCGTCCGCTGAGAGCACCGGGACGCCGCGAAATCGGCCATGGCGCACTGGGTGAGCGCGCATTGTCCAAGGTCATTCCAAGTGAAACTGAATTCCCGTACACCATCCGTCTGGTATCAGAAGCGATTGAATCCAACGGTTCAACTTCCCAGGCGAGCATTTGCGCCAGTATCCTGGCGATGATGGATGCCGGGGTGCCGATTAAGGCACCAGTAGCAGGTGTTGCTATGGGTCTGATCAAAGACGGGGAGCATGTCTCTATCCTGACCGATATTCAAGGCATGGAAGATCACCTCGGCGATATGGACTTTAAGGTAGCAGGTACAGCAGAAGGTGTTACTGCGATTCAGATGGATATCAAAATCGACGGTATCGACCGCAAAATTCTGCAGGATGCTCTGGAGCAAGCGAGAGAAGGACGTATGTTCATCCTGGGTAAGATGAATGAAGCCATCTCCGCACCAAGACCAAGCCTGTCCCAATATGCGCCAAAAATCATCATCATCAACATCAACCCGGACAAAATCCGCGATGTTATCGGTGCTGGTGGTAAGATCATCAACAAGATCATTGAAGAAACCGGCGTGAAAATCGACATCGAACAGGATGGACGTGTCTTCATCGGCTCTTCCGACGAAGCGATGATCCAGAAGGCCCGCGGTATTATCGAAGGCATCGTGAAAGAAGTTCAGGTCGGTGAAATTTATGCAGGTACTGTAAGACGCATCGAGAAGTTCGGCGCATTCGTTGAACTGATCCCTGGTAAAGACGGTCTTGTGCATATTTCCCAGCTGTCTACAGAACGCGTAGCCAAAGTGGAAGATGTGGTTGCGATCGGTGATGTTATTACCGTGAAGGTAACCGAAATTGACCAGCAGGGCCGTGTCAATCTGTCGCGCAAAGCTGTACTGACTGCGGAAGCGAAGGCTTAAACAGCCTGCTTTTACATTAAGGTTAAGCTGCCTAACTGAATAAATGAAAAAGAGACAGAAGCATTACCGTTCTGGCTCTTTTTTTTGGAAAGATGAGAATTTATAAGTTTCGCACGATAGTGATGGCAACGCTGTTCCTGCTTGGTCATAAATGACTCTTTTCATACATAGGCTGGGACAAAGCGTCCTTGCACGGCTACTTCCTTGTGCGGGACGGATCAGACCGTTTCTGCCAGGGAGGAAAGACGTCATGAAGACGGATAAAGCCGCGCTTGTGCTGGCGTGTATTGCTGTTATAATCGGGATCGGCAGCACGGATGGCCCGGTTAAAGAGATGTTCGCCGGGCTGAAGCCGCAGGCTGCGGAGGCTGTGCTTGGTACGGGCGGTGCCGATAAAAGTGAGGAACTGCGTGCACGGATAGTCAAGCAGGCGGCTGAGCTGAATGCCCCGCCGGTTGATGCGGCCCTTGACCGGGTATGGAAGGCCATACCGGGCTATAACGGGCTTGAAGTAGATGTGGAGGCATCGTACCGGAATGCCCTGCTGCGGGGGCCGTCAGACAGTCTCAAGCTTGTTTACCGCCAGAGCGTGCCCAAGGTATCACTGGATGACCTGGGGGCGCAGCCGATTTACCGGGGGAATCCGGCGAAGCCGATGGTTTCCCTGATGATTAACGTCGCCTGGGGCAATGATTATATCATTCCGATGCTGGATATTCTGGATGCGGAGCAGGTGAAGGTAACCTTTTTCCTTGATGGCAGCTGGCTGAGTAAGAATAAGGAGCTGGCCGCAGAGATGCTGAAGCGCGGACATGAGGTAGAGAATCATGCCTATTCACATCCCAATATGAGCCAGCTTAGCCGGGCGCGCGCTACCGTAGAGATCGAGAAGACGCAGAAGCTGCTGAAGGAGAGCCTGGGCGTAACCAATAAGTGGTTTGCCCCGCCGTCAGGCGATTTTAACCAGCAGACCGTAGAAATAGCAGCCTCACTGGGTCTGAAGACGGTGCTCTGGACGCTGGATACAGTGGATTGGCAGGGTCCGTCACCGGAATCGGTCATCCATAAAATCAGCAGCAAAGCTGAACCGGGCACCCTGGTGCTGATGCATCCGACAGCCTCCTCCTCCAAAGCGCTGAGGGGAATGATCCGCGGGATCAGGGCGAAGGGACTGCAGCTGGGAACCGTCAGCCAGACGCTGTCAGCAAAGCGGGTATTGCCGCCGGAAGTTGAGTGAACGGCTTTTATCTGATAGGATAAGAGGCGCGAATAATAAATACAGAGAGAACAGGGCTGTGCCAGGAGGATTTTACATTGGACAAAATATTATTATCGAACGGCCTGCGGGTGGTCACGGAGAAAATCCCGACCGGAAGGTCCGTATCCTTCGGAATCTGGGTCAAGACGGGCTCGCGCAATGAGAATCCGCTGAATAACGGGATTTCACATTTTATCGAGCATATGCTCTTCAAGGGAACTGACCGCTACAGCGCGAAAGATATCGCGGAGCAGTTTGATGCAATTGGCGGCAACGTCAATGCCTTTACCTCCAAGGAATATACATGCTACTATGCCAAAGTCCTGGATGAGCACCTGCCGATTGCGGTGGATGTGCTGGCGGATATGTTTTTCCGTTCACGGATGGATGCGGAGGAGCTGGCCAAGGAGAAAAATGTGATTCTTGAGGAGATCGCCATGTGCGAGGATACTCCGGATGATCTGGTCCATGAGCTGATGTGTGCTGCTGCATATGGGGAGCACCCGCTGGCATATACCATTCTCGGGCTGAAGGAGCGCCTGCTGGAAATGACGCCGGACGACCTCCGGACGTACATGAAGGAACAGTATACAATAGAGAATACAGTAATCAGTGTAGCCGGGAATATCAATGACGGGCTGATTGACCTGCTCGAGCAGCATTTCGGGTCCTTTGCTAACCACGGGGAATCCCCGGCGCTGACTGAACCGGATTATCAGGGTGAACTCGTCTTCCACAAAAAGAAAACCGAGCAGAACCATATCTGTATCTCCCTGCCCGGTGTACAGAGCGGCGGTGTGCATCAATATCCGATGGCACTTCTCAACAATGCCTTCGGCGGCGGCATGAGTTCACGGCTGTTCCAGGAGATCCGCGAGAAGCGCGGACTGGCCTATTCCGTATTCTCTTACCACAGCGCACAGGCGGACAGCGGACTGTTCACGGTGTATGCCGGGACTGCACCGAAGCAGACCAAGGAAGTTACAGAGCTGATCAAAGAAATGCTGCATGATCTGGCCGTGAACGGCCTCAGCGAGGATGAGCTGCGCAAGGGTAAGGAACAGCTGAAGGGCAGCCTGATCTTAAGCCTGGAGAGCACCAGCAGCCGGATGAACCGGATGGGTAAAAATGAGCTGATGCTCGGCAGACAGGATACGCTGGATGAGATGATAGCTAAAATAGCGGCTGTTACCATGGATGACGTGAATGCGCTGCTGGACTTTATGTTCTCGCAGCCGCTGTCCCTGGCAATGGTCGGTTCAAGTGATAAAGCGATAGAGAGAGTTAGGAGAGATGATCTTGTCTTATTACGTGCAAATTAACAAACTTCCGGGTAACGAAGATGTGCTGCTGCCCCGTAAAATGTCTGAACAGGCCTCAGGATATGACCTGTATGCTGCTGTAGCAGAGGCTGTAGTGCTTGCTCCGGGCGAGCGGGCGTTAATCCCGACCGGAATATCCCTCGCTATGCCGGACGGGCTGGAGGCGCAAATCCGTCCGCGCAGCGGGCTGGCGCTGAAACATGGCATTACCTGCCTCAATACGCCGGGTACAATTGACGCGGATTACCGCGGTGAGGTCAAGGTGCTGCTGATCAATCTGGGACAGGAGCCGTTTGCTATCGCCCGCAATGAACGGATTGCCCAGATGGTGTTCCAGGCGGTGCCTTCTGTGACGCTGGTGGAAGTAGATCAGCTCTCGGAAACCGAGCGCGGCGCCGGTGGCTTCGGCCATACCGGTAAGTAATTGTATTAACGCTGAACGGTAATTAAAAAGCTTGCGGAATCACCACATGGTGCGTTCTGCAAGCTTTTTTAGCGTGTATGGCCGGATCTTAATTCAGCTTGGAAGCGGCTGCGGGCTGATTCTGTCCAATCACCTCATACAGCTTCTCCATCTGGGCATCCCGGCGGTCTATAATATCCCGGGCTGTTGTATAAGCTTCAATATCTGGAATGACCGCGCTGGCCGGATCACGGCTGGGATCAGGGCGGGTGAATTTTTTGTGGGAGACGATATAGCTGATTCCGGAAGCCGGAAGCCGGAAACTCAGGTAATCGCCATAAGACGAGGGCTTATTCCCGGTGGCTTGCCCGATAAGTTGTCCCAGCTTGTTATCCTGCACAATTAAAGCGAACATGTTCGCCGAGCTAAAGGTACGCGGCGAAGTCAGCACATACAGATTACCGCTGAACGGATATTCTGTCTGCAGAGCATTCGTAATTATTTCCGCCTCATTAACCGCAACGCCATGGTCCGGGCTGCCTGGCCGCTGCTGCTTGACTTGGGGGGAATAGCGGATTTCGCTTTTGAAGCTGCGGTATTCCTTAATATCGGTATAGGTCAGGAATTCACTAACAACACTTGAATCGCCGCCCCCGTTATTCCTTAAATCGACAGCAACATTAGTAATCCCCTGAGTATGCACTTCGTTAAAAAACCGCTGAAGGGTAGCTTTGTAATCCTCAGAATTCACGCAGCTGTTCAATTGGAAGATGCCTAAGGACCGTTTCTTATCCATCTCGAAGGTAAAATCAGTATTATACTTGGGAAATGGATTATATTCAGCCTGTCCGGAAGAATCCGTTAACTCAAAGCTCTGGGCCAGAGACTGCGAGCCGCGCATAACGGTTATCTCCACTGTATGCTGATCTGAAATCAACCCTAAGTAGTTAAGGAATTGTTCTGTCCGGAGCAGGCTCTGGCCCCGTTCCTTAACCCAAATGTCATTCTCTGCAGAAATAACTGAGCTTAGCTCTGCTTCCAGTTCGCTAATGCTGCGTCCCCCGATATCCGTCACCAGATCCCCAGGCAGCAGCTGGCCCCGTTTGTCAGTCACCACCAGACCTTCACGGCTCCAGAATAACGGAATATCCAGATATTTATTTACAGTTGGCGAATACAGCACGGTATGCGCGTCATGCAGCAGCGTGGCTATTGAGTCGGCTATGAAATAAAATTCGCCCGGTGTCCGGGGCTGATCGGCCTTTGCGTACGCCGCTTCAATAACCTGCTGTTCTTCAGCCGTCCATCCGTCAATTAACCGTGGATGCACCTTCACGAGCGTATCCGTGAGGCTGTCCAGATCCTCTTTCATCTGTGCCGGGCTCAGCTTTGCCACTTCGGGAGCGGGGGCAGGGACTGGCAGCCCGGAAAGGGTTGTATTAAGCGGGCTGGCTGCCGCTTCACCATTATGTGCAGCTGCTGAGGGAACAGGGGAACCCTCGAGGAGCCGCCCGCTTTGCCCCCAGCCCAATCCGGCGTTTCCGGTGGAGACGGCTGCAGCGATGATTCCGGCTATGGATAGAATTGCGGCTGCGAATAGATAATGTTTTTTCTCCATGATTACCTTCCATTTACTTTTTTTAGCTAATTGTAGATTGAAACCTGAGGAATCTCAGTGATTTTTTTCAGCCGCACCGAATTCTTCTCCGCGTTTCACCCATCTGCCCCGCCCGGCATAAGATGCTCTATAGTCGAATGTGTATGTGGAAAGGAGCGTCAACCCTATGCTTACTGGCATCAGGATCGTGTTCCTGGGCGGGGACGCGAGACAACTTGAAGTGATTCGGAAATGTGTGGAAATGGATGCAGCGGTAAGTGTTGCCGGGTTCGACAAATGGGAGGTCCCAAGCCCTGGGGTCAGCCTGGAACTGCTGTCGGCAGAGCTGCTTGAACATGCGGATGTGCTCGTGCTGCCGACTGTTGGCTGCGATGATGAAGGTTATGTGAATGCATTGTTCTCTTCCGAGCGGCTGCAGCTGCGGGAGGAGCATATCGCTGCCCTGCCTTCCCGGGCGATTGTGTACACCGGTATGGCTAAAAGCTATCTGCGCAGCCTGTGCGCAAAGCGTTCCCTTAAGCTTGTAGAGCTGCTTAACCGGGATGATGTGGCTATTTATAACTCCATTCCGACAGCGGAGGGAGCACTGGTGATGGCGATCCAAAATACCGACTTCACGATACACGGCTCCACCTGCATGGTGCTGGGTATGGGAAGAACCGGCTTCACCATGGCGAGGGCGCTGCAGGGAATGGGGGCAACCGTAAAGGTAGGCGTGAGGAAACAGGAGCATTATGCCAGGGCGGCGGAAATGGGCTGGAAGCCCTTTATGACGGATAATCTGCTGAACCATGTGCCGGAGGCGGATCTTATCTTTAATACAATTCCAAGTATGATTATCAACGCACAGGTTCTATCACGGCTTCTGCGGCACTGCGTGATCATTGATTTGGCTTCCGCACCGGGCGGATGTGATTTCCGCTATGCCGAGAAGCGCGGGATCAAGGCGATGCTGGCACCGGGACTTCCCGGTATCGTTGCCCCGAGGAGCGCCGGAATCATTATGGCAAATGCGCTGGTACAGTCGATATCGGACGAGACTTTAGTCAGGGGGGACGAATGATGGATTGGCGTGGAAAAACAGTAGGTTATGCAATTACCGGCTCTCACTGCACCTTCGCCGAGGTGATGCCGCAGATTCAGCGTTTTATGGATGGGGGGGCCAATGTGGTGCCGATCGTTTCGCAATCGGTGCTGAACACGGACACCCGCTTTGGCACATCGGAAAATTGGTTAAAACAGTTGAAAGATATAACGGGGAATGATATCATTTCTACAATTGTTGAAGCGGAACCGCTAGGGCCGTCTAAGCTGCTGGATGTACTTACGATAGCCCCCTGCACGGGGAATACCACGAGTAAACTAGCCAATGCGATGACTGACAGTCCTGTACTGATGGCAGCCAAATCGCAGATGCGCAACGGACGCCCGCTGGTGCTGGCCATCTCGACCAACGATGGACTGGGCCTGAATGCGGCGAATATCGCGAAGCTGCTGGTGACCAAGAATATTTATTTCGTGCCGTTCGGCCAGGATAATCCGGCTGCGAAGCCGAATTCACTTGTAGCACGCATGGAACTGATTCCTGAAGCCTGCTACGCTGCCCTGCAGGGCAATCAGCTGCAGCCGATGATCATCGAACGGTTTCATTCAGCATAGCATTTCAGTCTGCTGCAATCGTATAGTCAACACTTCTGCCGTCCTCATTTTGAGGGCGGTTCAACACTTTATTCACTACTTTACAAGCAGGCCGATTGTTTGGTGCTCGCTAAAGCCGATGTTCTGGTGCTGCCGGTAGCGGGATGTGATGAGGAAGGAAAGATTAATACGCTGTATTCCTCTGCTCCGCTTCACTGCTGGAGGAACATATGACATCGCTGCGGCCGGACTGTATAGTGTATACTGGTGTGGCCAAAAGCTATTTGCGCTCCTTGGGCGCCGGTCATTCTCTCAGGCTTGTGGAACTGCTGGACAGGGATGATGTGGCGATATATAATTCTATACCGACTGCTGAAGGCGCTTTGGTAATGGCTATTCAGAACACCGACTTCACTATCCACAGTCTATTTCTATTTTGCCCAAAGAGGGGAATTCCCGGATTGATACGCAGTAACACTTGATGCTTAAAGAATTATTGGAGGAATTATACATGGGTATTTTGGTGCAAAAATTCGGCGGAACCTCGCTCTCCACACCTGTGGCGAGAGAACACGTGATCCGTCATGTCAAACGCGAGCTCGCAAACGGATTCAGCCTCGTAGTGGTAGTCTCGGCAATGGGCCGCAAGGGTGAACCTTACGCTACGGACACGCTGCTGGATCTGGCGCTGCAGAGCGGAAATTCGCTGCCGGACCGGGAACGCGATCTGCTGATGTGCTGCGGGGAGATCATTTCGGCCGCCAATCTTTGCGGACTTCTCGAGCAGGAAGGCATCCGTTCGACAGTGCTGACAGGGGCGCAGGCCGGATTCCTGACTGACAGCAATTACGGCAATGCAAGAATTCTTGATGTACGTACAGAACGTATTCTACGTGAACTGCGTGAGCATAAAGTAGTAATAGTAACCGGGTTCCAGGGTCAGACCGAAGCCGGTGATTTCACGACCCTCGGCCGCGGGGGAAGCGACACCTCGGCTACGGCGCTCGGGGCTGCGCTGCGTGCGGATATGGTCGATATTTATACCGATGTCGACGGCATTCTGACCGCTGATCCGCGGATTGTCGAAGATGCCAAGCAGCTTACTTATGTAAGTTATACCGAGATCTGCAATATGGCTTATCAGGGGGCGAAGGTGATTCATCCCCGGGCTGTAGAAATCGCTATGCAAGCCCAGATTCCGGTACGTGTACGCTCGACATTCTCCGAGGCGGAAGGCACGCTTGTCACCCATCCCGAAGGCTTCAGCGATGTCTCGCATGGCGTGGTGGACCGGTTTGTCACAGGTGTAGCCTATGTCAGCAACATCACCCAGATTTCGGTGGAATGTCCGGAGGGTAACGGAACCGGCGTGCAGCTGCAGATTTTCAAAAGCATGGCTGATAACGGCATCAGCGTTGATTTCATCAACGTAACGCCTAGCGAAGCGGTATACACTGTATTCGATGATAAGTCTGAGCAGGCTATTGCTGTGCTGCAGGAGCTGGGACTGCGTCCGAAGAGCTTGTCCGGCTGCGCCAAGGTATCGGTCATCGGCGGAGGCATTAACGGTGTGCCGGGTATTATGGCCCGGATCGTTGAAGCACTGAGCACACAGAATATCCAAATTCTGCAATCTGCAGATTCCAACACAACAATCTGGGTTCTGGTCAAGAAGGAAGATATGGTGCAGTCGGTTCGCGCCCTGCATGCGAGGTTTGAATTGCACCGCTGACAAGGAGGAATTCAAAGTGGATTTCGGAAGACTGATAACCGCTATGGTAACCCCGTTTGACGGGGATGGAGAGATCAACTGGGAAGCCACCGCAAAGCTGGTCGATTACCTGATTGAAGAGCAGAAATCTTCGGCGCTGGTCGTTTGCGGTACTACAGGTGAATCGCCTACCTTAAGGGATAAGGAGAAGCTGCAGCTGTTTTCTTTTGTTAAGCAGCAGGCGGCCGGGCGCTGTAAAATTATCGCCGGGACCGGCAGCAACAGCACGAAGCATTCCATTGAGATGACGCAGGAGGCAGAGCAAATCGGAGTGGACGGAGTGCTGCTCGTCGTCCCTTATTATAATAAACCGAATCAGGAAGGGCTGTACCGGCATTTCGCGGGAATTGCGGCGGAGACCTCTTTGCCTTGTATCCTGTACAATGTGCCTAGCCGGACTAGCATCAGCATGAGTGCAGCAACTACACTGCGTCTGGCGGAGATTCCGAATATTGTGGCTACAAAAGAATGTGCCTCCGTCGATCAGATTACCTTAATCGCTTCCGCTTGCCCCGCTGATTTCCATGTCTACACCGGCGATGATTCTGCAGGCCTTGCTACGCTTGCCGTCGGCGGCCATGGAATTATCAGTGTAGCCAGCCACATTGTCGGTGCGCAAATGCTGGAGATGATCGAGTCCTACACGGCAGGCAATGTCAGCCGCGCCGGCGAGCTGCACCGGAAGCTGTTTCCGGTCTTCAAAGGGTTGTTTGAATGCCCGCAGCCGCTCCCGAATCCTTCGGCCGTGAAGTATGCACTGGGCCTTCGCGGAATCGATGTAGGTTCAGTCCGGCTGCCGCTGGTTTCACCGACCGAGGAAGAGGCTGCCTTTATTTCGGAATTACTAAAGTAGTTATTATTAGGATTTAATGGAATATTTCATTTCCGGTAACCGGCGACTCTTCTGGAGCAGCCGGTTTTTTTATGACTGAAATAATTTTGTGTGTATAAAGCGAGTGTAAAAAATGAGCGGTATAACAGCATTTTTTGCTTGTCTTTTCCGCAAATAATGGCTGTTTGTTAAGGAAAGGATAGGAGTAGCAGCATGGTGACTTGTCTTTTGCCAAAAAAATCATGTATAATGTTCTTAAGTGACTGGGTGCGGTTAAAAGAATATGCGGTATTCTTCCGGCAATGTGATTTTGCATTGTGAGACAGGATAGGTCCTTGAATAAGTCTGTGCTGAATGTGCCGGTTTTTCGCGCGAGGGGCGCGGTGGTGAAATTTTGACGGCGGTTGTCTGCTTCAAGATGATATTCACTGCCCGGTTCGGGAGTTTTACTTTGCGCAATTATACAGACTACCTGGGTTTTCTTTGTCGAATCAAGGGAAGTTAACAGCAATTTATGAATGTTACAGCGCCGCTGAAATAATTGAAGCTCATTGTTAACAAATAAAAGTATGACGTCCAACATCATAGGAGGGTTAGATTCATTTGTCCAAAAAAAACAACAACAACGATAAACTGGCGATATTCGCTCTAGGCGGAGTCGGCGAGATCGGGAAGAACATGTATGTTATTCAGTACGGAAACGACATTGTAGTCGTGGATGCCGGCCTGAAATTCCCGGAAGAGGATATGCTCGGTATTGATATTGTAATACCTGACATCTCATACCTGACAGAGAACCGTGACAAAGTAAGAGGAATTGTGCTGACACACGGTCACGAGGATCACATTGGCGGCTTGTCTTATGTACTCAAGAACCTGAATGTTCCTGTATATGGAACCAGACTTACCCTGGGGCTTGTGGAGAATAAGCTTAAGGAAGCGAATCTGCTGGGTGAAACCAAACGGATTCTGATCAATGAAGATTCGGAGATTGAACTGGGGACCTCCCTTAAAGTTACATTCTTCAGAACGAACCACAGTATTCCGGATTCGGTCGGCGTATGCATCGAAACACCGGAAGGCAATGTTGTACACACCGGTGACTTCAAATTTGACCACACTCCAGTCAATGGCCAATTTGCCAACCTGCACCGGATGGCTGAGATCGGCCAGAAGGGCGTGCTTGCACTACTGTCGGACAGTACCAATGCCGAGAAGCCGGGCTTCACACCTTCGGAGAAGAATGTCGGCATCGTTCTGGAAGATATTTTCCGCAAAGCTGAACAGCGCGTAGTGGTAGCAACCTTTGCTTCCAATGTGCACCGTATCCAGCAGGTGGTTAATGCCGCAGAATCGACAGGCCGCAAGATCACTGTAATCGGACGCAGCATGGTCAATGTGGTATCCATTGCTTCCGAGCTTGGATATCTGCATATTCCTGACGGTATGCTGATTGAACCGGAAGAAATGAACAGAATGGCCGGCAACCGTGTAGTTGTTCTGTGCACAGGCAGCCAGGGCGAGCCGATGTCAGCGCTCACGCGTATGGCACGCTCCAGCCACCGCAAGGTAGATATTCTGCCTGGTGATACTGTAATAATTGCGGCTACTCCGGTTCCCGGTAATGAGAAATATGTAGGCCGTACGATTGATGAGCTGTTCCGTCTCGGTGCCAACGTTATTTACAGCGGCTCGAACTCCGGCGTTCACGTCTCCGGTCACGGCAGCCAGGAAGAGCTGAAGCTGATGCTTAACCTGATGAAGCCGAAGTATTTCATGCCGATTCACGGCGAATTCCGGATGCAGCGCAAGCATGCACTGCTGGCAGAGGACGTCGGCGTAGATCCAAGCAATATCTTCATCACTGAGCTTGGTGAAGTGATTGAAATCTCCGGCGGCGCTGCACGCAGAGCCGGTAAGGTAACTGCAGGCAATGTACTGATTGACGGCCTTGGTGTCGGTGATGTCGGCAATATCGTACTCCGCGACCGCAAGCTGCTGTCCCAGGATGGTATCCTGGTTGTAGTAGTTACCCTTAGCAAGCAGAACGGGGCCATTGTTTCCGGTCCGGATATCATTTCCCGCGGATTTGTGTATGTGCGGGAATCCGAAGGACTTCTGGACGAGGCTAACCGGATCGTCTCCGGTACGCTGCAGCGTCTGATGAGCGAAAAGGTTAACGAATGGGCTTCCCTGAAGACCAGCGTCAAAGACTCGCTCGGCCGTTTCCTCTATGAGCAGACCCGCCGCAGACCGATGATCCTGCCGATCATCATGGAAGTATAATTCAGAAAGCAGTTTAATCTTCAAATAAATAGCTAGGGCGAGCAGCCCCTTCTTCCCGGAAATATTGGACGGTTTCCAGGGAAGGAGGGGTTTTTGCCTGTTTTGGCGTCCCCGTAAGTGAAGCACCCTCCGCTTCTGTGTGTGTTTTATGAAGCAGGCGCATAAGGAAGTCCCCGGGAATGTCATACTATAGATGATTGTATGGCTGCAGCGGATAAGGGCTGCAAGCGGAAAAGGAGCGCTGCGGACTATGGGTTTTACACAGATCAGCAATGACGGCGGGAAGAACGAAGAGATTGTGCCTGACGGGATTAAGCCGGAGGTGAGTAATGAGCCTGTGCCGCCCGGTGCCGCAGGGGTGTTGAAGGAATTAGGCCAGACGGTGGTGCCAAGCGGCGAGCCGGATATTTTCTGCATGACCATTATCGGCCAGATTGAAGGCCATTTCGTCTTGCCGCCGCATAACAAAACCACGAAATATGAACATATCATCCCCCAGCTGGTGGCTGCCGAGCAGAATAAAAATATTAAAGGCCTGCTTATAATCCTCAATACGGTCGGCGGTGATGTTGAGGCGGGACTGGCGATTGCCGAGATGATTGCTTCTCTGTCCAAACCAACCGTAACCGTTGTAATCGGCGGCGGCCACAGCATCGGAGTACCTATCGCTGTAGCCTCCACCTATTCCATTATTGCCGAAAGTGCGACGATGACCATTCATCCGATCCGGATGAACGGGCTGGTCATTGGAGTGCCGCAGACTTTTGAATATATGGAAAGGATGCAGGAGCGGATGGTTAAATTTGTCACCTCGCATTCCCGTATAACAGAGGCGCAGTTTAAAGACCTGATGTTCAAAACGGGAGAGCTGAACCGGGATATCGGAACAGCTGTAGGGGGACAGGATGCAGTGAAGTTTGGACTTATGGATGAAGTAGGCGGAATCGGGGCGGCACTGGCCCATTTGAACCGGATTATCGCGGGTAACACGGCTGTATTGCCGGCAGGCCTGCCGCAGGGAGGGCTTACACAGTGACATTCTATACGGTTTTGCCGATGGAGCAGGTATTTGAAGGAGCGCTAAGCTATGCCCAGCCGCTGCAGGAGGTCAGTATTCAAGGCATGCTGATGCAGGTCGAACCGCTGGAAGGCGGCCAGGCAAGAATTGTCCGGCTGCTGCAGTGTCCGCTGCACAAATATCTGGATGCAGCTTATTCGCCGGGAAGTATGATTCAGCTGGACCGGTAATAAGGCGAACATACACCCTATAGATGCATTTTCTGACAAAAGAGAACATAGGTACGCCACGCCATTATATGGTATAATGTGTTCCGGGGGTGGCTGGCGTGGCTAAACGGAAAAAGAAAAAGAAAAAAGCGCTGCTCGGCAGCGTTTTAAAATATGAGATCTATGGTATTCTGCTGATTACAATATCAGTCATTGCCTTGTCCGGAGAAGCGGCAGTCGGCCGCTCGCTTTCAAGTATGGCTGGCTATCTGCTCGGCAGATTCTATTTCGTGCTGCCGCTGGCCGGGATTATCTACGGCTTGATGGTGATGATTCACCGCAAATGGCCGTCATCCTGGAATAGCCGGTATACCGGAGGGCTGCTGCTACTGCTGTCCATGTGCCTGATGAGTACTATTTCAGCGATGCAGCAGAAGCTGGGGCCTATCGGGATGCTGCATCCCGGCAATGTGCTCTCACAGATACATAATGATCTTTCAGGCGCGCTGTCTCAAGGAACGGGGGACAGCAGTGTCTATATGCTGGGTAAAGATATCAGCGGAGGGTATCTCGGAGCCCTGGAATATGCGGCGCTCCTGTGGCTGTTCGGCAATCTGGGCGCCAAGCTGCTGATGATTGTACTGCTCGCCATCAGCTTCATGCTGATTACCAATCTGTCTTATGTTGAACTGTTTACATTGCTGCGTGTCAGAACGGTCAAGCTGCTGGAAGGGATTAAGCAAAAGGCTGCGAACCGGCCTGCCGCCGTTCCCGTTGCAGCAAAGTCTGCCAGAAGCAGAAAGGCTGCTGCTCCGGAACCGGCAGATGACGATGATTACTATGAAGATGATGAGGATGATCAGCAGCTGCCGAAGCGGGCTCAGTCGGGACTGGCAAGCAAAATTGCCGGCTGGTTCAGCGGTTCTGCCCGTAAGGGGCAGCAGGAAGAAGAGGAGACTGATGGTGAAGCTGCGCCTGATCTCATCGTTACCGAATCGCGCAAAGGCCCGATCATTTCCGGGCTTGCAGCAGACAGGACAGAGCCGGCGGTTAATCCGGATGATTATGACTTCCCTGAGGAGGACATAGAGCCGGTTGCGCCGATTATCCGCGACTTCTTCGAGCATATCCGTTCGGAAGGGCTGAATGAGGAAGACCGGGAGGAGTGGGGAGGCTTCTCACCTGCTGCGCGCGGAGGTACCGCTGCGGCTACTGGCGATACCAGTCATCATGCAGCAGCCGGAGCTATAACTGCAGTGGAGGATTCCGGCGGGGCTGAGCTGCCTGTGGAGCTGGACGGCCTGCTTGCAGCGGCGGAGAATGGTGAGCTGATTCCGGCAATTCCGCCCCCGCCGCCGCCTAAGCCGTACAAGCTTCCTTCTGTCCGCCTGCTCTCCAAACCTAACAATGGCGGCAAAGCCGGCGACCAGAACGACTATATGCAGACAGCGCGTAAGCTGGAAGCCACTCTGGAAAGCTTCGGAGTCCGGGCAAAGGTGCTTGAGGTTGTCCGCGGTCCGGCTGTGACCCGGTATGAGATCCAGCCTGATATCGGTGTGAAGGTGAGCCGGATTGTCAATCTTACGGATGATATTGCGCTGGCTCTGGCGGCGAAGGATATCCGGATGGAAGCGCCGATCCCCGGCAAGTCGGCAATCGGGATTGAGGTTCCGAATTCTGAGGTCTCTGTCGTCACCATGCGCGAAGTGATGGAGACACAGATTTTCCAGGATGCGGATGCCCGGCTGTCCATTGCCTTCGGACGTGATATTTCCGGCCAGACCATTATCGGCAATCTGGCCAAGATGCCCCATCTGCTGGTCGCCGGTGCAACAGGCTCAGGTAAATCAGTCTGCATCAACGGCATTATTACAAGTATTCTGTACAAGGCTAAGCCGAATGAAGTGAAGTTCCTGATGGTCGACCCCAAGATGGTCGAGCTGAACGTCTATAACGGGATCCCGCATCTGCTTGCCCCGGTCGTGACCGATCCCAAGCGGGCCAGTCTCGCCTTGAAGAAGATTGTAGTAGAGATGGAGAAGCGTTATGAGCTGTTCTCCAAGTCGGGTACACGCAATATGGAAGGCTATAATTCATTAATGAAGGATAACCCGGCAGCAGTATTGCCTTATATCGTAGTCATTGTGGACGAGCTTGCCGACCTGATGATGGTGGCTGCGAATGATGTAGAGGATGCAATCTGCCGGCTGGCCCAGATGGCGCGGGCTGCGGGCATCCATCTGATTATCGCAACCCAGCGCCCTTCCGTAGATGTTATTACCGGTCTGATCAAAGCCAATATTCCATCACGGATTGCCTTCGGCGTATCGTCGAATGTGGATTCGCGGACTATTCTTGATATGCCGGGGGCGGAGAAGCTGCTTGGACGCGGGGATATGCTGTTCCTGCCGATGGGCGCTTCCAAGCCGATCCGGGTCCAGGGGGCTTTCATGAGCGATCAGGAGGTTGAGACGATTGTCCAGTTTGTCAGCAGCCAGGGCGAAGCCGATTATGATGAATCCCTTGTTCCCGAAGTGGATGATATGGTAGCTGAGGACCAGGATCCGCAGGATGAATTGTATGAGCAGGCCGTCCAGATTATACTCGAAGCCAAGCAGGCCTCCGTATCGCTGCTTCAGCGGCGCATGCGTGTCGGTTACACCCGCGCAGCACGGTTAATCGATGCGATGGAGGCCCGGGGAGTCATAGGGCCTTACGAGGGCAGCAAGCCGCGTGAGGTACTGATGTCACTTGAACAGTACCAGCACGGAAGAATAAGCTCCTAAAGATAAAGAGATGACCCGGGTAATCCGGGCCATCTCTTTTTTGTAAATCGAGTCCAAGAATTGGAGCTCGTTATTCCACCCGCGGTGCGGCAAGCAGGCTGTCCACGATGTAATCAAGCTGGGCATTGAGCGAGTAAATATCACTGTAATAGGACAAGCCGAAATCAATCTCCATCAGCCGGCCGGCCTTGACAGCCGGGATGCTGGTCCAGAGCGGGTCACTAGTCAGATCAGCCATGCCGTCATAGGCAGAACGGAAGATATAATCCCCGCTGTAATCGGCCAGCACTTCGAACGATACGGTTTCACCGTCAGCGCCGGTAGCGGTATCGATCTTTTGCTGGACAAGCTCCGGGGCTTTCATCCCGAGATATTCATAAATGACCTGGGAGCCGCGGCCGAATTGCTTGCTGGTGACAACAGCCATGCTGCGGTCTTTACCGCCTTCCATAATAGAGATTGTAGACCCGAGAATGCCGGCCTCCTGCAGCTTCTGTTTGCTTTCCTCCACCTTGGCATGGAAGCTGTCGAACAGGGAGGTGGCCTGGTCTTCTTTTCCTAATATCTGTCCGATAAAGCTGACACGTTCCTCAGCGGTCATCTTCTCGTATGGAACGAGCACGGTTGGAGCGATATCATGCAATGCCTCGTAGGTCTCCTCGGAGGGGACAATAATCAGGTCCGGCTCCAGTGAAAGAACAACCTCAGGACTTGCTTCGAACCAGTTTCCCAGCTTCTGCACATCCTGCAGCTCTTGTTCGAAAGCGGCTCCCTCGGATACGTCAGATACGCCGACAGGTTTGATGCCCAGAGCGAGAACATCCCCCAGAAGATAGAGTACAACCACCCGCTGCGGATCAGCCGGAACTTCAATTTCTCCTTTGACCGTTGAGATGGTCCGGGTCTGGGCTTCGGCGGATGCTTGATCCGGAGCTGTAGTTGCTGCGGCTGATGCAACGGGTGAATTGTTGCCGCTGCCGGAAGCAGCGTTGCCGGCTGTACCTGCGGAGCATGCGCTTAAAAGGATGGTGAAGCATAAGAGCAAGGTGAGAATTAGAGATGGTTTAGCTGTTCTGAACATGTCTGGCGCCCCTTTTAGGATATATTGATAATGATTATCATGATCAATATATCGGAGACCGCCGTCCCGGACAATGTCATAAGCAGACACGTCAGATGGCATATCCGGCCATTTTCCTGCAGCAGGCAGAGAGTTTTTGTACCTTACCGGGGAGGTGCCGTAGAATTTCTTGAACATTTTACCAAAAGAATAGGCATCCGGATAGCCGACAGCGGCTGCGATCTCATGCAGGGCGGCTCCGGTATTCAGCAGCAGCCCGCGGGCTTTTTCCATCCGGATCCCGATCAGATATTGCGCCGGGCTGGTCTGAAGTCTGACCCGGAACAGTCTTGATAATGTTCTTGAGCTGGTGCCAAGTGTCTCAGCCAAAGTATCAAGCAGAAACGGCTTGTGATACTCATCCTGCATATAACGTACAGCCTGCTCCAGCGGATCTGCCTTAAGGGGAAAGGCTGCCTGCTGTGCATGACGCTGCTGATGCAGCTCATGGACCCATTGATAGAAAAGCGCCTTTGTATGCAAATGCTCAAGAACCCCGCCGCTCTGCCACTCGTTGTACATTTGGGCCAGCAGACCGTAAAGCGGCAGCGGGTGGGCAGGAATAAACTGGTAGGATTCAGCAAAAGGGCTGCTGCGCTCCAGAAGGGCTGCAAGATGCCTCCGCACCGGAAGAGTCATTGTAGCTCTGTACATAATTAAATAGTATTCCAGGATTCCCTCTGTCCGGAGGACTTCAAGGGTCATGCCTTTACCGCCATGAAAGACACTTGACACACTTGCTTCAAAGGGAATTTCATCTATAACTACACTGGCGGTACCGCGAATAACATACATATATGTACTTGCCGGCAGCCGGTACCGTAGCGGCAGATCTGCATAAGTAAACGAGGCCTGGCGGATATCAATAACTTCTATTAAAGCATGGTTCCACAGCACGATATGATCCTTCAGCTTCATGTTAGCTCTCAACTCCTGTTGTTTCATATTTCAAGTATATTTGATAATCGTTCTCAGTTGCAACGAATTTACTGAGGTACGCACGCCGGTTATGCATAGGATGTCTTGTCAGTCGTCATAATAACTTTAGCCATTCATGCAGAACTTACAAGAGAAAGGTAGAGCGAACCCTCATGACAAAACATAAGCAGTGGATCTTTGCCGTATTAACCCTTGTGTTGGCCGCAGCGCCGTTTGCCGGCGTATTTCTTGAAGATCATGCCGTGATCTATGCCCAGCCGCAGGCTTCAGCTTCAGCTATTACCGAAACAGATATTTCTGATTACGGGGAGGAGGCGCTGCCCGCTTTCGGTACAGTTCCGCTTAAGGTCGGATCGTCCGGCCAGGACGTATATGAGCTGCAGGGCAGACTGAAGTATCTTGGCTACTACGCCGGGGCGATTGACAGCCAGTTCGGGACCAAAACGAAAAATGCCGTCACCTGGTTCCAGTGGAAATTCGGCTTGAAGTCCGACGGGGTTGTCGGTGCCAAGACGAAGCTCAAGCTGTACAATGCAACGACTGCATGGAAGCCTACAGAGCCAAAAACCTCTACTGCGAAAAAGGAGAGCACATCATCCGGGAACACAACGGCTGCAGCTGGCACGGCCAAGAAGAACACAGCCGAGCTGTCTTCCGGGAATACTATGGGCCTGTCGGAGAATGATCTGAAAATCATGGCAAATGCCGTTTACGGGGAAGCCCGCGGGGAGCCTTTTGAGGGCCAGGTTGCCGTAGCCGCCGTTATTCTCAACCGGGTAAAATCACCGAGCTTTCCGAACACCCCTTCAGGAGTGATCTTCCAGCCGGGAGCCTTCACCGCTGTAGCTGACGGACAGATTTATCTGGAGCCGAACGAGCAGGCGCGCAAAGCTGTACAGCAGGCGCTGAACGGCTGGGATCCGTCGGGCGGATGTATCTATTACTTCAATCCGAAGACGGCCACTTCGAAGTGGATCTGGACCCGCCCGCAGGTCAAAACTATCGGCCAGCATATCTTCTGCATGTAGACTGCCAAGCAGACTTGAAAGGTTAATTATCAGCCGGGAAGGATCTGCAGCCGGCTGTACCGCTTATAAATCACCCCGAGAGCAACCGGTACGCTGTGTTCCGGTTGCTTCCTTACTTTGGAATGGTTTAGAATGGATAATACTTCATAAACTTGTTGTATAGCATCTATCCACGCCGCAAAGGAGTTTTGGACTTGACAAATAATGGATTTCAACATGGCAGCGCCGCAGGCATGCGCATACACGTTCTGCCTACCAAGGCGTTCAAGACGTTCGCCATCTCACTTTATGCCGGCGTACCGCTTGCCGAAAGTACGGTTACCCCTACAGCGCTGGTTCCTTTTGTACTCCGCCGGGGTACAGCTTCCTACCCGGAGACTACCCAGTTCCGTGAACAGCTCGAGGAGCTGTACGGTGCCGGCTTCGGCTTCGATATTTACAAACGCGGGGATTACCAGATTGTCCAGTTCCGCATGGATACGATTAATGACTCCTTTGTACAGAGCAAGGAGAGCCTGCTGGGCCAATCCTTTGCTTTTCTCGGTGAGGTATTAACCCGGCCTTTGCTTGAAGACGGGAGCTTCCGTGCTTCCTACGTAGCCACCGAACGGGAGACTGTCCGCAAAAAGCTGGAAGCGATTGTGAACGATAAAATCCGTTACGCTGCTGAACGCTGCATTGAGGAAATGTGCCGTCAGGAGCCTTACCGCCTGCATCCGCTTGGCCAGAGGGCTGATCTGGATGCTATCACTCCCGAATCGCTGTACCAGTCGTATAACGCTTGGCTGAACGATGCGACACTTGATTTGTATGTGGTAGGGGACACAACACCTGAGGAAGTAGAGAAGCTGGTTACAGCCAACTTTGGCCGGGCCCAGCATGCCGGATCTGCTCCCTATGCGTCTAACTTCACGCCGGTCTCTGTAACGGAAGTCCGGACGGTAGAAGAGAAGCTGGATGTCAATCAGGGCAAGCTGAATATGGGGCTGCGTACCTCAATCACCTACAAGGACGACAGATATGCCTCTGCGCTGATGTATAACGGCATCCTGGGCGGTTATCCGCATTCGAAGCTGTTCGTTAACGTACGCGAGAAGGAGAGTCTGGCGTATTACGCATCCTCGCGTTATGACGGGCATAAAGGCATCGGAACCATTCAATCCGGCATCGAGACCCAGAATTACGGCAAAGCCGTTGACATTATCCGCAAACAGCTGGATGAGCTGAAGGCCGGCAATATCAGTGATCTGGAGCTGAGCCAGACGAAAGCGATGATCCGCAACCTGCTGTCGGAAATTCAGGACTCGGCATTTGAGATGATTTCTTTTGACTTCAACCGCCAGTTGTCCGGTAAAGACCGCTCTGCGCAGGAGCTGATGGATCAGGTGGACAGCATAGGAGCTGAAGAAGTGAAGGCGGCAGCCGGCACCTTCGAGCTTGATACGATTTATTTCCTGACTGGGAAGGAGGAATAACGGTGGAAAAGCTGCATTACGAACGACTTCAAGAAACGCTGTATCACGAGGTTATGGACAACGGCCTGCAGGTGTATGTGCTGCCCAAACCCACTTTTCGCAAAACCTATGCCACCTTCGCAACCAAATACGGATCGGTGGACAATCATTTCAAGGTAGCTGGCGGTGAAGAAACGACTGTGCCGGACGGCATTGCCCACTTCCTGGAGCATAAAATGTTCGAAGAGCCTGAAGGCGATATTTTTGCCACTTTTGCTTCAAACGGGGCATCTGCTAATGCATTCACCAGCTTTGATCAGACGGTATACCTGTTCTCGGCGACGGAGAATATTGAGCAGAATCTCAGCACACTGGTTGATTTTGTGCAGCGTCCCTATTTCACGGACGAGAATGTGGAGAAGGAAAAAGGCATCATCGGCCAGGAAATCAACATGTATGCGGATAACCCGGACTGGCGTGTCTATTTCGGGCTGATTGAAGCGATGTATGCCAAACACCCGGTGCACATCGATATAGCGGGAACCATTGAATCCATCTCCACCATCACCAAGGAAACACTCTACACCTGCTACAATTCCTTCTATCATCCCAGCAATATGCTGCTCTTCATTGTCGGCGGGGTAGAGCCTGAGAAGGTATTTGAACTGATCCGCAGCAACCAGAAGGGGAAAAACTACGAGAAGCAGGGCGAAATCAGCCGCATCTTCGCAGAGGAGCCGCATGAAGTAGCCTCGAAGCATGTAGAGAGCAAGCTTGCTGTGTCCATTCCCAAGATGATGTTCGGCTTCAAGGAAAAGGTGGATGGCCTGACCGGCGAAGCCGCAGTACGCCGCGACCTGACAACCAGACTGATGCTGGATCTTCTGCTTGGCAGCAGCACACCGCTGTACCAGAAGCTGTATGATGAGGAATTAATCTCAGACAGCTTCGGCCATGAGTTTAACAGCTCGCCACAATACGCCTTCTCGGCGATCGGCGGGGATACCAAGGATCCGGGGCTGCTCCTTGAGCGGATTAAGGAAGAAGTCGGACTCATTCTTGAATCAGGCTTCGCGGAGAAAGACTTTGAACGCGCCCGCAAAAAGAAAATCGGCGGTTATCTGCGGATGCTGAACTCGCCGGAAAGCATCGCCCATGAGTTCACACGCTATCAGTTCCGCGGCGGAGACCTGTTCGAGGTGCTGCCGCTGTATGAGTCGGTTACGCTTGAGGAAGTAAATGCCCGTCTGCATGCCCACGTGGACTGGGAGCAGCTGGCCGTTTCGCTTGTGGTGAGCCCTTAATGACATTGCCGGGAGAGGACAGCAAACCGCTTAATGAAATGACGGTGCTCATTACCGGAGGCAGCGGGGGAATCGGCGGAGCCATCGCCGAGCGTTTTGCCACGGTCGGTATGAACATTGTGATCCATTACATGAATTCTCATGAAGCAGCGAATGATGTTGCCCGCCGCTGTATGGCGCTGGGAGCTAAAGTGATGACAGTGGCTGCGGATATGAAGGACCGCAGCCAGCTGCTGCGGATGGCCGAGCGGCTTGAGAGCAGCGGCATGATGCCGGACATTCTGGTCAATAATGCCGGGAAAGCCCATTATGGCATGCTGGCCGATGTGACAGAGGAAGAATGGGATGAGATTATGGCTGTGAATTTGAAGGGCACGTTCTTGTGCAGTCAAATCTTCATGCCGTACATGATCTCCCAGCGCTACGGCCGGATTATTAATGTGTCGTCCGTCTGGGGAATTTCAGGCGCTTCCTGTGAAGTGGCCTATTCCGCCAGCAAAGGCGGGGTAAATGCTTTTACCAAGGCGCTGGCCAAGGAACTGGCACCCTCCAAGGTCACAGTAAATGCTGTAGCACCCGGTGCAGTTCATACAGCTATGCTGAATAACCTGCAGGCGGATGAGCTGAAGATGCTGGAGGAGGAGATTCCTGCGGGACGGCTGGCCTCCCCTGAGGATATTTCGTCGCTTGTATATTTTCTGGCGCTGCCTGAATCCGGTTATATTACCGGCCAGGTAATCAGTCCAAACGGCGGCTGGATTACATAAGCCTGCTGGATGGAACTAATGAGCCTATGGTGAAATGCTCCAGCATAAGATGTTCCGGCTTGAAGCATATTATAACTGTTGCTTTTAAATCTCAACATTATTACAACCTTGAGGAGGATTTAAGATGTCAACAGATTCCGTAGTGAAGAACTTTGATACCTGGAAAAGCTTTTTAGGCGAACGGGTCATTCAGGCCGAGAAAATGGGGATGAGCGACGAGACCATCACCAAGCTGGCTTTCGAAATCGGGGAATTCCTCGATAAAAAGGTCGATCCGGGCAACTACTCCAACCGGGCCATCAAAGAGCTGTGGGATGTCGGAACGGATGATGAGAAGCATACGATTGCCGGACTCATGGTCAAGCTGGCGAAGAAAAACGCATAAGGCACGCGGAAGAAGCTCCCCCTGCGGGAGCTTTTCTGCAATTATTACAACAGTGACCTTGCCTTTCAAAAATTTTTTATATATCATTAACATGACCCGTGTATCAAAAACGACATTCAGGGAAACGGAATCTACGAGGTGCGCTAAAGTGGAATATAAACAATGGTATATGGAGTACAAGATACATAAGAACAGACCCGGTCTGCTTGGAGATATCGCTTCGATGCTGGGAATGCTGGAAGTCAATATCCTGACAATTAACGGCGTAGAAGGCAAGACCCGCGGAATGCTGCTGGAAACAAGTGATGACGAGAAGATCATGCTGATGGGCGAAATGCTCAAAAAAGTGGATAACATAACGGTTACGGCATTGCGTTCACCGCGGCTGGTGGATAAGCTGGCTGTGCGGCATGGACGATATATTGACCGGGATTCAGATGACCGGAAGACGTTCCGGTTCACCCGCGATGAGCTTGGACTGCTGGTGGATTTCCTTGGTGAGCTGTTTAAGAGGGAAGGGAATCAGGTTATAGGACTACGTGGCATGCCGCGGGTCGGCAAGACAGAATCCATTATCGCCGGCAGCGTCTGCGCAATGAAGCGCTGGACGTTTGTCTCTTCGACGCTGCTGCGCCAGACGGTACGCAGCCAGCTGGCTGATGATGAGATGAATCCGCACAATGTGTTCATCATCGACGGGATTGTGAGCACCATCCGCTCGAATGAGAAGCATTATAACCTGCTGCAGAATGTGATGAGCATGCCAAGCACCAAGGTGATTGAGCATCCGGATATTTTTGTGCGCGAATCCGAGTATACCTTCGATGATTTCGATATTATTATCGAACTGCGTAATACACCGAACGAAGAGATATTGTACGAGTCGTTTACGACTAGCTACAGTGATGATCTTTAGTATATAAATCATGTTAATTAACATTTAGGAGGTGATGGTATGTCGGAACTGGGCCGGCATTTGAAGGAGGCGCGTCTGCAAAAAGGGATGAGTCTTGATGATGTCCAGGAAGTAACAAAGATCCGCAAAAAATATTTGGAAGCCATCGAAGCGGGTGATTATAAAGTGCTTCCCGGTAGTTTTTATGTCCGGGCCTTTATCAAGACCTATGCCGAAGCGGTCGGGGTTAATCCGGATGAATTAATGGAAGAGCACGGCAATGTGCCTGCTGCTCCTGTGGATACTACTATGGAGACTGTGATCCAGAAGCGGAGCCGCAAGCCGGAAGCTGAACGGAATTCCAAATGGCTGCCTACTCTGCTGATGTGGACTTTTCCTGTCCTAATCCTTGTGGTGATCTATCTGTATGCATCTTCGACAATGAACAAAGCTGATCCGGATACAACGGATACGGGGAGTCTCACAACGGCTACACAGGATCCGTCGAAGGTGGAGCCTTCAGCTACTGCTGCCGGCGGCGGGGCAGCGGCAACAACGGCTCCGGATGCCGGGGCGGCCACAGAAGCGCCTACAGCAGCTCCGTCGCCTTCTCCGTCTCCGTCCGCGCAGTCTATAACCGTTACGGAGGACCGCAAATCAGGCAAAACGACCATTTACAAGGTTTCAGCACCTGCCGGAAGCCAGGTTCAGGTAGCGATTGCCGCAACCGGAGCCAGCTGGCTTGAGGTATATAAAGGCGAGAACTCCAAGGGGGAGAAGCTTAGCTTCGGGACCACCAAAGCCGGGGATAACCTCAGCTTTACACTCGGCAGTGAAGGCATGTATATTAAATCAGGATATTCACCTGCCACGACGATTACAGTCAATGGACAAGTCATTACCGACGGTAAAACATCTTCCCGGCTGCTCCTAGAGCTCGATGACGGAACCTCGGCTTCTGCAGGAAATACACAGGACGGCGGTACAGAGAGTATTACTACGGAATAGCAAATGAATGTATAGACTTTGGCAGATTGGAGAACCTAGAAATGATTTACAGTTCTTACGCCAAAGTGAGGTGTACACTCATGACCGTCAGCTGGATCGTAACAGGACTTGGCATAATTGTCAGTCTCCTTGGTTATTATCTGACACCGGGTGCCTGGGGTTATGGTATTCTGGGCTTCGGACTGGCACATGTTGTGCTTGGGATTCTGGATATGTTCCGGGCTCCTGCACGCAGCAGGTAAAAGGTTCAGATGTGAGCGTCTCCTGGAGAGTCTTCTCCGGGAGGCGTGTTTTTTCCGCCAGGCGAGGATTAAGTTCATACATATTTCCCTCAGAAACGGATACCCTCAAGCTGGGCTAGCTGAGTCAGCCTTGAAGCCAAGCCCCACTTTGTGGGGTTATTTTGTAGTGTTCGTAAGGCCTCCGCTTTCCAAGTATTAGACTTTAGAGGACCTTATCCCATATAATAAGAACAGAATTGTAAGAAAAGGACGTGGAATCATGAGTTCGGAAAGTTCATTCGACATTGTATCCAAAATGGACATGCAGGAATTAACCAATGCAGTCCACCAGACCGAGAAGGAAATTGATAACCGGTTTGATTTCAAGAACAGCAAGAGCAGCCTTAAGCTGGAAAAGGATGCGCTGATTATTGCCTCAGAGGATGAATACAAGCTGAATGCGGTCATCGATATTTTGCAGTCGAAGATGGTCAAGCGCGGAATCACCCTTAAGAATATGGATTACGGCAAAGTTGAACCTGCCTCACTTGGAACTGTACGCCAGCGTCTTGGCCTGAAGCAGGGCATTGACCAGGAAAATGCCAAGAAGATTAATATTCTCATCCGGGATTCCAAGCTCAAGGTCAAGAGCACGATCCAGGGCGACCAGATTCGTGTTACCGGCAAAAGCCGTGATGATCTGCAGCAAATTATCCAGCTTCTGCGCAAAGCTGATTTACCGCTGGACCTGCAGTTTAACAATTTAAAGTAAGATTACGTACCCCGCAGCGTATTATACGCAACTTACTTTGCGGGGTGTTATTTATGGCTATAATATACTATCTAAAGCAGTTTTGAAGAAAATTGTGGAATAACGGATTCGTATGGATCAGGGGAGGAACTTCAGTGAATTTGCCCAACCGTATCACGCTAGCACGTATTTGTCTTATCCCGATTATGATGTTTTTTCTGCTGGTGGATTTCAGCTTCTATCCGGAACCGATCCATTGGGGCTCATTTCAGCTTTCAATTAACCATCTGATTGCGGCTGTCATCTTCCTGCTTGCAGCCAGTACAGATGGAATAGACGGGTACATAGCCAGAAAGTATAACATGGTCACCAATCTCGGCAAGCTGCTCGACCCGCTTGCGGACAAGCTGCTGGTCTCGGCAGTGTTGATCTCGCTGGTAGAGCTGGGAAGATGCGACTCCTGGATTGCCATTGTTATCATCAGCCGTGAATTCGCGGTAACCGGCCTGCGCCAGGTTGCTTTGCTTGAAGGAAAAGTAGTGGCTGCAAGCAAATGGGGCAAGATAAAGACAGTAATTCAGATTGTCGCCATTTCACTGCTGCTGCTGAACAACTTCCCGTTCCAGTTCGTCAGCATTCCGCTGGATGATATTGCGATTTGGGCCGCAGCGCTTGTTACCATTTATTCAGGAATCGATTATTTCGTGAAGAACAAAGAGCTATTGCAGCTTCATGATGCTTGAGGCTTGCTGTGCAGCTTGAAATTTGATGAGTACGCTCAGGAGGAGAACGCCAGCTATGAAAGCGGAAATTATTGCCGTCGGCACAGAACTTTTACTTGGACAAATCGTGAACAGCAATGCCCAGTTTCTTTCAGTAGAGCTGGCTGCGCTTGGAATTGACGTGTATTTTCAGACTGTGGTCGGGGATAACAAAAACCGTCTCCTTGAAGCTGTTGAGATTGCCCGGGGCCGTGCTGATCTTATCTTATTTACGGGCGGAATCGGTCCGACAGAGGATGATCTGACAAAAGATGCGTTAGCTGCGGCACTCGGCCGCGGCCTTCATATCGACCAGCTTGCAATGGATCATGTACAGCGTTTCTTTGATGACCGCAAGATTGTAATGACCGAGAATAACCGTAAGCAGGCTATTATAATTGATGGAACAACACCGCTGGCCAATGAGACGGGGCTTGCAGTCGGGCTTGCTTTTGCCGAAGCGGGCAAGTATTACATTGTGCTGCCCGGGCCGCCCCGGGAGATGAAGCCGATGTTCACAGACCAAGCGAAGCCGTGGCTGCAGCAGCATGCGCTAAGCGGCGAAATGCCGCTCTACTCCAAAATGCTCAAATTCGCAGGCATCGGCGAATCCCTGCTGGAGGACAAGCTGATCGAACTGATCCGCGGCCAAAGTGACCCTACGATTGCCCCTTACGCCAAGGAAGGCGAAGTGACGGTGCGCATCTCCACCAAAGCCCCGTCTGAACGCGAGGCAATGCAGAAGCTTGAAGTACTGGAGAAGCAGATTGCCGCTATTTTGCCGGATCATTTGTATGCAAATATCGATGTTCCGCTGGAGCAGCTGATTGTAGACTGGATGGCGGATGCCGGGCTGACACTGAGTGCGGCAGAGAGCTGCACAGGCGGGCTGCTGATGGAGAGTATTACGAATATCCCGGGCAGCGCATCCATGTTCGCCGGCGGTATTGTATGCTACTCGAATGATATGAAGAAGAAGCTGCTGAATGTGCCGGCAGCTATGCTGGAAGGCCCGGATGCCCCTGGAGCCGTGAGCCGTGAGGTTGCGGAGGTGCTGGCTGAGCAGGTGCGCATGACCGCTGACAGTGATTTCGGCCTGTCTGTGACCGGTGTTGCCGGCCCGGGGTATTCCGAGCGCAAGCCGGTCGGGCTTGTGTTTGTCGGCCTCGCCGAACGCGGACGGAAGACAGAGGTCTACGAGCTGAATCTCAAGGGAACACGCGAGAATATCCGCCTGCGGACAGTCAAGGCGCTGCTGTACCGTCTCTGGCGCCGTCTGGAGGAACGTAAAGTAGCTACCCCGCTGGATGGATCGGCCTTGCAATGAGCATTCCGTCCGGTATATAATTTATTCATACGGAAGAACCGTGGCATAGATATTCTCTGCTGCGGTTTTTTTGTTTATTGTGGAGCGGCTGATGGTGCAGTGTACCCGGAAGGAGGCTTACAATAAAAGGGAGTATTAACCCGGGAGTCAAAAAAAACGAATGTATGTTCGAAAAAAAGCTTGGCAAGACCTCTAAAACACGTTATTATAATACTATAAACAGTGAAGGAAGTGGTCTGATTGTCAGATCGTCGTGCTGCGCTTGATATGGCGCTTCGTCAAATAGAAAAACAATTCGGTAAAGGTTCGATCATGAAATTGGGAGAATCCACTCACATGAAAGTGGAAGTCGTACCTAGCGGATCTTTGGCACTTGATATTGCATTAGGTATTGGCGGACTTCCCAAAGGACGCATTATTGAAGTATACGGACCGGAATCATCCGGTAAGACCACAGTTGCCCTTCATGCTATTGCTGAAGTGCAGAAGGTTGGCGGACAAGCTGCCTTCATCGATGCCGAGCATGCACTTGATCCTAAATATGCCAATGCTCTTGGTGTTAACATTGATGAATTGCTGTTATCCCAGCCGGATACAGGCGAGCAGGCGCTTGAGATCGCTGAAGCACTTGTCCGCAGCGGAGCGGTGGATATCATTGTCGTTGACTCCGTAGCTGCGCTGGTACCGAAAGCGGAAATCGAAGGGGATATGGGTGATTCCCACGTAGGTTTGCAGGCCCGTCTGATGTCCCAGGCACTGCGCAAGCTGTCGGGTGCCATTAACAAATCCAACACGATTGCCATCTTCATTAACCAGCTGCGTGAGAAGATTGGTGTTATGTTCGGTAACCCTGAGACCACTCCGGGCGGACGCGCTCTGAAGTTCTATTCCTCTGTGCGTTTGGATGTACGCCGGGTGGAGAGCATTAAGATGGGGAATGATGTTGTTGGTAACCGCACTAAGATCAAAGTGGTTAAGAACAAGGTAGCTCCTCCGTTTAAGCAAGCTGATGTGGATATCATGTACGGTGAAGGAATCTCCAAAGAGGGAAGCCTTGTGGATATCGGTACCGAAATGGATATCGTCAACAAGAGCGGCGCCTGGTATTCTTACGAAGGCGAACGTCTGGGCCAAGGCCGTGAGAACTCCAAGCAGTTCCTCAAAGAACATCCGGAAATCGCTTTGCTGATTGAGAATAAGATCCGTGAAGCAAGTAATCTTTCTACTCTGGTAGCAGCGCCGTCTGAGGCTGATGTTGCTGCGGAGCAAGAGGAAGAAGAGAAGCTGCTGCTTGAGATTGAATAAGGTAATTGCTTGGGTCCCTTGCAATTGAATAATAAAGATAAGGCGCCCTGTGAGTGAGTGAACAGGGCGTTTTTTCATATTGCAGGGGTTAGATGTCAATATAGATGAGGTGAATGTAAGAATGGTAATCCAATTAAATCCCGAGCCGGAGGAACAGGATGTACAGGTGCTGGCCGACTTCCCTGAAGAGGAAGAGCTGGTAATTACACGAGTGGAGCGCTTAAAGAAGTCAAATTACCGTTATGTGATTCACTTCGGTACATATAATATGACTGTGCACGAAGATGTCATGATTAAATACCGGATGATCAGCGGAAGCTCCTTCAAGAAGGCTGATCTGGAAGAGATTGTTGCGGCAGATGAACGTCAGCGTGCCTATGTAGAGGGGCTGCGGTATCTGGAGCGCAAGCCCAGAACGGCCCAGGAGATGGCACGCCGTTTACGCGAGAAGGAAATAGGAGAGACTGTAATTAGCGAAGTGCTGCACCGGCTGCAGGAAGAGCGGCTGCTCGATGATCCCTTATATGCCAAGCAGTGGGCAGAGCAGCGGATTATGAACCAGCGCAAAGGGAAGATGTGGATCCGCCAGGAGCTGCGCGAGAAGGGGATCGATAAATCGCTGATTGCCGAAGCACTGGATGAAATTTCGCCGGAACAGGAGCTGGAAAGTGCCCTGCTGACCGGGCGTAAGAAATGGAATATGGTCCGTGGAGAGGTGCAGGATAAACGCCAGAAGACCGGGGCCTTCCTGATGCGCAGAGGATTTCCGGGTGAAATGGTGCGCCAGGTACTCCAGATTTTACGGCAGGAAGAGGAGTTTGCGGGGGATGATGAGGAATTTTACGACCCGGATTGATTCTCTTGACTTTAATGCGGTTATCGACTCTCTTGACAATGTCTTTTTATAAATAATAAAATATAACATGAATCGGCATAAACTAAGAATCCTTTTTCCTTCCCAAAAAGCAGACTCTTATGTTCCGGTTCGCGTACAACTCATATGAAATGTAATCGCCGGATAAGGCGGGCAGTGTGCATGTGCAGCATGTGCAGTATGGCAATCGGTGTATTACCGGTTTTTTGTATGGTGATGAACGGATAGTTTAACAACTGCACAAATACCCAGGGGAATATCCTTGGAGGAACCAACGAGGAGGTGAACAGATGGAATCATGGATCTGGGTCATTATCGTTCTCGTTGTAGCTGCATCATTCTTTGGATTCGGTTATTTTATTCGTAAGTCCCTTGCAGAAGCTAAAATTTCCAGCGCTGAGAAAGAAGCCGTAGTCATCGTGGAGAACGCGAAGAAAGAGGCAGAGGCGCTGAAGAAGGAAACGGTACTTGAGGCTAAGGACGAAGTTCATAGAATCCGTACCGAGGCTGAGAAAGAAACTCGTGAACGTCGGAATGAAATCCAACGCCAGGAGAGACGTTTGCTGCAAAAGGAAGAATCACTGGATAAAAAAATGGAATCGCTTGAACGAAAAGAAGAACAGGTAGCTAACAAAGAGAAACGAATTGATGAAACCCAACAACAAATTGACGTGATTTACAAAAACCAGGTGACTGAACTGGAGCGTATCTCCAATTTAAGCATCGATGATGCCAGAAGTATCATTCTCAGTAATGTAGAACAGGAAGTTCGCCATGAAACTGCCCAGATGATCAAAGAAATTGAACAGCAGGCTAAGGAAGAAGCGGATAAGAAAGCCCGCGAAATCATTACACTTGCTATTCAGCGCTGTGCAGCCGATCATGTGGCAGAAACTACGGTATCTGTAGTAACATTGCCGAATGAAGAGATGAAAGGCCGGATCATTGGCCGCGAAGGCCGTAACATCCGTGCCCTGGAAACTCTTACGGGTATTGATCTTATTATTGATGATACGCCGGAAGCTGTTATCCTGTCCGGATTCGATCCGATCCGCCGCGAAGTGGCCCGTACGGCACTCGAGAAGCTTGTGGCTGACGGCCGTATCCATCCTGCACGGATTGAAGAAATGGTGGAGAAATCCCGTAAAGAAGTGGACGAACGGATTCGCGAGTATGGTGAACAAGCTACCTTCGAGGTGGGTGTTCACGGTCTGCATCCGGATCTGATCAAAATTCTGGGCCGCCTGAAATTCCGTACGAGCTACGGTCAAAATGTACTCAAGCACTCCATGGAGGTTGCTTATTTGACTGGACTTATGGCCGGTGAGCTTGGGGAAGACATCGTGCTTGCAAAACGCGCCGGTCTGCTGCATGATATCGGCAAAGCGCTTGATCATGAAGTGGAAGGTTCGCATGTCGAGATCGGCGTCGAGCTGGCGAAGAAATACAAGGAACATCCGGTCGTTATCAACAGTATCGCGTCCCACCACGGAGACTGCGAAGCTACCTCGGTTATTGCAATGCTGGTTGGAGCTGCTGACGCCCTGTCGGCTGCCCGTCCCGGTGCACGCCGTGAAACGCTGGAAACGTACATTAAGCGTCTGGAGAAGCTGGAGGAAATTTCCGAGTCCTTCGAAGGTGTGGAGAAATCCTACGCTATCCAAGCTGGCCGCGAGGTCCGCGTAATGGTGCAGCCTGAGAAGATTGATGATGCGGAAGCCTTCCGTCTGGCCCGCGACATTACGAAGATGATTGAGAGTGAGCTGGATTATCCGGGTCATATCAAGGTTACCGTAATCCGCGAGACACGCGCTGTAGAATACGCTAAATAAGCAAGGAAGTTGGCCCCCCTGCGGGGCCTTTTTTCATTTTTTCATTCAAAAGTTATAGTTTGGAACGAAACAGATTCGGTGAATTTATACTTATAAAGAAAGTTTTGTATATTGGGTATTAAGGAAACTAAATCTTATAGGAGGAGAAAATCATTAAAGTATTATTTATCGGCGACATTGTAGGCAATACGGGGAGAAAGGCACTCCGTGAAATGCTGCCTTCCCTGAAAAGTAAATATCAACCGCATATCATTATTGTTAACGGTGAGAATGCAGCAGCAGGCAGGGGGATTACTTCCGCAATTGCCAATGAGTTCTTCAACTGGGGCGTTCATGGCATTACTATGGGTAACCATACCTGGGATAACAAGGATATCTTCGAATTCATCGATGATGAGCCGCGGATTATCCGTCCGGCTAACTTTCCCCCGGGAACTCCGGGTAGAGGATATACCGTTGTCAAGGGGAACGGCAAACAGCTGGCGATTGTGAACCTCCAGGGCCGTACCTTCCTGCCGGCTATCGATGACCCGTTCCGTATCGGCGAGGAGATTATCGAGGATCTGCGCAGAGAGCATAAATGTATTCTGGTGGATTTTCATGCGGAAGCGACCTCTGAGAAAATAGCAATGGGCTATTTCATGGATGGCATCGCCTCAATCGTGGTAGGCACTCATACGCATGTGCAGAGTAACGATGACGTAATTCTGCCTGGCGGTACAGCTTACTTAACTGATGCAGGGATGGTTGGTTCAAGAGAAGGGATTTTGGGTATGGAAAAGGATGCAGTTCTTTACAAGTTCACCACTCAGCTGCCTTCGCGCTTTGTAGTTGACGAAGGCAAGTGGCAGCTTCACGGCTTATTCGCTGAGCTTGACGAGCCTACCGGCAAAGCAACACGCCTGGAAAAGATCCGGCTGCGTGAAGATGAGTGGGTAATGAGCTAGAAGGATTTGCAAGAAAGAAGATATTTCGGGAAAAATCGCTTGAATTGGGTAAAGTGTGATATTTATTATATCGAAAAAGAGTATCTTTTGAACTATTTTCTCCGTGGAGGTCCGCAAAAAGAAGGAATTAATTCTTCTCCCGCGAATAACATCTACTGTAGTGGAAGAAGAACACCATCATTTTCCCAGGGGAGGTACTTACTATGGATGTATTAAAAGTATCAGCTAAATCCAATCCAAATTCCGTTGCTGGCGCACTAGCAGGTGTTCTTCGTGAACGTGGATCGGCCGAGCTACAAGCTATTGGAGCAGGAGCACTGAACCAGGCAGTCAAAGCAGTTGCCATCGCCCGGGGATTTGTTGCACCAAGCGGTGTAGACTTGATCTGCATTCCGGCTTTTACGGATATAGTCATTGATGGAGAAGACCGGACGGCGATTAAACTTATTGTTGAACCGAGATAACTATATGGTTTTCATTAGGATGAGCCTGTTTACTTTGGTAAACAGGTTTTTTTGTGTTATGAATTTATAGGTTTGGGTCTCTGTTAAGTTCCGAAGCTAGCCTCGAAGCCAAAGCCCCACTTTGTGGGGTTATTTGGTATGTGCAGCATACACTTCAGTATAGGAGCTTCCGGTTTCGCCGCTTCTGTATAAGTTGAGAAGGAGCTGATTCCTTAATGCATACGATGAAGAAGAAGCTGAAGGTGGCTGATTTTCACTGTGACGTATTAAGCAAGCTGCAGGCTGATCCGGAACTGGATTTCAACAGCAGCAGCCGGCTGGATGTGACCGCACAGCGGCTGGAGGAGGGGAATGTCGAACTTCAGGTATTCGCCATTTATTTGTCAGCAGCGCGCGGAAGAGCAAAGTTCGAGGATATTCTCGGCCAGATCGAATGTTTCCGCTCCAAGGTGGCTGGCCCAGGAGGCCTGCAGTGGCTGTGCTGGAAGGAAGAGCTTGAGGGAGAGAGAGTAACTGTGCCGGGTCTGGGAATGCTCTCCTTGGAGGGCGTAGACGGCCTGGAGGGCAATCTGTTCTATGCGCAGCTATGCTTCGAGCTGGGAGTGCGCTTCCTGGGGATCACCTGGAATTATGCAAACTGGGCAGCGGATGGTGTGCTGGAGCCGCGCGGCGGCGGATTTACAGCGCAGGGGCGCAAGCTGATTGATTGGTGCAATGCCAGCGGCATGCTGCTGGATGTGTCGCATCTGGCCCCGGCAGGCTTCTGGGAGCTGGCTGAACGCAGTACACGCCCGTTCATTGCTTCGCATTCCAATAGCGCCGCAATATGCGGTCATCCCCGTAACTTGAGTGATGAACAGATCAAGGCGCTGATTACAATGGACGGCCGGATGGGCCTGACCTTTGTCCCGTGGTTTGTCCGCGAGGACGGAGCGGCGCAGATGGAGGATATGCGGCGGCATATCGAGCATGTCTGCAGCTTGGGCGGAAGCGGACAGCTGATGTTCGGGTCCGATTTTGACGGCATAGAGGCCTGGGTGGAGGGCCTTGAGCATCCGGGAAAATATGCGGAGCTCGCAGAGTTGCTGTTGCAATTTTACCCCGAAGATCAGGTGAAAGGCTGGCTGTACGGGAATGCAATGAGCTTTTTGCGCACACATTTGCCAACGAAGGGAAGGGAATAGATACCTGTCCCAGGTGTGGCGGCAAATCATTACTAAAATTAGCTTTTCCTGCAAGCGGAGGAATAGTTAGACGGTGAGAAATAGTTCACAGTTTTGCAATATGTCGAAAAAAAGACGCTCAAAGTGATGAGGGTCTTTTTATTTTCGGGTAATAAGAGGTATAATGTTCAGTGGCTTGTACAGATACTAGAGAAAATACAAGGAGTGACTTACAAATGAGCAAGACTGTACCCGTAGGTGTGTCGGCCCGGCATATTCACCTTACGCAGGAGCACGTGGAAGCATTGTTTGGCCCAGGATACCAATTGACTGAGTTCAAACCGCTTTCCCAACCAGGACAATTTGCAGCAAATGAGCAAGTAGCTGTAATCGGAACTAAAGGTAAGTTCGACAAAGTAAGAATCCTCGGACCTGCCCGTCCGGCTTCCCAACTGGAAGTATCCCGTACAGACGCATTCAGCCTTGGCGTGAAAGCACCTGTCCGTGAATCCGGCAATATTGAAGGAACACCAGGCATCACCATTAAAGGACCTGCAGGTGAGGTTGAACTGGAGACTGGTGTTATCGTGGCAGCCCGTCATATCCACTTCCACACTTCCGAAGCAGAAGCATGGGGGATTGCCGATAAGCAGCTCCTCAAAGTACGTCTGGGCGGCGAACGCGGCCTTGTGCTTGAGAACGTGCTTGCGCGTGTATCCGACAGCTTCAAGCTTGATATGCATATCGACACCGACGAAGCTAATGCGGCTGGTGCGAATAACGGCGATACAGCGGAAATTGTAGATTAGTATAATATAATATGGCATGACAAAAAAGCAGGGGATTAATCCTCTGCTTTTTTGTCGTTGCCGGTGTGCGCTGTTTTTTTTCTGAAAATATTGAAATGAAAGTTTTCATTATTTGCTGTTCTGTGTTATCATTGCTTGTTATGACTTTGACGAGCGAGATGTGGAGACGCTGCAGAAGATATATACAGTGCTTACCTGCTTGATAATATATGTACTCAAAATTAAGGAGCTAAAATGACATTTAACGATTTGAACCTCATTCCCCCGATTCTCAAGGCACTCAGCTTGGAAAACTATACTTCCCCTACCCCGATACAGGAAGAATCCATTCCTGCCGCATTAGCGGGCAGAGATATTCTGGGTTGTGCGCAGACAGGAACCGGGAAAACAGCCGCTTTTTCATTACCGATTATTCAGCTGCTCAGCCAGCAGGCCAGAACCGGAGGAGCGAAACGCATCCGTTCCCTGATTCTGACACCGACGAGAGAGCTTGCGCTGCAAATCTCTGAGAACATTCAGGCTTACAGCAAGTTCACTACAATCAAATCAACGGCAATTGTCGGAGGCGTATCGCAGAAGGCGCAGGAGCGGGCACTGGCGATTGGTGCGGATATCCTGATTGCTACACCGGGCAGACTGATCGACCTGATCAGCCAGAAGCGTGTTGATCTGCAGCATGTGCAGATTCTTGTGCTGGATGAAGCGGACCGTATGCTCGATATGGGCTTTATTCATGATGTGAAACGGATTATTGCCAAGATGCCGGTCAAAAAGCAAACGCTGTTCTTCTCGGCAACCATGCCCGCAGAAATTTCACAGCTGGTCAAAACATTGCTGGTAAATCCGGTGAAAATTGAAATTACGCCGGTATCCTCCACAGTGGACCGGATCGAGCAGTCGATATATTTGCTGGAAAACGGCAACAAGCAGAAGCAGCTGAACCGCCTGCTGCAGGATAAGTCCATTGTATCCGCGCTGGTCTTCACCCGCACTAAACGCGGAGCGGACCGGGTCAGCCGTGATTTGGCCAAAATCAATATTACAGCACAGGCGATTCACGGTAATAAATCGCAGAATGAACGGCAAAATGCGCTTAAAAACTTCAAGAGCGGTGCGACACGCGTACTCGTTGCAACCGATATTGCCGCCCGCGGAATTGATATTGACGAGCTGTCGCATGTCATCAACTTCAACCTGCCGAATATTCCGGAAACTTACGTTCACCGGATTGGCCGGACCGGCCGTGCAGGCATGAGCGGTATTGCGATTTCGCTCTGCGAAGCTGAGGAAATTCCGTACCTGAAGGATATCCAGAAGCTGATCGGCAAGACGATTCCGGAAGTGAAGGATCACGCTTATCCGATGTCACAGAGCAATCTGGCGCTGCTGGCCGACCGTCCGGGTAAAGCACCTGCTAAACCGGTACAGAAGGCGAAGACAAATCCGGCCCGTAAGCCGAAATCAGAGTGGTTCACCCAGGGCAAACAGGGCGGCGGATACGGCAGCACTGGTGGCGGAGTGAAAAACGGCCCGGGTAGCGGCAATGGCGGCAGCGGAGTGAGAAACAGCTCGGGCGGCGGTTTTGGCGGCAGCGCAGGGAAGAACAGCTCAGGCGGCGGATATGGCAGTAACGGAGCGAACAGTGGCTCTGGCGCCAGAACAGATGGCAACGCAGGTGCCGGCGGCAGCCGTACTGCTGGTGAATCCGGCAACAGAGCGGGCTTCGGCGGCCGTCCGGGTGAAAGAGCAGCCCATCCGGGCAGTGGCCACAGCAATAAACCGGCCGGGGGACAATATGGCCGTTCCAGCCAGAGCGGGAACAGACCCGGCAGCAGCCAGAGCGGTCGCCCCAGCAGCCGTCCTTCGGCAAAAGCAGGCCGTTCCCAGTAAGTGAAATAAGCGTTATAGCACTACGGCTGTCATATTCTACAGTGGTACAGCCGATTTTTTTCAACGGCTTAGCCATTAAAAAAGCAGCGATTCTCCCGTTATTGGAGAATCGCTGCTTTACGTTTGCCTTATCCGGTCCATACTCACTACGATCTGGATCTCTGCCAAGAAAGTAGCCAAATCACGTATTGCTGTCAGGTTATTTGCTTACGTTACGGACAGGGGAGACGTTAAGTTCTGAAGCAGGGCCTGAGTGCCGGGCCTTAACATTCCTGTATACGCTAAGATTTGGACTTAGACAAAAACAAGGGCGCCTCGTAAGATGGGGGTGTACGGGGTCTGGAGCCCTAAAACCCATCAGGAGGCGCTTACTATGAAGTCTAACCGAAAAGATATAACGAATCAACGCATTGAACGAATTACCATGCAGCATGCCGTAGTCGGAATCGACATTGCCAAGGATGTGCATGCCGCACAGATGACCGACTTTCGCGGGCGTTCACTCACGCCCCGTCACTTGTCGTTCTCCAACACGCTGGAAGGCTTCGAAAAGTTCTTGCGCTGGGCAAGGGAAGCTCAGTCGAAGCATCGTCTGACCTCCCTGCTCATTGGTCTGGAGCCCACCGGTCATTACTGGTTTAACTTCGCGAACTGGTTACTTGAACAAGGGATCGAGGTGGTACTGGTCAATCCGGTGACGACCCACCGCAACAAGGAAAACCGGGATAATAGTCCATCGAAGAACGACCCTAAGGATGCGCTTGTCATTGCGGATGTCGTCAGCCGTGGCTATTACACCGACTACCTCGCTCAGGCGGCGGTCTTCGACCGGCTGAAGACGCTAATGAGCAACCGGGAGTATTGGGTCAAGCAAGGGATAAGCCTGGGCAATCGCATCGTCCGCTGGATCGACCTGTACTTCCCCGAATTCCGCCAAGTCTTTCCGGACTGGACGACGCTTCGCTCGCTGGCGTCACTTCGCGCCTGCCCTTTGCCGTGTGACCTCAAGGGACGCAGCGTCGAGGAAGTCATGGACCTGTGGCGCAAACAAGGCATGAAACGGGCGGCAGGTGTCAGCGGCCGTGCGAAAGCGGCGGTCTTGCTGGCGACGGCCGCGCGCAGTATTGGCGATACCCGGGCGGTGGAGGAAGCCAGGCAAGACCTCGGCCACCTCCTCCAAACCTACGACAACGTCATGGCCATGCTCGACGAAATGGACGAAGCCCTCCAATCGCTGCTGGAGGAAATCCCCTTGGCTGAGCAGTTGCGAAGCATCCGCGGGCTGGGAGATCTGACGGTGGCTGCCATTTTGGCCGGAGCCGGGGATTTGCGCCTTTATGCGCATGGCCGACAATTGCTAAGGCGCGCCGGCCTGAACTTGGCGGAGTGCACTTCCGGTACATCCAAAGGGAAAATCAAGCTCTCCAAACGCGGCGACAGTACGCTACGCAAACACTTATACTGGGGGATGCTGAGTCTGTTGCGGCAAAACCCCGACTTCAAGCGCTGGCACGCAAACAACCAGGCACGAGGCCTGAAGAAGCAAGCTTCGCTGTTTAAGCTCATTGGCAAACTGGCTCGCATCCTAATTGGCATGGTGCAGCGAGGGGAAACCTACCGTGGTGCTGATTTCTCCCCCGTAGCCGCATAAACCGCAATCACGAAAGTTGACTCATTCGCAGGAACGTACCGTATTACGTGCACAAGAGAATCGAAGGTGGTGTCCGGAAGGGCTTTGACCCGTTACCTTAACGCGATCGATCTCCACGCCATGGACAGGTGAAACGAAGGAATGAAAGGGCATAGACCCGTTGAGATCTGGGAGGGTGAACCTCCGTGGGACAAGTGGAGTGTGCAGGATAGCGAGGATTTAAAAGCACGTCTTACGCTGCTTTTGTTCCTGCATGCCCGTAAGCCGCTCGGCAGGGCCCTCTCTATCGCCCCCCACTTTCACTCCCGTTTCTATACATTGAAATCCTGCGAAGGAGTGAGTATTTGTGAGAAAATCCCCTAAATACGAGGGACGGACATCAGCGCCGTTATTTCGCCAGGAAAGTGGCGATATCACGTGAAAAGTGGCGAATAAGGACTGTGGTGTCCGCAGTTGACTCGGGTAAATGGAGTTTCTGAACCGCCGCAATCCGGCCGGAACGGATATCTGAAACCGTGCAAAGCGGCGGAAAGCAGAAATGAGGGTTAACGAGTATATTTGGCCTTAACTGCTCTACAGCAAAAAAAGCCCCCGCCGCTATCCCGAGAATAACTGGATAGCGGCGGGGGCTTTGATTCAATTACTTAGTTAACAGCTGTCCGTGAAGCAGAATGCTTACCCGGCAAGGTAAGCGCCCAGTTCGTCACGCAGCGAAGAGCTGATGGAGGTCATCGGCAGGCGGAGCGTATCCGAGGCGATCTCGCCGTATGCGCTGAGCAGCCATTTGATCGGCGCCGGGTTAGACTCCTTGAACAGCAGCTTCATCAGCGGTACCAGCTGATTGAACTCAGCGTGAGCGGCCTCAACCTGGCCGGCTCTGTACTGCTCATAGATGCTGAGATAGCGGGCGGTATGCACATTAGCCGAGGCCAGCATGCCTCCGGCGGCTCCGCAGCCGAGCATGTCGAAGAAATGCAGGTCATCTCCGCAGAGCACCGGCTTCGAGCCGAGGCGGGACAGCTCGGAGACCAGCAGCGGGGAGCCGGAGCAGTCTTTGAGCCCTACGACATTGTCCATCTCCAGAATCGTGCGGGCGGTATCGAGCGACATGCCGACACCGGCGCGGCCGGGGATATCGTAAGCGATAACCGGCAGACCGACTTCTGCTGCCTTGCGGAAATGGGCGATAATGCCTTCCTGGGAAGGGCGGCTATAGTAGGGAACCACCACCAGTGCAGCATCAGCGCCGGAGTTCGCTGCAAGCTCGGTGCGGGCAACGGTGGACATTGTATCATTCGTGCCCGTGCCAATGACCAGCGGAATTGTGCTGGATTTCAAGAGCTCCCGTGAAGCATCCACGAGGGTCTGCAGTTCCTGTATATTGACTGTCGGCGATTCTCCAGTGGTTCCATTAACGACCAGACCATGAATATTGTTCTTGATGATGTTGTTCACATAACGCTGATACGATTCCAGATCAATCTCGCCAGCGGCGTTGAACGGGGTTACCACGGGAACATAGATTCCATAAATCTGTTCTTCTGTTAACATGAATATCGGCCTCCACAATTGTAAAATCCTTTTATCTTACTGTACCATGGAATTTCACATCGGAGTTAGCTATAATAAATGATGTAGGCTATCAATAATATTGATGTTAGGGTGAGGGGAATGGACTTAACCTATATGCGCACGTTCCGCGAGGTAGCGAAGCGGCAGAGCTTCACCCGTGCGGCTGAGGAGCTGGGCTACGCCCAGTCCAGCGTAACGATGCAGATTCAGAAGATCGAGAAGGAGTACGGCATTCCGCTGATCGAGCGGCATGGCCGGGCGCTGCGGCTGACCCCGCCGGGGGAAGAGCTGCTGAAGCTGTTCGCGGAGATTCTTGATCTGTACGACCGCTCCAAGGAGACTATCGCCCAGCAGACCATCGGAACGCTGACCATCGGGACGATCGATTCACTGGCGGCCTTTTATCTGCCGCCGTATCTTCAGCAGCTGCGGACGATGTTCCCGGGGCTGAATATCCATCTGCAGACAGAGCAGGAGGCTAATCTGATGTCCAAAATCCGGGACGGCGAGGTAGACATTGGCCTCCTGCTGGACCGCAATACAGCGGACGCCGTGCTGGCGCGGACCATCATCCGGGAGGAGCCGCTCGTCCTCGTGGCGCCGGTCAGCCATCCGCTGGCCGGGCTGACGCAGGTGTCGCTGCAGGATCTCAACAACTGCGAGCTGATTGTCTCGGAGGAAAGCTGCATCTACCGCAGCCTGTTCGAGAACCTGCTCCGGGAGCACGGGATCGTGTTCCGGATCGGGTTTGAGCTGTCGAATCTGGAAGCGATCAAGCGCTGTGTGCGCAACGGCCTGGGCATTGCACTGCTGCCCAGAATTGTTGCTGAGGAAGAGATTGAGCGGGGAAATCTCGCGGAGCTGTCTTTTGCCCATCCGGAGATTCACTTTGATCTGCAGCTTCTGCTTCATCCGAAGAAGTGGAAGTCGCTGCCGCTGCAGTCACTGATTCAGCTGCTGCTGGAGGATGCGAAGGTTAAGGGAGCTACACCCTGAACGGAAGGCTGCACTGAGTAGCCTGATGATCGAGTCCAGACAAGACGGAGGAGAACATGAACATAATTGAGCTAGCGATAGAATTTGAATACCATGGACAGAACTATTATATCTACCCGAGCCTTATTGTGTCCGGGGAAGAGCTAACACTGGTCGATGCCGGGTATCCGCAGTTCATGCCGCGTATAGAGGATGCGATACTGAAGCACGGGCATGACCCGCAGCATCTGCAGAATATCATTATTACCCATTATGACGATGACCATATCGGAGCGCTGGAAGATTTCAAGCTGAAATATCCGGCAGTGACGGTCATAGCGAGCGAAGCAGAAGCGCCGTTTATCTCAGGTAAAGTGAAATCGGAGCGGCTGGTTCAAGCCGAAGCCCTGCTTGCGCAGATGTCAGCTGAAGATCAGGCTTCCGGGGAAGAGTTTGTACAGCTATTACAAGACTTAAGACATGTTCCGGTAGATATGACCGTCCGGGATGGCGAGTGGATACTAAATAACAAATGTCAGATTATCGCCACCCCGGGGCATACTTCAGGCCATATCTCTTTGTATTTTCCTGAACTAAGCAGCGTGATTACCGGAGATGCGGCAGTGAAAGAAGGGGAAGTGCTGGCTGTCGCGAATCCGCAGTACTGTCTGGACCTGGAGAGCGCAGCAGACTCCCTGAGCCGGCTGATAGACCTTAAGGCGCAGACGTATTACTGCTACCATGAAGGGCAGCTGCGTCTTTAGCCAAACAACCCGGCCGATCCCCTGATGTCATTGCTGCTGCACCGGGATACACAGCTGGCAAAGATGATTGCGGATCATCTCACCGGTGTATCTTTCCATAACAGGCCTCATAGGGTCGAGCTGCCGCCCGCTGCCCTGCAGCGCCGGAATAAGCCCATCCCAGGCCCGGGCAACCGCCTCAGCGGTATGTTCAATGGTAAGGATGGCATAGGTTCCGCCGGAGAGCAACCCGTAACGGATGGAATCATCTGCCCGATTGCCGGCAGCAGCAGACGCCTCCTGGGCAGAAGCCCCGGGCAGGCTGATACAGGCATCATACCGGCAATCCTCCGGAGCTGTATCCGCAGGGTTATCCATGGGAATACCGAAGAGCACGGCTGATCCGGCCAGCAGCTCATTTTCCAGCGCCCACTGCTTCAAATGCTCCATAGCCCGGGCGTTGGCAGGGCCGTAAGGCCCCGTTTGCCGTACATAAGCAATGGCTGTTGCCGGGATCTTTTCAAGCTGAATATTCATCGTCTCATTGTCCTTTCACCATCTGTATTTGGAGTACATTCCGAATGCTAACATGGACTAAAATGAATTACACAACTTTTTTCAGCCGCTTAAATGCAGCAAGATATTGACATCAAAAACGAGAATATGTTATATAAAAGGAAGTGTTAGCACTCGGATGAGTGGAGTGCTAAACAACGATACGCAATCTGAAGGTTATTTTTGAAAGGAGATTTATTTATTCATGGCCAAAAAAGAGTTTAAAGCCGAATCCAAAAGACTGCTGGAAATGATGATTAACTCCATCTATACGCAGCGGGAAATCTTTCTGCGGGAACTGATCTCGAATGCAAGCGATGCCATCGACAAAATCTATTACAAGGCACTGGCCGACGAAGGCCTGGTGTTCAATAAAGAGGATTACTACATTAAAGTAACTGCCGATAAGGCATCCCGCACTTTGACCATTTCCGATACAGGGATCGGGATGACCCAGGAAGAGCTGGAGAATAACCTCGGGATTATCGCGAACAGCGGCTCTTTTGCTTTTAAGAAGGATAATGAAGCCAAGGACGGCCACAACATCATCGGACAATTCGGGGTAGGGTTCTATTCCGCATTCATGGTCGCTGACGATGTAACGGTAATCAGTAAGGCGCTGGGCAGCGGGCAGGCGTTCAAATGGGAATCCCAGGGCGCTGACGGCTACACGATTGAACCCACGGAGAAGGATGCTGTAGGTACCGAAATTACACTTAAGATTAAAGAGAACACCGAGGATGACAATTACGACGAGTTTCTGGAAGAATACCGCCTGAAGTCGATCATCAAGAAGTACTCGGATTTCATCCGCTTCCCGATCAAGATGGACATTACCGGCAGACAGCCTAAAGAAGGCGCTGAGAATGAATTCATCGATGTGACCGAAGAGCAGACTGTGAACAGCATGGTGCCGATCTGGCGCAAAAACAAGAGCGAGCTGAAGGAAGAGGACTACAACAACTTCTATTCCGAGAAGCGCTACGGATTCGACAAGCCGCTGAAGCATATCCATATCAGTGCTGACGGTGCGGTAGTGTATAATGCAATCCTGTTCATTCCGGAGAATACTCCGTTTGATTACTACACCAAGGAATATGAAAAAGGGCTTGAGCTGTACTCGGGTGGCGTGCTGATCATGAACAAATGCGGGGATCTGCTGCCGGATTATTTCAGCTTTGTCAAGGGGATGGTGGATTCCGAGGATCTGTCGCTGAACATCTCCCGCGAGCTGCTGCAGCATGACCGCCAGCTGACGCTGATTGCGAAGAACATCAAGAGCAAGATCAAGAGCCAGCTGCTGAGCCTGCTGAAGGATGAGCGCGAGAAATATGAGACGTTCTATAAATCTTTTGGCAGACAGCTGAAGTTCGGGGTCTACAATGACTATGGCATGGAAAAAGAAACGCTCCAGGACCTGCTGATGTTCCACTCCTCCAAGGAGAAGAAACTGGTTACGCTGGCTGAGTATGTCGAAAGAATGCCGGAAGACCAGAAGTATATCTACTACGCTTCCGGGGAGTCGGCAGAACGGATCGAGAAGCTGCCGCAGACCGAAATGGTGCTGGACAAGGGCTACGAAATTCTCTACTTCACAGACGATATCGATGAATTCGCGATCAAGATGATCATGTCCTATAAGGAAAAAGAATTCAAAAACGTCTCCAGCGGCGACTTAGGCATCGAGGATGCTGCGGACAAACCGTCGGAAGAGGAAGAAAATGAGAACAAAGGGCTGTTCGAAGCGATGCAGGGCATTCTGTCCGGCAAAGTGAAGGCAGTCAAAGCATCGAAGCGGCTGAAATCCCATCCGGTCTGCCTGTCCACTGAAGGCGAGCTGACCATTGAGATGGAGAAGATCCTCAAGGCAATGCCTAACGGCGGCCAGGATGTTCAGGCGGACAAGGTGCTGGAAATTAACGTGAACCACGATGTCTTCAAATCCCTGAAGGCTGCGGCTGAAGGCGATAAGGAGAAGCTGGGCCTCTACACCAATCTGCTTTACAACCAGGCTTTGCTGATTGAAGGGCTGCAGGTGAATGATCCGGTGCAGTTCACGAACGATATCTGCAAAATCATGGTCTAATCTAACCTTTGGGTCTCTGTGCTCAAAAGTAAGCATAACCCGCTTCCGGCTTAGCCGGAGGCGGGTTATTTGTTGTGCGCTAACCATGGAGGAAAAAATGAAAGAATATTTAAATTGACAGTAACTATCAAAAGAAATAAAATAACAAATGAAATAAAATGTCAAAGGGAGATGTTGTAATGCTGTTGGAAAAAAATAAGAAATGGTGGGTTCTTGGTGCGCTCGCAATCAGCTTGCTGACGGTGGGATTAGACTTAACGGTACTGAATCTGGCTCTGCCTACACTGGCTGTACAAATGAATGCGAGCAACAGTGAGCTCCAGTGGTTTGCGGATGCCTATAATCTGGTGATTGCTGCCTTGTTGCTGCCCGCCGGACTGCTCGGAGATAAGCTGGGCCGGAAGAAGATGCTGCTGATGGCCTTACTGGTATTCGGGCTGGCCTCTATAGGCTGCGCCTATTCGGATACACCGCTGCAGCTGATTATCGGACGCGCATTCCTGGGACTTGGGGCAGCTTTTCTGATGCCGTTATCGATGTCAGTCATTCCGGTATTGTTCACCGAAGAGGAACGCCCCAAAGCTATCGGAATCTGGGTAATGGCCAACGCTCTGGGTATTCCGCTTGGACCGATTCTTGGCGGATGGCTGCTGAAGAATTATGCCTGGGGATCGGTTTTTCTGATTAACTTGCCTATTATCCTGCTTGGTATGATTGCCCTTTCTATCTTTCTTAAGGAATCCCGGAGTACCGGACGTACTAAAATTGATTTCCCGGGGATGCTGTTATCCAGTTTCGGGCTGGTGAGTCTTACCTATGGTTTCATCGAAGCCGGAGAGAGAGGCTGGAGTGATTACGCAGTTATGGGGCCTATCCTGGGAGGAGTTGTTCTGCTTGCACTGTTTATTCTTTGGCAAAGCTTCGTCAAACAACCGCTAATCGATCTTGAATTATTTCGTTCAGCCGGATTTACTTGGGGTTCTATCTTGGCCACTGTAGTATCGTTTGCCATGTTTGGGCTGCTGTTTGTCACGCCGCAATATTTCCAGGCGGTTAGTGGCGCGGATGCGCTCGGGACAGGAGTAAGACTGCTGCCTATCGTCGGCGGTCTCCTGATCGGGTCTCAAATTGCCGAACGGCTCCAATTAAACTTTGGCGCAAAATTCACGCTGCTTGCAGGTCTTTCCCTGCTGGCGCTCGGTATGTTCATTGGCGCGAATACCGGATCATCTCACGGCTATGGCTTTGCTGCCATTTGGATCTCTATAGTGGGTCTTGGAATCGGGTTTGCCCTGCCGACTGCCATGGATATCTCGATGGCCGCCTTGACAGCGGAGCGGAGCGGCATCGGGTCGGCGCTCATCATGACCATGCGGCAGATTGGCGGAACAATCGGTGTTGCCGTGCTGGGAACTATGCTTAGTTCGGTATATCGTGATAAACTGGCAATAGAAGGACTTTCAGGTGATTCCGCGGATGCATTACAGCGAAGTGTGGCCTCAGGGATGAATGCTGCCCGTGAGCTTCATTCTCCGGAGCTGCTGGAGGCTGTGCGTTCCGCCTTCATTCATGGAATGGATGCGATGTTATGGGTAGTCGGAGGAGTTGCCGCACTGGGTATCCTATTAACGCTTGTATTCCTGCATATTCCGCAGAGCGGGAAGGAAGGCCGTTCGATTAACGTTAGGGAGTGATAGGAATTGCCGGTGGGTGAGGAACGAAAGCCTGGCTTACGTGAACGGAAGAAGGCAAAGACGATGGCGCTGGTGCAAAAGCATGCCCTCCGCCTTTTTCACGAGCTGGGTTATAATGCAACAACCGTTGAACAAATTGCAGAGGCTGCAGAAATTTCCCCCAGTACGTTCTTCCGGTATTTCCGGACCAAAGAGGACGTAATGATGACGGATAACTATGATCCGCTTCTGATTGCAGCATTTGAGCAGCAGCCGGAGGATTTAAGTCCGCTGACCGCCTTAAGCAATGCCATGATTTCAGCAACTGCTGATCTGTCAGCAGAGGAGCTTATCACTGTGCGGGAGAGAAACCAGCTGATTATGACTATTCCGGAACTCAGGGCTGCTTCCCTGAACAATTGGATGCAAACGATGCAGATGATTACCGGGATGCTGGCAAAACGGCTGAACAAGAGCAGTGATGACCTGGACATCCGCACGCTTGCCGGAGTTGTGATTGGTGTTAATCTGTCTGTTATGCAGTATCATGCGGAGCATCCGGAAAGTGATTTTGCCGCCTTGCTGGATGAGGCCTTCCATAAAGTGCAGTCCGGCCACCTGCTGTAAATATCTGACCGCATAATACCAAACAGTCCGGCCCTCTAAGGAGAGCCGGACTGTTTGGCTGCAAGAAAAGACACTAAATATTTGAGGTTATTCAATACTGATCACTGCTGCTGAAAGTTCTCAATAAATTTGGCCGCCAGTGCGGACAGATATTTATCCTTCATCCAGATTGCCGCTACCCTTGTATGGAGCGAATCGCTGCGGATCTCCTTGGAGACAAGGTTGCGGTTCGCGGCAAGCGAGTATGCGGAGCGCGGAATGATCCCGACACCAAGGCCGGCATTGGCCCACAGCAGGGTGGTCCGGGCATCGTCGTTCATACAGAAGAACCTCGGGTCGAACCCGTTCGCCAGACAGGTCTCGGTAATCAGCTGTTCGAACCGCCGGTACACAATAAGCGGCTGCCCCTTGAGCTCATCGATCTCTATCTCGGTTTTTCCGCCGGTCCAGTCATATTCAGGTGCCATTACGGCAATCATAGGCTCTGATGTAGTATAGATGCATTCAAGACCGCTGCTGCTGAACGGGGTGCGGACGATTCCGACTTCAACGATCCCTTTGTTCAATAAATCGATAATCCGGTAAGTGTTGCCCTCATGAATTTCAAATTTGACGCCGGAGTAAAGCTGATGAAATTCCAGCAGCCGTTCCTGCAGCAGCGTTGCCGCCGAGGAGGAAACCGTGCCGATGGATAGCGTGCCGGACACGCCCTTCACATAGTCCTTAAGCTCACGGGTGGTCGAGTCCGCCAGCTCCAGCAGCTGCATGGCCCTTTCCCGCAAAAGCATTCCGGCGTCTGTCAGCTGCACGCTGCGCGGCCCCCGTTCAAACAGCTTAACCCCCAGCTCCTCCTCCAGCAGCTTCAACTGCTGGCTAAGCGGGGGCTGGGCCATTTGCAGCTTCCGTGCTGCGGAGGTAATCTGTCCTTCCTCGGCGATGGCCAGAAAATATTTCAATTGGCGGATATCCATTGTGTCATATGCCTCCTGTAGTCTACCGTTTGAATGGTGTCTATGCTAAGTGCCATACGAAATATGTATCGCATAGATACGAAACCAATATTATTAATATGTAAACGGGTATGACATAATCATAACGGGTCTTATGCTTTTTTCAAGATCAAATACATACTACGTAAGTTAGGTGAGGATAACTGTGCTGAAAATTGCTGTTTTTCTAAAACCGTACAGAAAAGAAACAATCATCGGGCCGGTCTTCAAGCTGCTGGAGGCTATTCTGGAGCTGCTGCTGCCGACCATCGTTGCCCTGATCATTAACAACGGGATAGGTAATCAGGATAGCGGATATGTCTACCGCATGGGCTCCCTGATGATACTGATGTCGCTCCTCGGCTTCGGCTGCTCCATGATCTGTCAGTATTACGCTGCGCGGGCTTCGCAGGGCTTCGGGACCTCGCTGCGCAACAGCATATTCAAGCACATCTCTTCGCTGTCCTATGCGGAGCTGGATGTTATCGGTACGCCGTCGCTGATCAACCGGATCACGAATGATGTCAATCAGCTGCAGCTGGCGGTTGCCATGCTGATCCGGCTCGTCATCCGCGCGCCGTTCATCTGTATCGGTGCCATTATTATGGCCATGATCCTTGATTTCCGGCTGTCGCTGATTCTGATTGCAGCCACACCGGTATTCGGTGTGATTCTGTACTTCATTATTACGCGCAGTGCTCCGCTGTACCGTAAGTATCAGGCGAAGCTTGACCGGCTGGCACTGGTGCTGAGTGAGAACCTCTCCGGTATCCGCGTCATCCGCGCATTCGCCAAGAGCCGCCGTGAGAAGCAGCGGTTCGATGAAGCTTCGGAGGACCTGACGCAGACTGCCATCCGGGTAGGACGTATTGCTGCCTGGCTCGGCCCGCTGACAACACTGGTAGTTAATGCGGCGATTATCGCCATTCTCTGGGCAGGGGGCATCCACATTGAAGCCGGAAGGCTCTCGCAAGGGGAGATCATCGCCTTCATTAACTATGTGACGCAGATTCTGCTGGCCTTGATTGTAGTGTCCAATCTTGTCATTCTGTTCACCAAAGCATCTTCATCGGCTAACCGGGTAAACGAGGTGCTGGCCATGACTGCTTCAGTTGCCGAGCCTGCGGATGCAGTGCTTCCTGCCCGTCCGGTGGAAGAGGCGCCGGCGGTTTCCTTCCGCAATGTCTCCTTTGGTTACAATAAGACCGGTGAGCTTGCGCTGCAGAATATTTCTGTAGAGATTAAACGCGGAGAAACGGTTGGACTGATCGGAAGTACCGGGTCCGGCAAATCAACATTCGTTAATCTGATTCCGCGCTTCTATGATGCTGTAGAAGGGGATGTCGAAGTGGATGGCATCAACGTAAAAAACTACCGCCTGGAGCAGCTGCGCAGCAAGATCGGCATCGTCCCCCAGAAGGCGGTGCTGTTCACGGGAACCATTGCCGATAACCTCCGCTGGGGCAAAGCGGCAGCAACCGAAGAGGAGCTGATGGCTGCGGCCTCCATCGCCCAGGCGGAAGAATTCATCAGCAAGCTGCCGGAGGGACTGAATACACCGGTGGCCAGAGGCGGGCTTAATCTGTCCGGCGGGCAGAAGCAGCGGCTGACCATCGCCCGCGCAGTCGTGGGGCGCCCGCCGATTCTGATTCTCGATGATTCCTCCAGTGCGCTTGATTTCGCTACGGATGCGGCGCTGCGCCGGGCACTGAAGGAGAACAGCGGGGAGATGACCGTACTGCTTGTGTCCCAGCGCGTGAGCACCGTGCGGCAGGCGGACCAGATTATCGTATTTGAGGAAGGACGGATTGCCGGTACCGGCAGTCACGAAGAGCTGCTGGAGAGCTGCGGGGTGTATCAGGAAATCTGCAAATCCCAGCTTTCGAGTGAGGAGGCGCTGCAATGAACACTACAATGACCTGGAAAAGGCTGTTCGCCTATGCAAAACAATATAGAAAAATAACGGTTGGTGCGGTGATCTGCGCCATTCTAAGCGTCATCGCCAGCCTGATCGGACCGCTGCTGATCGGCCGGGCGATCGACAGGATGATCGGGCCGGATCATGTGGATTTCCCGGAAATCCTCCGTCTGCTGCTTATACTGGGGGCCGTATATCTGGCAGGCAGCTTCTTCGGCTGGCTGCTCACCTATTACACGAATAAGCTCGCCTACCGCACAGTATACGATCTACGCAGGGAGCTGTTTGACAAGCTCGATGCGCTGCCGCTGAAATTTCATGATAATCATCCGCAGGGGGACAGCATCAGCCGGTTCGTGAACGACATGGATGCCGTCTCTGACGGGCTGCTGCAGGGCTTCTCCACCTTGTTGACCGGGATTGTTACCATTGCCGGGGCCATCGGGCTTATGCTCTATATCAGTCCGGTAATGACGCTGGTAGTGCTGCTGTCGGCACCGGCAACCTTTTTCGTCGCCCGCTTCATTACGATGCGTTCCCAGCAGCTGTTCCGTGAGCAGGCGAAGATTCTCGGCGGGCTGAACGGCTATGTGGAAGAGATTATCGGCGGACAAAAGGTGGTGCAGGCGTATCATTATGAGGACCGTTCGTTTGCCGCTTTCGCTAAGCGGAATAATGATCTGTACAGTGCGGGGGTCAAATCGCAGTTTTACGGTTCGCTGTCCAACCCGACAACACGGCTCGTCAATAATATTACCTTCTCGGTCATCGCAATGATCGGCAGTGCGATTGTCATCGGGGGGCATCTGTCTGTAGGGGACCTGTCCAGCTTCCTGATCTATTCCAACCTGTTCGCGAAGCCTTTTAATGAGATTACCGGGGTTATTACCCAGCTGCAATCGGCAACAGCATCAGCACAGCGGATTTTCACCGTTCTTGATCTGCCGCAGGAGGCTCCTGATGCGCCGGATGCGCATGTGCTGCAGGGCAGCCAAGGGACGATTACCTTTGACCAAGTAAGCTTCGCCTATACGCCTGAGCGTCCGCTGATCAAGAACTTCAGCCTGGAGGTGAAGCCGGGTACCCGTGTGGCGATTGTCGGACAGACCGGTGCCGGCAAAACAACACTGGTTAACCTGCTGATGCGCTTCTATGAGGTCGGCGGCGGTACAATTTCAATTGACGGCAAAGATATCACCACAATTACCCGCGACAGCCTGCGGCGTAATTTCGGTATGGTGCTGCAGGAGACCTGGCTCTACGGAGGCTCCATCCGCGATAATATCGCCTACGGTAAGCCGGAGGCGTCCGAGGCTGAAGTCATAGCCGCAGCCAAAGCAGCGAACGCGCACAGCTTCATCAAGCGTCTGCCGGAAGGCTATGACACCAAAATCAGCGCGTCCGGGGATAACCTCTCCCAGGGCCAGAAGCAGCTGCTGACGATTGCCCGCGTCATGCTGGCGGATCCGCCGATGCTGATTCTGGATGAGGCGACAAGCAGCATTGACACGCTGACAGAGGTGCGGATTCAGAAGGCGTTCCTCGCGATGATTGCAGGGCGGACCAGCTTCGTCATTGCCCACCGCCTGTCCACAATCCGCGAAGCGGATCTTATCCTGTTCATGAAGGACGGCGACATCGTCGAGAGCGGCACGCATGAGCAGCTGCTGGAGAGCGGAGGGTATTACGCCCGGCTGTATAACAGCCAGTTTGCGGCGGTGTAACATAATAAAGTTGATAATTCTCCTCATAACCTGTTGGGATGTATGCCCAATAAGGTTATGAGGTATTTTTTTCTTGATTTCACTATAACATCGTTATAGACTTGGTATAACGATGTTATAGTGAAAGTATTTACTTACCGCAAGGATTCAAGGATCAGCAATTGAAAGGGGAATGAAAGATGGCTAAGGAAGATAGGGGTGCCGGCGAGTCTGGCACAAGAAGCAGCGGCAGAAAAGCTGGCGGCGGGATGGAGGGAGCAAATGCCGATACACGCATGAGAATTCTGGAGAGTGCAAGGCAGCTGTTTCTGGATACCGGTTATCATAAAGTATCGATGCGGACACTTGCTAAAGCGGCAGGAGTCTCAACGGGTCCGCTTTATTTTCATTTCAGTAATAAGGCCGAGGTCTATTTCGCTTTGAGCATGGAGGCGCTGCAGGTTCTTAACGGGAGGATACAGCAGGCAGCAGCACTTGACCTGCCGGAAGCCCGGAAGCTTCACATGATCTTTATGGTGTTTGAAGGCTTTTACCGGGAGGAGCCGGTGTATAACCAGATTATCCGGCTCGCCTTTAACCCGTTATCGGGAATAGACTTTACAGAGTCACAGCGGACAGCACTGCGGGACAGGAAGCTGCAATATATGAACATTATGAAATCAGTGGCTGCATCCGGCATCCATAATGGTGAACTGCGTGACACAGAAGCTACCCGGCTGATGCTTGTACTCCATGCACTAGGAGAGGGGATTATGATGGCTGCTGAGAATGGGGATCTGGATATGTATGGCGTTACGGTCACGGAGCTGGTGAATGAGGCTTCACGGGTTGCTTATCGCGGCATTGCCGTCCGTGAGGAGGGAGAACAGGAATGAGACTGCTGGAATGGGGATTGCTCCTTGCCGGTTTGGCGGCGGGGCTGCTGCTGATTAGGGCTGTGTGGCAATTGGCGGAGTGGAATAAGGCGAGAATTCTTGTCAAGCATGGAGGGATCAGCCAGGTTGATAAAGTTGTGCTCGGCGGTGTAACGCAGTCTATCCTTATCCAGTCTTCCAGCCGGGGGCTGCCCGTACTGCTTGTGCTGCATGGCGGACCGGGGATGCCGGTGCCCGGTGTGGGTGCAAGAGGGAATAAGCGTACATTTAATCTGACAACGCAAGAGCTGTTAAGCCAGTTCACGGTTGTATATTGGGATCAGCGGGGTACGGGCCGTTCCAGCCCGAAGGAGCTTGATCCGTCGACAATGAACTTTGAGCAGCTGGTTGCTGATGCTTATCAATTGAGCGGCTGGCTTACCAGGCAGTTTGAAGTGGATAAAATCTATCTCTGCGGGTTATCGTGGGGCAGTATGCTTGGACTGCAGCTGGCAGCCCGTCATCCCGAGAAATTCCACGCGTATTGCGGCGTGGCCCAGATTATCAACTGGACACAGAGTGATATTCAGGGCTACGACTGGATGCTGGAACAGGCGCTTGGCACCGGGAATAAGAAAGCCTACCGGGGGCTGCTGAAGATAGGACCGCCCCCTTACGAGGATAACCTGCCAAACTGGAATGAATTCCGCAAATGGCTGATGCTGCTTGGCGGATACACCGGCCGGAATGGTACACAGAAGCCTGCCGGGCTGCTTCCCTTCATTGCCGCCCTGCTGAAATCTCCTGACTACAGGCTGCGCGATCTGGCTCATATCTTCAGCAAAGGGATGAAGCTAAGCTACTCACCGCAGATGCTGAAGGATATTCATGTTTATGCAGCGGAGCGTTCAATCGGGAGGCTTAAAATTCCCGTGCAGTTCATCCATGGTGTTCATGATCAGGCATGCCCGGCGGATCTGCTGGAGCGTTTCTGCGTGCAGCTGGAGGCGCCGGCAGGCAAATCGGTAGTCTGGCTGAACAATGCCGCACACATCTTCAGTCCAGAGGATGCACAGACAGCGGAGAATGAGCTGATTAAGTTGTTGTCTCGGAATTTGAGCCGTTAAGCTTCTGGTACCGGCTCCGCATAACCCCCGGCGTACAGCCATGCGCCTTGCGGAACACTCGGATGAAGTAATTGGTCTCCATGCCAAGGTTCAGCGCAATATCCTGCACCGGGCGCTCAGGCGCCTCGGTAATCATCTGCACCGCGCGCTGCAGCCGCAGGTTCTGCAGATATTTATGCGGGGTCACGCCGTATTCCTGCTGGAACAGACGCTGGAAATGCTGGACGGAATAACCGACGGCCGCTGCAAGGTTCGTCACCAGCAGCGGCTCGGTGAAGTGCTCGTTAATCAGGCTGACGGCTTTGCCCAGCGCCTCATTGCGGACATATTCATTCTCCAGCCTCCCCGCTGTGCCGGAGGAGCTGTCCCCCTGGCGCAGTGTCAGCAGCAGCCGGTAGAGGCTGACGGACAGCTCCTGCAGCGATTGCTCCTCCTGGCGGCCGGTGCTTTGTCCGTTGACCGTATGCCAGATGCTGCCGATCAGCTCCCAGCATTCATCGAAATGCTCGACCCGGAAGGGGACCGGAGGCAGTAGCCCTAGCCCCTCCAGCACGGTGCCGGACAGGCTGCCCTGGAAGCCGATGAAGCCGACATGCCAGGGCTCATGGGACAGCGGATAATATTCATGGCCCCGGTCACGCGGGAAAGCGAAGGCCATCCCCGGCTGCAGGATCGTCTCTGTGCCGTTTTCCAGGTCCCGGAACAGGCCGCTGCCGCTGCGGATCAGGAACACCTGATTGACCGGGAAGCCGCCCGGGCGGACATGATGATACTGGATATGACGTCCGACCGAATACGGATATAAGGGGAATGCGCTAAGGTCGCGCGGCATTTCAATCAGCGAAAAGGGAAGAATAGGGAACACCTCATATTCATTTTGTACTATGGAGTCGCTTGTTTTATCCTAACATTGATAACGCTTCATCCTATATGATTAACAGTATAAACGGTTGCCCGATAAATGAATAGAGCTTCTGATGCATAGAGATCAGTGAAAAGTCTCATTCTATCATGGGCACATAACAGAAAGGATGAACGATTCAATGACTAAGAAAGTTCCTGCCGTCAGCAGCAAGATTCCGGTAATGCTGCATGGGGCCGACTATAATCCCGAGCAATGGCTGAAATATCCCGAGGTGCTCCGCGAGGATATCCGCATGATGAAGCTGGCCGGCTGCAATGTGATGTCCGTCGGGATATTCTCCTGGGTGTCCCTTGAGCCGGAAGAAGGCGTGTTCACGTTCGACTGGCTGGATCATGTGCTCGATTCATTTGCCGAGAACGGCATCTATGCCTTCCTGGCTACCCCGAGCGGGGCACGTCCGGCCTGGATGTCCGCGAAGTATCCTGAAGTGCTGCGGGTGGAACGGAACCGGGTGCGTAACCTGCACGGCGTCCGCCACAACCACTGTTATACTTCTCCGGTCTACCGCGAGAAGACGGCTCTGCTGAACGGCAAGCTGGCAGAACGGTACGCTCATCATCCGGCAGTTATCGGCTGGCATATCTCCAATGAGTTTGGCGGCGAATGCCACTGCGGACTGTGTCAGGACAAGTTCAGGGAATGGGTTAAGGCCAAGTATAACAATAATCTGGATGAACTCAACCATGCCTGGTGGGCGACCTTCTGGAGTCACACGTACACCTCCTGGGAACAGATTGAATCCCCGGCTCCACATGGGGAAAATCAGGTGCACGGGCTGAATCTGGACTGGCGGCGGTTCGTCAGCGAGCGGACGATCGATTTCTGCCAGCATGAGATTAACTCGGTCCGCAGCTACAACTCTGGGCTGCCGGTTACGACGAATATGCATATGATCGACGGCGTGGATTACCGCGAGCTGGCGAAGATTCTGGATGTGGTCTCCTGGGATGCTTATCCGGACTGGGGATACACGGAGGATGACGACGATTCCCGTCTGGCGGCCTGGACTGCAATGCACCATGACATGTACCGCAGCTTCAAGCATAAGCCGTTCCTGCTGATGGAAAGCACTCCGTCACTTACGAACTGGCAGTCGGTCAGCAAGCTGAAGCGTCCCGGCATGCACAAGCTGTCCTCGCTGCAGGCGGTAGCACACGGCTCTGATTCCGTCCAGTACTTCCAGTGGCGCAAAAGCCGCGGTTCCAGCGAAAAGTTCCACGGGGCGGTAATTGACCACAGCGGGCATGCCGAGACCCGTGTCTTCAAGGATGTAGCGGAGGTAGGCGCGACACTGGCGAAGCTTAAAGAGGTTGTCGGCACAAGTACACCTGCGGAAACGGCGATTCTGTTCGACTGGGATAACCGCTGGGCGATCAAAGACGCTCAGGGGATCCGCAATTCCGGGCTGAAATACGAGGAGACGGTTCTCCAGCATTACCGGGCGTTCTGGGAACTGGGCATTCCGGTCGACATTATGGGCTCGGGTGATGACCTCTCCGCATATAAGCTGGTCATTGCTCCAATGCTCTACCTGATCAGCGAAGAGAACGGCAAGCGGATTGAACGTTATGTAGAGCAAGGCGGAACCTTCCTGGCTACGTATTGGTCCGGTGTGGTAGGCGAGACCGACCTGTGCCATCTGGGCGGCTTCCCGGGACCGCTGCGCCGCACACTCGGCATCTGGGCGGAGGAGACTGAAGGGCTGCACAGCCGTGATCTGAACGGTCTCGTCATGAAGACGGGAAATGCCCTGAAGCTTACCGGCGACTACGATGCGCATGAAATTGCTGAGGTAATCCACCTGGAAGGTGCAGAAGCGCTGGGACATTACCGTAATGACTTCTATGCAGGACAGCCAGCGTTGACTGTGAACAAGCTGGGCGCAGGCAAAGCCTATCATCTGGCTACGCGTGTGAAGGACGCAGCATTCTATGTAGAGCTGTATGCAGCAATTGCTGACAAGGAGCGGATCAGCCGTTCCCTGAATGCTGAGCTTCCGGCAGGCGTTACTGCCCAGAAGCGTACAGACGGAGAACATGACTACGTATTTGTGCAGAATTTCAGCGGCAGTGAGCAATCGGTAACGCTGGATGGCCAGGAATATACGGATATTGAATCCGGCGCAGCTGCTCCGGCAGAGCTGAAGCTCCCGGTCAACGGGCTGGCGATACTGAAGCGCAAGAGTGCAACTGTATAAATAACTTTAAAAGGCAGGGCCTGTACTTAGGGTTCTGTCTTTTTTAATGTGGAATACTGTGAAACCTCCCGCTCCCTGAGAGCGTAACCCATTACAAACTGAAAGCGAGGGGATGACAATGGGCTTGCACGTACAGGAATACGGGGACAGCAATGCCGGGATAATGCTGCTGTTTCTGCATGGCGGCGGAGTGAGCGGGTGGATGTGGGAGAAGCAGGTACAATATTTCTCTTCCAGTTATTGTGTGGTTCCGGATTTGCCGGGGCATGGGCGCAGTGATGGGGCTGATTTCACGATTCAGGGCCGGAAAGAAAAAGCGGTTATGCGGAAATCTGCCGCCGATCTTGTGCTTAGAAACCCCAAGTGCACTCTTGTGATTATCCCCGGAACCGGACACGGAGTTTCTTTAGCGTTGCCGGAGCTCTTTAACCGGATGGTTGAAGCATGGATACATAATGCCGGGTTACCGGAAGATTTTATCGAAACAAAGCCTCAATCCCCTTAATGACCTGCAAATAATAAGCCTGCTCATGCGGGACGAACCGGGTGAAGCCGGCCTGCTCGTCGATGATCACCCGTTCACCGTCAGCGGTAATCCGGAAGCCCTGAATGCGCAGGGTATCTGCAGCACCTGTGATTAGACTGCGGAAACTGCTGAAGCTGGCCTGAACGATTCCGGCAACCTCTTCCTGCTGCAGGACGAAATCCTCCAGGGCATAGCGGTTCTCGTAAATGAAGACATTGGCCCGTTCCCTGTCCAGGAATCCGGCGGTATCCATGCAGTAGGGGATGATTCCCAGCGGCTTCAACTCGTCAAAAGCTAGCGCAAGGCCTAACTCCTCCTGCACCTCGCGGACACCGTCCTGCACCGTTTCACCCGCCGTCAGATGCCCGGCGGCAGTGATGTCGAGCAGCCCGGCGTAATCCCTTTTCTGAGTGCTGCGCAGCTGCAAATAGACGGTCAGCCCGCTGTCATCCTTGCCCACAAACCAGCAGTGAAAGGTCTCGTGCCAAAGACCCAGGCGGTGTACCTCATCACGGGGAGCGGTGCCGGTAACATGGCCCTGCTCATCAAACGTTGTCAGTATTTCTTTATTCATGCGCAAGCTCCTTTGCGAATTATATGTTGTCCAGCTTACCACAGCTCCGCCGGGCCAGGTCAAGTCTTGGCACAGTAAAAACCCGGATGCGGAGCATCCGGGCGCTTTTGTCTCTATAGGGTGTATCAAGCCGAATCCGATTGTTGTTCAAGTGTTAAAGCTGGAATTATCTGGCCAGCCAGCCGCCGTCCACATTCAGAATGTGGCCGTTCAGGTAGTCAGAGGCTGCGGAAGCCAGGAATACAGCAGGGCCCTTAACATCTTCAGCAGTACCCCAGCGTCCGGCAGGAATCCGGTCAAGGATGGAGTCGGAACGGTTCTGGTCGGCACGGATTGGAGCTGTGTTCTCAGTTGCCATGTAGCCTGGAGCAATGGCGTTGATGTTCAGGCCGGAACCTGCCCATTCGTTCGCGAATGCTTTGGTCAGGCCTGCTACAGCATGTTTACTTGCAGTGTAGCCTGGAACGTTGATGCCGCCCTGGTAGGAGAGCATGGAGCAGATATTGATGATTTTACCGTTGCCTCTTTCGAGGAAGTGGCGGCCGGCAATCTGGGACAGCAGGAATACAGTGTTCTGGTTGAGGTTGATTACGTCGAACCAGTCTTTTTCGCTGTGGTCTTTAGCTGGCGTACGGCGGATCATACCCGCACAGTTAACAAGGATGTCTACTTTGCCGGTGAAGGCTACCGCTTCGTCGAACATGCCTTGCAGCTTGCTGTGATCGCTAAGATCAGTAGCAATGCTGAGCGCTTTTACGCCAAAAGCTTCAGCAGCTGCTACAGTTTCATCACTTGTATTAAGGGAAGCCGAGATTACATCTGCACCTGCTTCTGCGAAGGCAAGGGCGATCCCTTGTCCAAGACCCTGAGCCGCACCTGTTACGATTGCTGTTTTACCTGCCAGACTGAATAATGATGACATATTATTTTCTCTCCTTTGAGATGTATTGTATTTGAACTATCCGCACTCGATGGTAACGCCGGCCTTACGGAACAGCTCTGCCGTCTCCGGTGCCAGGCCGCTGTCTGTAAGCAGCACGTCCACTTCCTGCAGGGAAGCGAAGGTGCGCAGCGCAGTATGCCCGAATTTGTGATGATCACAGGCGGCGAACACCTGGCGTGCTGTGGATACAAGCGCCTGCTTGAAGTCGATTAAGTCTCCGGTATAGATGGACAGCCCGTGCTCGATGTGAACGGCTGTCGCCGAGAGAAAGGCTTTTTGAATATTAAGCTTCTGGACATAAGAGACCGCTTCAGGACCGGCCAGCATATTGCGGACACGGTAACCTCCGGGAACGACTAGACGTATGTTGTCCTTGGGAACCAGTTCGCTGATGATGTACACATCATTGGTGACGACCGTCAGGGGCATATTGTCCAGCCGCCGGGCAATCTCAAGCGTAGTGCTGCCGCCGTCGAGTGCAATAATGTCATCCTGCCCGATATGTGCAAGGGCACGCAGGGCAATCTCCGTTTTCTCATCGGAATATTTATCGAGCGGGGCCCGCAGCGGGAGAATTCCGAACTGATCGCTTTGTGCCAGCACAGCTCCGCCGTGCACACGCATAATCAATCCTTGCTCCTCCAGCTTGCTCAGGTCCTCGCGGATCGTTTTTCCCGTCACCTGGAGCTTGTCGCTCAACTCGTTCACGGTTACATCCTTCTGGTTCAGCATAACTTCCATAATCATCTCATGTCGTCGTATCGGGTTCATCCGCCTGCCTCAGCTTTCCGTAGTTGATTTGTTACTATTGTAATTCCTTCATGCCTACGGGGTCCATATCATCGTAACGTTTGTTGTCTCCGGCCATGCTCCAGATGAAGGTGTAGTTATGTGTACCTACGCCGCTGTGAATGGACCAGCTTGGAGAAATAACAGCCTGTTCGTTATGCATAACGATGTGACGGGTTTCGGTCGGTTCGCCCATCAGGTGGAACACAATGGAATCATCCGGCAGATCGAAGTAGAAGTAAGCTTCCATCCGGCGGGGGTGAGTATGCGATGGCATAGTATTCCACATGCTGCCCGGTTTCAGTTGGGTCATGCCCATAACAAGCTGTGCGCTCTGCACGCCGTTCGTATGGATGAAGCGGTGGATGGTACGTTCGTTCGAATTCTCGAGACCGCCCATCGCGCCGGATTCAGACTCTTCAAGCGTAGTTTTGGTAGTAGGGTAGGACTGGTGAGCCGGAGCGGAATTCAGATAGAACTTCGCCGGCTTTGCGCTGTCCGCGCTTTTGAAAATAACATCCTTTACGCCTTGGCCGACATACAGGCATTCTTTGAAATCAACTTCATATTCAGTTCCGTCTACAACAACCGAACCCTTGCCGCCGACATTGATAATGCCCAGCTCACGGCGTTCGAGGAAGTAAGTGACACCAAGCTCTTTCAGGTCAGTTGTAAGGACAACCTCGCCGTTTACCGGATTAGCGCCGCCCACAATCATGCGGTCTTCATGAGTCAGGACAAGCTTCAGTTCGTCCGGTGCAAAAATAACCGGGATGTGGAACTCCTTACGCAGGCGCTCAGTGTCAAATTGCTTCACTTCATTCGGGTGGGATGCAAAACGTCTTTCCATTGAATATTCAATCTCCTTCGGAAAATGTATTTTCGTTCGTATAGGTACAATTTAATCCATATTGGTTCATTTGGCAAGAGATAATCTTTTTTAGTACGTTTAAATTAGTTTGTTTATTCGTTTTTGCGATTGCCTTATGAACTGAATGCGTGCACAATAGAGCTGGAATGATGTAATGGATTCACAGCTTGACCGGGAATTATTAATTAGTTCGGAGGGTGAAGAAAATGGCAGACAGAGAGAATAACCAGACTGCTTATAAGGAACGGCAGCAGGAAATTATCCGCAAGGCTGCACTGGAGGCAGAACGTCTTCCGCTGCTGGACAGCGGATTATGGTTCCACGATGATGTACGGAATAACTTCTATTATGCTTCTTACTTGTTCGCTGCCGCAGTAGACGAGACGCTGGAACTGCCGATAGCCAGGGAGGAGGCGAAGCGGAAGGCTGAGGCGGTGCTGCTGGAGACCGTCCTGCTGCAGAACCGCCAGCCCGGGACTGAGCTGTACGGCCATTGGCCGCTCGGGCTGAATCCAGTGCCACGGGAAGCCGGGTATCATGAACTGCCGGTGGAGATCATGGGCAGCCTGATGGCCTGGTTCTGCAAGCAATATTCCGGCCGGTTCAGCGCCGCGCTGCGCATTGCTTTCCATACCGCCATCGGCCATGTGTACCGCAGCGGCTTCTTCCGGAAGCCGGTAACGACCTTTGGCCATCACGAGGCGAAGTATACGGCAGCGAAGCTGATCTTCGGCCGGCTGTTCGCGGATGATGAACTGCTGGAAGACGGGCGGCATAGCCTGGAGCTGACGCTTGCGCATATCCGGGAGAGAGGCATGCCGGAATACGGCAGCCTGCCGTGGTTCTGGCACTGGGTTCAGGCGTTCACCTGCGCCTGGGAGCTTGAAGAGGATGACAGCATCAAGCATACCCTTAGCGAGATGCTGGACTATCTCTGGAACGAGCGGAGCCAGTGGTACCTGCAGGGTGCCTGGGCCGGCGCGCATTCCCGGGGCTGGCCGCATGATGTGCCGGCGGACGGCAATGTGCTGCACGACTACGTGCAGTTCGGGGATTTCCGGCTGAGTGAGGGGATGCCCCGGACGGAATATGCCGGCTTCCTCTGTTATGCAGTGCCGGAGCAGGTGCGGACAGCCGCGCTGGACCGCCGGACACCTGCCGAGGTCTGCAGGCAGACCGAGAAGGTGGTGGCCGGCGCGGCGGACCGGCAGGCGCCGCTGCATTCCTATGCCTACATCACCGCGGATTACGCGGCGGGCGGCATGTGGGAGCGGGTGGAGGAGTTCGACAACGAGCAGCTGCGCTGGGCATATTCACTGCCGGTCGGTGCAGCGGAAGGCGTGAACCGGCTGTACTTCTTCCATCCGGGGCAAGGCTATTATCCGGGCGATCCGCGGCACCAAAGTGAGCATATGGAAGTGCTCTACCATAAGAACACGGTGATTGCGTTGTTCCCTGTTCCAGCCGGTACAGAGAATACGATTGTCGGCGTGCTGCCGAAGGGCGAATGGGTCAAGCAGCCTTCGGCGCTGTTCGGCTTTGCCGGGAGTGTGTATTTTGCCGTTTATCTGTCGCATGCCTATGAGCTCGAAGAGCGGCAATCTTACCTGGAGGTTACATCGGCAGATATGCCGGGCGGTGTCGTGGTTGAAGCCTTGAGCACCGGGCAGGCTGCAGAGCTGGGCATAAAAGGGCTCCGGCAGTTTGCCGAGGCGGCTGCGCAGCATGCACCTGAGTTCACAGCAGGTGACAAGCTGTCCGTACAGTACACCTCACGGCTTAGCGGAACGCTGCTGCAGCTTAGCAGCGGTGAGCACCCGCAGGCGCTGATTAGCGGCAGTCCGGTATCATTTGATCATTATACTGTTTAAGTGTAAGCTAGTTTATACAGCAGATGCTGAACACCAAAGCCCGGAGACGTGTGTCTGCCGGGCTTATGGTACAGCCCGGGGCTTGGCAGACAGTGCTGTGGAAGCCCTTACATTTCATAGTGGCAACCTGACCGGGTTAGGGTAATATCTTTATAGATACACGGAAAGAATAAGCGGACAATTATGCAGCAGTCAATCTACTACTTAGATGCGGGGGAGCAGCATGACGGAGATGGAATACCGGCTTGAGAAGGATTTTCTGGGCAGTAAACAGGTGGAGAAACAAGCCTATTACGGGATACAGACGCTGCGTGCCGTCGAGAACTTTCCGATTACCGGCTACCGGGTGCATGATGAGCTGATTAAGGCAATGGGAATTGTCAAAAAATCGGCAGCGCTAGCCAATATGGAAATCGGCAGGCTCTACAAGGGGCTGGGAGAGGTTATCGTGACTGCAGCGGATGAGGTGATTGCCGGCAGGTGGCATGAGCAGTTCATCGTTGATCCGATTCAGGGCGGTGCCGGCACTTCACTTAATATGAATGCGAATGAAGTGATTGCCAACCGAGCGCTGGAGCTGCTGGGCCGGGCCAAAGGTGATTACCTGCAGCTCAGTCCCAACACCCATGTGAATATGGCCCAGTCGACAAATGACGCTTTTCCGACAGCGATTCATATTGCCACGCTCTCTCTGCTGGAGCAGCTGCTGCTGACGATGCGCAGAATGCATGAGGTGTTCGTGCAGAAGGCGGTAGAATTCGATCCGGTGATTAAAATGGGCCGGACGCATCTTCAGGATGCCGTGCCGATCCGCCTGGGCCAGGAGTTCGAAGCATACAGCCGGGTGCTGGAGCGCGATATTCTGCGGATCGAGGCGACGCGCCATCACCTGTACCAGGTGAATATGGGGGCGACTGCCGTCGGAACCGGACTGAACGCCGATCCGCGTTACATTACACGGGTTGTAGAGCTGCTGGCCGAGATCAGCGGCCTGCCGCTGGTGAGCGCGGAGCATCTGGTGGATGCTACGCAGAATACGGATGCCTACACTGAAGTCTCGGCAGCGCTGAAGGTCTGCATGATGAATATGTCCAAAATCGCCAATGATTTGCGGCTGATGGCCTCCGGCCCGCGCTCCGGCTTAGGTGAAATTACGCTTCCGGCCCGCCAGCCGGGATCCTCCATCATGCCCGGCAAGGTGAATCCCGTGATGGCAGAGGTGATTAACCAGGTTGCGTTTCAGGTGATCGGCAATGATCATACGATCTGCCTCGCCGCCCAGGCGGGCCAGCTGGAGCTGAACGTTATGGAGCCGGTGCTGGTATTCAATCTGATCCAGTCGATCAGCATTATGAACAATTCATTCAAGGTGTTCACCGACTACTGTCTGGCGGGCATCGTTGCCAATAAAGAGAAGCTGCAGCGCGAAGTCGAGCAAAGTGTCGGCATTATTACCGCTGTGAATCCGCATCTGGGCTATGAGGTGGTGTCGCGGATTGCCCGTGAAGCAATTCTGACCGGTGAATCGGTCCGTGCGCTGTGCCTGAAATATAATGTCCTCAGCGAAGAGGAGCTGAATCTGATCCTTGATCCGTACGAAATGACCCATCCGGGGATTGCCGGAGCGGGGTTGCTGAACAGGGATTAGCAGTGATGGATTGCAAGGAAATGAAGGCATAAGGATGCCGGCCCGGAAGGGGCCGACTATAAAAGTCTATAAGTAACCCGCCAGGGCGCATCAAGCTGGCGGGTTATTTCATTGTAGAGGAAATTATACAAACCGATAAAATGTCGATCACAGTGGAAAGTGCCCCTGATTCCGCCGGAACGGTTGCTAAACATAGGTATTTTCAGCGGGAACAGAGTCGCGACTAAGCTCCCCCCTCTGCAAGCAGTTAAGCTCGTATCGGAGGGCAGGTTGGTTCAAAAATAACCGGAAAAATCTTAAGGTAATGTTAAGGTTTATCATTTTTAACTGAAAGGTAGGGCCTCTATAATGAACTTACGGCTCAAAGGACGATGAGCGAGAAGAGAGGTGAAACCATGAACAAAAAGATTCTGATTGTAGATGACGAGAAGGAAATTCGTGAGCTTCTGCGGTTGTACATAGAAAAAGACGGCTTTTCCGTGATACAGGCCGAAAATGGACTGGAGGCGCTGAAACAGGCCTCGTCCGCAAAGATGGATTTGGCTGTTATCGACATTATGATGCCGGAGCTTGATGGTTATCAGCTAATTAAAGGTTTGAGAGAACTAAGCAATCTTCCCATCATCATCGTGAGCGCTAAAAGTGAAAACCATGAGAAAATACTGGGGCTTGACCTTGGTGCGGATGATTATGTGACAAAGCCGTTTGACCCCTTGGAGGTTATTGCCCGAATCAAAGCTCAATTACGCCGCTATGACGGAGGCGCGGCGGATTCCGAAGCGGCTTTGCTAAAGGCAGGCAAACTGTGTATGGATGTTTCCGCTTGCACCCTTAGCGCGGACAAAGTGATAATCCCGCTTACCGCTACGGAATTTAACATGATGAAGCTGTTTATGCAAAGCCCCGGGCGTGTATACACCAAGCAGCAGATTTATGAAGCTGCCTGGCAGGAGGCAGTCATTGTGGACGACAATACGGTGATGGTCGCGATCAGCAAGCTGCGCAGTAAACTGCCTAATGACGGTGCGGCGGCCATTGGGACCGTCCGGGGATTAGGGTATCGTCTGGAGGTGCGTACATGAAGAACAAGCGCAGCTTCAAAAGAATTATCATGCACAGATTTATTGGCTATACCATCGGAATCGCCCTGACGCTTCTAGTATTGGAATTGTTATTCAGTCTGTTTACATTAAATAACGGGATGAACTTCTCGGAATTGGCATCATCTCCTCTGACCAAGGGGACGGAAACGGTGCAAATCACGCTTTCCGTTTTGTGGATTCTGATCACCGCAGCAGTATATTTTATAGGAATTGTTCTTTTTGGCCGCGGAATCAGCAGAAAAGTTATGGAACCGGTACAGAAAATGGAAGAAGGGTTCAAGGAAGTTACGGCCGGCCATTTGGACACTACGCTGGACTTTGAAACCGAGACGGAATTCGGGGAGATGCGGGATGCCTTTAATTACATGTCACGAAAGCTGAAAGACTCCGAAGAAAAGCGCAGAACAATGGAACATGAGAGAATGCGGATATTCTCACATATTGCCCATGACTTGAAAACCCCCATGACAACGATTTCCGGATATGCGGGGGCTTTGGCAAGCGGGTTGGTGGAGGAACCGGACAGACAGCGGGAATACCATCTGGCGATTCAAGCGAAATCCGGGCAGATGAACCAATTGATAGACCAATTGCTGACCTATTCCAAGCTGGGTGCACCGCAATACCGGATGAATTTTGCGAAGGTTGACCTGGCAGAGCTGCTTCGTATATCGTGTGCTGACTTGTTTGGTGAAATCGAAAGCAAGCAGATGCTATTGGATATGCAGTTACCGGACCAGCCTGTATATTACATGGCGGACCGGATGGAACTTAACCGGGCTATTGGCAATCTGCTGACCAACGCAATCCGTCATAACCCGGAGGGCAGCCTATTGTCCGTAGGGCTGACGGAAGAACCCGGCCGGATTATGATCCATGTTGCCGACAACGGAGCGGCTATTCCGGAGGCCATTGCCGGAAGTCTCTTCGAGCCGTTTGTGTCGGGCAGTGATTCCAGAAGTACCAGCAGTGGAACGGGACTTGGGCTTGCTATTGTAAATAAAGTGATGGAACAGCATTCCGGCGAGGTTGTCGTGCTGGGTGCCTCCTTTCCGTATACCAAGATGTTTGTTCTGAGTTTTCCAAAGGATTCAGGACACAGAAGGAACGAGGGGTGAATATGTATCCAAAAATAATTAAAAACGATATACGCAGAAATAAGCTGATTACCGCAGCCGTTATGGTGTTTATCCTCGTTGCCGCCATGTTGGCCGCCTTGGCGGGATCGCTGACAGTAAACCTGTCCGGCGCTATCAACAATATGCTTATTTCGGCAAAATCGGTCCATTACATGCAGATGCATACAGGCAGCGTAGATAGGGAACAGTTAAGGAGCTTCGCGGACGCTAATGACAGCGTAGAGGAGTATCAGGTGCTGGAGTTCCTCAATATTGAAGGTGCGGATATTGTTATCGGGGAGGATTCCCTTGCCGGAAGCATACAGGACAACGGCCTTTCCGTTCAGGGCGAGAAATTCGACTTTCTGCTTAACTTAAACGGTGAAGTCATCCACCCCGAAGAAGGCGAAATCTATGTGCCGATCTATTACATGCAGGAAGGTGACGCGGCACTTGGCGATCGGATAACAATCCATGGTATTTCCTTTACTGTCACAGGTTTTTTACGGGATTCTACTATGAACGCAGCGATGATAAGCTCCAAGAGGTTCCTTGTGAGCCAGGCGGATTTCGAAAAGGTCCGGGAGTTCGGACAATTAGAGCACCTTATTGAGTTCCGGCTGGCAAAGAACGTTTCCTTTCCGGCTTTCGAGGTAGCCTATCAGGGTGCGGGGCTTCCGGCAAACGGGCCGCCCGCTATCACTTACACTCAAGTGAAGATGATAAACGGCATTACGGACGGCATCATGATTGCCGTGTTGGTGTTGATAGGCATTCTTGTCATCATCGTGGCATTTTTGTGCATCAGGCTTACATTATTAGCGAAAATCGAAGAGGACTATAAGGAAATAGGCGTACTGAAGGCCGTTGGCATGCGGGTATCAGAGATAAAGAAGCTCTACCTTGCAAAATACGGCGCTATCGCGGGGGCGGCCTGCATACTGGGATTTCTGGCTTCACTGCCGCTCCAAACACCTTTCATGCGCAATATCCGCCTATACATGGGCGGGAGCGGCCGCCCGTTACTCGGCTTGCTCTGCGGACTTTTGGGAGCGGCTGTAGTCTGCGGGGGTGTTATGCTGTTTGTCAATAGTATATTGAAGCGCTTCCGTCATATCCCCGCAGCACAAGCCGTGCGGTTCGGCACATCGCCGGAACAATCGAAAACGGCCAGAAGCTTCCGGCTGAGCCATAACAGGCTGTTTTCACGGAATATCTTTCTTGGAATTAAAGATGTTCTTTCCCGGAAAAAGCTGTATATCACTATGCTGATGGTGCTGGTCATTTCCTCATTCATTATGATTGTACCGCAAAATATCAGCAGCACCATTTCTGCCGGGAACTTCATCACCTACATGGGCATGGGGATTGCCGATGTTAATATCGGGGTGATGCGGACACAGGTGGAAGATGTTCTGGGAAAGTCAGCAGCTGTTGCTGATGTGCTGGCGGAGGATAAGAATGTTGAAAAGTATGCTTGGTTCACCTCAAAAATGTTGGAGCGGAAAGCAGACGACGGAACGATGGAGAAGCTGCGGGTGGGGTTTGGTGACTATTCCGTCTTTCCTATCACCTACTCCAAGGGCCGTGCACCGCAAGCGGATTCGGAACTCGCCCTCTCGGCCCTCAATGCCAAGGACCTTGAAAAAACCGTTGGGGATACAATCATTTTAATCGTTGACGGTGCGGATAAGCTCCTGACGGTCTGTGGCATATACTCTGATGTCACGAACGGCGGCAGAACAGCACAAGCTGTTTTTGATGCAGACAGCGGAGATGTTCTGAGCGTCAGCCTGGCGGTCACATTCTATGACCGCCAGAGTGTAAAGGCGGCAATATCGCAGTACAGGGAACAGTTCCCCTTCGCCAAGGTTACTGGCATCGACGAAAGCATCGGGCAGATGCTCGGCTCTATAAGGAATGCCATCAAAATGGCTTCCGCTGTCGCTGCCCTGGCAGCAGTCCTGCTCACACTTATGGTCACGGTGCTGTTCATGAAGATGCTGGTGGTGAAAGACCGTAATTCTATCGCCATAATGAAATCAATCGGCTTCACCGGTGGTGATATTTGCAGGCAGTATCTTACACGCTCACTCACCGTGCTGGCACTGGGTGTAAGCATCGGCACGATTCTGGCAAACACACTAGGAGAGTTTGTCGGTGTGGCAATCGTTTCTTCCTTTGGTGCAACAACCTTCCATTTTTCAGTAAATCCGTGGTTTGTCTACGTTACTTCCCCGTTGTTGATTACTGTCTGTGTTGTCATCGCCACCTTGCTGGGCATTTCCGGTATTCAGACATTAAAAATCTCTGAACATATTAAGGAGGCTTAACATAATGGGTAGCATCATTACAGGTATAAACATTGTAAAAAACTTAGGCAAGGGAAACGAGCAATCCAAGGCGCTGAATGAAGTAAGCATTGAAATAGCAAAAGGTGAATTTGTTGCTGTAATGGGGCCTTCTGGATCAGGAAAATCCACGCTGCTGTTCGCGCTCAGCGGCATGGATGAAATTTCAAGCGGTACGGTGAGATTTGGCGACACCGAGCTGTCTCAGCTCCGCGATAATGCACTTGCGGATCTCCGCCGTGAAAGAATGGGCTTTGTATTTCAGCAGCCCACTATGCTGAAAAACTTAAATCTTTTGGATAATATTATCTTACCTGCAGCACATCGGGGCAACAAGGAGACGGCAAAATTTACTCAAAAGGCGAAAGTCCTGATGAAGAAAACCGGGATTGCCGGGCTTGAAAGCAGGGATATCACTGAGGTTTCGGGCGGCCAGCTTCAGCGGGCCGGTATCTGCCGCGCCTTGATAAATTCGCCTGAGATTCTCTTTGCCGATGAGCCAACCGGGGCGCTCAACTCAAGCTCGGCGGAGGAAATCATGGGCCTGCTCGCGGACATCAACCAAGAGGGCACTGCCATATTACTTGTAACCCACGACGCGAAAGTAGCGGCCAGGGCGGACAGGGTTCTGTTTACGAAGGATGGGAAGATCGTTTCTGAACTGGCGCTGCAAAAGTTCCCCGGCAGGGATATGGAGGCGAGAGGGGAACAGGTACTTACCGGGATGAGCGCTGCGGGTATTTAGGTTGACGGAAGGGTGCCGAAGATATAACATTGGTAAAGGAAATAATAAATAATATCATATAATGATATTTTTACATCTTCTGGAAACCAGCTTAATCTATTGGAGGTACAGTGTGGCGAAGGCGAAAGTGGCAAAACGTCCAACCCGTGACGAGTTCGTCCTTGAGGAGCTGGGCAATCAGCTGGTTGAGGCAAAGCAGGAGGATTCTGAAATTCTGCTGACGGTGTGGGGTAAGGAAGAGCAGGTGCGCGGAGTAATTGTCGAGATGGATTCGCGTACCGGTAAGGTGCACCTCAGGAATAACGAAGAGATTATTAAAGTCCCGTTCATGGACATTATGCAGGTGGATTACCCAAGATATTAGCCGGCAGCTGCAGGAGCCTGTTCATCCAGGCGAAGGCTCCGCAGTACCGGGAACGTTGGCCGGAGGTAGCAGGACATGCAGGTGAACAAAACGAATGCGATGCGCATTCTGGATGCCAGAAAGACCCGGTACGCTATTCATACCTACGATAATGAGGATGGATTAATTCACGGCAGCGCGGTGGCTGAGAAGATCGGGCTGCCTGCGGAGACCGTATTTAAGACACTGGTTGCGCACAGCGGACCGCAGGCATATGTATTTGTTATTCCGGTAGCAGAGGAGCTTGACCTGAAGAAGGCAGCCAGAGCTGCCGGAGCGAAGAAGATCGAGATGCTTCCGCTGAAGGAGCTGCTGCAATGGACCGGTTATGTCCGCGGCGGCTGCTCGCCGGTCGGCATGAAGAAGCAGTACCCCACCTTCATTCACAGCAGCGGTGAGTTTATACCGGCTATTGCGGTTAGCGCAGGCCGGATCGGGATGCAGATGGAGCTTGAACCTAAGCTGTTGGCTGGTGTGGTGGAAGCAGTATTTACGGATCTGATAAAAGAGTGACACCGGATAAAAAGCCGGAAATCCTATTTATTTAGGGTTTCCGGCTTTTTTGGTATGCAGGTCAGCACCATTCCGTGAAATGGTTGGCTACAAAGCGGATCTCCCGCTCGTAATGTGCCAGGTGGCCTTCATCAACCATTGCTATAAAAGCAGGGTTGCCGCCCTCGGCGCCGTTCTTCAAGGTATCACACATGGCGGTCAGCCGCTCTATAATCCACTTCTGCAAATCAGCAGGAACAGGTATTCCGTATGCGCTGAAAAATAAAGCGATCCGCCGGCGTCTGTCTGCTGCATGTAAGTTCGACTGATAGGCTCCTGTGTGCCCTGTAGCATAATCAGGTACAAAGCTGGCCAGTGGCACCGAGGTGTACATGGAATACGCAATGTCCCACATTCGCGGCCCGGGTCCGGCCATGTCAAAATCGATCAGTGCCACCGGGACATCATGCTGAAAAACCACATTGTACAGTGCAGCGTCATTATGGCAGATCACTTCATACGCTTCAGGATCGGCATAGCTGAGCTGCCAGCTGCCGCCAGCAACGGGGGTAAAGCCCTCTGCTGCATCGTGGTAGCTGCGCATAAGTCTTGCTACGCCAGCGAGTGTCTCGTCAGACCACATATACGGCTTAAGTTCAGGGTAAGCATTGCCCGGAACTTCCCCGGCAATGTAACTCAGTATTTCACGCCCGGAGTTATCTATTCCGAGGAACCGCGGCGCTCCTGCGAAGCGCTGTTTCTCCAGATGCAGCAGCAGTTCATGGACATTTGGACTCCAGTACCCTACGGGGCGGCGGACGGTGTCCGCAGTGCGGACAATGTGATTGACATTCCCGCCGGTTAAAATCTCCTCATCATTTGCCACTATATTATGTCCTCCCTTGATTTCGTCCGCCCGGCTGGCATTAGTCCGCTTACGGCAGCAGCCTCGCCGCCAGCAGTCCCAGATACTCCTTCAATGCAAGAGCGGTTGTTGAGACGGCTCCGCCGGAAGGCGTGAACTTGTTAACATAGAGCGAGATGGGGCGGCTCGCCTGGTAATCGGTCGGGAAGGGCTGCGGCGATAGCCCGGCATTCTTGAACTGCTCCATGCTCCGCGCCATATGGAAGGCGGAAGTAACCAGCACCGGGCGGCTGAAGCCGTGCTCCTGCATGAGCCGGGCGGTGTTGACCGCATTCTCGTCCGTGTTGAGCGAGCGGTTCTCTGCCAGAATGTCCCCGGACGGAATACCGAGACCTATCAGCTGCCGCCGGGCGATATCGGCTTCGTTGCCGCTGTCAGCAAACACCTGTCCGCCGGAGAAGATAACCGGCAATCCGCTCTGCCGGTACAGCCGGACGGCTGTCAGCAGCCGGTTCGCTGCCGGTCCGGACAGATTGCCCGCTCCGTCCAGGTCCGGGGTGCCGGAGACAGCGCCCCCGCCCAGAACGACAATGACATCACCGTCTACAGCAGCCGGCTGGGTATATTTCTTCTCCAGGCTGCCAATCAGCAGATCACTGGCGAAGGAGGTCATCGACAGATAGAGCAGCAGCGTAACTGCGAGTAAAGTCAGCGCCGGGCGGCGGTTTTTTTTCCATAGCCAAAGGGCCATTGCCAGCAGCAGCACCACGAAAATTCCGGGCGGGAGAACAAAGCTATAGACAAATTTAATGAAATAAATCAATTCAGTCACCAACTTTTCAGAAAATTATGCAGCATTCCTAAGTTAACTTTTTAGCAGGATTAAATTCTTGTAGTATTGTACCATGAGACCGGCTGCTGATCCCAGCTTATAAGTGATAGTCAACTAACGCGCGGCTATGCTCCTGATCTGATTTTCTTAAAAAACTGCGCTTTCCGCTTAAAAAGCTTCACCTGGCTGACGCGCTTGCCATGGTACAGTATAATGGGATGAATCTCTTGTATCGCGGCAATTATGAATATAGACAGCCAGACGTTCAGCCTGGCATTAATCAATGGCAACCATGCGGAGGTGCAGCAATGAACAGAACAATCCGGGTGCTGCTGGCAGATGATGAGCCGGTCATACTGCGGGGGCTGAAGAAGCTTATTTCCTGGAGTACGCTCGGGCTGGATATCGTGGGTGAAGCGAGGGACGGCATAGAGCTGAGGGCGATGATTGAGAGCTGTAAGCCGGATCTGATTATCAGCGATATCAGTATGCCCGGTTATTCCGGTATAGATATTATCCGCGAGATCCATCAGTCGGGACGTACAATCAAGGTAATATTCATCAGCGCCTATCAGGAGTTTGCCTATGCCCGTGAGGCGGTGCAATACGGTGCACTGGATTATCTGGTCAAGCCTGTCAATACGGGCCAGCTGGAGCAGGTAGTCACCCGCGCCGCCACGTTGATCCGCCAGGAATCACAGGAGGAGCGCAACAAGGAGATGCTGAGAACCTATGAGCGGAGAAATTTGTCTGTCACCGTTGAGGAACAGCTGGAGCAGCTGACGGACGGCAATAAGGCAGCCGCTGTTACACTGGCCCGGATGGGCAATACAGCGATTACCCGGTATGCCAGCATCTGTGTTATTGAGACGGATGAATATAGTGATCAGCCTTCACGCTGGGAGGAACGGGAGCGCAAGCTTGTCGAATTCGCCTTGTCCAATATCATCAAAGAGACGGTGGATGAGCGGGGCAACGGGTATGTGTTCCGCAAGGGTGAACGGTTCAGCGTACTGCTCCAGCATGAGCAGCTGGCCGAGCCGCAGCAGTGGATGGAGGATCTGCACCACAAAATCAACAGCTTCCTGAAGCTGCAGGTCACGATCGGGATCGGAGAACCGGTGGGTGGTGTGGAAGAGGCGGCGGAGTCCTACCAGTCTGCCTTGAAAGCGCTCAGATTCCGCTATTTCGCCGGGTCTAACCGGGTAATCTCCTACACGGAAGAGCAGGCGGCGGTATCGTTGCAGGCAGCTGTACTTCCCGGTATTCAGAGCGTTCAGAGCGGCATCACCGAGGCGCTGAAGTCACTGGATAAAGAGCTGCTTACAGCCTTAACCGCCGAACTGCTGGATAACGTGTCCCTGCTGTCGGGAGGAAGCCGCAATCAGGCGGTGTCCCATGTGTATAATGCGATTATTCAGCTTGAAGCGGATATGGCCGATTTCGGTGTGGATGCCGGGCTGATGAATCAGGGCGGCAAGCCGCTGCTGGAGACGCTGGCCGATGCTCCGGCCTTCAGCACACTACGCCAGGAATTCGCTGCTGTGCTGCTTAGGATGCTGGAGCAGCTCGGCTGCCGGGCCGCCGGCAAAGAAATGCCGCAGCTGGCCCAGGTGAAAAGCTATGTGGAAGAGCATTATGCCGAGAATATCACCCTGGAATCGATTGCTGCCCTCGTGTATATGAATCCTTATTACTTCAGCAGCTTCTTCAAGAAGCATACCGGGCAGAACTTCAAGAATTACTTGACGGAGGTGCGGATGGATCATGCCCGCCGGCTGCTGCTGCAGAGTGATCTGATGGTCTATGAGATTGCCGACCGGGTCGGTTACAACAATGCCCGTCATTTCAGCGATATGTTCAAGAAGCAGTTCGGCAAGCTGCCGCAGGAATATAAGCAGTCTGTGAAGCACTGATGCCGTTCAGCCCGGATCATGAGTACAAGAGAGAGAGAAGGGGAGCTCCATGCTGATTTGGGGACGGGGTCCGAAAAGCATTTTTGTCAAATTTTCCGCATCCTTTCTGCTGGTCGGGCTGATTCCGCTGTTTGCCCTCAGCTTATTTTCCGTGAGAACCTTCTCCGGATATGTAGAGCGGTACACGACCAGTAATCTGCAGCAAATGGTGCTGTACATGAGCTATAATCTGAATTCGGCATTCAACCAGTACAATGAAGTGTCGAAATTAATGTATACCGGGCGTTATGAGGGCTTCATCGAGAGCTACTCGCAGAATCAGACCCAGAATGTGAATGAGCTGGAGAGAATCAACGCGATTCCCATTGATTCCTTCCTGAAGACCGTGCTGTTCAGTGATCCTTACATCTCAAGTGTGCAGTTTGTCCGCCAGTCTGACGGTAAAATGTATTATCAGGAGCGCGGCAACCGTTCGCTGAACAATGATGCGGTGCCGGCAGCCCGGTGGCTGGCAGAAATGGCCGGGGACCCGTCTAAGGTTGCGATATTCCCTAGCCATGAGGACAGCTATTTCTACGGCGCGAGCCGCCGGGTCTTTACGATCGGACGCAGCCTGATTGATACCTCCGGCCGGGTAACCAAAGAGCCGAAGGTTGTAGGCACCTTGTTTCTTGATGTCGATACCTCGCTGTTTCAGCAGTTTTTCCGGGAGCTGAGCCTCGGGGAGAAGGATGAGCTGTATCTGCTCGACGGGTCTGGACGGACGTATTTCAGCAATCAGCCTGCCGGCAGGGAAGAATCGGCGCTTACAGGGGATGAGCAGGGAGAGATGCTCGTGCTCAGTGAAGCCATTCCTTTTCTGAACGGCCAGGTTATCGCCAAAATCCACCGCGGCAATCTGTTCGAGCAGCTGCTGTCCGCCCGGACAACCGTGTATATTGCCATAGGCATGTGTGCTGCCGTAATGATTGTAATGGGGGCCTGGTTCTCAAGGCGCCTGGCGGCGCCGATCCGGGAGATGATCAAGCAGATGGCGGTTGTCGAATCGGGCAGGCTGGATACGCAGATTACCGTGAACAGCAATGATGAGATGGGCAGGCTGGCCCACGGTTTCAACCGGATGGTGGAGCGGCTGCAGGTCTACATTGATGAGGCCTATGTCGCTCAGATCAAGCAGAAGCAGAGCGAGCTGAACGCGTTGAAGAGCCAGATCCGGCCCCATTATCTGTACAACACGCTGGAAGTCATACGGATGAATGCTGTGGATAAAGAAGCCGGAGAGGTAGCCGATATGATACTGGCGCTCTCCAATGAGCTGAAATATGTCATAGATTACGGAGAGGACCGGGTCAGCATTGCCAGTGAACTGGCCCACCTGCAGAACTACTTCTATATCATCTCGGTCCGGTATGAGAACAGGTTCGAGCTGCATCTGGATATTGCCCCGGATATTGATCTGGACTGGCCGATACTGAAGCTGTCCCTGCAGCCGATGGTCGAGAATGCGGTTCAGCATGGCCTGCGCCTTCAGGGTAAAGGAACAGTCGGTCTTACTATAGAACGCAAGGAGCAGGTACTGGCAATTACGATTTATGATGACGGCGTCGGGATGGGCAGGGAGGAGCTTGCACGGATCAGCCGGCTGCTGGATGACCCGCAGGCACCAAGTAAAAATGTCGGCCTCAAAAATGTACATGAGCGTATCCGCACCAGCTTCGGGGAGAATTACGGCCTGACCATCAGCAGCAGAGAGCATATCGGGACTTCCATTACACTGACATTTCCGATCTTCACAGAATGAGGAGGCACTGAGCATGCCAATACGTAAATCTAATTGGACGGGCTTCCCGCCACTTCTGCTTGCAGCCGGCCTTCTTCTCTCCGGCTGCGGCGGCGGTGGGGATTCTGCCGGTACGGTAACGTCAGGGCAGAGCAGCCAGCACACCGGCAGTACGGCGGGCGGACCCGCGCCGGTGAGCTTCACGATCGGTTATGCCTCCGGTGATCCGGCAACGAAGCAGGCGATCGGGGAGACGATCAAGGCTTTCATGGAGTCCTATCCGCAGGTGAGGATTCAGGATATCAGCGAGAACGGCTCTTCGGCATACCTGGACTGGCTGAAGGTAAAGGATGCGGTAGGCGAGTTCCCCGATCTGGTAGAGATGCGGGACACGGAAGCTTTTGCAGGTGCCGAGAAGATCGTTCCGCTCCCGGATGAGCTGGCGGAATTGTTTGACGATCCGCCGCAGGTGGACGGCAAGGTGTGGAATGCACCGCTGTTTGTGTCCGCGCCGCAGGGCATTATTTACAGCAAGAAAGCCTATGCCGCAGCCGGGATTACCGCCCTTCCGGCAACCTATGATGAATTTTTGGAGGTTCAGGGTAAGCTTAAGGCCAGCGGAATTACTCCGCTTGCTGTTGGCGGCAAGGATATTTTTCATATCGGCTTCTGGGTCAATAAATTTCTGATCGACGATGTCTATGCGCAAGACCCGGACTGGAATGCCAAACGTAATGCCGGCAGTGTCAGCTTCACCGATGATAATGTGGTCCGGGCAATGTCCGATTTCAAGGAGCTGCTGCAGAACTATACAGACCCGGGCTGGGTAAGTACCGGAGATAACCTGACCGCGTCACTGCTTGTTTCCGGCCGGGCGGCGCAGCTGTTCTCCGGCTCCTGGATGTTCTCCCAGATCAGAGAGGCGGACCCGGGCTTTGAGTTCGGCTTCTATGCCGTTCCGGACCGCAAAGGAAAGCTGAGTGTCGTCGGCCTGCAGGCCCCGTCCGGCTGGTCCATTTCTGCGCAGGCAGCGGCCGACCCGCTCAAGAAGCAGGCGATCGGAGAATTTATCCGCTTCTTCTTTTCACCTGAACCTTACAGCAAATTCCTGTCCCGCATTGATTCCATTCCTTCCACCAAGGTAAAGGTAGCCAGGGAGACCAGCGAGCAGATGCAGACCGTGCTTGAGCTGATGGCCGATCCGCAGGTGACCAAATCGCTGATGATGAATATCTGGTGGGGGGATAATCTGATTCCGCCGCAATTCCGCAACTGGTTCTATAAGCTGCTGCAGGACATGGTTGTCCAAGACGGGGATGTACTGGAATATATGAAACGGGCCGATACTGAGTATGACAGGCAGGCAGAAGAATACCGGCACTAGCATTACAGCAATAAAGGTGAAGAAACGGGAGTCTGCGGACTTCCGTTTTTTTTGTTTAAGAATTTAATTGTTTGCAGGGCTGTTTCCTCTTAAATTTACCGCATATCCCCCTTAAAAAAGTTCATTCTAACCTTTCTTGCCGGATGCTATTCTTGAATCACAAGGAAACGCTTACGAGCGATGATGCGCACATCGGGCCTGCCGTTTCCGTGCTGTACACCAAAGGGGAGGTTATCAAAGATATGAAGAAGAACTCGATTACGAAATTATCCGTTATGCTGCTTGCTGCTACAACCGTACTTTCGGCATGCGGCGGGAATAATAATAGTGCCGGTAATGCCGGCAGCGGGAACACCCCGGCAACCGAGGCTCCGGCAGGGAATACTGCGGCTACTGAAGCTCCGAAGAAGGAAGTCAGCTTCACCATCGGTTATGCTTCCGGTGACCCGGCGACCAAGAAGGCCATCGCCGATACCGTCAAGAAATTCACGGATGCGAATCCGAATGTGACCATCAAGGACTTGAGCGAAACCTCATCTGCCGCTTATCTGGACTGGCTGAAGACCAAGGATGCGGTAGGGGAATTCCCGGATCTTGTGGAAATGCGTGATACCCAGGTATTCGCGGATGCCGGCAAAATTGTCGAGCTGCCTGCAGATCTGCTGGACTTGTTCGAGTCTCCGCCGCAGGTAGACGGCAAAGTATGGAACGCACCGATGCAGGTGAATTCACCGCAGGGAATCATCTACAGTAAAAAAGCCTATGCAGACGCAGGTGTTACCGAGCTGCCGAAAACCTATGACGAGTTCATCGCCATTCAGGAGAAGCTGAAAGCTTCCGGCATCACTCCGCTGGTTGTCGGCGGCAAGGATATTTTCCACATGGGCTTCTGGGTGAATAAATTCCTGATCGACGATGTATATACCAAGGACCCGGACTGGAATTCCAAACGCACAGCCAAGACCGTCAGCTTCACCGATGCAGGTGTGGTACAGGGAATGACGGATTTCAAAGAGCTGTTCACCAATTATGTGGACAAAGGCTGGCTCAGCACAGCAGACAACCAGACGGCTTCAATTCTGGTCTCCGGCAAAGCGGCACAGCTCTTCTCCGGCACCTGGATGTTCACGCAGATTGCTGAAGCAGATCCAAGCTTTGAATTCGGCTTCTACGCCGTGCCTGACCGCGAAGGTAAAGTGAATGTAATCGGCCTTCCGTCACCGGCCGGCTGGTCCTTATCTACGGATGCCGCCAAAGATGCGGACAAAACCGAAGCGATTAAAGAGTTCATCCGCTTCTTCTTCGCACCGGAGCAATATTCAGTCTACCTGGCTTCTATCAATGCCATTCCTTCGACTAAAGAGAAAGTAACCTATGAGACAGGCGAGCAAATGCAGGTAGCCCTGGATCTGATTGCTGACCCGAATGTAACCAAATCCCTGGCGATCAATAACTGGTGGGGCGATAATCTGATTCCTCCGCAGTTCCGCAACTGGTACTACAAGCTGCTGCAGGACATGGTTGTGAAGAACGGGGACGTAACCGATTATATGAAACAGGCTGACACTGAATATGACAATCAGGTCAAAGCCAATTCACTGTAAACTATAGCGCCGGAGGAGTAACCTCTGCTCCGGCAGAGGTTGCTCTCATCTAAACATACGCGCACCAGGGAGGGAGAGGAAGCATGGCTACATCCATCGTTAAAGCAGACCAGCCGCTTCTGGCCGGCGGGAAGCTGCACAAGAAAAAGAAAAAATGGCAGTCTTACGCGCTGCTGTTCATACTGCCGTCATTCCTTTTATACACATTATTTGTTATCGTGCCTACAGCAGGCAGCGTTTACTTAAGTTTTACGTCCTGGGACGGAATCAGCAGCGATGTCCGTTATATCGGCTTCGCCAACTTCGTGGAGATCTTCCAGAGTCCGCGGGTGCAGAATGCATTGAAAAATACAATGGTAATGACCATTACGCTCGTCGTGCTTGAGAATATCGCAGCGATTGCCATGGCCTTAATGGTCGACAAGGTACGCTGGTTCCGCAATCTGTTCAGAAGCATCTTTTATTTCCCGACTCTGCTCAGCGGCATCGTGATGGGCTTTGTCTGGGCGATGATCCTCAATTACAACTTCGGTGTGTTTAATCAGATCCTCAGCGCCATTGGTTTAGGCGACTATATCGTGGACTGGCTGGGCAATCCGAAATACGCCATGCTGTCGATTATTTTGTCAACGGTCTGGAAGGGTGCGGGCTATTATATGATTATCTATCTGGCCGGACTGCAGGGTATCCCGCAGGAGCTTAATGAAGCAGCCAGTATTGACGGGGCAGGCGGCTGGAAGCAATTCCGGCACATTACCTTCCCGCTGCTGGCAGGCTCGATGACGGTGTGCATGGTGCTCTCCATGATCAGCGCACTGAAGATCTTTGACCAGATTGCCGTAATGACCGACGGCGGCCCGGGCTTTGAGACGGAGACATTAACTTATATTATCTATAAAGTAGGCTTCGGTGAGCTGAGACAAGGCTTCGGCACAGCGCTGGCGATGGTTCTGTTCCTGATCATTCTGATTATTACAGTGATCCAGGTCAAATTCCTGCAGAAACGCGAGGTGCAGCTCTAAGATGAAGTTACAGACGAAGCGGAGATTGGCTGAAATTGCCCTGTTTGTCATTACAGTCCTGGTAGCTGTAGTTTTTTTCTTCCCGATCTTCTTTAATTTAATGTCCGCGTTCAAAAGCAATGCCGAGATTATGCGCGATGCGATTGCTTTTCCGAAGTCGCTGTACTTGGAAAGCTTCAAATATCTGCTCACGGAAACCGAGTTTCCCCGGGCGATTCTCAACAGCCTGATTCTGACCGTGGTGGCGATTGTCGCCCAGGTGCTGATCATCCCGATGGCCGGTTATGCAATTGAACGCCGGAATACCCGCTGGACGCGGCTGGTCTTCCTGTACTTCCTGGCCGGAATGATGATTCCGTTCCAGGCGTACATGATCCCGCTGTTCAAAGAGCTGCGGATGCTTGGTCTCTACGGCAGTCTGGCCGGACCGATTATGATCTATGTGGCCGGTGCGGTCGGCTTCGGCTGCCTGCTCTATACCAGCTTCGTGAAGGGAATTCCACAGGAGATTGAAGAGGCGGCTGAGATTGACGGCTGCTCGCGCTACGGAATTTTCTGGCGGATCGTGTTCCCGCTGCTCGGGCCGGTTACCGCCAGCATGGTGGTGCTGAACGGGCTGGGGATCTGGAATGACTTCCTGATGCCGATGCTGGTGCTGCCTTCAGGCCAGGCGAAGACGATGGTCGTGGAAATTTACCGCTATATCGGGGAATTCTCCTCGCGCTGGGATATGATTTTTGCCGGAACCGCCATGTCGGTTGTACCGGTGCTGATCGTATTCATCTTCCTGCAAAAGTATTTCGTCAAGGGCATCGCCTCGGGGGCGACCAAAGGGTAAGCCGCATTTGATCTTGTGCAATAAACAAAACTCCGTGCCATGAGAATGGTTTGCGGAGTTTTTATTTGCGGTTAGGGAAGCGATTACCCTCGCTGGAGCCGAATGTATTCGGTTTTTCATATACAAATGGCGCGCTTGATTGAAAAAAGCTGTATTGTGTCTCCAAGCCCATCCAAACATTAATCCCAGCGCTTATACCAGCGGCATACGGTCTGCAGGGTTTAAGCTGTCACTCTCAATTATAATCGCAGTTAATCCGGTATCTGTCCGGGTTTCATGCCATTCTCCTAATTCCCAATAGACAGCTTGGCCAGCATGAACAGCCGTGAATGCAGCTTCCTCACCCCGGACATAACCTTCGCCCTGCACAATCAGCAGCAGCTGCGGACAAGCCGCCTGATGATAGCCGATCATTCCTTGCTGCCCGAGATATACACAGCCGATATGAGCCTCTGCTCCGGTCCGGACGATCCGCGACATAATGAAATCGGAGTCAAAAGCGGAGATGGATTTCCCCGACTCCTGGCTAAAGCTATATATCTTCATATGAACCACCTTTATAAGTATAAGATAAAAGCCAAACTACTCCTTCACCGGCTCTGACTCGGCCGTAAGCTGGCGGTAGCCCATCGGAGGCAGGCCGGTCCAGCGCTTGAATTGTTTGCTGAAATGGGAGACATCGCGGTAGCCCAGCCGGTGGGCAATGCGTTCGACGGACAGGCTGTTATCCAGCAGCAGCAGCTTGGCGTGGCGGATAATCAGGTCGGAGAGATACTGCCGCGGCGGCAGCCCGTAGATTTGCCGGAACGCGCGGTTGCAGTGGTTCGGGCTGTAGCCGAGCTTGGCGGCAATATCCTCAATACTTCCGGCCCGGCTGCCGGTGGCCGCTGCGGTGAAGACGGATTCCTGCAGCAGTCCCTCGATCGCATTCGCCAGTGCAACGGTGTTCTCGGTAACCCCCGGCACCGTACTTCGTACGGGCGAGGGCAAGGCGGCCAGCACCCAGCCGCTGAGCGCGGTGAACAGCTGCAGTGAAGCGTTAAGCATAACCAGCCGGCTGCGCTGGGCATCGCTGGTACCGGACAGAATCGTGGAGCTGATTACAGCATCCAGCGAGGCGCGGATGGCCCGCAGCTCGGGGGTATCACCGCTCATGCTGACGGTATCCACGGTCATCAGGGTACGCCGCAGAATCAGATCATCGATGTCAAAATGCAGGCAATAATAAGTCATGTCCTCACCGGAACCCGTTCCCAGGCTGGAGTGGGACACCCCCGGACGGATGAACAGAATATCACCGCTCTGCTGGTGGTAAGTCTGTCCGCCGATGATCATCTGCTGCGAGCCCTGCAGCACAACATTAATTTCGAACATGGGATGAGTATGTACAGGGTAATGCCAGTCCTTGTCGACCTTCCGCCAGTGGGCGGCAAAGATATGAAAGGCAACCTGAAGATCCGGTGACATCCGTCCATCCAGGGAATGTAGTATGCCGGGTTCGTATGCGTTCATTGTCTACCTCTTTTTCGCTAATAGATGGTTCTATTATAGCATAGGGAAGGGCAAGCGATTGATTTGTCCAAATAATAGGCGGCTTTGCGCCTGTTCCGTAAGCACCGGTCCCGTTAACATAGAGCTTGAACCCGGTACTGCCGGGATACAGCGGGAAAAGGGAAAAGGAGTGCATTCACGTTATGCCGACAAATCAATTCTACAATGCCCATCATTCACCGATCGGAGCGTTTGCAAGCTTCACCCTGGGCTTCAAGGGAGCCTCAGGCGGCTTTGACCTGGAGGCGGGCCGGCCGCCGAGACAAAATATATATATCGGACTTCAGCGCAAGGATGGTAAAGGGTTCAACACACTGCCGTTCCATGAACTGGCTCAGGATGACGAGAGCAAACGCTATGATATCGAGAATCCCGACCACAATCCGAATAAGCCGCAGCTGCTCTACCCTTTCGCGGATGAGGAGATTACCCGGGATTTCCGCCTTGCTACGGACAGCTGGCAGGCTGGTGAGTTAACCTTCCGGATTCTTTCGCCGGTGCGCCCGGTACCTGATCCGGAGACGGCAACCGAAGCGGAGCTGAAGGAGGTGCTGCTGCCGGCGGTACTGGTCGAGCTTGAAGTAGATAATACTGCGGGTGATTCGGTCCGGAGGGCATTCTTCGGCTTCCAGGGCAATGATCCGTATTCTGCTATGAGAAGAATCGACAGCAATGCGGAGCTGGCAGGTGTGGGCCAGGGCCGGTTCCTGGCGATTGCTGCTGAGCAGGGTACGGCGAAGCCGGCTATGCACTTCAGTATGGAGGATATCCTGTCAGCAGAGCTGGAAGAGAACTGGACCTTTGGCCTTGGCCGGGTAGGGGCCCTTATTATGGATGTGCCTGCCGGAGAGCGGAAGACCTACCGGTTCGCAGTCTGCTTCCACCGTGCGGGTTATGTTACCTCGGGAATGGATGCCGCATATTATTACAACCGCTACTATAGCAATGTTGAGGCGGTTGCCGAATATGCGCTTGCCCAGTTTGATGAATTGAAGACGCAGGCCGAACAGGCGGACCAAATGCTGGAAGGTACCGGATTAAGCACAGACCAGACCTTCATGCTGGCTCATGCCATCCGCAGTTACTATGGTTCAACAGAGCTGCTGGATCATAAAGGCAAGCCGTTCTGGATTGTAAACGAAGGGGAATACCGGATGATGAATACGTTCGATCTGACGGTAGATCAGCTGTTCTATGAGCTGCGGATGAACCCTTGGACCGTGCGCAATGAGCTGGATATGTTTGTTGACCGGTTCAGCTACACGGATACGGTGCGGTTCCCGGGTGATTCAACCGAATATCCGGGCGGGCTCAGCTTCACTCATGATATGGGAGTGGCGAATGCCGTGTCGCGTCCCGGGTACTCCTCCTATGAGGTATACGGCATTGACGGCTGCTTCTCGCATATGACCCATGAACAGCTGGTGAACTGGATTCTCAGTGCGGCAGTTTATCTGGAGCATACCGGAGACCAGAGCTGGATGGAGCGCAATCTCACTGTTCTGGAGAGCTGTCTGCAGAGCATGCTGAACCGCGACCATCCGGACCCGGCGAAGCGCAACGGCGTAATGGCGCTTGACAGCTCGCGGACTATGGGCGGGGCGGAGATCACAACGTATGACAGTCTGGATGTATCCCTGGGCCAGGCACGGAACAATATTTATCTGGCGGGCAAATGCTGGGCTGCATATCTGGCTATGGAAAAAATCTTCAAGGATAACGGTAATCTGCAGCTGTCGCAGACAGCGGGCCTTCAGGCTGAGCGCTGTGCCGCAACGATTGTGGGCAGTGTTACTGAGGATGGCTATATCCCGGCAGTCATTGCTGAAGGCAATGACTCCAAGATCATTCCGGCCATTGAAGGCCTGGTCTTCCCTTACTTTACCGGCTGCAAGGAAGCTCTGGAGCCGGGAGGCCGGTTCGCGGAATATCTCGCAGCGCTGGACCGGCATCTCGGAGCGGTGCTGGTTGAAGGAGTCTGCCTGTTCCAGGACGGCGGCTGGAAGATTTCTTCCACCAGCAACAACAGCTGGCTGAGCAAAATATATCTCTGCCAGTTCATCGCCAGACAAATTCTGGGGCTGGAATGGGCAGAGGAGGGCCGTGCAGCTGATGCTGCGCATGTGTCCTGGCTCACCCATCCGCAGCTCTCGATCTGGAGCTGGAGCGACCAGATCATCTCCGGCGAAATTACCGGCAGCAAATATTATCCGCGCGGAGTGACGGCGGTGTTGTGGCTGGAGGAGAAGTAGCATCTGGAGCAGCCGGCAGCAATAAGCAGCTATAGAGCTAAGCGGCTGCTGCGCGTTCTTTCACTTTGTGGACAACGAGCAGAATAAGCGGCAGCACGAGTGAAACCGTGAAATCCCAGTCTACCCAGTAGGCTGGGATTTCTTTTACATAGAATATGATGTTCTTGGCAATCAGCTGCGAGAGGCCGTAGATCAGGAAGGCGACCGGAAAGATCAGCGGACGGTGGCTTTTCAGCTTTAACAATTGGGCAGTCCCCAGGACAAAAGCATAGAAATAGAGCGCAGTTTTGAAATAAGTGGTAATGATCCAGGCTGTAGCCATAAGCGCTTCAAGCCTCTGCAGGAAATTGGCGATATTAATCTTCTGGGCCAGCACATAGGCGGCATAGAAATTATGCTCTGAGAAATAGACGCCAAGGACGGTCAGTGAAAGGAACAGAATCAGGTTCAGTCCTGCCGATCCAAAGACAAGACACAAGAAAATATCACGGTTCGTCTTGCTGTTCTTCTGCGCGAAGGGATATACCATGAAGAACACGCAAAGCTCCCCGAACGGGTAGAACACGCCGAACATCACAGCATGCAGCATGTCGGGAAGAGGTGTATTTAGTATGGGGTAGATCCGTTCCAGCTTGACCTGCGGTAATAAGAGCAGCATCAGGCAGACGAGGAAGACAGCAAACAGGGGAAAGAACACCTGAGCGGCCCGGCTGACCGTTTCAAGCCCGAGGCGCAGGCCATAGACCAGGAGAACAATACTCATAAACCGGATAACCCCGCCGGGAGTTCCTTCATAGATCTGGGTACACATGAAATCCTCAATCTCTCTGACATAAGTAGAGGCGGCTATGATAAAAAAGAACAGATAAAATACCCCGATCACCCGGCCGATCCACTTCCCCATAATCTGCTGGCTGAGTTCAATAATCGTCTTGTTCGGATTGATATTCGCCACAGTTACCATAAGAAATACCGTTCCCAGACCCAGCGGAATACTGATCAGCGCGGCAATCCAGGCATCCTGATGGGCTGCTGTAGTCATGGCTGCGGGGTAGACGAGGGCCATATCCCCAATTAATGTGAACAGTCCGAGGATTACCAGCTGTGCTGTGCTGATCCGATCTTTTTCGATACTCATCTGTCTCCTCCATTTACAGTAACCTTTAAGGCCGAATCTTCCCGGATATTGGCTTAGTATGCCGCTGCCTTCCAGAATTATGTATTCCAAGCATAGGAGTTCTAACCGGAATAATTATCAAATCCTGCTGCCAAACTACACCATACAGAGGATGATGTGGAAAGCGGGGGTAGCTATGTTAAAGGATGCGCTTGAAGGGGAGTTGTCCCGCCGGCTTGCAGAGAATGAAGAACAGATCTACCGGCTGCTGGGCAAAAGCTCAGATCTGGTGCGGAAACAGCTCATGTTAGGGGAACATACGCAGCTTGCTATATTTTATATCGATGGGCTGGTGGATACAGGATTGCTGCATCATTCGATTCTGTATTCCCTTCAGGAGGAGCGGGCTGCGGATTTGCTGGAAGAGCTGACTCCGGATGATAAAATCGAGCTGCTGCGCAAACGCGTGCTGATGGCCAGTGACCTTACCGTTATCCGTGACTTCAGCCATTTCGTTCATGACCTGTTATCCGGCAATGTAATGCTGATGCTGGACGGGACGAATGCGGCACTGCGGATCGGGCTGCCCGGCTGGGAGGACCGTAATGTCAGTGAGCCTAATTCACAATCGGTAGTCCGCGGACCTATGGAAGGCTTCACAGAGAACCTGCGGACCAATACAGCCCTTATCCGCCGGAAAATCAAAGACAGCCAGCTGTGGCTGGAGACGGTCCAGATTGGCCGTGTCACCCAGACCAGTGTCTCTATTATGTACTTGCGCAATATTGCAAACGAAGAGCTGGTCGGAGAGGTTAAGCGCCGGCTGAGCCGGATTGATACGGACAGCATTCTGGAGAGCGGCTATATCGAAGAGTTTATTCAAGATGCTTCGTTGACCCCGTTTCCAACCATGTACAACAGTGACCGGCCGGATACGATAGCTGCAGGGATTCTGGAGGGGAAGGTGGCAATACTGGTGGACGGAACGCCGTTTGTCCTGCTTGCGCCGACTGTATTTGTTTCCTTTTTTCAATCGGCAGAGGATTATTATCAGCGGGCAGACATCTCCACACTGCTGCGGTTTGTACGTTTTCTGGCTTTCTTCATCACCTTGTTCGCACCTTCCTTCTATGTGGCTATAACAACCTATCACCAGGAGATGATTCCGTCTAATCTGGTAATCAGTCTGGCTGCCCAGCGGGAGACGGTGCCGTTTCCGGCATTTGTCGAAGCGCTGCTTATGGAATTGACCTATGAGATTCTGCGGGAGGCCGGGGTACGGATTCCGAAGAATGTCGGTCAGGCCGTGTCCATTGTCGGAACGCTGGTGATTGGACAAGCGGCGGTTGCAGCGGGCTTTATCTCCTCTGCGATGGTTATTATTGTATCAATAACAGCCATCTCAAGCTTTGTCATTCCCGAAGCCGGGATGGCGATTGCAGCGAGAATTATGCGTTTTGCCCTGATTGCCCTGGCCGGGTTCATGGGGCTGTATGGAATTCTGTGCGGAGTATTCCTGCTGGTGCTGCATCTGGTCAGCCTGCGTTCCTTCGGTGTGCCTTATATGAGTCCGCTCGGTCCATACCGGGCAGCAGATCTTAAGGATTCCATCTTCAGATTTCCCTGGCCGCTGTTAAGAACAAGGCCGAAAGAGAACAAGACGCAGAATCTCCACCGCCAGCCGCCGCTTAAACGGAAGGAGCCTTAAGATGAACCGGAGATTAACCCGGGCACTGTCGGTATGCCTGCCCTTGCTGCTGCTAACGGTGCTGCTCAGCGGGTGCTGGGAGAGGAAGGAGCTGAATGAACTGGCTTTTGTACTGGCTCTCGGGCTGGATAAGGCTGAGAGCGGCTATAAGGTGACAATGCAGGTGGTCATCCCGTCCTCCATCACTTCCCAGAGCGCCGGGGGAGCAGGTGGCGGCGGGGTTCCGGTAGTAACTTATTCATACAAGGTTCCAACGATTTACGAATCCCTCCGCAAGTTCAATTTGATCAGTTCACGGACCGCTTATTTCGGGCATATTCGGGTACTGGTTCTAGGGGAGGAACTGGCCCGGAGCGGAATTGGAGAAACCCTGGATGTACTCAAGCGGAGCCGTGAACCGCGGATGGATTTTTACACATTGGTAGCCAAACAGACGACAGCTGAGAGTATTCTGAAGGTTCTTACACCGCTGGACCGGCTGCCGGCCAACAAATTATTTAATGCGCTGGATAAGTCGTACAAGATTTCAGCCAGAACGGTTGCGGTGACGCTTGACACATTGATTGAAGATATGCTCTATGAGGGGATAAACCCGGTTTTGACTGGAGTGGAGGTCACAGGAGATGCTGCTGCCGGCGACAAGAAAAGCAATATTGAACAAACCACCCCAAGCGCCAGACTCCGGTATGAAGACGTGGCCGTATTCAGGAAGGATAAGCTGATCGGCTGGCTGGATGAGGAGGAAACCGTCGGATACAACTACATCACGGATAAAGTAACTAAAAATACAGGTCATTTCAAAGATAAAGACGGAAGCATTGTAGTCATTGAAGGATTGCAGGCCAAAACGAAGCGGAAAGTGAAAATTATTAACGGAGAGCCGCATATTTATCTCAGGGCAGAAGCCTTCTGCAATGTGGAGGAGGTTGAGGGAGCGGATAAGCTGGATACAGAGGGCAAAATCAGATCGCTTGAAGAGGAGTCCGAGGACAGAATCGTTCAAAGGATGAAGGATGTGGTTGAGCAAGTGAACAGCCGTTATAACGTTGACATCTTTGGCTTCGGGCGCTCCATTTACCGGACCAGTCCGGGAACCTGGGCCAGGCTGCAGGAGCAGAATAGGGAGGGGTATCTCCGGTCGCTGCCTATCCATTATGAAGCCAGCGTGACGATCAACCGGATTGGGCTGATTGATAATTCTTTTCTGGAAGACATAAAGGAGTGAATGCGGATGCTGATCGTGGTCTTTTTTCTTGTCATTGCGGCAGTTTGTGCAGCGCTGGATCTGCCTTCCTTCAAGGGCAAGGCGAAACGGCGTGACCTGCTCGTTACGGGTGTGCTTTGGATCTGCGGACTGGCTGCGACCATTTGCACGGTTCTGCAGATCGAGGTGCCCAGCCCGCTGCTGCTCATCATATTTATCTATAAGCCGATTAATGAGCTTGTAGGATTGCTGTTCTAAAGAATCCGGGATACTGTGCATTAATTCACTTAGAAAAGGAAGTAAATATAATATAATCCCAATAATTAACTCGGACTGGAATCAGCGGGTAATGAAAGGGGATGCCTAGGTGGACAAAGTACAGCTACACCGGAAGTACAGTATATTTTTAGGCGTTCTTTTGTCGGGGTATAATGTGGCCGACAAGCTTTACGGTGCGGTGTTTATCATTTTGATGAGTCTGCGCGGCGTTGATCCCTTTCAGATCAGTATTGTATTTGCCGTCTCTTCGCTGTCACTGGCGGTCTTTGATTATCCCAGCGGCAATTTGTCCGATCTCTATGGCCGCAAACGGATGACGGCACTGGGATTTATCATCTGGGGGGCGGGGCTGGGGATATTTGCTGCAGCTGGAGGCCTGGGGTTATTCATCGTCTCGTCTGTAGTCATGTCGCTGGGGATTGCGCTGATATCGGGTTCCCCGCAGGCCTGGTATTTCGATGAGATGGAGAAGCTGGGCATGGCCGATTATCCCAAAATCGCTCTGCCGCGGATCAGCGGGTTCGTCTCGGCGTTCGCCATTGTCGGTGCATTGCTGGGCACCTTGAGCAGCAGCATTCATTACTATTTGCCGGTTGCTGCAGCCGGGGTGCTGGCTGCTGCCCTTGGCGTATATGCCTGGCTCCGCTTTGCCGACAACTATGGCAGCAGAACCGAGAGCAGCATTGCCAAGGAGGTCTATGCCAGCTCGGTCCAGTTCATCCGCAGCGCCGAGATGCGGTTTATCCTTTTGCGAAGCATCTTGACCCATATGGCCCTGCTGGCTTTCCTGCTGTCGTGGCAGGTATATGGTGTTAATCAGCTGAAGCTGCCCGTGAATTCGCTCGGCATTCTGCTGGTGCTGTTCATGGCGGTCATCAGCGCGGCAAGCTTCCTGGTTTCTTATCTGGCCCGCAGAGGGGTAGCGTCCATCCGGATTATTATCAGCGGCACGCTGATCTCGGCACTCGGACTGCTGCTGGTCGGGTTATTCCCCTATAAAATCATTTTCATTGCCGGACTGCTGCTGTTCGAATTCGGCCTCGGGATGGATAAGTCATCCTCAGGTGTCTGGATACAGGATTTTATTCCCGGGTCCAAACGGGCCACCTTCACCTCGGGTCTGTCTGCCCTTCAGTCGCTGGCCGGGTTCCTGATTACGCTGCTGCTGGGAATGATGGCTGAGCATCTGGGCTATGCCTTCATCTGGTTCTTTGCCGCCGGTGCGCTGCTGGTATCGAATATCGTCCTGCTCTACTTCAATTCAAGATTCTCCCGGATCGGCAGCCAGCCGGTACCGCAGGATGTACCACAGGTATCGTGAAGCGCTGGCAGATTCTGATCAGGGATTCCCCCATGCAGTCTATCTGATGTACTATATATGAATAGCTATAGACAGATAGAGGGAATGGTGATGACTGGATGGTTAACCTATTGGAAGTGCTGAAGAAAGAGATAGTTCCGGCGGAAGGCTGTACGGAGCCGATAGCTGTTGCCTATGCAGTGTCACTCGCGGCTGAGCTGGTGGCGGAGGAGATTACAGGCATCAAGCTGTTCCTCAGCGGCAATATAATCAAGAATGCTATGGGCGTAGGCATTCCGGGCACGGGGCAGACCGGGCTGCCGATTGCAGCTGCGCTGGGTGCGGTGGTCTGCCGCTCGCACCGCAAGCTGGAGATTCTGTCCGGACTGACTGCGGAGGAGCTGGCGAAGGCGAATGGAATCATTGAGCAGAAGCTGCTGGACGTAGAGCTGATGGATACGCCGGAGAAACTGTATATTGAAGCCCGGGTGTCCGGAAAGAATCATACAGCAACTGCAATATTGGCTAAAGAGCATACGAATATCGTGTATCTGGCTCTTGACGGCATACCGCTTGAACCGAAGAAGGACAAGGCGGATTGCGAGGAGAAGGGGACTCTCGACCCGGAGGTTTATTCGGTATCACTGGAAGAAATTTATGAATTTGTTCAGACTGCCCCATTCTCTGACCTGAGCTTCCTGCTGGAAGGGGCTGTAATGAATAAGGCGATTTCGGACGAAGGCCTGCGCGGGGAGTATGGCCTGCAGGTGGGCCGCAAAATGAGCCAGCAATCGGCCGTTAATCTGTTCGGGGGAGATGTGGCGAACATGATTATTGCGGCGACAGCAGCGGCTTCTGATGCGCGGATGGACGGCAGTGCCATGCCGGTGATGACCACTGCAGGCAGCGGGAATCAGGGGATTGCCTGCACAATGCCGGTTATTGCCCTGGCTAGGTTGCTTGACAAGGATGATGAAATGCTGGCCAGAGCGATGGCGCTCAGCAATCTGATTACTATACATGTCAAGCATTATATCGGACGTCTGTCACCGCTTTGTGGATCAGGAATTGCCGGCGGAGTAGGGGCGGGCAGCGGAATTGTCTATCTGATGGGCGGCACGCTTACGCAGATCAAACACAGCATTCAGAATACAATAGCCTCTACGTCGGGAATGATCTGCGACGGGGCCAAGCCGACCTGCGCCCTGAAAATTTCGACAGCGACCAACGCGGCCATCCAGTCCGCCACGCTGGCTATGAACGATATTTCGCCGAGTCTGAACGACGGCGTAATCTTCGAGAAGGTCGAAGATACGATTAAGAATATGGAGACCCTGGTGCAGGAAGGTCTTGCGGCGACCGATCAGGCGATCCTGAACATTATGCTATCCAAAGGTACGGCATCGTAAATTAAAGTTATTTCATAATCAGCGTTTATAGTCCGGCTGTTCCATAGACACCGGCAGCGGATTGGCCGCTACCCATTGCACCGCCAGCTCGCTTAATCTTGCGGGCTCATCATTACCGTAACCCTTTTTACGCAGCCGGGATACCAATAGTTCTGCCTCCTGTAGGAGCGTATGAGAAAGTGGCGTAGCTGAGGACATATACCGGAGCAGCGCATCCAGCATTTCACGGTAATTGTCATCCCAGTTACCTCCGCCGTTGTCCAGAATCTCATGGGATACCCGTCCAGTGATACGGATAACCTCTCCTTGTACCGTTTGTGCGTGTCCTGAAGCCGGGACGAGAAAATCCCATAGCTCCTGATGCTGGGCGGGCCATGCAGCAGCGGCAGCTTTGATGGGGGAGCTTCCGTCATGCTTTATTTGCTTCGCTACCGGTTCGACATCGAACAGCCGGTAGAGCTCCAGCAGGGCGGCGGCTTTTTTATCCAGCTCCTCGTTATTGTGGCTGGCTCTGACAAATTCCAGATCCTTGCCGATCCGCCGTACCGAATCTTTCATCTCCGGCGTGATTACTGCTCCGGCATCCAGCATGATTTTTGCGATTCCTGCCATGTGGGTAATATCGATATTCCGGCATTGGGATAATCCCTTAGCGAGCGGTGTTTGTTTCCGTTTACTCACCGCATGGATATTTGCGTCATGAGCGACCAGGTCCTGGATTGCCCGGGTCCGGTAATAACCCGCTGCCGCATGCAGCGGTGTCTCATCCTGATAATCAACGGCTTCCGGATCCGCACCCAGCTCAAGGAATAAAGGGATATTACCGGACCAGGTTGCAGCTTGGGCATGCAGAGGGGTGCGCTGGTACGTGTCCCGGGCGTCAATATCGGCACCTTGTTGTACGAGCCAGCGGACCAGTTCATCCGGGATTTGCCGGAAGCTGAGTGCGGTTCCTTTGCTGTAACCACCGCGGGCATCCCATTCACATTTATTAAGAATCTCCTGAAGTACTGCGATATCATTTGTTTTGATCCGCTCATCAAAATCGGCCGGCAATGTTTTTCTCTTTTTCCCCATAACATATCCGCTCCTTTATGAAAAGCATATATTTTCCTGCTAGCTTAACATATAAAGGAACTCAAAACCAACAAAGGCAAAACCTCTTTCCTGACCACGGGATAAGGTTTTGCCTTTTGCTGTTATTTGTTAGCCTCAGCCCGAATGACTTTGGCGCCTAGTACAAAACTTCAATATTCTGCTTAGCGAGCAGGTTCAGCCAGGCATCCGGCGGCTTGCGGTCCGTAACCAGCACATCGACCCGGTTCAGCTCGACCAGCTTGGCGAAGGCGGTTTTGTCGAACTTGGTATGGTCGGCCAGCAGCACTACCTTCTCGGCCTGGCGCAGCATATACTTCTTCAGCTCACATTCCGGCTCGTTGGAATCTGTCACGCCGCGCTCCATATCAATCCCTTTGCAGCTGATTACTGCGGTGTCGACGTTATAGCGCTCAATCGTCTCATGGGCCACAGGTCCGACGAGGGAGAGCGAGCGGTGGCGCAGTGAGCCGCCGGTCGAGATAATGCTCAGGCTGGAGCTGGCGAACTCATGCAGAATATTGATCGAATTCGTGATGATCGTCAGGTTGCTTTTATTGCCCAGCAGCTTAAGGAATTCAAAGGAAGTGGAACTCGGGTCAACCATCAGCGTATCCCCGTCATTAATCAGATCAAGCGCTTTGATCGCTATATTCCGTTTGATATCTGTATTGAGCGCTCCGCGGGTCAGGAACGGCAGATCCTCGTTGGTATGCCTGTTCAGCATGGCCCCGCCGTAAGTGCGGCTCACAATGCCGTCCTTCTCCAGCTTCTCCAGGTCTCTGCGGATCGTTTCTTCCGTGACCTCAAACATCTTGCTCAAATCAGACACCAGCACCCGTTTATCCTGATGGACAAGCTCTATTATTTTTTTGCGTCTTTCGGCAGCAAGCATGGGTATCACCTTTCCGGCAGCTTATAGCTTTAATTTTAATATAGACCCTAATTTCTGTGTTGTACAATAAAAATATTAATATCCCACATTTATTATAGTTTAATCTTCGCGAAACAAACAATAAACAAATAAAAACAACATTATTTATATTTAATTTGTTGACAACAAAGATTAATGGAGATACGATGAGGATGTTAATAATCTCTTTGAAAGCGCATGCCTTTGTGACAGTAAGGAATACCGCAGATAAGCTGCAAGCTTCCTAATTGTCTGCAAGAAACACTGGATTTCCTGCTCAAGGGGAGTGCAGCGTATTCTTCACGGGAGCGCCGGAGCCGGTCTGCTGCTTAACCTCATTGAGAGACCAGCCTGAGGCGCCACAGCCAGAATCTACGTCAGGATCAGAGAGATTCTTAGCAGTCCATTATTGTTGTTATACTAATTTGCCTGGGAGGCTGGTTAATCAATGAGTACACGCGTCTATTATGTTCCGTCGATCAACATTATGGGTAAAGGCTGTTTGCAGGACATTGCTCCCTATATTCAAGAGCTGAACCTGAAGAAAGCACTCGTCGTAACCGACAAGTTCCTGATGAAGAGCGGAATCGCCGGCAAGCTGCTGGCTGTACTGGATCAAGCGGGAATCAGCTATGTGGTATATGATGAAGTGAAGCCTAACCCGACCTGTAAAAATGTCCATGACGGCGTTGATTTCCTGAATGCGCATGAATGTGACTATCTGATCTCTATCGGCGGCGGCTCCCCGCAGGATACTGCCAAAGCAATCGGCATCGTAGCTACGAACGGCGGTTACATTGCAGATTACGAAGGTGTTCATAAATCCAAGAATAAATCCTTACCGATTGTAGCAGTGAACACCACTGCCGGCACTTCAAGTGAAGTTACAATCAACTATGTTATTACGGATGAAGAACGCAAGATCAAGATGGTAATGGTAGACAAGAACAGTATCGCCACCATCTCGGTGAATGATCCTGAACTGATGGTCGATAAGCCTGCAGCACTTACGGCTGCTACAGGTATGGATGCGCTGACGCATGCGATTGAAGCACTGGTCACTCCTGGCGCTTACCCTGTAACCGATGCCACTGCGCTGGCGGCTGTTGAACTGATCTTCGGCAATCTGGCCCGTACGGTTACGGACGGACATGACATTGAAGCGCGTGAGCAGATGGTCTATGCAATCTTCCTTGGCGGACTGGCGTTCAACAATGCCGGACTTGGTTATGTGCATGCGATGGCGCATCAGCTCGGCGGCGTGTATGACCTGCCGCATGGCGTATGTAATGCAATGCTGCTGCCATACGTTGAAGAAGAGAATGCCAAATATGTGCCTGAGAAATTCAGAGCGATTGCCAAAGCGATCGGCCTGCAGATTGAAGGCAAAAGCGATAAGGAATGTGCAGATTTCGTGATTGAATCCATTAAAGCGCTGTCCAAGGAAGTCGGTATTCCTGCCAAGCTGTCTGAGCTGGGTGTAGATGAAGTGGATCTGGATTTGCTGGCGGAGAATGCGATGAAGGATGCCTGCGCTCCGGGCAACCCGTTCATTCCTACCAAAGAAGAAGTTATCGCCTTGTTCCGTAAAATTCTCTAATTTAACTTCTATTAGATAAGGAGATTCCCCATGAACAATCATATCGCCGTCGATATCGGCGCCTCCAGCGGACGGCTTGTACTCGGAACCCTTGATGGCGGGATTCTCTCGCTGGAGGAGATTCACCGGTTCAGCAACGGGTTCACCGAGCAGGACGGCTCCTGCTTCTGGGATATTGATTATTTATTTAATGAAATTATTAAGGGTCTTCATAAAGCCAAAATTGCCGGAATAAGCGAATGTACACTGGGTATTGACACCTGGGCAGTGGATTATGTATTGCTGGATGCTGAAGGTAAACGGATGAGGGAAGTATATGCTTACCGTGACCGCCGCACAGACGGAGTAATGGAAGAGGTCGGGAGGCTGATCTCACCTGAGCAGGTATATGCCAAGACGGGCATCCAGCAATTAACCTTCAATTCACTATATCAGCTGTATGCGCATAACCGTGAAGAGCTGGCTGCAGCCAAGCAGATTCTGATGGTGCCGGATTATCTCTATTACAGACTTAGCGGACGCCTGATTAATGAGGTGACCAACGCCTCCACAATGCAGCTGCTGAACCTGGCAACCCGGGACTTCGATACCGACCTGCTGGATTTGCTGAATCTTAAGAGAGAGCAATTCGCCCCGCTGACGGAGCCGGGAGAGGATCTCGGCTTCATTACGCCGGAGCTGGTGGAGACGCATGATCTGCCTGAGTGCCGCCTGATCTGCGCCGCTACCCATGATACGGCATCTGCCGTGCTTGGTGTGCCTGTACAGAAGGACCGTTCCTCAGCATATATCAGCAGCGGCACCTGGTCGCTGCTTGGGGTAGAGCTGGATCACCCGGTAAATGACAGTAAAGCTATGGCAGCCAATTATACCAACGAGTGGGGCGCGTATGGTACCTACCGTTTCCTGAAGAACATTATGGGACTGTGGCTGATCCAGGAAGTACGGAGACTGGACGGAGGCAGATACAGCTTCGCCGAATTGGCTGAACAGGCCGGAGCATGCGAAGGCTTCCGCAGTCTGATTCCCTGCAATCATCCCCGGTTCCTGAACCCTGATAATATGATAGAAGAGATCCGCCGGGCCTGTGCGGAGAGCGGCCAGCCTGTGCCGGAGTCGCCGGGAGCATTAGCCCGCTGTATCTTCGACAGTCTGGCACTGTCCTACCGCAGCTATCTGGCTGAGCTTGAAGAGCTCACCGGCCGTAAGATCGAAGTGCTGCAGATTGTCGGTGGCGGGGCCAACAATGAACTGCTGTGCCAGCTGACCGCTAATATCATCGGCAGAGAGGTGCTGGCCGGTCCGACTGAATCGACTGCGCTCGGCAATCTGGCCGTGCAGATGATCAAGGCCGGACGTATGGCTGATATTCATGAAGCCCGGAGGATTATCGGCACGTCCTTTGCGATTAAATCGTATCTGCCCCAGGCGGTTCCAGAGCTGGATCAGCTGCTGGTCCGCTGGGATAAGCTCCATGCCGCATTCAATGCGGATGAGCGTAAATAGTAAATTTGCACATAGATTATTTGGTTTATGCATTTAGAGTGAGTTCTGCCGAGTTCAATCATAGAAGCGTATGCCAACAATACTTTTAGGAGGCGACAGCATGGATCAGAGCATCATTAACAGCTATAACGAAGCGAAGAAATTATACGCAGCCCATGGAATTAACACAGATGAGGTTCTGGAGAAGCTGGCCGGAATCAAAATTTCACTGCACTGCTGGCAAGGTGATGACGTTCAGGGCTTCCTGTTCAAAGATAAGGAGCTTAGCGGCGGTATTGCGGTAACCGGCAGCTATCCCGGCCGGGCCGGTACTCCGGATGAGCTGCGCCAGGATCTGGAGAAAGCACTGTCCCTGATTCCGGGCAAACACAAAGTTAATCTGCATGCTATTTATGCTGATACGAACGAGCAGGTTGATCTGGATGAGCTGGAGCCGCGCCATTTCGCGAATTGGGTAGAGTGGGCTAAAGAGCAGGGTCTTGGACTTGATTTCAACCCGACCTGCTTCTCCCATCCGAAGGCGGCTGACGGTTTCACCCTTAGCCATGCAGATGATGATATCCGCAATTTCTGGATCAGGCACTGCAAGGCCTCCCGCAAAATTGCCGAGCATTTCGGCCGTGAGCTGGGCCAGCCTTGCGTAACCAACTTCTGGGTCCCGGACGGTTACAAGGATACACCTGTAGACCGTCTGGCTCCGCGTATGCGTCTGAAGGAAGCGCTGGACGAAGTATTCAGTGAAGAGATTGATCCGAAGTACAATATTGATGCCGTTGAGAGCAAGCTGTTCGGAATCGGTTCTGAGAGCTATGTTGTCGGCTCCCATGAATTCTATATGGGCTACGGACTGACCCGCGGCAAGGCAATCTGCCTTGATGCCGGACATTTCCACCCGACTGAAGTGATCTCGAACAAGCTCAGCTCGATCCTGATGTTCAGCGAGCAACTACTGCTGCATGTCAGCAGACCAGTCCGCTGGGACAGCGACCACGTAGTAACGATGGATGATGAGCTGCTGGAAATTGCCCGTGAGCTGGTCCGCGGAGATCTGCTGCCGCGCACGAATATCGGCCTTGACTTCTTCGATGGCAGCATCAATCATCTGGCGGCTTGGGTTATCGGTACACGCAACACCATCAAAGCGCTGCTGCGCGCCATGCTGGAGCCGGTAGAAGAGCTGCGCGCCATTGAGCTGGCCGGAGATTATACTTCCCGCCTGGCCCTGGTCGAAGAATTCAAATCCTATCCGTTCGGCGCAGTCTGGGATTACTACTGTGCATCGCAGGGAACTCCGGTCCGCGAGCAGTGGCTGGCTGAAGTGAAGAGCTACGAGCAGGAAGTACTGGCGGGCAGATAAGTTTGGAGCTTAGAACAACAAGTATCCACGCACCTAGCGGTGCATATAGAAGGAGAGACAACCTAATGAGTACTTCTGTTATTGAAACCAAAGGTTATATCGCAAGCGTTGAAGCCCCTTTTATCCAGGAAATGTCCGAAATCACCCACCACATGTGGTCCCTCGGCTGGGATGAGCTGAATGGCGGTAATGTCAGTTATCTGCTGGATGAAGAAGAAGTAGCCAAATATATCAACATCAGCGAGCCGCTGCGTACGATCAGCCTTACGTTTCCTGTAACTGAGCTGGCGGGCAAATTCTTCATCGTTACCGGCTCCGGCAAGTATTTCCGTAATGTCATCAAAGACCCGGAAGCGAATCTGGGCGTGCTGCGTGTCAGCGATAGCGGCGAAAGTGTAGAAGTGCTGTGGGGACTGCGTAACAATGCGGTGCCAACGAGCGAGCTTGCCTCCCACTTCATGAGCCATATCGAGCGTCTGAAGGTAGATCCGAACCACCGCATTGTACTGCATACCCATGCAACGAATGTAATTGCCATGACCTTCACCCATGATCTGGATGAGCTGAAGTTCACTAAGACCCTCTGGGAAATGTGCACAGAATGTCTGGTTGTCTTCCCGGACGGCGTCAGCGTTATTCCTTGGATGGTTCCGGGCAGCAGTGACATCGGGCGTGCTACCGCTGACAAGATGAAGGATTACCGTGTGGTTATCTGGCCGCAGCACGGGATCTTCGTGACCGGAGCCACTATGGACGCTACCTTCGGTCTGGTAGAGACGATCGAGAAGGCTGCAATTGTCTACAACCTGATCGGCGGACGCGAAATCAAACAGAAAATCACCGATCAGCAGCTGGCCGATCTGGCCGCAGCCTTCCGTGTAACTCCGAAAGCCGGCGTTCTGGACTTGTAATTTCATCATTCTATTGTAAAGCCGGACTTAGCAGCTATGCTGCGGTGTCCGGCTTGTTAGTATTTTCTAAATGCATATTTGCATTTACCGTTCATAACAGTCATACTATGCTTACTTAAAGTAATCTAGTAGGAATCGGAGGCTGAATATGAAGACAGATAAATTATTTGAACCTTTCCAGGGTGGAGGCCTGTCCCTGAATAACCGTGTGGTTATGGCACCTATGACAAGAGCGCAGTCTCCCGGAGGTGTAGCCAGTCCGGAAGTGGCGGCATATTACCGCCGCAGGGCAGAAGGCGGAGTCGGCCTGATTGTTACCGAAGGGACAGCGATTAACCATCCGGCAGCGGTCAGCCACCCAAATATTCCGAATATTCACGGCGAAGCTGCCCTAGAAGCATGGGCGCAGGTGGTGAAGGAAGTCCATGCAGCGGGAGGGAAGATCATTCCGCAGCTGTGGCATGTCGGTATGGCCCGCAGCATTGGCGATCTGCCTAATAGCACAGCGCTTCCCATCGGGCCTTCCGGTCTTAATCTGGCCGGCGAGCAGGTTACAGAGCCGATGACCCGGGAGCAGATTCAAGGGATTGTCGGCGCCTTTGCCCAAGCGGCGAAGGCAGCCAAGGCAATCGGCTTCGACGGTATAGAGCTCCATGGAGCACACGGGTATCTGATTGACCAGTTCTTCTGGGAGAAGACCAACCGGCGCACCGATGAGTACGGCGGTGATCTCGAAGCACGGACAACCTTCGCTGTTGAGGTCATTGATGCCTGCCGCCGTGAAGTCGGTCCGGACTTCCCGATAGTGCTCCGCTTCTCACAGTGGAAGGGCGGCCATTATGATGCGCGGCTGGTGGATAACCCGGAAGACCTGGAACGCTTCCTGACGCCGCTCAGCAATGCCGGTGTGGATATCTTCCACTGCTCGACGCGGCGCTTCTGGCAGCCGGAATTCGAAGGCTCTGAGCTTAATCTGGCCGGCTGGACGAAGAAGATTACCGGCAAGCCGGTAATTACTGTCGGCTCAGTTGGGCTTGACAGTGCTTTTCCAAGCCCGGTAACGGAGAAGAACCAGGAAGATAATATTGAACGCCTTCTGGAGAGACTGGAACGGGAAGAGTTCGATCTTGTAGCGGTTGGACGGGCCCTGATCAGCGATCCGGCGTGGCCTGCCAAGGTGCGTGACGGCAGAATCAGTGAGATTGTTCATTTCACCTCTGATGCGGCGAATACATTGTACTAATAGCTGATATGTGAATCAGAACACCCTATGCAACAGGCATGCATGAGGTAAACCCCGTGTTTATCTGTTCATGTCTGCCTGCCTGGGTTTTTTTGGTATAATTTAGGAAGTTTCAGCAGTACATACATAAGGAGAATCATACAATGAAAGTCGAACAGAAAGATAGGGAGCTGATCCAGGCCGCCCGCGAAACCATCGACCGTAACTTCGATCTGGTAAACGAGCGCCATACGGTAGGGGCAGCGGTACGCTGCAAGAACGGTAACATCTATACCGGAGTCAATCTCTACTCGATCCATGGGTCATGTGCGGAGTTTATTGCCATAGGGGCTGCTATTACGGCAGGGGAAAGGGAATTTGAGACGATTGTAGCTGCGAGAACGAGCAGTGAAGGTGGCGTGCTTCTGCCTCCTTGCGGCAATTGCCGGGAGATGCTGGTGCGGTATGCCCCGGATATTGAGGTATTGATGGAGAGTGATAATGGTGCGGAGAAATTCAGTATTCAGGAGCTGATCCCCCGACACTGAACATGTGTCAGGCGGCTTGCAGTGATTATAGATCTGAATGCTGGTGTTGACTATATAGCTTGAACTGGAAAGCCATATGTTGATTTAGGATACAAGAATGCCCAAGGAGCTTCTTGCTGAACGGCCGGAATTCATTCTGTTGTATTCAGGGTGGAGCTGGTTATAGAGGGTCAATCCCCTCTGTCTGGTTCAAATACACTCCCAAGCTGATCCATACGGACGCCACAGCCTTTATTCGCTCAAAAAAGGTCATTGGGGAGGGCTTACGGACACGACGGCCCTTATCCGCGGCTTTTCATGGGCAAACTCCACTTTTCCGGTGAAATAACGGCGCTCATGTCCTTAAGGTCCGGCACTCCGGTACCTTTCCGCAGGCTTAACGTCTCTCATGTCCGTAACGCTATGTTAGTCCCTTGAATAACCGTTGCGTGGCTGGCTGCTTTTCTTAATGGAGGGCACATTCAACCCATTTACCTGCTATGGTGAACATTCTGTAACTCAGGAGGTCACAGTGCCCCTACATATCCCCCCGCCACCAACTCTCTTTTTTCTAAATTTTTTTAGTTCAATCTATATAGAGTACAGATAATTTCTGCTGCCGTGAGGAGGTATCTATTTATGCTTGAAAGTGTTATCTTTCCGGTACTGGTACCAAATCCAGGTGTAGTTATTGCCATGCACGCGTTAAAAAGTACAGAAACGCAGGCGGTACCCTTACTGGTGCTGAATGAGGAAGGGGAGTTATGGAGGCTTGAGCTGCATTCTGGGCTTGCGGTCAAGCTGCTGCAAGTGGATATTCCAGAATTTAATCCGCTGCACCCGCAGCAAATCGTTCTCTCTAAGGACGAACGGTATGCGGCTATTTCCAACCGGCTAGGCCAGCATGCCGCAGTCTATGATCTGCAGAGCCTGCAAGAGGTGATGAAGCTGTCCCGGGATGACTACCATTATACTACATGTACTTTCCCTCTGGCATTTGCTGAACTGGATCACCGGACCGTCCTCATAAAGGGTACTGAATGGAACAGACTCGATCTGGTCGACATGGATACCGGTGCGTTGCTGACTGACCGTGAGTCACCGGTATACGAAAGCGAAGACAAGCAGGCGACGGAACATTACCTGGATTATTTCTTCGGCAAACTGCATGTTTCACCAGACGGAGAATGGATTATTAGCACGGGCTGGATCTGGCAGCCTGTCGGGAGCATCCGTGCCTGGCATCTTCCATCCTGGAAGTCTAACTGCTGGGAGGCTGAAGACGGGCCGACTGTACATAACATATGGGAGTATACGGAGGACTGGGACTACCCCGTAACCTGGATAGATGATTATACCTTCGCGGTGTGGGGCAAAATTGAGACAGAAATGTATGATGAAGAGGATGGCGAGTTGGAGATTTATGGTGACGGTAAATCCGCTCCGGTACTGGCTTTATTTGATGTGAAAACTGGTGAGCGGAAGGAATTCTTCTTAAAAATGCCGGCAATCCGATTGACTTCAGATATAGAAGGCCTCTTTTACCCTCATGCCCAAATGGCACAGGTGCACGGTAAGCTCGTATTATGGGGGGCGATTCATGGCCTGTCCATCTTAAATCCCGATAGCGGTCATATAGAGTACTCTGAACAGACCTCACGCCCTGATCTATACCACGAATCTGCCGGCTTGTTCCTCCTGACGGATGTTTCCGGTTCTATTACCGGCCTGAAATTAAATCAATAGTTTTGACTTCAGCAAACTTTGCAGGTTATACTTGAACTACGCTTAATTTCCAGTATTTCCAGCTGGAAAGCGGGGGAACCAGTCAATTGGGGCGAATCATTGAGCTATGCAATGTAGGGTACCATCTTACCCGAGTCCGTCAGCTAACCTCGTCAGTAGTGGATGGGTCTGCTTTTTTATGTTTCTTATAACATGAGACCCTTGTGCTAAGGGTCTCTTTTTGTGTTTTTAAGAGAGATCCTGCTGGCTGCCAGTTTGGCTTTTTGACATCAAGGCTCCCAATGTCTCGCCATTATGAGAACAAAGGAGAGATTCATGTGCAAAAGGTACGTTACATAACCGACATTAACAAAATGGAAATGCTGCCCGAGGCGGAAAGATCCAGACTGAAAGAAATTACGGACAAGTTCGTATTCCGGGCAAACGACTATTACCTGTCCCTTATTAATTGGGAGGACCCGGATGATCCCATCCGCAAGCTCGTTGTTCCCGGAGAGGGCGAGCTGCTGGAGTATGGGGAATGGGACGCATCCGATGAGGAAGCCAACTATGTGGTTCACGGCTGCCAGCATAAATACCGGACCACTGCGCTCCTGATTGTCTCCGAGGTCTGCGGAGCCTACTGCCGCTACTGCTTCCGCAAACGGCTGTTCCGCAATGATGTCAAGGAAGCCTCCTCGGATGTTACCGCCGGAATCAAGTACATCGCTGCCCATCCGGAGATCAACAATGTCCTGCTCACAGGCGGCGACAGCCTGATTCTCTCGACCACCAAGCTGCGGTTCATCATTGAGAGCCTGCGGGCCATCCCGCATGTCAAGATCATCCGTCTCGGCTCTAAGCTGCCCGTGTTCAACCCGATGCGGATTTCCCAGGACCCCGAGCTGCTGGAGCTGATCCGCACCCATTCTACCGTCGAGAAGCGGATCTATATCATGGCGCATATCAATCATCCCCGCGAGATTACGCCTGAAGCCAAACGGGCCGTAAGAGATCTGCATGATGCCGGGGCCATTATCGTCAATCAGACGCCGGTGCTTAAGGGAATTAATGATGACCCGGCCGTTCTGGGTGAGCTGCTCGACCGCCTCTCCTGGGCTGGAATAACGCCATATTATTTCTTTATTAACCGCCCGATTGCCGGTAACCGTGAGTTCGTCCTGCCGCTTGAACAGGTATACCGGATCGTCGAAGAAGCCAAAGCGAGAACTTCAGGCCTTGGCAAAAGAGTCCGTCTCTCCATGAGCCATTCCTCCGGCAAAATCGAGATTCTGGCTATCGAGCAAGGCAAAGCCTATCTCAAATATCACCAGTCCCGGGATCAGGAGTACGGCAAATTCATGATCCTTGATTGCCCTGAGGATGCGGAATGGTTCGATGATCTTCCGGGTAACGAGCAGTACTGGAGCAGACCCGAAAAGAAGCCGGCGGCAACTTCAGCCTGTGAGCTGTTACAAGCGACTGTCAGCGCTAATTGAGGTTTAGTACGGAGATAACAGCAGCCCTGGTGATCAACATATCACCGGGGCTGTTCTGCCTGTGAATATCCGCCAAGTCTCACTAGTATAATGGATTATCTTGGGAGCTCTATGATATAATTTTACATTAGCAAAGCCTAACATATAGCAGCAATTCAGCAGAGGATGTGATACTGCAATGGCGAAAGGGAAGAAAAGCCCACCGGACCTGAATTCCGGCCAGGGCGGCAAGGATTACTCCAAATATTTCGATTTCAGCGACGCCAAGATTATAAGTGAGCAGGAAGGCAAAACTACCTACCGTATCAAAGGAAGAAACGTGCAGATCAACAGCCAGCCTGATTATAGGGAAGGCAAGCGCCGCGGCAAGGAAGAGATCGAGGTGCTGTACCATTTTGAGATTCTGCCGGAGATGGAGCATTTTGGCTGCGGTAAATTTTATCATATTACTACTTACGGCTGCCAGATGAATGAACATGATACCGAAACGATGAAGGGCATGCTTGAGCAAATGGGTTACCAGGCCACGCCTGACCGGAATAATGCAGATATTATACTGTTAAATACATGTGCCATCCGTGAGAATGCGGAGGATAAGGTGTTCGGGGAGCTGGGCCATCTCAAAAGCCTGAAGCTGGAGAAGCCGGGGCTCTTGCTCGGAATCTGCGGCTGCATGTCCCAGGAGGAAGGGGTAGTCAACCGGATCATGACCCGTTACGGGTTCGTGGATATGATCTTCGGCACGCATAACATCCACCGTCTGCCGGAGCTGATCAAGGAAGCGGTCTTCAGCAGGGAGCTGGTCATCGAGGTCTGGTCCAAGGAAGGCGACATCATTGAGAATCTGCCAAAGAAAAGAGAAGGGTTGCGCGCCTGGGTGAATATCATGTACGGCTGCGACAAGTTCTGTACCTATTGCATTGTACCGTTTACGCGGGGGAAGGAGCGCAGCCGCCGGCCGGAGGATGTCATTGCCGAGGTGCGGGAGCTGGCCCGCCAGGGCTTCAAGGAGGTTACGCTGCTGGGGCAGAATGTAAACGCCTACGGTAAGGATTTTACGGATATCGACTACACGTTTGGTGATCTGATGGACGATATGCGGGGGATCGATATTCCGCGTATCCGCTTCATGACTGCGCATCCCCGTGATTTTGACGATAAACTGATTCATGTGCTCGGTAAAGGGGGCAACCTGGTGGAGCATATCCACCTGCCGGTGCAGTCGGGAAGTACGGCGGTGCTGAAAAAAATGAGCCGCAAATATACGCGTGAAGCCTACCTGGAGCTGGTGCGTAAGATTAAAGCCGGGGTGCCGGATGCGGTGCTGACTACGGATATTATTGTTGGTTTTCCGGGCGAAACCGAGGAACAATTTGAAGAGACACTGTCGCTGGTGCGCGAAGTAGGGTATGATATGGCGTATACCTTTATTTATTCTGCACGTGAAGGTACACCTGCTGCTGCGATGGAAGACAATGTTCCGGCAGAGGTCAAAAGCGCGCGCCTGCAGCGCCTGAACGATCTGATCAAAGAGCAGAGCCGGCTCGGCAATGAGCGGATGCTCGGCAAGGTGGCAGAGGTGCTGGTGGAAGGCGAAAGCAAGAACAATTCGAATGTCCTCGCCGGACGGACCCGGGACAGCAAGCTGGTGCATTTCGAAGGCCCGGCGTCACTGGTCGGCACGATGGTGCAGGTGAGAATTACCGATACGAAGACCTGGTACATCAAAGGGGACTATCTGGCTGAAGCGGCAGCAGTCCTCTAATTATAGAGAAATGGGGCGAGAAGAATGAGCCGGGAAGAAGCGCGTTTGAATGCATACGGCATGGAGACCCACAACACCCGCGATTTAATTGTACGCGAGGATATTATGGGCAAAGCGAAGGAGCTGGCTGCACTGATCTCCACAAGTGAAGAGGTCCGGCATTTCCAGCAGGCTGAGCTGAAGATCCAGAATCACGACCGGGTGCAGGGGCTCATAGCTGCTATCAAGAAGAAGCAGAAGGAGATTGTGGCCTTTGAGAGCTTCAAGAATGTGAGCATGGTCGCAAAGATTGAACAGGAAATTGAATTGCTGCAGGATGAGATTGACAGCATTCCGGTCGTGAATGAGTTCCAGCAGAGCCAGAGCGATATCAACTATCTGCTGCAGCTGGTCATCTCGGTTATCAGGGATACCGTCTCGGATAAAATCAACGTGGAAGCAGGCACAGACGCGCCTCCGTCCACCTGCGGCGATTAAGAAGCACCTCCGGGGCGGATGAGAATCCGTCCCTTTTATGTTTTGGGGTCCCCGCAAAGTACCTGAGTAATCATCCGTAGCTATAGCTCCACTTTGTGGGGTTGTTTTATTTTTTACCGCTCTATGCGGTTGATTTTAGAAGGACAGGTTTGGTACATTAAAAGATACGAACAGCAAATAAAAGCTGCGGCAAAGGATGATCTAAAGTGAGCGAGAACGTGGAACCAACCTATAACGCCAAAAAATACCGCACTCCGGACGGCGTTCCGGCGGATATTGTCATGTTTACGCTGACCAAACGCGAACGGAAGACGGTCACGAAGACACTCCCGCTGCGGGAACTCAAAGTGATGCTGATCCGGCGGAAGAAATGGCCTTGTGCGGGCATGTGGGCCTTGCCGGGCGGCTTTTGCCAGGAAGATGAATCGATCTATGGTGCAGCTACACGCGAGCTGAAGGAAGAGACCGGCGTGGACGGCGGCCATCTGGAATACCTCGGGGTCTACAGTAAGCCCGGACGCGATCCGCGCGGCTGGATTATCAGCCATGCGTTCTTTGCCCTGGTCGAAGAGTGGATGCTCGAACAGAGACAAGCCTCCGACGATGCGGGCGAGGTCGGCCTGTTCACTCTGCAGGAAGCGCTGGAGGAGCTGGAGCTGGCTTTTGACCACCGTGATATTATTTCCGACGCCTACCTGCGGATTCAGCAGCAGATGCTGCAGACCACGATTGCCCGGCAGTTTCTGCCGCGCCATTTCACGCTTAGCGAGCTGTACCAGGTGATTCAGACGGTAGTTCCGGAATTCAAGGAACCGAATTTTATCCGCAAAATTACGTCAACCCGCAGCCGGCAGGGTATATTAAAGGAAGTAAGGGATGAAGCGGGTGACCTGCTGAGCTCCAATCAATACTCCCAGCGTCCGGCGCAGCTCTATATGTTCACTGACCATGAACCGCTGTTATCCATTTATACCTGATTTGATTTGCGAAAAGGGGGCTATCTGTATATGAAAGCACTGATCGTAATTGATTTCACGAATGATTTTATCGACGGCAGTCTGCCTGTAGGGCAGCCCGGGATTGACATTGCCCCGCGGGTTAGCGCATTGACTGAGCAATTCGTGCAGGCAGGTGACTATGTGGTCATGGCGGTCGATCTGCATGAGGCCAATGATCCGTATCATCCGGAGAGCAGGCTGTTTCCGCCGCATAATCTGCGGGACAGCAGCGGGCGTGAGCTGTACGGCACCCTGAAGGCTGTATATGAGGCGAACCGTGAGGCCATCTATTGGATGGATAAAACCCGTTACAGCGCGTTCTGCGGCACGGATCTTGCGCTGAAGCTGCGTGAGCGGGGGATTACCGAGCTGCATCTGATCGGCGTATGCACGGATATCTGTGTGCTGCATACAGCTGTGGATGCGTACAATCTGGGATTTAATATTACTGTTCACGAGGATGCGGTGGCCAGCTTCAACCCGGACGGGCATACCTGGGCGCTGGGGCATTTCCGCGGCAGCCTCGGTGCGGCAGTCGTAAGCGCAGAATAGTGAACTAACCAGCAGCAGCAGATTTTACTTCAGCAGAGGAACTATTAGGAGATGAGGACTTGAGGAGAGAACTTGCTCTACATACAGACAAATATCAGATCAATATGATGTACGCCCACTGGGTGAACGGCACCCATAAGCGCAAAGCCGTATTTGAAGCATATTTCCGCAAGCTGCCGTTTGGCAACGGGTTTGCTGTCTTCGCCGGTCTGGAGCGGATCACCCAGTATATTGCGGAGCTGCGGTTCACGGAGGAGGATATCCGCTACCTGTCGGAGCAGGAGGAGAATTATGCGCCGGCGTTTCTGGAGGAGCTGCTGCAGTTCCATTTCCAGGGCAGTATTCATGCCATGAAGGAAGGCGCGCTGATCTTCCCGGATGAGCCGCTGATCCGCGTGGAAGGCACGATTATGGAAGCCCAGCTGGTCGAGACGGCCATCCTGAACTTCATGAACTACCAGACGCTGATTGCAACCAAGGCTTCCCGGATCAAGCAGGTCGCTCCGAAGGATACGCTGCTTGAATTCGGAACGCGCCGTGCGCAGGAAGCGGATGCCGCGGTATGGGGCGCCCGTGCAGCTTATATCGGCGGGTTCCATGCCACTTCGAATATGCTTGCCGGCAAGCTGTTTGGGATTCCGACGAAGGGAACACATGCCCATTCCTGGGTGCAGAGCTTCCCGAGCGAGCAGGAGGCCTTCGACGCCTATGCCAGAGTGATGCCTGATGGCGTAACCCTGCTGGTGGATACGTTCGATACGCTGCGCAGCGGTGTGCCGAATGCCATTAACACAGCTAAGAAGCTGGAGGCACAGGGCAAGCGGATGAACGGGATCCGGCTCGACAGCGGGGACCTTGCGTATCTGTCGCGTAAAGCGCGTGAAATGCTCGATGCAGCGGGCCTTGACTATGTGAAGATTGTGGCTTCCAATGATCTTGATGAGAACACCATCATGGATCTGAAGCTGCAGGGTGCGGCGATTGATACCTGGGGAGTAGGAACCCAGCTGATTACGGCTGCCGATCAGCCTTCGCTGGGCGGAGTCTACAAGCTGGTTGAGATTGAAGCGCCAAGCGGTGAGATGATCCCGACGATCAAGATCTCCTCCAATCCCGAGAAGGTCTCCACCCCCGGCAAAAAATCCGTCTACCGTATTGTCGGGCAGAACGGCAAGGCGCTGGCGGATTATATCAGCTTCGCGGATGAGCCTGCTCCGCGCAGCGGGGTCCGGCTGAAGCTGTTCAACCCTGTGCATCCCTATATGAGGAAGCATGTAGAGAAGTATGAGGCGCTGCCGATGCTGGAGCCCGTCTTCGTGAACGGCTTCCAGGTCTACAAGCTGCCGGATCTCGCGGAGATCCGCCGGTATCACCAGGAGCAGCTTGACCTGTTCTGGCCGGAATATCTGCGCAAGCTGAATCCGGAGGTCTTCCGTGTTAACCTCAGCGAGCAGCTCTGGAACCGCAAGCAGCAGCTGATTGCCGAGCATATGATGACGGATACGGATGCGGATGCGGAATAACCGCAGTTTCCTTAGTGGCCAATAGCTGCGCCGGATTGCTGTTCCGGTGCAGCCTTAGACTGGCTAAGCCCGTCTGGCGGTGATTATCCGCCGGGCGGGCTTTTTGCCGGATAAGGCCTGGACAGCCCGGGGAATCTGCTGAGGACGTACGCCGGCAGGACCATCTGCTCATTGACAGGTAGTCTCTGGAATAATATATTAAATATGTTCCAAATTACAATTTCGCAGAAAGGAATTATTTTTTTGGAGTGAAAGTATAAACGTTTAAACTTTCATCGAAGAAAATGCTGCAGACGGTGCCATAATGTTTTACGGGGGGTGAACTTTTCCTGACGCAGTCCGTTTGTGAAATCGACATTTCTTTTGTCTGAGTCTAATCCACTAAATTCTAAGGAGTGAATTAGTTATGAACAAGCAAGGGAAACGCAAGCTGCATTGGAAAAGTCTGGTTTTGCTCTGTCTGGCCATCTTCCTTCTGCCTGCCGGATCTGCTTTTGCGGCAGTGAATAAGCCCTTTCCGCAGCATACGGCCTATACAAGCGGATCCATTAAGCCGAATAATGTGACCCAGACTGTTATGGACAACGCCGTAAAGACCAAATGGGATGCCTGGAAAGGCGCGTATCTCAAGCCGGCCGGAACGGGCAAATACTATGTTAAATATAATTCGGACGGGGAGACCGTTTCGGAGGCACACGGCTACGGGATGCTGTTCACTGTGCTGATGGCGGGCTATGATGCTAATGCGCAAACCTACTATAACGGACTCTATAACTACTATACAGCACATCCAAGCTCCATCAATCCTTACCTGATGTCCTGGAAACAGAACAGCAGCTTCCAGAATATCGAAGGTGAGGATTCTGCAACGGACGGCGACATGGATATCGCCTTCTCGCTGCTGCTGGCGCACAGACAATGGGGCAGCAGCGGAACGGTAAACTATTTGCAGGCAGCAATCAACATTATTAATGCAATCATGGATAAAGAGATCAATGTTGCGCAGTGGACCATCCGGCTCGGCGACTGGGCGAACAGCGGCGCGTATAATACGGCGACCCGGCCGTCTGATTTCATGCTTAATCATCTGAAGGCATTCCAGGCCGCGACAGGCGATACCCGCTGGCAGAACGTGACGGACAAGACCTATACAATCATAAACAGCCTATATATCGGATACAGCGCTACTACCGGATTGCTGCCGGATTTCGTTGTCTACTCCAGCAATGCGTATAAGCCGGCTGCAGCGAATTTCCTGGAGGATGCGAATGACGGCAACTACAACTATAATTCCTGCCGCACTCCGTGGCGGATTGCCACCGATTATCTGCTCACAGGGGATAACCGGGCCCTGGCACAGTTAAATCAGCTGAACAGCTGGATTAAGACCAAGGTCAGCAGCACTCCGGGCAATATTAAGGACGGCTATAAGCTGAACGGAACCACATTCGGCAGCTATAACAGCGGTGCCTTCTATGCCCCGTTCGGTGTAAGCGCGATGACTTCCTCTGCCAACCAGAGCTGGCTTAACTCCCTCTGGAGCCATACAGCCGGCAGTGCGGCAGAGGATTACTATGAAGACAGCATTAAGCTGTTCTCGATGATTGTGATGTCCGGCAACTGGTGGACTTATTAAGAGTAGGTTTTCTAAAGGGTTTGGTTTTTTAAAATGCTCATAGAGGTTGTACTCCTAGCAGTTTCGCGGTGCTGGGCCGCGGAGCTGCTTTTTAATTGCTCTATGCGGCATGAACAATTGTGAATCACAGTATATGGGCGGATGAAACAATTTGAAGCAGTATTACAACAGAAGCCTGGATATCCGGTGTTCCTGAATTGAATGGATTTTCTCCACTTACTAAGGAAGCGGAGGGGGGGGACATGTAAACAGCAGGTGGAAAAACAGCACTTAATTTGCGGCTAATCAGCCAAATCAACAGAAAAGTGAGAAATTAAATGACGTTTATTCAGCATCCAAGCTGTCGCGGGGGAGTATGTTAAATGGTTCTTTATGATCATTTTTTTATTGGGTTGAATGGTATAATATCCCTTGATGTCCAATACATAGACAAGGAGCTTTGAAACGTACTATGAATTCATTTAAGAGAGTGTTCACCAGGAACATAATGCTGAAGCTAATTATTCTGCTGTTCATTACCGGAACGGTGGCCGCCGGTGCCCCGCCTGTCTCTACCCAAGCCGCCGGGAATCAAGACAGTTACACTGGTGTCAAGCTGCGCAAGATCACAGCCAGCAATCTCCAATCTTATGCGCTGGATACCCAGGGCAATTTGTGGGCTTGGGGCCAGTCTAACGGCTATACCTCCTATGGAAATGGAGTCCCCGGCCAGGTAAGCTTTTTCAAGAATAAGCCGATTAAGGATATCCAGGGCGGCAACCAGTTTCTGCTGGTGCTGCTTGAAGACGGTACAGTATGGGTGAAGTTCAATTATTCTACAGACTCAGCGTTATTTAGCCAGGTCAAAGAACTGAAGCAGATCGAGCAGATCAGTGAAGCAGAAGCCTATGCATACGCCACGCAGAGCGACGGAACTGTCTGGACGTACGTGCCTTCCGAGCCGGGGAAAGCCCCGGTCAAGCGGCCGGAGCTGAGCAATGCCGGCTTCAAGGCTTTTTATGATACATATGCGCTTAAAAATGACGGAACTGTATGGAGCATCGGCTCTAAGCCCTCGGTTCCCGTTCAGGTCGATGGGCTCTCGGGTATCCGGAAAATCATAGACGGACAGACAGAACAGCCCAATTATGCCTTGTCGGAAGACGGGCAGGTCTGGGGCTGGGGCAGCTCAACGATTTATAGCATGACCGCCAAGCCGAATATAATAAAGCTTCTAAAGGGGGATGGCGAGGTTCAGCGGATTGAGGAGCTTGAGGGTATTCAGGATATCTCCTCCGGGCAGGGCTTTTTTACCGTGCTCAAGAATGACAAGACAGTCTGGGCCTGGGGCTATAATGACCGGAATCAGCTGGGAGACGGGACGACTAAGCATTCTGTACAGCCGGTCAAGGTTTCTAATCTGAACAATGTGTCAGGGCTTAGCATCGGCTATATAGCGAATCATGCCTTTGCGCTGCTGGAAGACGGAAGTGCAGTGGCCTGGGGCGATAACAGCAAGCAGCAGTCGGGTACCGGTTCAGACCTCCAGACAGTTGCCACTCCGCAAAGGGTTGCCTTTCCCTTGTCATCCGGTGATGCTGAGAAGCAATTCACATTTACTTATGACGGACAGCAGGGGAATACACTCGGCCAACCTGTCAGCAACGGACAAGGAATGGTGATCATTCTAAAGACTGAAGGATATCTGTTATCCAAAGATGGGGGCGCTGTCTGGAGCACAAAGCCTCTGCCGGCAGTCTCAAGCAAACTAAACATCACTTATCAGCATGACCGCTTCTTTTTAAGTGATCTGAATCCGGACTCCCCGCATTTATATTATTCGCTGGACGGGGAGAGCTGGACCGAAACCGCAGTTGAACTAACACCATCAGCACTGAAGGCTTACACAATCACCTGGCAGAACAATCAGTTTATACTGCTGTCTTATCCGGATCAGACGTCGAAGACTGAAGTATACACCTCAGAAGACGGTAAGGTCTGGACGCTAAAAGGGACGGCCGGGCAACAGCTGGACCAGATCTTTTGGAACGGCAAACGGTATATGATGACTTACGGAGGATATGCCTATTACGGAGCCGCCAGCGGGCGGAACCAGTTCCTTTATATGCCCAGTGATAAACGCAGCGTCGAGCTGATCGTGTATACATCGGATAATTTAAGCCAGTGGACCCAGCAGTCCGGTAAAATAAATAACAGTTTTAAATACAGAGCAGCGGTAAACGGCCGGCCGATCCGTAACTATTGGCTGATCTTTGATGAGTTGAAGCCGGATGGAACCCTTGTCTTCCATGACGATGAGGGCAATAATCTGAGCACCAAGGACGGGATCAACTTCCAGCTGGCCAGAACTTCGGATATGTTCTCCGGCTTATACAGCCGCAGCGGTATATTCTGGAACGGCAAGCAGTACCTGATCTATGCTTCCCTGTTCCGCAATGAAGGCATCGTGTTTGTCTCCACCGATAAAGTGAAATGGCAGCAGCAGAAGATTTCCAATATTCCTTTCGGGATGTCAGTGACCTACACCGGGAAAAGCTATGTCGGCGTTTCGGGCACACGCATTGCCGTCTCTAAAGACGGGCTGAAGTGGGAGATGAAGCAGGGGGCTAAGCCGGATGCCTACCTGTATCAGACTGTAAAAGGAAATGGGATATTTGTATCCGTCGGTTCCCTGTATGTCTATTCCGTGCCTGCTGTTGCTGTAAGCAAGGACGGCAGGAACTGGCAGCAGATTCTGCTCGGGAACCAGAAGGATACAGCGCAGAACGGTCTGACCTCTGTGGCCTGGAACGGCAGCATGTTTGTGGCTGTAGGGAGGCAGTATGCCTGGACCTCCAAGAACGGCAGCGCCTGGACCCGCAACAGCAAGCCGCTGGATGCCGAGATGAGTAAGGTAATCTGGACAGGCAAAGAATATATTGCCATCGGTCAGCCGAAAGGCAATGATAAGAAGTCGGTGATCTATTCTTCGGCAAACGGGACTGCATGGAAGAAGATCTGTGACTGGACAGGTAAGCTTACCGACATTGCGGTCCATAACGGTACGGTTGTAGCAGCCGGAGTGAGCGGCGGCAAGGCTGTTATTTTACAGAGTACGAGCTCAGCTAAATGGAATACACAGACCCTGGCGACGGCGAGCGGCCGCACGTACAGCTTCATGAATGTGCAGTGGGTGAAGGACCGGTTCCTCATTGCTGCAGATCATATCTACAGCTCGGCAAACGGGCTGCAGTGGAGTACTGTCAAAGGGCAATATGATCAGGTTATTCAGCCGAATGATGCAGGCGACATTCCAAGCAGACTGGTCTGGACCGGTCAGGATTACCGTTTCATGAGCGGCAACAGAATCGGCATATCCAAGGATTTGAAGAGCTGGAGCTTCTATGAGCATGATCAATTCTATACCTTTAATGAGATGTTATGGACAGGCAGCGATATGCTGGTCTCCGGCAAAGAGGGCTTGTTGCTGCGCTTGCGGGATAAATAAGATTTACAGATTCAGCCCATCCGTTCAGGATGGGTTTCTTTCTATATGGGCTGGGCACCTGTGACAAATATCATGATTTCTGTGATAAATTTAACATCTTAATTTTTAATTTTATTGCTAAATTAAGGGTGACATTGGTTGCAAATCTCCCTTGGGAAGTACGTGGTTACACAGAATATTCACAATTTGCCGTTTTTATGGAAGGTTTCCTTCTATTGAAATAACACCGTGCTGTTGCATATAAAGAAACCCATTGAAATCTATAAAGAATTGTGATTCCCCAAGCGTGATAAATGCAAGATATGTCACTTCGCGGCTTGCAAAATCGAGTTACAATTTTTGAAAAAGTCAAAAGGATGTTATTCTACTTGACACTACGAAAGGGGTTATGTCGGTGGTACAATTGCCAAAAGTAAATGAGCTGGGCTTTTTTGAGATTCGTCTGGAATCCATTGGGGGCCTGGGGGCGAACCTTGCCGGGAAAATGCTTGCGGAAGCAGGTGTGGTCGGCGCGGGTCTGAATGGCGTCAGCTTTTCATCGTATGGTTCGGAGAAGAAAGGCTCTGCGGTTAAGGCTCATATCCGTTTCTGTGATATGGACACGCATATCCGGGATACTTCCCCGGTAGAGCGCCCGCATGTCGTCGGCGTCTTCCACGAAGCGCTCGCCAGAACCGTCAACGTAACCAGCGGTATTCATGCAGACAGTACTGTTCTTGTGAACTCGGCCAAGACGCCGGAAGAACTCAAAGAGCTGCTGAAGCTGAAAGCCGGAACCATTGCCGTAATTGATGCAACCAGCATTGCGCTGAAAGAAAAGAACCGGGTGAACATGGCGATGCTCGGCGCGCTGTTCCGGCTCTGCCCGTTCCTGAGTACGGATATTATGAAGGGCGTAATCGAGAAATCCCTCGGCAAAAAATATCCGCAGGCCGTTCAGTCGGCCATCACAACCTTTGACCGCGGATACAATGAAGTGAAGTTTATGACCTTTGAGCTGGCAGCAGGCGACAGCATGCCTGAGTATGTCCGCTCCGATATTTCAGCGCTCGGTTACGAGACCCAGCCGATGGGCGGCACCATCACGAACCCGGGCAGCAGCTTCCTGAAGAATCTTAGCATTTCCCGCTCCGGTATGCTTCCGGTCTTTGATATTGAGGCCTGCATCAACTGTGCACAGTGCGACACCGTCTGCCCGGATCAATGCTTCGTCTGGGAGGAACGCCTGGACCGCAAGGGCCGTTCGCAAATGTTCCTGACGGGTATTGACTACCAGTACTGTAAAGGCTGCCTGAAGTGCATTGGCGCGTGCCCGACTTCGGCGCTCTCCAGTGCACGTGAGACGGAAGGTTATGCTGACAGCCGTACAGTGAAGCACACGTTTGATCTGGTTACTCAAGTCTAAATACCCGGAAGAAAGGTGGAATGAATTGTGGCTATCGATTATGAAAAAGAAGTAGGCTCTGCCAAGGTGGAGCAGAAATTCCTATATGAATCCGGCAATGAAATGGCGGCATATGCAGCCCATCAGATTAACTATCATGTCATGGGTTATTTCCCGATCTCCCCGTCGACAGAAGTAGCCCAGTTCCTCGATACGATGAAAGCCAGCGGACAGCATGATATCATGCTGATTCCTTCAGACGGAGAACACAGCTCGGCAGGGATCTGCTACGGCGCTTCGACTGCAGGCGGACGCGTGTTCAACGCAACGAGCGCTCAAGGATATATGTTCATGCTGGAGCAGATGCCCGTACAAGCCGGCACGCGGATGCCGATGGTCATGAACCTGATCTGCCGCTCCATCTCCGGCCCGCTGAATATTCACGGCGACCACTCGGATCTCTATTTCGCACTGAACACCGGCTGGCCGATCCTGATGTGCCGTGATCCGCAGTCCGTCTATGACATGAACCTGATGGCGCTGAAGCTGGCGGAGCATGCCAAGGTCCGGCTGCCGGTTATGGTAGCCTCTGACGGTTATTTCACTTCTCACCAGAAACGCCGCGTGCAGGCGTTCGCCCACCGCGAGGATGTTCATAAGTTCGTAGGTGAACAGCCGCCGGCCGGCTTCACAGATACGCTGGACCGCAATAACCCGGTAACTGTAGGGCCTTACATGAATGAGCCGGATTATATCAACAACCGTTATCAGCAATCTGTTGCCATGTATAATGCCGGCGAAGTATTCGAGGAGATTGCTGCGGAGTTTGCCGAGCTGACAGGCCGCCATTATCCGATGATCGAGCAGTACCGGATGGACGATGCCGATGTGGCTGTGTTCCTGATGAACTCTGCTTCAGAGATTATCAAGGATGTGGTCGATCAGCTTCGCCTGCAGGGAATTAAGGCCGGAGCCATCTCTCCGAACATGATCCGTCCGTTCCCGCAGAAGCAGATTGCTGAAGCGCTGAAGAACGTCAAAGCCATTACCGTCGGTGACCGTGCGGATTCTGTCGGCGGACACGGCGGCAATATGGTTAATGAGATCAAGGCGGCATTGTTCACTTACGGCAACCGGACCACTAAGGTGATCAGCCGGATCTACGGTCTGGGCGGCAAAGACTTCTATGCTGAAGATGGCCATCACTTCTTCCAGCTGGCAATGGATGCCGTAGTGGCTGACCGTGTAGAAATTCCATTCGATTACTACGGCCATAATCCCGGAGAACCGGACAAAGCTCCGCAGCGCCTGCTGAAGCCGATGGATTTTGATGCGCTGAAGACGGGTCTGATTACGGTGAAGCAGGATGAAGAGACCGGCAAGCTGGCCGTAAGAATCCCGCCGATCCGCAGTCTGATGAAGAAGCCGAGACGATTGTCGCCGGGACATGGCGCATGCCCTGGCTGCGGGATTTTCTCCGGACTGGAACTGTTCTTCAAAGGAATCGAAGGCGATATCGTCGCGCTGTATCATACGGGCTGTGCCATGGTTACAACAACCGGCTATCCGTATTCTTCGCATAAATCGACCTTTATCCATAACCTCTTCCAGAACGGCGCAGCTACGCTGTCCGGTGTTGTGGAGATGTTCTGGGAACGCAAACGCCGCGGCGAGCTCGATGGTCTCGGTCTGAAGGAGGACTTCACGTTCGTCATGGTTACCGGCGACGGCGGGATGGATATCGGTATGGGGCCGGCCATCGGTGCAGCCCTGCGCGGCCACAAGATGATTATTGTGGAATACGATAATGAAGGTTATATGAATACAGGTGCGCAGCAGTCCTACTCCACACCGCTCGGACACCGCACTTCAACATCCAGCATCGGCAAAACCCAGCAGGGTAAGGCGACCCAGCATAAGGATACAGCGCAGATTATGGCAGCGACCAATATTCCTTATGTCTTCACCGGCTGTGAAGCCTACCCGCAGGATCTGCTGAAGAAGGCAGCGAAGGCACAGTGGTATGCGCAGAATGAAGGCCTGGTCTACGGCAAGATTCTGATCGCCTGTCCGCTGAACTGGATGAGCGAAGATAAAGACGGGACGGATATCGTCTCCCTGGCTGTGGAATCCTGCTTCTTCCCGCTGTACGAAGTTGAGCATGGCACGACCAACATTACGTACAATCCGGAAGATAAGGATAAGCGGGTAGAGGTAGGAGCCTGGCTGAAGACCATGGGCAAGACCCGTCATCTGCTGAAGCCGGAGAACGAACCGGCGCTGCGCAGCTTCGAAAGCGAAGTACAGCGCCGCTGGAGCCGCCTCAAAGCAAAGCATGAGCATCCGGATTTGTAAGCGAAACTGCAATCTTAAATTCATGAACCAGTATAAATTGCCTGGCAGAGAATTTTTCTGCCGGGTTTTTTGTTGTGCTGTTCCCTGTTGATACCCGGATCAGGTACAATAAGCGTTAATTGAATGAATGAAAGGTGTGTATAAGATGAGAATAGTAGAGTGGCAGGCTGGTCATTGGAGCAATGAACCTGTGTCCAGCAGGATTGTCTCAGGTACACTTGTGGTTGAGGCCGCAGCAGGCAGTGATTATTGGCAGCAGACCCTGTATGGCTTCCAGCATAATAACGGGCATGCCCTGCTTGCGCCTTGGGAAGATACAGAGGCGGTGGAGATCAGCTTTTCCCTGGACGGGTTCACAGAGCTGTATGATCAGGCAGGCATTATGCTGTGGCACAGTGAGCACATCTGGATTAAAGCCGGGATTGAGCTGAATGACGGGGTTCCGCATATCGGCGCGGTTGTGACGGACACATACTCGGACTGGTCGCTCTCCCCTGTTCCGGAATGGGCAGGTGAAGAGGTGACCCTCCGCGCCTCGCGGATGAAGGATGCGGTAATCCTCAGAGCCAGAACGGACAACCATCCTTGGCGGACAATCCGTGTTGCGCGGTTTCCATATGAGCTTGGCAAGCAGGCAGGACCGTTCCTATGTGCACCGACCCGGAGCGGATTCCAGGTAAGCTTCAAGCGCTGGAGTTTGTCAGATCCTGATTCAGATGTGCATACGGACCCGCAAGTTCTCTGATATTATTCCCTATACGCAGACGATACTCTATCTATACAGCTCTGCATACTTTTCCAATTGTCAGGCATCCTAAAGTTATTCATGCCGCTGTAAAGCGGCAGTTAAGAGATGCCGGGCATTGGAAAAGGGGGCTAAGATATGTTACACCGGTATAGAGGCATGCTCGCTGCTATTCTGGCTGCCGGAGCACTGCTTGCAGGCTGCTCCGGGCAGCGGGAAGCGCAAGACGCAGGAAATTACACTACACATTCCTACCAGGATGGTACGCTGCTGGCCTACTCGCAGGGCAAAGGGCTGGACGGTCGGTTCCGCAAGGAGCTGCGCCAGGACTTTGCGGGTCAGCAGCTTGCTCTGACTGATGAGAAGTTTACTGAGGATAACCACGGGAACACCAGTTATCAGTATCTGATCAACAGCCAGCCCGCGCAGAATATTACACTGCATGTATTCAGCAGCCGCCCAGAGCGGGTAAGCCGGATTACGGACTGGTACGGGGGACAGCCGCTGACGGAAACATCCGGAGCCAGAACAGAAATTTACAACAAGGATAATACTTCCCTGATCTATACCTCAATGGGCAAAGAGAAGGGGAAATACTCGGAGAAGATAAAGAAGCTCTTCACGAATCTGCTGGAGCATCTGGGAACAGACTCGCATTCGCATTGATCGTAGCCGCTAAGCAGCTAATTCTGTTCAAGCTTGAGCCGGAAATAAAACCGCCCGCAAGGATAACGCAGCACTGCTGACGTTAAGCTTGCGGGCGGTTTCATTATATAGCGGGATTAGAACATGCTCCAGTTGCCCTTGAGCCGGGCATGGCGCTCCGCGCTGTACAGGATGTACCGGGTGCAGCCGGCGAGCAGAATACTGCCGAGAACCAGCACGAGGAGCGCAGTCCACCAGCCCCGGCCGATGCTGCCGTATAAGGCCCCCCGGACCAGAATCAGACTGTAGGTTACCGGAAACAGGCTGGACAGACCGGTGGCCCAGACCGGGAAGACGGCCGGAGGAATCCGCACACCGCCGAACAGCTCCATGGGGGCCTGGAATACGTAATAGAGAAACGAGGATTCTCTGAAGAAAAGCGAGACGGCGCTTAGCAGTGCGCCCCAGATTACTGCTGCAGCCATAATCAGCAGCAGGGCTAGGGTCAGCGCCGCCCAGTTGACTGAGGAACTGTCCGCGACGAATACAAAGGTCAGCAGGGAGAAGACCGCGAACATCCAGATTCCGTGAAGCAGCGAATACAGGGAACGTCCGTACAGGAAGGATGATTTGGAAGCAGGTGTCAGGAACACGGTCTCAACCGTGCCGTCCTTGCGCTCCTGCTCAAATAGCCAGGCGGCTTCCACTACTGCCCAGAACAGCTGGAATACCAGATACCCGCTGAGCAGGAACAGCGGAATACGCTCATCCGGGATGATGCGTGAGAGTACAGAGCCTTCACCGGTCCGGTAAGGCTTCATTGTGTAGTAAGAGGTCAGGAAGCTGAGCACCGGCCAGAACAGGAGCGAGAAGAAGGTGGCTTTGCCCCTCCTGCGGTTCCTGTGCTGCTTGGTAAGCTCGGCGGCAACAATAGCCCATTGTCCGCTCCAATTCATGATACCTTGTCCTCAGCCAGCCGGATAATCGCATCCTCCAGCGTGGGCTTATCGCAGGAAAAGCTGTGTATCCGCAGTCCGTGGCTGCTGGCCCAGGGAAGCAGGGTGGTGATCAGCCTGTCCGCTGCAGGGGTCTGTACAGAGATCCGGTACGATTCATCCTCCTGCGCAGAAGTCTGCCCTGAGACTGCCGCGGTGCCGGCCAGCTGTGCAGGGTAACCCAGACCGGACAGATGTGTAAGCAGCAGCGGTCTGAGCTGCTCATCCCAGCCGTTCACATCCAGATGTGCCGTCTGGGAACCGGCGATCTGGGAGATGATGGCCTCCGGCTTGCCGCATAGCAGCAGCTCACCCCGGTTAAGAATGTACACCCGGTCGCATAGCTCCTCTACCTCCTGCAGATAATGGCTGGTCAGCAGGATGCCTTTCCCCTGCTCCTTGGCCAGCCTGCTTACCGTTGCCCGCAGCTGCCTGGCAATGGGGGCATCCAGGCCAAGCGTAGGCTCATCCAGAAACAAATAAGCCGGATCATTGATTAGGCCTCTGGCAATCTGCAGCCGCTGTTTCATCCCCTTCGAATACTGCTCCACCGGCAGATCGGCAGCATCAGCCAGGCCAACCTCGTTAAGGAGTCTTGCGCTTTCTGAGTTAATTGCTGCGCGGCTCAGACCATAGAGTCTGCCGAAGTACTCCAGATTCTCTCTGCCGGTCAGCCGCCAATACAGCATCCGTTCTCCGCCGGGAATCATATTCACTTTCTGCTGAATCATCCGCCGGTGAGTGTTCATGGAGAGTCCGTCCACCTCGATTGTACCCGAAGTCGGATCAAGCAGTGTAGAAAGCATGCGGATGGTAGTAGTTTTGCCGGCTCCATTTAGACCCAGCAGACCGGCCACTTCACCCGGTTCAATGCTCAGGTTCAGCGCATGTACAGCCGTATGAAGCCGGGTCTCGGAACGGAACAGGCGGAGCCTGTTTTTGCTCTGGTATATTTTAGTTACATCGTTCATCCGGATCATATAGTATTCAGCCTCCTGGTTTAGAATTTCTCAAATAATTGGCGTTCCACCCTGCTGATGCACCATATGCCTACGGCAATATAGACCGTACTCAGGAAAAAGGCAGGCAGAAGGTCCGTCAGTGTAATGGTACTGCCATTCAGCAGGGCCCCGCGCAGCAGCTGGAGCGAGGAGGTCAGCGGGAAGATCTCCGCTGCGTTCTGGAGAAATCCGGGCAAATACTGCCTCGGGAACTGAAATCCGCAGAGCAGGGTTGTCACAGCAAATAAAGTATTCTGTACGATGTATGTATCACGGGTAAGCAGCATTACACTGCCCAGCACCAGCGCCATGGAATAGATAGAGAGAATGAATACCAGTGCTCCGGCCAGTACGGACAGCAGGTGAGGGGCAGGCAGCCTCAGTCCGGCCAGCAGGCCAAAGACCAGTACAGCCAGCAGGATGAAGCCGCTGCGGTAAAACTGCTGGATGGCTGTCCCCAGGAAGTAGCCGTTCCGGCTGGAAGGCGATAACAGAAGCGCTTCCAGCGTGCCTTCCCGCCATTCTGTAATCAGCGCACGGGAAACATTCATCATCATGCTGATGCAGAAAATGTTCAAGGTACCGCCAATGATGGCAAATGCCAGATAATTGTCAGTTCCGGTATACAGCAGAAACCTGTCATCCAGATCACCCTGAATCAAATAGACGTACGAGAAATAGGCGACGAGCACCAGATATGCACCATCGATAATATGGCCTAACGTGAAGCTCCAGGGAAAGGCCCGTAGATTGGCCCGCTGGTTTCTCAGTGCCGTTGCAATTGCAGTATGCCACATCCGTGGTCAGCTCCTTACCAGTTAAATTAATCAGCCCTATTGGTCAAAATACTGCCGCTGCAGAATAATCAGGCTGTCGAATGCCTCCTTGTCAGTGGAGTAAAATAAATAATTGCCTTTGCGTTCTGCCTGGACAAGCCCGGCTGCACTCAGCAGCTTAAGCTGCTTGGAGACTGCAGCCTCGGAAATTCCGAGCACCGGTGCAAGCTGCTTCGTACAGTGCGGGCTCTGGTAGAGCAGCTTCAGCATCCGCAGCCGGGTCGCATCCCCGAGCGCCTTGAAGCTGCGCAGCAGATCCTCCGGCGGGTCTTCACTTACCGGCTGGCCGGGGATATCGACTGCCAGCGGCAGCATAAGGCTGTCTGTAGTCCAGTCCATCAGCAGATGCGGGAAGATGAACGTGGAAGGAAGCACATAGATCAGCTGCAGCTGATCATGCCTGAAATAATAAGTATGCGCCTTCTGTGCAGTAATCGTCCCCTCCGCAGCATGAAGCCGGGGATGAAGCAGATTCAGGGCTTTCTCTGCAGAGCGGGAGACGGTATCCTGAAAGCCCGTTGCGGCAGTAGACATCCACGGCTGAATATACTCCCATTCCTTGCGGAAGTAGTTCTGTTCGTATTGCTCCAGCGTGGTGAACAGCTGCGTACGGACAGACTCCAGATGACGCAGCAGATACCGGGCTGCTTCATCCGGCGCTTTCCCGGGTCCGTTCCACTCCCGGGTTCCGCTGTTTGCCGCAAGCTCCGGCTGCTGCAGCCATGCAAGAATGGTCCCGAGTGTGAATTTGCCGGCAAGCAGCAAACAGATAAGCTCTGCATCCGGAAGCAGCTTCAGCTGCAGGATGCCCTCCTGGCTGGAAGCAAAGGTGCCCTGCTTGAGGGTCAGTGTCAGGCCCAGCCAACTGTCGGACAGCCGGCCTATGGTATGTATCCCCTCAATCAGTGATAAGGGCATCGTACTTAACATTAAGCCGGCCCAGTGCAGGCGCCGCGGGTGATGCTCCGGCTGATGCAGCACATGCAGGCTGCACAGCATTTCGTGATACGGACAGGCAACCGTTCTAATCTTGCGTTGTAAGGCTTGGAGTGAGCTCATCTCTTCCTTTCCGATTAACCGGATGGTTAATCAAAAACCACTTTCGCGTAAAGTGTTCAATATTATAGGTACAAGACCAGCATTTGTCAATGAAAATCTGACAGCTGTAATTGCACGGCAAAAAAGCAAACCTGCAGAAGCTGCGATCCGGTTGAATGCGGCTGTCAGGTTTGCTTATATGGAGTTGCCTATAGCGCCTAATCTTCAATAGGACACTGCCGCCCGCTGAATCTGCGCTTCAGGAGCGTTTGTAAATTTCCCGCATCACATGACGCAGCTCGGGCACAATCAGCCGTTCCATGGCCAGCTTAATGGCTCCGGTGGACCCTGGCATTGAGAAGACGGCTGTAGTACCGATTGTACCGGCAATAGCCCGGCTGAGTATGGCAGCGGAGCCTATATCCTCAGTGAAGCTGAGCAGCCGGAATATCTCCCCAAAGCCCGGCAGCGACTTGTCGAGCAGGGAAGCAACCGCTTCATAAGTGGTATCGCGGGGGGAAATGCCTGTTCCTCCGGTCAGCAGGACGGCTTCAATGCCGGAATGAACAGAGCTTTTATAGACCAGCTCGCGGATCTCCTCATAATCATCCTTGACGATCGTACGGCCTATCACGGTATACCCTGCGGCTTCTAGCATGCTCTGAATCAGCGGACCTCCGGTATCGGTCTCCGTGGTCCGGGTATCTGAGACGGTAATGACATAGCAGGCAACGGAATCAGGGGCTTCACGCCGGTGTTCCTCTACTGATGACATGCGGATCAGCTCCTCTGGCGGATAATGAATTTCTTGTAACCTCCATGATAGGGGAAGGCGGGAGCAAAGACAAGTCCATGCAGAACCGGGAGGCATAGCCGCCCGTTCCGCTTGCGTGAGCCGGATGGTTGTAGTACACTCGCTAGCATAACTGATTTTTACGGGGAGCGAGAGAAGTTGGAACAATCATTACCGGTATATATATTGTCGGGGTTTCTCGGCAGCGGCAAGACTACACTCCTGCAGCGGCTGCTTGCGCACTGGAAATCACAAGGCCTCCGGCCGGCAGTCATTATGAATGAGCTTGGGGAAGTGAATCTGGATGGCCTGCTCGTGGAGCAGTCTGTGCCGATGGCGGAGATGCTGGGCGGTTGTATCTGCTGCACGAGCCGCGGGGATTTAAGCACAGAGCTGGCTACTCTGGTTAAAAAAGAAGCGCCGGATGTTGTCGTCATTGAAGCAACCGGCGCAGCTAATCCGCTGGAGATTGTCGATGCAGTGACCGAAACATCGCTGTACCAGCAGGTGGAGCTGAAAGGCCTGATTACCGTCGTGGATACCGCCCATCTGCTGGAGCTGTACCTTTCACAGCAAGGCGCTACGTACCGTCTGATGCAGGAGCAGATCCGCTGCGCCTCTGTGCTGATTCTGAATAAAACCGACCGGGTATCAGCTGAAGAAGCGGTGGAAATCTCGGAGGTGCTGCGCAAGTGGAATGCCTACGCAGAGATTCTGCCGGCTGTGCGCTGTGAGCTGGATCCGGAGAAGCTGCTCAGTACACTGGGAGGCGTTCATACAGAGGACCGCTCTGCTGCCGGGACTGATGCGGGAGTACGGCAGGCGGAGGAAGCAGAACAAGCAGGCGGGGAAGGACGGCTGCATGCTTCGCATGACCATGTGATGGCGTATACACATTATTTTCAGAATCCGGTGAACAGCGAGGAATTTGAACGGTTCGTTAAAGACCTGCCGCGCGATGTCTACCGGGCTAAGGGAATCGTGGCTTTTAGCGATACATCCAGCCGGTTTCTGTTTCAGTATGCGTACAGGGAAGCGGATTTTATGAAGATCACCCCGCAGGGCGACGTGCCCGATGTGGCTGTTTTTATCGGTGAACATTTCTCATCCGGCAATCTGCGCACAGAGCTGCTGCGGCTGGAGAAACGCCTGCCTGCCAGACCTTCTGCCGTCAAAAGAAGCTTGTAGTGAAGCTGGTCCGCTTCAAAGCATTGGTTCGTTCCTTTTCTTGCAGGTTAATACATAGGCATACCCTATAAAAATTGCAGGAGGTTTAAGGCTATGACCCGAATTCAATATCAGGAATGCATTGACGCTTGTATCAAATGTATGGATGCCTGTAACTACAGCTATGTCTCAAGCCTGAAACAATATGATCTGGCTGCCCTCCGGGAGAGCATCCAGCTGGACCGTGAGTGCGCTGACATGTGCTCCTTCGCTATCCAGGCCATGACGCGCCAAAGTCCGTTCGTGGTGGAAATCCTCCGTTTATGTGCAGATATCTGTGAACGGTGCGCTGATACGAGCAGCCGTCAATCCCTTGCCCATTGCCGGGACTGTATCGATGCCTGCCGCAGTGCTGCAATGGCCTGCCGGCTGGTAAGCGGTGTTGCCAGCGTATATGCCTAGTCAGATTTCCGGATCATTTCTATAGAATACATAAGCCAGAGGACTGCAGTTCATTTTGCAGACCTCTGGCTTTTTGGGTGCGGCCAATACATAATTCTACAAAATCCGAAAGGAGAAGAGTGCCGCTCCGGCGAATGTAGTAACAGAAGTATTGAGTCCGCAGCCTGCGTGACAATAAATGATTAGCAGAAGCTTGAGGGAGGCACCAGAGAAATGATCCTTCAAAGTACAGACCAGAGAATGCTGCCGGCAGAGGATAATAATGTACCGCCTTTAATAACACTAACCCGGGGGAGCAAGCTGTACGGCGGCCGTCCGGTTCTAAATGAAGTATCCCTGCGGATTACCTCAGGGACAGCCACGGCATTAGTCGGCCGGAACGGTTCAGGCAAGAGCACGCTGCTTGCAGTTCTGGCCGGACTGCTGAAGCCGTCCTCCGGCAAGCTGGAATATGGCAACCGGAGGTTAACCATCGGGTACGCGCCTGAAGCCTTTCCGGGTCAGAAATTAACAGCGGAAGAATACCTGCATTTCATGGGCCGGATGGCGGGACTGGCTCCGGCAGCTGCTGAAGAACGGATTAGCGCACTGCTGGACAGCTTCAAGCTGGAAGCAGCCCGCAGCCGCCAGATGGCCGGATTCTCGAAGGGAATGCTGCAGAAGATTAACCTGATTCAGAGTCTGCTGGCCCGCCCGCAGCTTCTGCTGCTTGATGAGCCGATGTCGGGGCTTGATCTTCCGGCTCAGGAGACCCTTGTGGAGCAGCTGCTGGGGCTGAAGGGAGAAGGCAGTGCGCTGATCTTCTCGGTCCATGAGCCGGAGACGGTGGAGGCGCTGGCTGATACGGTGCATGTCTTGCAGGAAGGGCAGATTATCCGGACCATTCATGGTAATGAGAAGCTGCGGACGATTCCTGCGGTGCACATCACATTTAAGGGTCTTTCACAGGCCGAACACAAGGAAGTGCTGAGAATGCCGGGAATCGGCTCGGTGCAGCCTATGCCGGACTATGCAGAAGAAGAGTGTACATTATTAATTGCGGAACAGGCGGTGTCGGATGCTTGCCTGAAGCAAATACTGGCGGCCGGAGGTTCCATAATCAGCGTTGAACGTTCAGGCGGCACTATTGATTTGGCCAAATGGATGGACCCGAAGGCAACGGCTGGAAGGGGTGCGGAATGAAGGGATTACTATCATATTTCTTGCGCAGCTATACTGTGTCACAGAGGTATTTCGGTCCGCTCGCCGGTGTTATCATCCCAGCACTGCTTCTGTATTCCTATAAGCCCAATCCGGTCATGAGCAGCTATGCTGCCACTGCGGTCTTTCTATTCATCGGCTGCTGCTGGCTTGGAATAAGCTTTCTGAATCATGAGCATCCGGTACAAAAGCAGGTGAGCATCGTCCAGCTCGGCAGTGCCCGTCGGTACAGTGTTGGAGGTCTGCTTACATTAAGCCTGCTTACGCTGCTGCTGGATCTCTTTGTTGTGATCTATCCTGTAATAACGGGGAGCTTCGGAGAAGCTGCCGGACTTGACCGGATTCTTCTGGCCATATGCGGGCATGCTCTGCTCGGCCTGCTGGGGATAGCCGTCTCGCTATTTCTGCAGTCTTCCTGGGTACCCAAAGCCGGCTATGCCGCGGGGCTTATGCTGATTATCATCATTCTGTCAGTCAGTGCAGGAAAGGTAGCAGAGTTAGTACCCGGACCTATAGTTTCTATTCTGCTGCCGCCGGTATTTCCGGTGATGGATGCTATGATGAATACGGATTCGCTGCCGCTGCGGGCGGTGCTTGGGGCGTATGCCCACGCTTTGGTATACATAATATTGCTGGCCGGACTGTACATATACCGTTCCGGCCGGATGGACTATAACAAAAATTAAAATAACAGATCAGGAACGGGAGGAAAGATGAAGGATACACAAATACCGGAGAGTGAACAATCCAAGGAGTTATTTGCATATTTCGGACTGGCGGTCTACTACTGCCAGGCACTGGAGCAGCAATTGACCAATCTGCTGCTGCTAACGAAGCTGTCGCAGGGCCAGACCCCGACGGATGCCGAGCTTGCGGAACTGTATCAGCGCAAGCTCAGCAACTCACTCGGCCAGCTCATCAAAGAAATCCAGCATCATTTTCCATTCTCGGAGGAAGAAACGAGCCAGCTGCAGGCGGTGTGGAAGGAACGAAATCATATTGTCCATGATTATTTCAAGGAACGGATTCAGGAGACCTTCACTCCGGCCGGAAGGGCGCAAATGATCCGCGAGCTGAAGCGCTTCAAGAATAAGGCGAGAAGACTGGAAATCAAGCTGCAGGGCTATTGTACAGAGATGTATAGCAAGCTGGGGCTGGAAGAAGAGCACTTCAGCTAATTCACAGACTCCCGCTCCGGAAGAATTCTACTGCGGAGCGGGGGGCTTTTGTATAAGGTTTGGGGTCCCCCCGCAGAGTACCAGAGTCATCACAGAGGTTAAAGCCTCACACTTTGCGGGGCTGGTCAGGGCTGCTGCAGGTCAGGGAGGAATACCGCTTCCAGCTCCTGCAGTCCGCAGGAGGTGACGGTGCCAGCGTCAAACCGGATGCTGGCTGCTCCTGTTGTCCGGGCAAGCGAGGTAAGCGCCCGGGTAAGCGCGGACAGCATTGCAGCGGTCAGGCTCGCTTCCGGCTCCCACCACCAGCGGACAATCGTGAGAACACCGCTCTTCCGGTTCATAACCGGCTCCAGCCGGGCGATAAAGCGGCCGTCATACAGAAGCGGGAGCACATAATAGCCATACTCCCGTTCCTGCACCGGCTTGTATACCTCCCAGCGGTAATGAAAGCCGAACAGCTGGCGGATTAGCTCCCGGTCCCACAGCAGGTTATCGAGCGGGGCCAGCACGGCAGCGAAGGCTGGAGGCTCCGGGGGTGAGTTATAATCCGGGGAAGAAACCAGCTTCGCCTCATCACCACTGCCGGCGTCCTCCTGCAGCAACGCTTCAAGCACGGGAGTGTCCGCAGTCCGTACATACAGCGGCAGCTTAAGTCCTTCTACCTGAACCTCCCGCAGCAGGTCCCTCTGCAGCAGGCGCTGAACAGCGGCTGTGCGTTCCTTGCTCTTCATTCCGGAGATTCCCAGCCAGCCGTCACCCGACTTGTTCCACTGCAGCCCGATGCTGCCGATCCGCCGCAGAACATACCAGTCGTGATGCTGCTCTTCCGTCACGTTTGGATCGCTTGTGCGCAGAAGCTCCTCCGGCAGCAGATTCGCTGTAAAGTCATAATACCGCCGGGTATGGACCCTGTGATGGATCGAGAGCTCTCCCCAGAAATACATACTCTCCATCGCTGCCCGGGACAGTCTGGCCGGAGCCCAGGCCCAGTCGATCTTCTCCTTGCTCTCCAGATCAAGTGACGAGAGCGGGCCGCGGCTCATCAGCTCCTCCCGCACATGGGCTGCCATAGCGGACATCGCTTCATTGTTCTGATACCGGAGGGCCGCCGCTTCCCGCCGCCGCTGGAAATAAGGCCAGTCTTCGGTGCAGTAGATGGACATATTCTTGTCCCAGCCATCGAACAGCAGCCTGTCCTTATAGAGTAGCTCAGCAGCCATTTCCGGCAGGAAGCCCGGCAGTCTGGCCTGCAGCACAAGCTCATGATTATGTCCGGTGATATTCAGCGGGTCATACTGGATACAGCCTACATGACGGACGAATTCGTATATGCCATTCTTGCCTTCGGACAATCCGCCGGGTACCAGGCGCTGGTGGCGCAGCAGGAATGACCGGGCTTGCCGTTTGCTCAGGTTATAGCTAACCAATGTCCTCACCTCATCCATTCTTATGTATTACCATTCATTATAAGGAACAAATGTTCGGAGTACAAGCTCTCATTACGCAGCAAAGCCCATCCCCTGCCTGAAGGGATGGGCTTTGCTCATATTACTTGCCGCAGGCTTTCTGTTCCTGGCGGATTACAGCTGCTCTGTTGACGGGCGCAGCACTCCGCCTGTGAAGGAGGAAGCGGCAGCGGGTTCCACTGCACCGTTTCCGGCGCCGGCTCCAAGCTGGAGCTGATACATCCGGAAGTAACGCCCGCCCATGGCCATAAGCTCATCATGGCTGCCGCGTTCCACAATTTCCCCGCGGTGCAGGACCAGAATCTGGTCTGCGCTGCGGATGGTGGATAAGCGGTGGGCGATGATGAAGGTCGTCCGGCCCTTTTTCAGCACTTCAAGCGCCTCCTGGATGATACTCTCGGTCTCGGTATCGATGTTCGAGGTCGCTTCATCCAGAATCAGAATTGCCGGATCGAAGGATAGCGCCCGCGCGAACGAGATCAGCTGACGCTGACCGGCGGACAATGTGCTGCCCTTTTCGATGACCGGCTCGTCAAAGCCTTTAGGCAGGTGAGCCAGCAGCTTGTCGGCACCGACTTCACGCAAGGCCCGTTCTACCCGCTGCCGGGAGATGCGTTCATCGCCAAGGCTGACATTGGAGGCGATGGTTCCGGTGAAGAGATAAGGGTCCTGCAGTACAATGCCCATATGACTGCGCAGCCATTGCTTCGGCAGCCCCTTGACCTCTTGCCCGTCAATGGTAATGCTTCCGGTTTGCGGATCATAGAAACGGAAGAGCAGGTTGATGATGGAGCTTTTCCCTGAACCGGTATGGCCGACAAGCGCAACTGTTTCGCCCGGACGCGCCTCGAAGGAGATATCGCGCAGAACGTAGTCCTTTTTATAAGCGAAAGACACATCCTTGAATACGACTTCGCCCTTATAGCGGGGCATGGAGCCATCGGTTACCGGTTCCCCAGGCTCATCCATCAGCGTGAAGACGCGTCCGGCAGAGACCATCGAGCTGTCCAGGTTGGCGAGTTGATTGACCATCCCTGTGATCGGCTGGAACATCCGTCCCAGTACGTCGACGAAAGCATACAGCACGCCGAGCGAAACGAAGGTTGAACCGTCCAGACTGCCGAAGCCGAAGTACCACAATACGAGTACGAAGGAGAGGCTGCGCAGGGAGTTCACAAGGTTGTGGGAGGTGAAGGCATTCAGGTTCAGCATTTTATTCTGGTATTTCAGATAGTCATCATTCAGCTGCTCGAATTCAGCGCTGCTCTGCTTCTGGCGGCGGAAAATCCGGATGATCGACATCCCCTGAATCGATTCGTTAATAATGGCATTGATCTCGCTCAGACGCGAGCGGATGATCGTATTATACTTGGTTGCCACCTTGCGGTAGAGCACGATCCAGATGATGATAACCGGCACGATGAACAAGCTTACGAGGCCCAGCTTCACATCCAGCAGGAAGAGTGCGACATAGACACCGGTAATATTAATAATCCCTGTAGCAAAATTGGAGAGAACCGCAATGAACAGGTCTTTCACGGCCTCGGTATCATTGGTTACCCGCGAGACAACCTTACCCGCCGGCAGATTATCGAAGAAATGCACCGGCAGCCGCTGGATATGGGCATACACATCGGTCCGGAGCTTACGGATTACTTGATTTGCTGAAGATTGCAGCCAGTAGGTTTTACCGAACTCCGCAATTATGGAGATCACAAGGAACATGGCATACAGGGCTACCAGCTCATAAATACCGGGAAGCTCCGGCTTGTAGAATGAAAACAGCTGATCCGCTGACAGCTTCACGGCCGGATAGACCGTTTCCTGTTCTCCGTAACGGATATGCAGCTTCCCGTCAGTGAAGCTTCGTTCACCTTCCGGCTGCGCCACAGCTTCATTGATGAAATAGAAGCTTCTGCCGGCCTGAAGCAGGCGGACCTCCTGGCCCTTTGCTTCATCTTCGGCAAACCGGTCACCGCGTTTGTAATAGGTATTGTTATATTCAGCCGCTTCTTCATGCGAAGCCGTCTGGAAATAAGGCTTTTCAATGGCGAGCAGGTGATTGTCGATCATGCTTTTGGCAATGAACGGCCCGGCCAGCTCAGCCGCTACCCCGATCGTAAGGAGCAGAAGGGCGGCGATAAAGGTTTTTTTGGCAGTCAGTGCGTACTGCAGCAGACGTTTGCCTGTACTCTGTGTCAACGGTGACACCTCCTGAAAGTTTTGTGGAAAGGAAGCGTGAGCTTAGTCGTTCGTCAGATTGTTCTCCACCTGCTGGCGTTCAAACTGCTCGCGGTACCAGCCGCCCAGCTCCAGCAGCTCCTGATGGGTACCCCGCTCAGTAATATGGCCGCCGTCAAGCACCACAATCAGGTCGGCATGTTCAATGGCCGAGAGGCGGTGGGTGGAGATCAGTGTGGTTTTACCGCTGCGCTCTTCACGGATATTCTCGATAATCTTCGCTTCCGTACGGGCGTCTACTGCAGACAAGGCATCGTCCAGAATAAGAATGTCAGGATTTGAGATGAATGCCCGGGAGATGGAGACCCGCTGCTTCTGGCCGCCGGAGAGGGAAACCCCGCGTTCGCCGACCGTGGTGTCCAGCCCGTCGGAGAGGGTGCCCAGGTCATTCTGGAACGCAGCTGCCGTAATCGCCTGCATAATAAGTTCATCGCTGGCTCCGGCATGGCCGAACTGGATATTTTCACGAACCGATTTGGAGAAGAGAATCTGCTCCTGCGGCACATACCCCATCCAGCTGTGTAACTGATCCAGGGCAATCTGGTTAATCGGAACGCCGGAGATCAGAATTTCACCTTGTCCGGTCGGGTATTCATGGAGCAGCTGCTTCAGCAGGGTCGATTTACCGCTGCCGGTCCGGCCGACAACACCCAGCGTCTGGCCCTGGGACAGGGACAGGCTGACACCGCTCAGGTTATCGATGGCTGAGGTCGGATAGCGGAAGGTTACATTCTTCAGCTCAATCGAAGAAGGTCCGGCTACCGGAGTCGGATGCGGCATATCCGCTACATCAGGCTTCGCATTCAGTGTCTCATCAATCCGCTCCAGCGAGGCGCCGCCGCGCTGCATAATATTGATCAGCTCACCGATCGCGAACATCGGCCAGACAATCATACCGAGGTACATATTGAAGGAGACAAGATCTCCAAGTGTAATTTGATTGCGGAAGACCAGATAGATCCCGTAAGTCAGGGCAATAATGTAGCTCAGCCCCACACAGAAGCGGATCGTCGGCTCGAAAAATGCATCCACCCGGGCAACAGCCATGTTTTTGCGGTACACATCATCGGTAATGTCAGAGAAACGTTTCTCATCCAGCCGTTCCTGCACATAAGCACGGATAACGCGTATGCCGGATACTGATTCAAGCACCTGGTCGTTCATGTCGCCGAAGGCATCCTGTGCCAGGCTGTAGCGGTCATGAATGGCTTTGCCGTAATAGATCATGGCGATTGCGATCAGCGGCAGCGGAATTACTGCAGCCAGGGTCAGCTTCCAGCTGACCAGGAAGCCCATTGCGAACAGTACGACGGTCAGATAGACTGTAGAATCGACAAGGGTAAGCATACCAAAACCTACAGTTGCCGAGACCGCGCGGATATCATTGGTGGCACGGGCCATCAGATCACCTGTACGGTTGCGCTCGAAGAAGGCAGGCGTCATAGTCATTAGATGGTTCATGAAGCGTGAGCGGAGCAGGCGTTCTACCAGGTTGGAGCCCCCGAACAGCTTGTGCATCCATATGTAGGTGATCCAGTAAATAGTCAGCAGCATAAATACGATCAAGCCGATATATTTCATTAAGGAGCCTGCGGTAATGGCACCGCTGACAATATCGTCAATAGCGTTGCCCAGGAGACGTGGAGGCAGAAGTTCAAGTATACCTACCACAATTAACAGTACAAGGCCTATCGCATAGCGCCTTTTTTCCCGGCGGAAGAACCAGCCGAGATCGCGGAGAACGGAGAACAAGGGAAATCCCTTCCTTTCATGTTGTGAATGTTGTTTGCCGGCAAAGTGGAGTGTACTCTCTCAGCATGCAAAAAAGCGTACCATCCGAAAACGGATGATACGCCTGTATTTACGACGTTCATGTCTACGGTGCTAATCGCAGCACAGAGACATGGAAGAGATGTACTTGCCTGAATTCATACGGTACGCGTAACACGTAAGAAGGTTCAGGAAGGCTCCACTACTCGGGCTGCTTCGGTATTATATTGTTTATTGTTGCCGGCACCGGCTGGATCAATAGTAAACACCGCGCTCACCCTTTCATTAATTTGGTAATAACTTGCAGATGCTTCGTTATGTTCCGAGTTTATCATCCCGCTTCGAGAATTGTCAAATGTAATTTTGAACAAATACCGAATAAGCGGTATGATGAAATAGGCTTCTGCCATCTGGAGCCTGTATTTTAATCAGACTTTCTTGAGAGTTGCGGGAGGAGTGGAGAGAGATGAGCATTGAAATAAGCCCGGAGGCTGCCGCATGGTTCAAACGGGAGCTGAGTCTGGCGGACGGGGCCTATGTCCGTTTGTTTCCCCGGTACAGCTCAGGGGGCGGGCTGCATCCCGGCTTCTCGCTGGGAATCGCTACCGAGCCGCCGGGGCGCCCGGCTGTGCAAACTGAGCAGGGCAGCCTGATTTTTTATATGGAGGAGCAGGATTTGTGGTATTTGGACGGGTACAGCCTGTCGGTTGTATATGTGGAGGCTGAGGACGATATTGAATACAACTATGTACCCACTCCGGCAGGCGCAGGCTTGAAGGAGTAGCTGCAACCGGCTTAACCGTTAATACGCAGAAGAGGGCTAAATGCCCGCGTATCACATCTGTTAGAAATCAGCCGCTGCAGTACACACAGAGGGGGTGTCCCGGCCATAATATGGCCTGCGGGACACCCCCTCTGTGTTAAAATTCGTACGGCGGAGCCTAATGCGAGCTGCGGAAGGTCTCTTCCTCCATCGCAAATTCGAAATCATCGATATCGAATACCTGGACCGGGACGCTGCCCTCGATAATGCGCTGGATCAGCTCGAACTGGTCCGTCAGCACCGGCACCTTTTCCCGCTGGGAGGTGAGGAGCAGCTCCGTCTCAATCGGATCAAACGATTCGCCGTAAGAGGCGTTATCGATACTGTTGATAATCGTCAGCTGCGCTTGACCGCCGAGCAGAATAGCCGGGCTTTTGGCCCAGGGCACATTGAGGGCACGGTTGATCTTCTTGGAATTGAGCGGCTCCTCGAAATAACTGATCAGCTCGCGGATCCGGAGCTTGACCTGCCGGTCATCATCGGGATGGCTCATCACCGGCTCATCACTGTCGCGCAGCTCATATAATTCCATAATCGTGGTATAAGGCACAATATATTCTACAGGGCTTCGCGGAACAAGCAGCTGGCCGTATATAGCAATCATGACGGCTTCCGTCACAAATTTCTTTGGCATCATTATCCTCCTGAAAGTTCATTTCGCTGCGGATGCCTTAGTTAGAGGCGTCCAATCAGCAGCGACAGAATACCGGCTGCGATCAGCGGCCCAACCGGAACCCCTTTGAAAAAAGCAACGCCAATTACAGTTCCGATCAGCAGACCGGCAACAATAGAAGGCTGGCTGCCCATAAGGACTGCTCCGCGTCCCCCAAGGTAAGCAACCAGAATTCCGATACCGACCGCCGCCAGCGATTTCCAGCCCAGGAACGTCTGCCAGAGGGTCTGCGGCGGGATTTTACCGCTGGCCAGCGGGGTCATCACTCCGATGGTCAGAATGATGATGCCGATGGTCAGACCGTACTTCTCCAGCCATGGAAAAGCCTGCTGCAGGCCCAGTACGCGCAGCAGCAGCAGACAGATTATGGCGATGGTCAGCGGCGAATTCTTGCTGATAATCCCCAGCGCCGCCAGGGCCAGCAGCAATAAAGAGGTTACATCCATAGCTTAACTGAGCTCCTTCTCTACGAAAGCCGTTTACTAATAATATGATCGGCAATCAGTTTCCCATGCCCGCGTCCGCTTTCGATGAATACCTCATTGGCATTCCGGCCGGAGGCAATCACGCCTGCGACATAAATACCCGGGATGTTGCTCTCCATCGTTGCAGGATTGAAGGCGGGTTTGTCGAGGGTATCGTCCATGAGCACACCTGCCGAAGAGAGCAAAGCCCTGCTCGGGCGGAAGCCGGTCATGGCCAGCACGAAATCATTATCCAGCTCAGCGGTTTCCCCGCTGCTCGAAGTAATGATGACAGAAGCAGGGGTAATCTCCGTGACGCGCGATTCCAGATGGAGGGCGATGCTGCCTTTCTGCACCATACTCTCAAAAATCGGCCGGACCCAAGGCTTGATATTATCCGAAATACTGCTGCCGCGGTAAATCATATCCACCTTGGCCCCTACACGGATTAGCTCAAGGGCCGCATCAACAGCCGAGTTGCTGCCCCCGATCACGGCAACCTTCATACCGGAATAGGGATGGGCTTCGCCGAAATAATGGGTTACCTTGGGTAATTCCTCACCGGGGATCCCAATCAGATTAGGCTGGTCGAAGTAGCCGGTAGAAATCACCACATTCGCCGCGCTGCGCGAAAGTTCTTCTCCGCGTTTATTGCGTGTATGTACAACAAAGCTGCCGTCACTCTGCGGAAGCACGGATAGTGCTTCTTCATAAGCGGCGATGTCCAGATTATGCTGTGCGGCAGCCCGGCGGTAATAGACTAGAGCCTCATGGCGGTAAGGCTTGTCATTCGGGGAGGTGAAGGGCACATCCCCGATTTCAAGCAGCGGAGCCGTACTGAAAAACTGCATGTTCGTCGGATATAAATAAATCGAGTGAACAATAAAGTTCTTCTCAATAATCAGGCTGGACAGGCCTTGGCGCTGGCATTCAATGGCTGCGGACAGTCCGCAGGGACCTGCGCCGATAATGATGACGTCTTTCATGATAGCTGAATCCTCCCTGGAAAGTGTTCTTTGAGTAAATGGTACATTATATTTTAGAATTTTGCCATTATCCGCAGATTCTGCTGTGATTGTCTTGCTCATTTTCGTATACGGGTATATAATTAGATATATATCTAAATTATTTTTGCCAAGCGGCTTTTGCGGGCATTTATGAACATTACAGGAGTGTGGTCCGGTGCAGTTAGAAAAAATCGTTGCTTATCATAAAGCTTTGTCCGACCCGACCCGGCTGCGGATCCTGCTGCTTCTCTCCAAAGGCGAAGTGCATGGCCAGGCTCTGGCCGAGAAGCTGAATCTGTCACAGCCGACCGTGACCCATCATGCAGCGAAGCTGCGGGAAGCTGCACTGATTATGGAGCGCAGAGACAAGAATACGGTGTATTTCAAGCTTAATCCCGAGTTTATCCAGGCCGGCTCAGAGGCATCGCTGAAATTTATTTTTGCCAAGGGGGTGGAGGAAATGGAAGTCGAATCGCCGGAGAGCAGCCTCAAGGCATCGGTTCTGCGTAATTTTTTTGCAAAGGACGGACGCCTGCGGCAGATTCCCTCACAATATAAGAAAAAGCTGATTGCCTTGCAGTATATTGTGGAGAAGCTGGAGCCGGGTGTTGTCTATTCCGAGAAAGAGATGAATGAATTCATCAAGCAGTTTCATGAGGATTATGCCACAATCCGCCGCGAGTTCATCATGCATCAGTTCATGTACCGCGAGAATGATAAATACGAGTTGAATCCGCAGGAAATCTGGACCCGCTGGGAAAATGTCAAATAATCATCTTAAGAATTGGGACATTCTGTGACAAGTGAGAATACGCTGATTAAATGTCAACTTAATGAATAAAATGGAATTGTAAGCGTTAACTGACATAAGCTTCGAAAGGAGACTTTCAGTATGATATTCAAACGCGCCAAAAAAAACATGCCGCCAGTTCATCTTACCGTAACTTTGCCGCAGATCAAGCAGGCCGTCCGGCAGTTTGAAGCAGATATGCCTGCTCCAATTAACCGTACAGCTCTCATCCTGGAAGATAAAAGTATTGATTTAAGCAGGCTGAAAAGATATTTGGGCGGTATTCCGCAGCAAAAATTCTATATGTCCCGTGAAACCTTTGAAATCTTCGAGGAAGATGACAAGCTGGTGCCTTATTATCTCGATATGGTCCAGTCTGCTGTAGATAATTATATCAGCGATACGGGCAAGCTGCCGCTCCTTGAGGACGCCTGGCTTCCGGAGGTTCATTACCGGCTGCTGGCTACCGAACGTTATCTGAAGGAAACTCCGCCCTTCCCGCTATACATTACGGAAGAGGAAATGATGCTTACTCACCGTGCCGAGTATTTCGAATCTTAAAAGTATACCAATGCTTCCCATGAAGGCTATTCTGCCTGGAGAACGACGTTCTTCGGGTCAGGATGGTCTTTTCTTTATAGATTGTATATGTTACGGGTCTTTAGAGGGGGATTTCATTGTTCCCTGACGCATAGTACAATGAATATCTGATGAATATTTACTGAAAATGATTGGAAAAGGGGAACTTCAGGATGAAGGCAGTACAGGGTTTGCTGTTCGATCTGGACAATACGCTGATGGACCGGGATGCGACCTTCCGCAGCTTCAGCAGGCAATTTGTGCAGGACTTGCTGGGACATCTGGATGAGAATGAAGCAGCACTGATTGTAGACGATATAATTGTGAGAGATGCTGACGGGTACCGGGACAAGGACGGATTTTTTGCCGAGCTGAGTGAGGTGCTGCCCTGGCAGAAGCCGTTCCCGGCAGCGGAGATCCGCTCTTATTATGACCTGACCTATGCCAGCCACGGTGCTGTCATGAAGCATGCGCTTGAGATACTTGAGTACTGCCGGGACCGGGGCTATCTGCTGGGACTGGTGACAAACGGCGGGAAGGACATCCAGAACGGAAAAATCGATCTGCTGGGCTTGCGCGGCTACTTCGATACGATAGTTATTTCTGGTGAGGTTGGCATCAGCAAGCCGGACCCGGATATTTATAAGCTTGCGCTTAAGCGCCTTGGCACTACCGCTGAAGCGACCTTGTTCATTGGCGATCATCCGGTGAATGATATCTGGGGGGCTGCAGCAGCAGGTATGGATACGATCTGGCTGAAGCGAAATCATGCCCTGGACGAATCATTGAATGTCCAGCCGGCAGCAACTATAAGCGAATTGGACGAGCTTAAGAACATCATTTAGGAGGCTGGAAAATCCGGCTGTTGACAAATAGCTCCAAGTAGGGATATCATAACAGCATCTTAAGTATCGGAAGGAGACGATGTGATATGACAGTTTATACAAAGGGTACAGAATGGGTTGCAACTGTTGTGGATACGTGTCTTCCGGGAACAGCGGCTGTGGAGCAGATGCACACGGCTTAGCAGGTAAGCTCTAATCATGTCTGTTAGAGCCGCCGGGAACCGTATCGGTTCCGGCGGCTTTTTTGCGTGTGCAGACCCGGTTACATCCGGCAAAAGGATGTATTCAGGCCTGCAGTGTCCGCCGCCGGAACCTCTGGGTTCCGGCGTTTTTTTGTCTAAGGCACATAATACTTAACACCTTCAGGAGGAATTGAATGATTATTGAACAGTATGGCTGGAACGAAGCATGGAAGAGCAAGTGGCAAGAGAAGCTGGCGGAGCTGGAGAATAAAACGCTTGAGCCGGGGAGGGTTGTCGGTGATTTCGGCAGTAAATACCGGGTAATTGCGGGCACCGGGGAAATCTGGGCAGAGCTGTCCGGCAGACTGAGGCATTCATTGACCGAATCGGGCAGCTATCCTGCTGTCGGCGACTGGGTGATGCTGGCCATGCAGGATGGCGGGGAGCATGCCGTCATTCATGGAGTCCTGCCCCGCCGCAGCGTGATTTCGCGCAAGGTGGCTGGATCCACCCAGGAGGAACAGATTGTCGCCTCCAATGTAGATACCTTGTTCCTCGTAAGTGCGCTTAACGATGACTTCAATGTACGGCGGATGGAGCGGTATCTGATTATGGCCTGGAACAGCGGGGCTAATCCCGTCATCCTGCTGACCAAGGCAGACCTCTGCAGTGATGCGGAACACAAAATGGCTGAGATGGAGCGGGCGGCACCGGGCGTGCCTGTACATGCTGTCAGTGCACTGCTGGGCGACGGGCGGGAGGACCTGCTGCCATACATCGGGGCTGGTCAGACGGTTGCCTTGACCGGCTCGTCGGGCTGCGGCAAATCTACTATGGTCAATTGGCTCAGCGGCCGCAATCTGCAGCTGACTCAGGATGTCCGTGAAGGCGACAGCCGCGGGCGGCATACGACGACACACCGCGAGCTGTTCGTTCTGCCGGACGGAGGGATCATCGTCGATACACCTGGGATGCGTGAGCTGCAGCTCTGGGAGGATGACGGCGGTCTGGACCTGGCTTTCGGTGATATCAGCGGATTTGCGGGGGAATGCCGCTTCAGCGACTGCTCTCATACCCGTGAGGAGGGCTGTGCAGTGCTGGCCGCCGTGGAGAACGGACTGCTGGAGGAGAAACGGCTGCTGAATTACCGCAAGACGCAGAAGGAGCTGAAGTATCAGAACAGCAAGGAAACAAAGCAGAAGCGCAAGACCCTTGCTGCGGCTGCCAAGAGCACAGCGCCGCGCGCCAAGGGCAACAGCTGGCAGCGGGTGCTGGACGAATATTAAGCCTGCAAGTACGTAAAAAACCCTGACCGCTGTTGAAAGCGGTCAGGGTTTTTTATTGGTAAATGGTCCGGCAAATGAACCCGGAGGGTGCATTGCCGGAGCTATATATAAATAAAAGTCCGGATAACAGTAAAGCGGATGCCTGATTAAAGTGCGGATATCTAAAGCGGGAACCGGACTTTTAATGCTGGCGGATTAGAACGATGCAGCTGCTGTTTTAGCCAGTTGCAGGCCATTTGCAATAATCTCAGCAGATTGCTGCGGGTTCTGGTTGTGACCTTCAATAATAACCTGTGTAGTTTCTTTGAAGCCCCAGAAGTTCAGGTTGCCCATAATGAAGTTAACAGCCATTTCTGCGCTTGCTGCAGGACCTTCGGAATACACGCCGCCTCTGGCGTTCAGTACAGCTGCTTTTTTACCGTTCAGCAGGCCTACCGGACCTTCAGCAGTGTACTTGAAGGTAGTACCGGCTTGGTTCAGGTAGTCGATATAAGTGTGCAGCACGGCCGGAACAGTCATGTTCCAGAGCGGGAAGGCAAATACTACTTTGTCAGCAGCAAGGAACTGGTCCAGATACTTCTTCACAAGTGCTGCCCCAGCTGCTTCTTCCGGAGTAGCTTCGAAGCCTTGGTTAGCCTTGTATACACCGGTAATCAGTGTGTTATCGTAGTATGGAAGCTGTTCAGCGAACAGGTCCAGTTCAGTGATTTCATCTTGCGGATGGGTTTCTTTGTAGCTGGAAAGGAATTCGTTATACAGCTGAACACTTACAGCTTGCTCTGCAGGACGGTTGTTTGCTTTGACGAACAGTACATTTGACATTATGATTTCTCCTTAAATATCTATTTAATATTAACTTTCATTAATATAGCATTTAATTTTTTGTTTGTAAATATCCGTCGAATAAAATTTTTATTTTTCCGACAGTAACATGCTTTCCTTCGCACAAATACCATATCTCTGTTTAATTGCTGACTATATACCGGCAGTTGATCAAGATGTAGTATGACGAAATCCGCAGACATTTATTGCATATTATAGGCAGTGTTTAGAAATCCGGAGCCCGGTTATATAGGATTTACAAGGGGGTTAACCCCGATTGCAAAGGAGCGATTGACATGTCCATTGACCGTTTTATCATTAAGAAACTGGACAGCTGTCACGAAGAACATACCCGGCGCAACCTGGTGAAGCTGTTCAAACTGCGGATTCAGAAGGCAGAGAATGAAGAAAACCGGAATCTCCGGATTGGCTGACATGTACGGTAAATCACCCTTTAAGACCGATTCAACCCATAGGCATCTATATAAGAGCGAAGGGGCACAATCCTGTATGCAGGCTTGTGCTTTTTTTTGTCATCTTTAGAGCAGAGCTGTTATCCCCGGTTTGCTGCAAAAAAATATCCCTCTATTAATAGAGGGACAGGGCCAATGAATCATTTTCACTATAACTGTGCAATATAGCTTCTGAGCCTTTAATTTCGATACTGATCAGTGAATTCAAACATTTCTGCAGGGCATTTTTTCCCTTTTGAATTTTGAGCTCCAAGGTGCTGTTAAGCAGTCGAAGTACTTTTTGGGTAGGCTGTTTGTTTTCTGTAGTAAAGTACACGGGTACAAGTTTGTTCTGAAATGTGATGAGCATTCTCATTTGAAATCACCTCGGTAAAAGTATTTCATGTTATAGATCATACCCTTCATTTCTTAATTTTACCTTAAAATTAGCTTATGATAACATAAAGATTACAAGTTTTATAGTTTTGTTGAATCGTGAACCTGTTATGTGATAAGGTATTTCAGATTTAGGCAAACCGGGAAGGGAATTTAAATGTGAATAATCAAGATGAAATCTGTTTGGCGCAATTCCTGTTCCCTGATGAAGCAGAACGGGCAGCTGCTGCAGGCTTATTGCAGACTGCCCCTGCTGCAGAGCGGATCTGCAGGATCAAATACGCGGAAGGTGAACAGTTTCAGGATGTGTGCCTGCAGGTATTCTGTGACCGGACCGTAGTAACCGGGATGGATAAAGAGGATGGCTACAGCTATGTGCTGGAGGAGCCTGGACAGATCAAGCGGGCTTTCCGTTATCTGTTTAATTGTTCCGAGTACGCCGAAGGCAGGAGTCTGGCTGTACCTGCGCTGGTCCTCTCCGGATATACAGTCCAGAAGCTGCTGGATGAGTCGGGTACCTGCAGTCTGATTATACTGGCTGAACTTCTGGGTGCAGAAACCGGTGATCCGCTGAGCGCCGCAAAGCTGGCGGCAACACTGCACAGCCGCGTGATAACAGGGGTGGTGTGGTTATGTACCCGGAGCGTAAGCAGCTGGTGCCTGCAGCAGGCGGCTTTTGTTGAAGGCTCTGCCGGCGGGTGGCTGCTTAGAGGCGGCTGTGAAAGGGCGCAGGATTTCATTACTGCCTGTCCGTTCACAAGAGCGGAAATGTGCCAGGCATTATATGATTGGATCGTGCTGCCGGGGGCTTCCCGCCATCCAGAATAGAACCGGACGGAGTAATCAGCCGATCCGGCTGCAGTGCTTTCGTTTCTTAAGGCGGAGCCAAAGCTCCGCCGGCCAGTCCCCTGTATTTCCCCGCTTAATCTACTCTAAGATGTTCTGCAGAACCCATTCAGAAGATATTTTTTTTGGTTTCCTTCATTTAATAGAGATTTTTATGTAAGCGTTTCATTATCGCTGCGTAGAACCGGCTTTAACCTTTCCTTAGGCATCCGCATATGCATAGAGCAAGGGCAATAGACCCTGGAGGAAAGGAGCAAACAGGATGAAGATGAAGAAAAAACTGTCATTGTCACTTTTGATAATGATTTTATGCTTTGCGGCTCTCGCCGGCTGCGGCGGTGATTCGGCTGTAAAGGTGAAGATTGGTGAGGTCACCCGTTCTGTATTCTACGCACCGGAGTATGTGGCGCTGTCCCAGAATTTCTTCAAGGATGAAGGGCTGGATGTGGAGCTGCAGACGATACCGGGCGGAGATAAAACGATGACTGCACTGCTCTCCGGTGCCATTGATGTAGCCCTGGTCGGCTCGGAAACATCCATTTATGTGTATCAGCAAGGGGCAGATGACCCCGTAATCAATTTCGCCCAGCTTACCCAGCGTGATGGAACCTTTTTGTTCGCGCGTAATCCGGACAGTGATTTTACATGGGATAAATTGAAGGGCTCAACCTTCCTCGGCCAAAGACAGGGTGGCATGCCGCAAATGGCCGGTGCCTTCACAATGCTGAACAAAGGGATCGACACCTCGAAGGATCTCACGCTGATCCAGAATATTGACTTCGCTAACATTGCCGGTGCGTTTGCTTCCGGTACCGGGGATTACGTGCAGCTGTTTGAGCCGCAGGCGTCGATCTTTGAAAGTGAAGGCCGCGGTAAGGTAGTTGCCTCCTTCGGTGTGGAGAGCGGATATCTGCCGTACACTGTTTTTATGTCCAAGGGCAGCTTTATCAGCAAAAACAAAGATACGGTGCAGAAATTCACCAATGCCATCCAGCGGGCTCAAATTTGGGTGAAGGATCACAGCCCGGAGGAAATCGCCGATGCGGTAATGCCTTATTTTGATAAAACGGACCGGAATATAGTAATCTCGGCAATCAGCCGCTATAAGGAAACAGACTCCTATGCGCTAAACCCTGTCATTGATGACAAAGAATGGAACAATTTGCTCGATGTAATCGACAATGCCGGTGAACTGAAGGAACGAGTTGCTCCCGGCAAGATCGTAGACAACAGCTTCGCGGAGCAAGCGGCAAGCAATATCAAGTAGAAGCTTATGCTTACGAAGTGAGTTTGTTCGGAGCAGAATCAGACGAAGTAATGCTCACAAACTTAAGCTTATGCTTTCGAAGTGAGTTTTGCCGGAGACAATCAGGTTGCATATGCTATACAAAACTTTTAGGAGGGCAAAGATGCTTCCAGTCGTAGAGTTAAAAGAAGTCACGCACGCCTACCTGGGAGACCGCGAGGCTTCACTGGCTATCGAGAACATGAATCTGAGCGTCGGAAAAGGTGAGTTTGTCAGCCTCGTCGGGCCCAGCGGCTGCGGCAAGACTACGCTTTTGTCCATTATAGCAGGGCTGCTTCAGCCCTCGCGAGGTGAAGTGCTGCTCAGCGGACGCCCCAGTACCGGGCCTTCACCGGAGGTCGGCTATATGCTGCAGCAGGATTACTTGTTTCCCTGGCGGACGATCCAGGACAATGCCCTGCTCGGGCTTGAGCTGACCGGCCGGCTGGATGAGCCGTCACGGTCCAAAACACTGCAGCTGCTCGCGGACATGGGGCTGGCGGGCAAAGAGCTTGCCTATCCGGCACAGCTGTCCGGCGGGATGCGCCAGCGTGTCGCGCTGGTCCGGACGCTGGCAACCGACCCCGGTCTGCTGCTGCTGGATGAACCCTTCTCTGCACTGGATTATCAGATCAAGCTGCAGCTGGAGGATCTGGTCTCGGAAACGCTGATGCGCCGGGGAACCACGGCAATTCTGGTCACGCATGATCTGTCCGAGGCGATAGCTGTCAGTAACCGGGTTATTCTGCTGCAGCGTAATCCGGGACGTATCCGTAAAATATTCGATGTACCTGAAGCTATCCGCAGTACACCGCCGCTGTATGCGCGGGATCTGCCCGGCTTCGCGGAGCTGTTTCATGAGGTGTGGAAGGAAATGGAGCTGGCAGGGAGGGATGGTATGTGAGTACAGGATACCGTACTGAAGAAGCAGCCTCCCGGACAACGTGGCTGGAACAGAGGCATGCGGATTACCGGAAGAACAAGCTGCGCCGGAAAAGTCAGGTGCTGGCCGTCCGGAGCAGCCTGCTGATCCTGTTTTTTGTCCTCTGGGAGGCTGGCGCCCGGCTGGGCTGGTTCGATGAACTGCTGTTCAGCTATCCAACCAAGGTATTCGGGCAAATCTGGGGGGATATGATCAGCGGAAGCCTGTGGCCGCATCTGGGAACGACTGTGGGAGAGACTATTGTAGGCTTCATTCTCGGTACGCTGCTCGGAACACTGCTGGCGATAGTGATCTGGTGGTCGCCGTTTCTGTCTGCGGTCCTTGATCCTTATATGGTCGTATTCAACAGCATGCCGAAAGTTGCACTGGGTCCGATCTTTATCGTTATGTTCGGAGCCGGATTCACGGCGATAGTAGTGACTACGTTATCGATTACAGTAATCATAACTACATTAGTGGTGTACAACAGCTTCTGCAGTGTGGATCATAATCTGGTTAAGGTCGTCCGTTCGTTCGGGGCAACCAAAGTGCAGGAGTTCAGCAAGGTGATTCTGCCTGCTTCGTTTCCCACAGTAATCTCGACGCTCAAGGTGAATGTCGGCATGTCGTGGGTCGGGGTTATTGTCGGTGAGTTTCTGGTGGCGAAGTCCGGGCTCGGCTACCTGATTATTTACGGCTTCCAGGTGTTCAACTTTACCCTTGTAATGTCCAGCCTGCTTATTATTGCCGTGGTGGCTACAGCGATGTACCAGCTGGTTGTCTATGTGGAGAAGCTGTTATTGTCGAGGCGGTAAGAACAATGTAATATTGTGTCTCTCCGCAAAATCTTGTACCATGACAATATCTTTACCTGTAGCGAAGAAATTCAAGGATGTATTGCTGACAAAACTTGAGTGTATGCTTCCGGAGCGAGTTTTGCGAAGAAACTCAAAGACGCATTGCTGACAAAACTTGAGTGTATGCTTCCGAAGCGAGTTTTGAGAAGGGACTCAAGGATGATTTGCTGACAAAACTTGTAGGAGAGGTATTAAATGGGATTTCGTATCATCAAAACGGCGGCTGCAACCCTGCTGTCCATTCTGCTGGCCGCCGCCGCAGGCATTCCTAATGCGCAAAGCGCGGGTCTGCTCGCTATTCTCGGGGTGGAAACAACCCGCAAACGGAGTCTGCGCACCATCACGGCAAGATTTTTTGCCTCAATGGTAGGACTCGTTTTGGGTTGTATCCTCTTTTTCACCCTTGGTTTTCATTACTGGGTTCTGGGATTATATGTATTATTCGGGTTTCCTCTGATCGTAAAATCCGGCTTCAAAGAGGGGATTGTCACCAGCTCCGTTATTGTGTTCCGGGTTTTTGGACAAGCTGAGATTACGGTTCATATCCTGCTGCAGCAGATTGAACTGCTGATTATCGGCCTCGGTTCGGCCGGTCTGGTCAACTTCATCTATATGCCGCAGACCGGGGGCATCATCGCCGGTATCCGCAAGGAGGTGGACGGTTATTTCTCCGTTATCTTCAAGCAGATTGCAAGGACACTGCGTGATCCGGCTTATGTGTGGGACGGGAAGGAACTGATAGGTGCTGGGGAAGCGGTGCATAAGGGGCTTACCGCAGCTTCCCGGGAGATGGAGAATCATGTGATTCATCCGGATGAGGCCTGGAATGTGTATTTCTATATGCGCAAGGAACAGCTGGAGTCGATCCAGAATATGATGCAGCTGCTCTCCCAGGTGTACCGCCATTTGCCGCACGGGGAGATGGTCGCGGAGCTGTTCGATCAGCTGAGCGGCGATGTGCTGGCTGAAGAATACACCGGACGTACAGAACATCTGCTTGATGACCTGCAGCAGGAATTCCAGGAGATGGAGCTGCCGGATTCCCGCGAGGAATTCGAGATCCGTTCAGCCATACTGCAGCTCTGCCGTGAGCTTGCGCTCTACCTCAAGATCGCCAAAAGGTATAAAGGTCCGGTGGAATTCAAACGCCTGAAGGACAAGCAGCCTGCCAAGGACAATATGTAAATCGTGAAAGAAATGGGCAAAAGTATTAACATTGCGGTGTGAAATAACGATAAGAAATATAAGCACAAAAGGTGAGTGTTTGTATAAAGCTGTTCATTTTAATCCCGGAGAGTACAACCGCTGAAGAGTAAGTAGCTTGATGAGGCCGCGAAGCTTCCAATTACAGCAGGGGTTCACTCGTGAACAGCTGCACTGGCAGGTGAGGAATTTGAACAACAGTAATGATCAATATATCGGAAAACAGCTTGCAGCCAACCTTTTTAATCAGAGTGGTGTGTTCGTTCTGCCGGCCTTAACCCTGTTAAGCGGGGAGCATATCCGGCTGATCGGCCAGCACAGGATTATTCTGGAACCGCATGATGTGCTTCAGGTGGATAATGCCATGTTCTATCAGCTTGCTGTAGATGATTGTACGGCAGCGATGGAAAGTATCTTTGAAGAGATGCGTCACACCAAGAGCAAACGGCTTCCGATGTTAGAGCTCAGAAATGAAGTTATTCCTTTTATCCAGCAGGTAAGTGAGAAGAATGATTTTTACGGTATACTGGCTGCACTGCAGTCAAAGGATGATTATACATACAGGCATAATGTTGCAGTCGGAATTATCTCCACGCTGCTCGGGAAGTGGCTGAAGCTGAAGCCCGAGGAGCTGAGCATGCTGACGACTGCCGCCACGCTTCACGATATCGGCAAGGTGATGATTCCGGCAGACATCCTGACTAAAGCCGGTCCGCTGAGCGAGGAAGAATATGCGCAGATGAAGAAGCATACTACCCTGGGCTATGAAATGATCCGTGATACCGTAGGCACAAGCCACATGCAGGCGCTGGTTGCGCTGCAGCATCATGAGCGGATGGACGGCAGCGGCTATCCCTTTGGAGTACTGGGGCACCGGATTACCGATTTCAGTAAAATTGTAGCGGTAGCGGATGTGTTTCATGCCATGACCTCAGACCGCTTTTACCGCTCGGCTGCACCGCTGTATGAGGTGCTCAGGCAGATGGATGACAATGTCTACGGCAAGCTGGACCCTTATATCTGCAGTGTGTTCATTAACAAGCTGATGCAGTCGATGATCGGCAATGAGGTTCTGCTGTCAGACGGGCGTTCCGGCAGAATCGTAATGATCCTTGTCCATGATCCGCTGCGGCCGCTGGTGAACATCGGGGAGGATTTCATTGACCTGAGCCGCCACCGGCAGCTTGGGATAGTACGAGTGATTCCGCAGTAAGTGCGGCTGGCCTGGAGGAAGAGAAACAAAGCGATAAATGACATATGCTCACTTGAAAAAGCAGCGAATCTCTGCAGAAGAGGTTCGCTGCTTTATATTTTTAAGAATTGAACTCTTCAATTTTTGGCTTTTTTCGGGCGGGAGGACTCATAACTGGGCAAACCCGGCAATAAAATGAAGCAGAGGGCAAAATAAACGGCTCCCGTAGGCTTACCCAAATTTATTTCTACTCTAACAATCAACAAATGCCCAGAACGTGCATACACTTGATAGTGAATGATTGTATGGAGGAGGTTCAAAGATGTCATTAAGCCATAAACGTCAAACAAGGGAGATCATTACGAAGGCAATTTGCGGCAAAGGTCGTAAGTTCTCTACAGCAACCCATACCGTGACTCCGCCACATCATCCGACTAGTATTCTGGGGGCTTGGATTATCAACCACCAGTACGAAGCGGTTGCCGCCGGTAACGGAATCGAAGTAATCGGTACTTACGATGTAAACATCTGGTACTCGTACGACAAAAACAAACAGACCGAGGTTGCCAAGGAAACGGTCTCCTACGTGGAGCTTATTCCACTGTCGTATCTGGACCCGAGACACCGTGCCTCCACAGCACAGGTCTCTGCGGAGGCAACGCAGGAGCCTAATTGTGTGGAAGCCGGAGTATCACCGGGCGGCGGCAGTGTAACGCTGCGGGTAGAACGGGAGTTCGAGGCGGAACTGGTGGCTGAGACCAAGGTCCGCGTGTATGTCAGCGATCAGAGTGATGATCTGGAAGACAAGGATTATGACTTTGACGGTGAAAGCTTTGATTACGATGATCTGGACCCTGACGCCCTGGATGATGAGCTGTAAGAAGGAATACGCCGCTGCCTTCTGTTGCTGAGTGGGTTATGATCCATTATATGTAGTGAGGGCAGCGGCGTAGAGGGCGAATGCCCTCTTTTTTTTAAATTATAAGAAAATATTTGTTCTACATAATACCTTAACACCCTGCTCTTAAAATTCTCGCTATGCCCGGTACTGTCCCATGGAGAGCGGCGGCGCAATGATATCTTGATTGATTCAGGAGGTTGCTGTGATGAATGAAGGAATTGAGGTATTCCGGCAGCTGACACCGGAAGGGATCATAGCCAGGCTTGAGCGCTGCGGAATCGAGTCCGGCCCCGGGCTGGCCGGTAAACTCCGGCGCGCAAATAACCGCAGCAGCTTCGGTGGTAACGGAAAAGTGAGTACAAATCCGGGCAGACAAGTCCCCGGGAGCTACAAGCAGCACTACAGGGTGCTGGTTTTCAACTTGTGTGTGCTGGAATGCCGCGGGCTTGGCGCCGGAACGTTAGGCGGGGTAATCCATACTGGGAATCTTCGTCCCGAAAGCGGCGGGATAAAGCGTGGAACTGGTGCCTATGCGGATGGACAAGGCCGGGAATCGCCAGAACGGGGAGAGCGCAGCAGGATAGAGATTAGAAATAGAGCATATGCGGAGGGACGCAATCAAGGAGCGGCAGAGCGGGGAATGAGCAGTGAAGCAGAAGGCGGATATGCGGCAGATGTGGAGGAAAGACACGGCTTAGGGGCAGGGGATAACGGGGCAATAAGCATAGATAACTATGGTAGTGGTTCGGGAACGGGCAGCGGAGGCGGTGCTCCTGCACCGCGCGGAACGATAGGGATTCTGCACAGCACTGCTGTGCGGACACTATACAGCCTGGGGCTGGACAGCGGCGAGGTGGAGCTACGGGCGCTGGGCGGGCGGCGGTATGCGGTGACAGGCATTAAGCCGTTAATGCCTGCTGCGGGAGAGCCGCTGCCGCAGCCGTACCGGTCCGCAGCGCAGGCGCTGGACCGGGCGCTGGCCCTTGAGCCGCCCGGGCGCACCGGGCTGCTGATGGGCATGGACCCGGAGTTTCTCCTGCTCCGGGAATCCACAGGCCGCGTCGTGCCGGCGTCGCGGTACCTGCCCACGGACGGCATCGCGGGCTGCGATGCCGGACCCCCGGGAACATACGGAGTGTTCCCGGTGGCGGAGCTGCGCCCTGCGCCGCGCGGGGAACCGCGCGCGCTGCTGGCGCAGCTGATGTCCGCCGCGGCGCAGGCGGACCGGTTAATTGCCGACCGCTCGCTGCGCTGGCGGGCGGGAGGTATGCCGCTGCCGGGCTGGGCGCTCGGCGGCCACCTCCACTTCAGCGGCGTGACGCTGTGCGCGCCGCTGCTGCGCGCGCTCGATAACTATCTCGCGCTGCCAATGATGCTGCTCGAGGACGACCGGGCGGCGGCCCGGCGTCCACGCTATGGCGTGCTCGGCGATTTCCGGCGGCAGCCGCATGGCGGCTTCGAGTACCGGACCCTGCCGAGCTTCCTGGTATCCCCGGTCATCGCCAAAGGCGCGGTCTGCCTGGCTCACCTGATCGTGAGCCATTATGAGGACCTGCCGCTGCGCCCGCTCGACCGGGAAGACCTGCATGCCGCCTTCTACAGCGGCAATAAAGCTCCGCTGCGCGCGGTCTGGCCGCAGCTGGAGGCTCAGCTGCGTGCGCTGGGCGGCTACAGTGCCGCTGCACGCAGCGTAGATCCGCTGCTGCGCTCCATTGCCGCGCAGCAGACCTGGGATGAGTCGCGTGATATCCGCAGCTTATGGCGGACCGCTCCGCCCGTCAATGCCCTCCCGCAGGAAGTCCGGCGTTAGGTCCGCCTGGCTGCATACTCATGTAATGCCATCTCTCTGGTTCAAGTACAATGCCACTCTGACCCTGAACGGACACCACAGCCTTTATTCGCTCAAAAAAGGTCATTCGGGCGGGCTTACGGACACGACAGCTCTTATCCGCCGCTTTTCATGGGCAAACTCCACTTTTCCGGTGAAATAACGTCTCTCATGTCCGCAAGTCCGGCACTCCGGTACCGTTCCTCAGGCTTAACGTCTCTCATGTCCGTAACGCTAAGCTAGTCACTTGAACAACCGTTGCGTGACTGGCCACCTTTTTTAACGGAGGGCCCGTTCAACCCATTTACCTGCACGGCAGCTCATTGTACATAATTTTAATTCTGTAACTCAGGAATTCGTTAGTGTCCCAACATATCCCCTCCACCACCGGCTCATCCTTCCCTACAAATACAACATCGACCAGGTGCCGATATCGCTGAAGCCGAGCTTTTTATAGATCAGGCCGGCCTTAGGATTGTTGTAGAAGAGGCAAAGTGACTTGCCTTCGGCCAGAACATCAGCGCATAAGCGGGCAACCACCCGTGTAGCCAGGCCCTGTCCCCGGTAGTCCGGATGAGTGGCTACGGCAATAACCATTGCCGACATGGAGTTCTCAGCTGCAGTTGATGCGGTTACGGCGGTTTGACCGTTTTTTGTCATGAAGTAGGTACGTCCGGTGCCGGTCTCCAGCGTTGTGTGCAGGGATTGCCGTGAGTCGGCGGAGCTGCCGGAGAATTCAACAATCTGATCGGTAAGGCTGCAGATGTCCTCCACATCCTGAGGAGCAGCTGTCTGGAATTCTCCCGGGGGAGAAGCCGCCGCATAAATCCGCTCATTCAGAGACTTAAGCTCAGCGAAATACATATGCTTTTCGGTGCTGAAGCTTATGATCTTGCTGAACTGGCCCACTACCTCAGTGGAACCGGAGAGCATGTCCGCGTTGTCCGCTGCACTGAGCAGCTCTGCGAAGCCCTCCACATCAAAAGGACCGTCAGCATAACAGATATAACTACCGTAATACCGCATCATCACCGCTTTTACCGGGCCACCCGGCTCATCCGTCTCACCCCACAGCTCCATAAAAGGCTGCTCCATTCCGAAATTCTCCACATCCCCGATGATATACAGATTTATGGCCGGATTCTGCTGCAAAAGCGTCATCAGCGGGGCGCGGTCAGCTTCATTCAACTTGCGGATCATCTCACTTACCTCCCCTTAAAATATAAATCAGCAGAGCTCAACAATGTCCGGTAAGCAGCCAGTGAATTCCCTGCATGCTGCGGGTTGTATCCGGACCGGCGAATCTGCTTCATCCTATCACTCTATTCATTTGATTATCATCTCACATCCTGAAGTGAACTGCCAAGGAGAGCATTCAGGTACATGTAATACGGGCAAAATGCCGCGGATGCTCGGGGTTTTTGCGGTGAGCCAGGTTTTAGCAGGCGGGGAGGAGCTGCTCCGGGTAACTCTGAATGCAAAGTTTCTGCTATAATAGAGAGCAGTATGAAGTAGGCATGGAGGTAGACGATGGCAAACTATACGCCGATGATTCAGCAGTATTTAAAGGTTAAGGAAGGAGCCAAGGACGCTTTCCTTTTCTTTCGTCTGGGCGATTTCTATGAAATGTTCTTTGAGGATGCGCTGCTTGCGTCCAAGGAGCTTGAGATTACGTTAACCGGCCGCGACGGCGGAGTAGGAGAGAAGATTCCAATGTGCGGTGTGCCGTATCATGCCGCCGAAGGATATATCCAGCGCCTGATTGAAAAAGGCTACAAGGTCGCCATCTGTGAGCAGCTTGATGATCCGGCCGTGACGAAGGGAATGGTCCGCCGTGATATAGTCCGGGTGGTAACCCCGGGTACAGTGATGGATGGCAAGATCATTACGGATAAAAGCAATAACTACCTCGTCTGCGTTACAGAAGAGGATGGAATGATGGCGCTGGCTGCCTGTGATTTAACGACAGGTGAGCTGTATGTCACCTCTGTACTCGCCAGCACCGAATGGCTGCGGGACGAGATCGGGATCTATGAACCGGCGGAGATTATCGGTGATGCGGCACTGCTAGAGCAGCTTCGCAGTGAGGCTTCCCTGCTCGCGAAGCCGGTAGTCTATACCCCGTGGGACAAGCAGGAAGAGGCTTTGGCCCGCCGCCAGTTCGGCGAAGCGGCCTGGGTCCGGCTGGAGAAGGAACGCGGGCACTGTCTCTCGCTTCTGATCTCCTATTTCAGTGAGACCCAGCGCCGGTCGCTGGGACAGCTTACCCAGATTTCGCCATATGAGCCGGGCAACTATATGATTCTCGACCCGTTCACCCGGCGTAATCTGGAGCTGACGGAAACGGTACGGGAACGTTCCAAAAAAGGCTCGCTCCTCTGGCTCCTCGACCGCACCGAGACCTCCATGGGCGGCCGTCTGCTGCGCCGCCGGATTGACAAGCCGCTGCTGCAGCGGGCGCCGATTGAGCGCCGGCTGGAAGCGGTAGACTATCTGTACAACCAGTTTATTGTCCGTGAGGATCTGCGCGGTGCGCTGAAAGAGATTTATGATCTGGAGCGGTTGGTCGGACGTATTGCCTTCGGCAGCGCAAACGGGCGGGATATGAATGCGCTGAAGCTGTCCTTGGCCCAGATTCCGGATCTGAAGGAGCTGTGCCTGTCCTCTGGATCTGCCACGCTCCGGGAGATCGGGGCGTCGATGGATGTCTGTGCGGAGCTGCGTGAGGATATTGAGCAGGCCATTGTCGAGGATGCGCCGGTCTCGGTCCGTGACGGCGGAATTATCCGCAGCGGCTATCATGAGCGGCTGGATGAGCTGCGTCAGGCCAGCAGCAGCGGCAAGCAGTGGATTGCGGAGCTTGAAGCCAAGGAACGCCAGGTGACGGGGATTAAATCCCTTAAGATCGGCTATAACAAAATCTTCGGTTATTACATTGAAATTACCCGCGCGAACCTGTCGTCGCTGCCGGAAGGCCGGTATGAGCGCAAGCAGACGCTGGCTAACGCCGAGCGTTATGTTACACCGGAGCTGAAGGAGAAGGAAGCGCTGATTCTGGAAGCCCAGGATAAGATGACTGACCTTGAATACAGCCTGTTCACCGAATTGCGCGAACGGATCAGCGCCCAGGTGCCGCGTCTTCAGGCGCTTGCCGAGAAGGTTGCGGAGATTGATGTGTATCAGTGCCTTGCAGCAGTCAGTGCGGAGCACCGGTTCGTGAAGCCGAAGCTGTCCGACGGCTATGATCTGCGGCTCGAAGGCGGACGCCATCCGGTGGTTGAGGCTGTGCTTAAGGATTCGGCGTTTATTGCCAACGGCAGCACGCTGAGCAAGGATGAGGGCAATATCCTTTTGATTACCGGGCCGAACATGGCGGGTAAAAGCACGTACATGCGCCAGGTGGCGCTCATCTGCATTATGGCCCAGATCGGCTGCTTTGTTCCGGCAGCCAGTGCCGAGGTGCCGCTGATTGACCGTATCTTCACGCGGATCGGTGCAGCAGATGACCTGATTGGCGGCCAGAGTACGTTCATGGTCGAGATGGCCGATATCCAGGTGATGACGGAAAAGGCAACCGCGCGCAGTCTGATTATCATCGACGAGCTGGGCCGGGGAACTTCCACCAGTGAGGGCATGGCAATTGCCCAGGCAGTGATCGAATATGTGCATGATACCATTGCCTGCAAGGCGCTGGTCTCAACACATTTCCACGAGCTGGCCCATCTGGAACAGAGTCTTCAAGGCCTCCGCAACTATTCAATGGCGGTGCAGGAGAGCGGGGACAAGGTGAACTTCCTGCGTAAGCTCGTTCCGGGAGCTGCCGACAGCAGCTATGGGATTTACTGTGCCAGATTAGCCGGACTGCCGGAAGGCATTATCGACCGTGCTTACGGTCTGCTGCAGAGCATCGAGCAGGCGTCGCCTCCGGGCAGCGTGCCGCTGAATTACGGTGCAGGCTACAATGAACATTCCGGCAGCGGGCCGGTTATCCGTGAGCAGCAGGGTGCACACCTGATGCCGGATTTGGAAGTTGCCGCAGCAGCTGAGCTGGAAGCAGCGGCTTCACTTGCTTCTCCGGCGGGAGAAGCGGACAATGAGGTGGTGCAGCTCTCCATCTTTGGTGAGGAGGAGCCGCGCAGGAACCGCAAGGGCGGGGCCATCGCATCTCCAGCCAAGGAGAATCCGCTGCTTAAAGAGCTTATCTCAGCTGTGCAGGGCGCTGATCTGATGAACATGACGCCGCTGCAGGCTATGGGCCTGCTGAATGAGCTGAAGCTGAAGGCCAGAGAGCTGTAGCCGATTTTAGCAACCAAATGTATACCGTTTTCCGCATACATTGGGTCTGATTACCATCGTGGAACCGAATGTATTCGGTTTTCCGCATACATTCAGTCTGTTTGCCACCGTGGTGGCCAAAGTATACGTCTATAACAAATCGGGGGTGAATTTCATGGCGAAAATTCATGTGCTGGATGAGCATATTGCCAACCAGATTGCTGCCGGGGAAGTGGTGGAGCGTCCCGCTTCTGTGGTGAAGGAGCTTGTCGAGAATGCGATCGATGCGGGCAGCACCCGGATCGAGGTGTCGGTGGAGGAAGGCGGACTTCAGAGCATCCGGGTGAAGGATAACGGCTCGGGGATTGAGCCGGAGGACTGCGAGACGGCTTTTTACCGCCATGCTACAAGCAAAATTGCGAACGGCCGCGATCTGTTCCTGATCACGAGCCTCGGGTTCCGCGGAGAAGCACTGCCCAGTATCGCGGCGGTATCGAAGGTGTCACTGCTGACTGCAAGCAGTGATGACGGCAAGGGACGGCTGCTCGAGATTGAAGGCGGGAAGCTGATCACGAATGAGGATGCTCCATCCGGCCGGGGCAGTGATCTCACCGTCCGGGAATTGTTCTACAATACACCGGCGCGGCTGAAATATATGAAGAGCATCCAGACGGAGCTCGGACATATCTCGGATGCCATGTACCGGATGGCGCTGGCTCATCCGCAGATCTCGTTTACTCTGCATCATAACGGCAATCAGCTGCTGCATACGCTGGGCAATGGTGACCTGCTGCAGGTTATCGCCGCGGTCTACGGTACTTCTGCCGCCAAGTCAATGCTCGCTGTTTCCGCAGAAGACCCGGATTACCGGATTACGGGGTTTATCAGCCGCCCGGAATGGACCCGCTCGAACCGCAATGCGGTTACGACGATTGTCGGCGGACGGTATATCCGCAGCAACGGGCTGAATGCCGCGATTATGCGTGCTTATCATACCCTGCTGCCGATTAACCGGTACCCGCTGCTGGTGCTGCAGCTGGACATGCATCCTTCCCTGGTCGATGTCAACGTGCATCCGGCCAAGCTGGAGGTCCGCTTCAGCAAGGAAAGTGAGCTGTTCACCTTCGTGGAGCAGCAGCTCCGCAGCCTGCTGATGGGCCAGACACTGATCCCGCGCCCGACGAAGGAGATCATCGGCGGCAAGAACAGCAGCTCCTTCATCCAGGAGCAGTTTGCCTTCTCCAAAGGGGCAGCCACCGCAGAGCGCAGCGGCCAGAGCCAGCCAGGCGGTCTAACAACGCCTGCTGATGTCCCGCGCGGAGGCAATATTATGCCTCCGCTTGCCGTAAGCCCGGATACCGGCAGTCAGCCGCCGGTATCCGGGTACAGCGCTGCTCCATTCTCCGGCAGCACAGCTGCTGCCGGGAGCCCGCAGCGCGGGTCCGGCCTTCCGCTGCCGCAGCAGCCTCAGGCCAGGGAAGCCGCTGCGGCGTACGGCAGCGGCACTCCGCTGCAAGCGCCGTACCGGGGCAATGCCGGCGTACAGCCGCCATCCTCTCCGCGCGCCAATGCAGCAGGCGCGGGCTACCGCCCGCAGGCGCAGATGCCTTCCGCTGAAGAGCTGTATGCGCCCGCCGGAACTGATGCCAAAGACAGCGGGCTGCCGCAATTTCCTGAGCTTAACTATATCGGGCAGCATCACGGAACGTATATTATCGCCCAGAATGACAGCGGGCTGTACCTGATTGACCAGCACGCGGCGCATGAACGGGTGAATTATGAATTTTATTATGAGAAATTCGGCAAGCCTGAGGATGCCTCACAGGAGCTGCTGCTGCCGATTACGCTGGAGTTCACGCCGTCGGAGAGCCGGCAGCTTAGCGAACGGCTGCACTGGTTCCAGCAGGCCGGGGTGTTCCTGGAGCATTTCGGCGGCCAGACGTTCCTCGTCCGTTCCCTGCCGTACTGGTTCCCGGAAGGGGATGAGAAGGCCGTCATAGAAGAGATGGCGGAGTGGGTACTGAGTGAGCGGTCGATCGACCTCGCCAAGCTGCGCGAGAAATCGTCAATCCTCTGCTCCTGTAAGGCTTCTATCAAGGCCAACCAGAAGCTTACGGAGCTGGAAGTAGAGTCGCTGCTTTCCCGGCTGGCCGCCTGCCGGCAGCCCTATACCTGCCCGCATGGACGGCCGATCGTCGTTTCGTTCTCCGCGTATGATCTGGAGAAGCTGTTCAAACGGGTAATGTAAGGCAGTATTGTACATTTGATAAGTGCAAGATCGGAGGCAACATGATTATTACAACGGGTTTTGACCCGATACCGGAAATCGTATTACGCGCCCGTAAGCTCGCGGAGGTCACCGGCTGTGCTTATGCGCCGCGGGCCAGATTCTCCATGAGCAAGCTGGTGCAGCATTACGGGGACGGACAGATTCTGGTCGTCCTGCAGGAGGCGGTCCGGCTGATTACGCCGGAGATGCCGCCAATGGAGTTTCACCCCAGTATGGGGTTTGTCCGGGCGAAGCGGATCATCCGGGGCGAAAGTGACCCGATGATCGAAGCGGCGCGACTGCTGCCTGGTGACAGCGTCCTGGATTGTACCGCAGGGCTTGGCGGTGACGCACTGCTCTTTGCTGTCAGTGGAGGCGAGACCTCGCAGGTTACAGCACTGGAGAGCTCGCTTCCCCTGTTTGCGCTGCTTCTGGAGGGGATGAGCCAGTATGTTTCAGGCCAGCCTAAGGTGAATGAGGCGCTGCGCAGGGTCAATGTGGTGCGGGCTGATCATCTGGATTATCTTCGGACACAGCCGGACAACAGCATTGACATCATCTATTTCGATCCGATGTTCCGGGTGCCGCTGACAGAATCCGCTGCGATCTCACCGCTGCGGCAATTCGCCAATCCGGCAGCATTGTCGGAGGAGAGCGTGGCGGAGGCGGTCCGTGTGGCGCGCAAGACTGTACTGCTTAAGGAGAAAGCGCTGAGCGGAGAATTCACCCGGCTGGGCTTCACAGAGCTGCTGCGGGCCAGTGCCAAAACATCATACGGGGTGATTTCGCTTGACAACTGAGAAGAAACATAGAGTACTCGTGCTGCTGGGGCCGACAGCCGTCGGCAAGACAAGGCTCAGCCTTGAACTGGCAGAGGCGCTTAATGCCGAGATTATTTCTGGTGACTCGATGCAGGTGTACCGCGGCATGGATATCGGAACGGCCAAGATCACGCAGCCTGAGATGCAGGGCATTGCCCACCATCTGATTGATATCCATGATCCGCAGGATGCTTACTCCACTGCTGAATTCCAGGAGCAGGGCACCCGGCTGATTGAAGAGATCAGCAGCAGGGGCAAGCTGCCGTTTATCGTCGGCGGAACCGGACTGTATATCGAGTCCCTCTGTTACGGCTTCCGCTTCTCTGAAGCGGTGGCTGACGAGGCTTACCGCAGCGAGCTTGACGCTTATGCTGAAGAGCATGGAGCGGAGGCGCTGCATGCCCGGCTGGCGGCAGTTGATCCGGCCAGTGCGGAGCGGCTGCACCCGAATGACCGGCGGAGAATCATCCGTGCGCTGGAGATTCATCACCAGACCGGAGCCCCGCTTTCCGACTCTCTTGCCGGGCAGACAAAGGAATCTCCCTACGAGCTTTGCCTCATCGGTTTGACAATGGACCGGAAAATACTATATAAACGTATTGAAGACCGAATCGATCAGATGCTGGCGGAAGGACTCGTGGCAGAGGTACAAGGACTGCTGGAACGCGGCTACAGCAGTAGCCTGGTATCGATGCAGGGACTGGGCTACAAAGAGATTGCCGCCTACCTGGAGGGAGAGACTACGCTTGAAGAAGCTGTGACCCTGCTAAAGCGCGATACCCGCCGTTTCGCCAAAAGACAGTTGTCATGGTTTCGCCACATGAAGGAAATTCAGTGGATCGACGTCGACGAGAGTCAAAATTTTTCTGAGAATTTTGCAAAAATACATGCTATAATAGCAGGAAAGTTTCTCTCAGGTCTTGAATATACTTCTGAACAATCTAATTGAACCATTGGGGGTACGTCATATGAACAAGTCCATTAACATCCAAGATACGTTCTTGAACCAACTGCGTAAAGAGAATATCCCTGCTACAGTATATTTGACCAACGGCTTCCAGATCCGGGGGATTATCAAAGCCTTCGACAACTTCACCATTGTGATCGACAGTGACGGACGCCAGCAGATGGTGTACAAGCATGCGATTTCGACCTTTACCCCGCAGCGCAGCGTATCGCTGATGCAGGACAATACGAACGAGATTTAAGTTTTACCGCCTTGAAGCGAAACCTTTTTGCTTATAAATCGTTTGAATAGAGAGTGCGAGAGAGCAACCTGAGAAGGTTGTTCTTTTCATTCGGGAACAGAAACCAGAGATTTTTCCGTTAAGGGAGTCAGGAGGCATCATGTCACGAGACCAGCTAACCAGGAATGGGAATAGAGACAGAAGCGCAAGTCCGCCGAATTCCAAAGGAAAGCCTAAGAAGAAAAAGAAGTTTCTAACCAAGAAACGCGTACTATGGACACTGTTCTTTGCGACAGCACTGGCGATTTTTTGTGCGCTGGGCGGCTATTTGTTCATTATGCTGAACGGGGAGAAGCTGCTGAATGAGAACAAAGATAAATTAACCTTGAACCCGCCGACCCAGATTTTTGACCGTAATGCGAATCTGATCGGTGAGCTGTCACTGGAGAAAAGTGATCCCGTCGATTACGAGGATCTTCCTCCATTGCTGGTAACGGCTTTTATAGCAACAGAAGACAAACGGTTCCTCGATCATAAAGGCGTCGATTTCTGGTCGATCGGCCGGGCGGCCGTCAAGGATATTGCTGCCCGCAGCATGGTTGAGGGCGGAAGTACGATTACCCAGCAGCTGGCCAAAAATATCTTCTTGACCCGTGACAAGACATTCTTCCGTAAAGCAACCGAGCTGTCGATTGCGATCGCGCTGGAGAATGACTTCACCAAAGAAGATATCATCACCATGTATTTGAACCGGATTAATTTTGGCGGAACGACGTATGGGATTAAGGCTGCCTCCATCCGTTATTTCGGCAAGAGTGATCTGAGCAAGCTGGACCTGTGGGAAATGGCGACCCTGGCGGCTATGCCGAAGGGCCCTTCCCGGTATAATCCGCTGCGTAATCCGGAGCTGTCCAAGGAGCGCCGTGCGGTCGTGCTTCAGCTCATGTATGACCAGAAGGAGATTACCAAGGAGCAGATGGACGAAGCCAAGGCCGTGGATTACGACTATACACCGCCAGAGAGTAAGCAGCGCTATCAGGCTTTCATTGATTATGTAGTAGACGAAGCCGAGGAAAAATTTGCTTTGACCGAGGATGATCTGAATATCGGCGGATATAAAATCTATACAACGATGGATAAGCATGCCCAGGAGACGATAGAGGCTGCTTTTGCCGACGATGACAATTTTGAGAAAAGCGTGGACGACGAGCTGGTACAGGGCTCGATGACCATCATCAATCAGGAGAACGGCAGCATTGTGGCGCTTATGGGCGGACGCAATTATGAGAAAAAAGGCTACAGCCGCGTTGACGGCAGCCGCCGTTCACCGGGCTCGTCGTTCAAGCCGCTGGTAGCTTATGCTCCGGCACTGGAGAGCGGGAAATTTACGACTACCTCCATGCTGAGCAATGAGAAGCAGTGCTTCGGCACCTACTGCCCGAACAACCTTCATGGCTATTCGACCACCATCAGCATGGGGGATGCCCTGACGAAATCCGAGAATATTCCGGCAGTCTGGCTGCTCAATGAGATTGGTGTCAACACCGGCTTCCAGTTCGCCAAGAAGCTGGGGATTAACCTGAAGGATGAAGACAAGAACCTCTCGCTTGCCCTCGGCGGAATGAGCGAAGGAACGAACACCCTGGAGATGGCCCAGGCTTACAGTGCGTTTGCGAGCGGCGGTGAGCTGCGGGATGCCTACTCCATTAAGTCAATTGAGAATGCCGACGGTAAGACGGTGTATAAGGCTAACACAAGTGCTGAACGGGTGATGAGTGAGGAAACTGCTTATCAGATGACCGAGATGATGCAGAAGGTCGTACAGGATGGTACAGGTAAAAAAGCGAAAATTAACCGTCCCGTAGCCGGTAAAACGGGAACGACGCAGAGCGGCTACAGCGGTATCAGCTCGAACCGTGATGTCTGGTTCGTCGGTTATACGCCGGAGTGGACCGCAGCGGTCTGGATGGGCTACGACAAGCCCAGCAAGAAACATCTGCTGAAGAACAGCAGTCCGCTGGCTGCTGCCTTCTGGGGTAAGGTGATGGAGGAAGCGCTGCGGGATATTCCGGCGAAATCCTTCCCGGTCCCGAAAGGGGCGTCAGAGCCTGAACCAACACCTACTCCTGAGGCTGTCTCCATCGTAACCGGCCTGCAGGCAGCATATGATCCTTCAACGATGACGGTTAACCTGAACTGGAACCCGGTTGAAGCAGGCGGGGTGGAATACCGCATTTACCGCAGGGAGACTTCAGAAGCTGAATTTACCCAGCAGCTCGGTACAATGGCCACCAGTATCGGAGATATCAGCGCCATGCCGGGGCTGACTTATGAGTATTATGTTACTGCCTATAATCCTGAAACCGCTACGGAAAGCGAGCAGTCAGATACTGTGACGGTGTCCGTCCAGGATGAGCTGCAGACACCTGAGCCGGAACCGACTCTGGAACCGGGCCTGCCGACGGATGACCCGCTGGGTGGCGGAAATAACGGAAACGGTAACGGTAACAACGGAAACGGAAATGGCAACGGCAACGGCAATGGAAACGGAAACGGAAACGGCAATAACGGGGGTCCGGTGATTCCTGAGATTACTCCTCCTCCGGTACAGGTGACTCCTGAACCGTTGCCGACACCGGAACCAACAATAGAGCCGGAGCAGGGTCCGGTAACAGCTCCCGGCAGTGATCCGGATACAGGTGTGGTTGATGGTGTCACAACCCCATAGCATATTTACTGACCCGCTGCATGTCTGTGAGATCAGCGGCAACACCAGCCCTGCCAGCCCTGGGGATTCTGCTTCCTGCAGAATTTCCGGCTGGCGGGGTTTTTATTATCAATAAGCAGAATCATCCAGAAAATATTTCCGCCAGTTTGATAGGGATGTTTTGAGTGTCCTGGCGAAATGTGTTAAGCTGAAGGCACCATTATCAGAAGAGGGTTAATCATATGAAACGTAAATTCGGAGACCGGGCCAACTGGCGCCGGATTACGCGCCGCCATTTTGCCTGCCGCTATGTGGAAACCCGGGAGTTTAGCGGTTATATCACATTGTATACGATTTACGGGCTGAAAGAGCCGCTATGGAAGAGCTATGGCAGGCATACATACCGCATTGCGGACAAAGGATATTCATGGCTGCAGTATTTTCCCAAAGACAGCCACTATATTGTGACGGCTATGTTTGATGAACGGCAGAATATTGTACAATGGTATATTGATACCTGCAAGGTTCAGGGGGTTACGGATCAGGGGGTTCCCTGGTTTGATGATTTGTACCTGGATGTTGTAGTGCTGTGGAACGGCGAGGTGTATTTGCTGGATGAGGATGAGCTGGAGGAAGCGCTGGAGCGGGGAGATATTACCGACAGTGATTATAATTTAGCCTGGTCTACAGCGAATACAATATTGCGCAGCATAGATGCCCACGCCTTTCCTTATTTCTCCCTTTCACTGAAGCATCGTGCCGAATTGTTTCATCACGGAGAATTCAGGAGGAAATAAACATGGAATGGAATGTGTATCAGACAGGAGCAACCCCGATCCGCAGATTCTCACGGAACCGCCCTGTCCGCCGGAGACGGGGATGGTGGATTCTGCTTGCGGTGCTGATTACCGCCGGACTGCTCTGGTCTATTGTGGCTTTCGGCAGGATTAACAGTGCAGTTACAACCTCACCTATGGCGAAAGCGGATGCAGGAGTGATTCTGGGAATGTCGATGTGGGGAGATGAGCCCAGTCCCGGTCTGAAGGAACGGCTGGATTACGGGCTTAAGCTCTACAAGTCAGGGGCGTTCAGCCATTTCGTGGTGTCCGGAGGGCTGGATCACCCGGATTACAAGTACACTGAAGCTGAAGGGATGCAGCGCTATTTGACTGCTCATGGTGTGCCTGAGGAAGTTATCATTCTAGAACAGAAGTCTACCAGCACTTATGAGAATCTGCTGTTCAGTAAGGCTGTCATGCAACAGGAGGGCTTGTCTACTGCAGTGATCATTACACATGATTTCCATGGCCGGAGGGCTCTGGAAATGGCCCGTGAGCTTGGGTATACGAACCCTGAGCTGGGGGTTACCACCTCTGAGGTTATGTCGATGTTTAAGTATAAGACACGCGAAATTCTGGCCTACACGAAGTGGAAACTGCAGCAGCTGTCCTTATAATATAAGAATTTATATGTTTCACACGATCAGTGATCCTTCGATTACTCGCTGAAACGGATACCGTCCTCTTAAGGACGGCGTAGCCGTTTCCACTTGTAACTCTGCTAATTTCCGAAACTGCTAATAACGCCTCTTGTGCCGGAATAGACTGGTTAGAGCAAGTCAGCCCTGTATAATGAGGTGAACAAGGTGAACGGACATGTAGCGGCGGCAAGCGGACGGGATGAAGGCAGACCGTCAAGGCAGATCAATATTGTGCTGAGGAATCAGGAGCCGGCACCGGCGGGCGGTACACCGCTAGAGACCGCCGGCGGGACGGTACCTCCTAAGACCAGCAGCCACAGCGGGCTGTTTCAGGAGCTGAGCCGTGAGCTGGATGCACTGGTGGGTCTTGATAATATCAAAGAGCTGGTCTTTGAGATATATGCCCTGCTGCAGGTAGCCCAGATGCGCAGTGAAGCCGGACTCGCCAGCGGCGGCCAGGCCTATCATATGGTGTTCAAGGGGAATCCAGGCACCGGCAAAACAACGGTAGCCCGGATCGTTGCCAAGCTGTTCCAGCGGATGGGTGTGCTCAGCAAAGGACATCTGATCGAGGTGGAGCGTGCAGATCTGGTGGGTGAATATATCGGGCACACTGCACAGAAGACACGCGATTTGGTCAAAAAGGCGCTGGGCGGCATTCTTTTTATCGATGAAGCCTATAGTCTTGCCCGCGGCGGTGACAAGGATTTCGGCAAAGAGGCTATTGATACACTTGTAAAATCCATGGAAGACCACCGCAGCCAGTTTGTGCTGATTCTGGCCGGCTATTCCGGTGAGATCGATTATTTCCTGATGAGCAATCCGGGGCTTCCTTCACGCTTTCCAATTCAGGTGGAGTTTCCCGACTATACAATTGACCAATTGCTGCAGATAGCCGAGCTGATGGCCAAGGAGCGTGATTATATTCTGATGCCGCAGGCGATACTCAAGCTAAAGCAGCACTTGCTGATTGAGAAAACCGAGAGTCTGCACGCCTTCAGCAACGCGCGTTATGTGCGCAACAGTATTGAAAAGGCGGTCCGCGCCCAGGCTGTGCGGCTGCTGAACCAGTATGAGAGCGCGAGCCCCGGCAAGCAGGAGCTGATGACGCTGCGGACCGAGGATTTCAAGCTGTGAGACATGAATGTACAGAGATGAGGAGTATTTAATTAATGGCAATCACAACACATGATACAGAGACGGATTTGCAGGACCGGGCCATTCTGGTCAGTCTGGTAACCGATAAAATCAAACGTACAGGCATTGACCCTGAGCTGTCGCTTCAGGAGCTGGTTCAGCTGGCTGAAACAGCAGGTGTAGAGGTGCTGGATGTCCTGCGGCAGAATAAAGAAACCCCTGACTCCAAGTGGTTCATCGGTAAAGGGAAGGTTGAAGAGCTGCGGATGGCGGCAGACGGTCTGGGCGCGAATACGGCTATCTTCGATCAGGAGCTGTCCGGAGCACAGGTGCGCAACCTGGAGGAAGCACTGGATCTGAAGATTATTGACCGTACCCAGCTTATTTTGGATATTTTCGCCGGGCGGGCTAAGACCCGGGAGGGCATAATTCAGGTAGAGCTGGCCCAGCTCTCCTATTTGCTGCCGCGTTTATCCGGCCACGGCAAGAATCTGTCCCGCCTGGGCGGCGGGATCGGGACACGCGGTCCCGGGGAGAGCAAGCTGGAGACGGACCGCCGGCATATCCGCGGCCGCATAACCGAGCTGAAGCGCCAGCTTGATGAGGTGGTCAAGACGCGTGAGCTGCACCGCGAACGCCGGCGCAAGAGCGGTGCTGTTCAGGTGGCGCTGGTCGGCTATACCAATGCCGGCAAATCCACGCTGCTGAAGCAGCTGACGGATGCCGATGTGTATATTGAGAACCAGCTGTTCGCAACACTTGACCCCACCTCGCGTGTCCTGCAGCTTCCCGGCGGCAAAGAGGTGGTGCTGACCGATACGGTCGGATTCATCCAGAATCTGCCGCATGATCTGGTTGCTTCATTCCGGGCCACACTGGAGGAAGTGAATGAAGCGAATCTCGTGCTGCATGTAGTCGATTCATCTTCGCCTATGCGGGAGGAGCAGATGGAGGTAGTCGGATCCATTCTGCAGGACCTGGGCGCAGCCGGGAAGCCGCAGATTGTCTTGTTCAACAAGACAGATCTATGCCAGCCGGAGCAGCTGGAGATGCTGCCGGCTGGCCCGGGGTATATGAAGATCAGTGCGTTTAATCCGGACGACCTCACCCGGATTACAGAGATAATCAGTGATGAGCTGGCCGGAGATACCCTGACCTTCCGTATTCCGGGGGACCGTGGAGATCTGTCCTCACTGCTCTACCGGGTGGGCGAGGTGCTGGAGCAGGAATATGATGAGAATGATGTACTCTACAAGGTCCGGCTCAACAAAGAGGATTACGATAAGTGGAGCTATAAGCTTGCGGAATTCGTAGACTCCGAGTGATTCGCCGAATGTGTGTTACCGGATAATCCAAGTCCCTGTATAGCAGTTGTACCGCTTTCGGATGATCCGGAAGAAGGCAGCTGCTGTGCGGGGGCTTAATTTCTTGCGGTAAAGCTTCATCATATGGCAGTTAAATGTAATGTAAGGAGAGGTTAAGGGGAAATGGCAGTATTTGCAGAGGATTTATTACAGGCAGCGGAAGCTGCAGAGCTAGAAATAGAGAAGGCTGTGAAACGTCTCGAAGCAGTTGTAGATCATAATCAGTGGAAGGTTATTGAAGCATTCCAGCGCCAGCATGTCAGCGACTTTCACTTTGCCGGGTCTACCGGGTATGCTTATAACGACCGGGGGCGGGAAGTGCTCGACCTGGTCTATGCTGAAGTATTCGGTGCAGAAGCTGCGCTGGTGCGCCCGCATTTCGCCTCAGGCACACATACCATATCGACCGCACTGTTCGGCGTGCTCCGGCCCGGAGATGAGCTGCTGTACATCACAGGCCGCCCGTACGACACCCTGCATAAGGTAGTAGGCAAGCCGGGTGACGGAACAGGCTCCCTGGCCGACTTCGGCATCACCTACCGCGAGACAGCGCTGGATGCCGGTGGGCGGGTTGACTGGGATGCGGTTGCCGCAGCCATTAATGATCAAACGAAGGTAATCGGAATTCAGCGTTCACGCGGGTATGACTGGCGCTCCTCCTTCACGGTTGCCGAAATCGGAGAAATGGTCACGAAAGTAAAGGCGCTGAAGCCGGGAGTCATCGTATTTGTCGACAACTGCTATGGTGAATTCACGGAGCTGATTGAACCGCCGCAGGCCGGTGCTGACCTTGTTGCCGGCTCGCTGATTAAGAATCCGGGCGGCGGGATTGCCGAGACAGGCGGCTATATCTGCGGCCGTGCCGATTTGGTAGAGCTCGCAGCCTACCGCCTGACAGCCCCGGGCATAGGCGGTGAAGTAGGTGCCATGCTGGGCACTACACGCGGCCTCTATCAGGGGCTGTTCATGGCTCCGCACACGGTAGGACAGGCTGTGAAGGGCAGCATCTTCGCTGCCGCCGTGTTCCAGCGCTGCGGCTTTACGACCAAGCCGGCCTGGGATGAGCCGCGGAGTGATCTGATCCAGGCAGTGTCTTTTGACGGGCCGGAGCATCTGATTGCCTTCGTACAGGGGATTCAGCGTGCGGCTGCTGTAGACAGCCATGTCGTTCCAGAACCTTGGGATATGCCTGGTTATGAGCATCCTGTAATTATGGCGGCAGGTACATTCATACAGGGGGGAAGTCTGGAATTGTCCGCTGATGCACCCATCCGTGCTCCTTACATCGGATATATGCAGGGCGGGTTAACTTACTCTCATGTGAAATATGGCGTGCTGATGGCTCTGCAGAGCATGCGGGAGCGGAACTTACTGTAGTGCAGCACACGTGGTAACGTTATGCTGACATCAAGGCTACAGCAGCTGTGAATATAAAAGAACAGGGTTATAACCGGACGCGCAGCTACGCCGTGTCCGGTTATTTGTCTGGCTAGAATTTATTAGAATCCTCTACTTTCATTGATGCTACCTCACCGCAATGCTTGCATATTGTCAGAATAAGCTTTGATCCAAAGCTGAAAGGTTTATTGAGCGGTCTGACATTGGCGTAACCATCCATTTTACCTTTAACAAAAGTGTTATGTCCGCATGCCTTACAAACTAAGTTGCTATCCTTCATGACAATCACCCCATAGTTGATTTATATAACACTCTACGTGACTCAGCAGGGAAGGGTTTCGCCAGACGGGCAGATCGCTGTAAATGAAATTACAAATTACATGATTTATTTTCATATTTGCGGGGACTCTATCAGGTATAATGACGCGGTATGACTGGAGCTTGCGAAAGGGAGCTGCAGAGCGGGAAACTTTTGCTTATCGCTCGGCCGATGTGATATACTGCGGTAAGCTTAATCCGCGGAACTGACATTCTGTTCACCTAATCTATTCATTATCAGAATAAATCCTGTGAGAAAAACTAACATACCATTGACACGCGAAATAAGGAAATGTACAATGAGATGAGAAAAAGATCATTGGAAGGTTGGATGAGTCATGGGTGATGAAATCCGCAGAAATATGGCATTATTCCCTATAGGAATCGTAATGAAGCTAACCGATTTATCTGCGAGACAAATTCGTTATTATGAGCAGCACAGCCTGATCGTACCTGCACGTACATCCGGTAACCAGCGTTTATTCTCATTTAATGATGTAGAACGTCTGCTGGAGATCAAGGCATTAATTGAAAAAGGTGTAAATATTGCCGGCATTAAGCAGGTAATGAACCCTGTATCGAAGGAATCTGAAGAAGCTACAGTGATTACCCCTGATACTGAAGTAAGGCGCAGAGAGTTGTCTGATTCACAGCTTCACCGTCTGCTTAAGCAGGAACTGGTTTCCGGCAAAAGACCGGGACAAGTGTCTCTGATTCAAGGCGAGCTATCCCGGTTTTTTAATAAATAACTATTAGAGCTGTTGAAAGGGAGAGGGTAACGTGAGTTTTACTAAAGAGGATATCCTGCGCATTGCCAAGGACGAGAACGTCCGGTTTATTCGCCTGCAATTTACCGACTTGCTCGGCACAATTAAGAACGTAGAAATTCCGGTAAGCCAGCTGGAGAAGGCGCTTGACAACAAAATGATGTTCGACGGCTCTTCCATCGAAGGTTATGTCCGTATTGAAGAATCCGATATGTACCTGTATCCTGACCTAAGCACCTGGGTTATCTTCCCTTGGGTTACCGACAGCCGTGTTGCCCGTCTGATCTGTGATGTATACATGCCGGACGGCACACCGTTTGCCGGAGACCCGCGCGGTATCCTCAAACGTTGTCTGCAGGAAGCGGAAGAAATGGGCTTCACTGCAATGAACGTAGGCCCGGAACCGGAATTCTTCCTGTTCAGAACGGATGAGAAGGGCAACCCGACCATGGAACTGAACGATCAGGGGGGATATTTCGATTTGGCGCCGATGGATCTTGGGGAGAACTGCCGCCGCGAAATCGTATTGACCCTTGAGGAAATGGGCTTTGAAGTGGAAGCTTCCCACCATGAAGTTGCTTCCGGCCAGCATGAGATCGACTTCAAATATGCTGACGCCATCAAAGCAGCGGATCAGATCCAGACCTTTAAGCTTGTCGTGAAGACGGTGGCCCGTCAACACGGCCTGCATGCTACATTTATGCCTAAGCCGCTCTTCGGCATGAACGGATCCGGTATGCACGCACACCAATCCTTGTTCAACGGCAGCGAGAACATGTTCTATGACGAAAGCGACACACTGGGCCTCAGCAAGACCGCCCGTTACTATATGGCGGGAATTCTGAAGCATGCCCGCGCTTTTGCAGCTATTACGAATCCGACAGTGAACTCTTACAAACGTCTCGTGCCTGGTTATGAAGCACCTTGCTATGTAGCCTGGTCTGCAAGTAACCGCAGCCCGATGATCCGTATCCCGGCTTCCAGAGGGCTTAGCACCCGCGTTGAAGTCCGTAATCCGGACCCTGCAGCGAACCCTTACCTTGCACTTGCTGTAATGCTGAAAGCAGGTCTCGACGGCATTAAGAACCAGCTGGAGCTTCCGGCTCCAATCGACCGCAACATCTATGTGATGTCCGAAGAAGAGCGGATTGAAGAAGGCATTCCAAGCCTGCCGTCCGATCTGAAGGAAGCACTGAACGAACTGATCCGCAGCCATGTCATCACAGAAGCCCTCGGCGAGCATGCACTGGCCCACTTCTACGAGCTCAAAGAAATTGAGTGGGACATCTACCGGACCCAGGTTCACCAATGGGAAAGAGATCAGTACATGACGCTTTACTAGGATATAGCAGCCCTTGACGCTCTTGCGTCGGGGGCTTTTTTTGTTATCAGACGAAGAAGCATAAGGGGAATGTCTTTTACATATTGTACCAAGTCCGATATAATATACCCTATAGATAAACTTGGGGGGATCAGATGAAGGTCATTTACAGAATGACAGGTATTATTTTTGCAATAATCACTATCGTTTTAGGGTTAACCTCGCTGATTACTAATAATGATACTATAAAGCAAGTTAGTCTTTTTTGGATGCTGGCGGCGATGTGCGGGAGTCTGATTTTCAATGGGCTGCATTACTATGTCAAGGACCGCAATAAACAAGGAATGGTTATGTATGTTACCGGAGGAATTATTCTGATTGTTACAGTGGTAACACAATTCTTATAGCAGCGTCTGGCATACGGCCAAATATATATACATAGAGGTATAAGATGAAGCTTAAAAAAATCGCCATACTTGTAATTATGCTGTTGCTTGTTCTGGTGTGCTCACAGGCCGGGGCTACCGAAGATGGGGGGATATCTGCTGAAACACGGGAGCGGATTTCAGACCAGTACGGGCTGGAATCACCATCGTCTGTACTGCCGTACTGGGCCGGAGCGGACATCGGAACCAGCAGTCCGGTTGATCTAATGTTGCTGATCATCAGGTTCATTGTCAGTCCGCTGACAGTTATGATCCAAGAATTATTATAACAGGAGGGATCACGGATGAATTCACGTTATGATATGCCGCAGACCCGGTACAAGGCGCGTAAGTCGAATTTCCCGAAAGTGCTGCTTGTTCTTATTCTGCTGGCGGCTGCGCTGGCGCTTACTAATCCGGTGAAGAGCGATTTCAGCAAATACGCCCTGAATAATCTGGAGGACTCCATCGGGATCAGTATTGGCGAAGGGGTATCAAGCCTGGTCGGAGAGCCGGTGGTGGAATCTTTTACCCTCCGGGACAATTATATACTGTTCTCTGTATTCAGCCTGCCCGATGTTCAAAACAGTAAGTTTTTAACCGGGGATGTTACAGCAGCTAAAAGGTATCTGGGCCTATTTAAAATCATTTTTATCAAGCTGTGATTAGGGGTTACAGAGTCTTCTGCAATCCGGTGCTGTAGGGGAGATTAGCTTCCGGTGATGTAACTTGCATCCGCCGCGATAACAGTTCCAAAGATAACTGCCAAATCACACAAGCTCCAAAGGCAATCCTTGCATCTCCTATACTATAAAACGTAAAAGAGGTGTAATGATGACGCAAAGAGAACGTAATAGAATTCGTAGAGCGATCAATGCGCTGCTGGCACAAAGAGCGATCCTGCTGGAACAGCTTGAAGAAATCAACGAGAATCTGCGCAGAGTTCCAAGCGGTTCACGTGCCAGAAGAGAGCTGCTGGCGGCCAGGGCTTCGATCCGTGAGGCGATCCGGCTGAATACGATTGCTATCCGTCTGCTCCGCAGTGTGCTGTAATTTTTCGAGGTAAGGCTATATTTGAGACGAGGGCATCCCGCAGGGGATGTCCTTGCTGCGTTGTGCTGGAGGATTCGTTGAGCAGCGCAGTATACGGGAGTATAATGAACGATAGAATCAGTTATGGAAGGTGAATGAGAGAATGGATGATCAATTGCGCAGCCGTCTGGGTCTGCCTGTACTTGAGAATGACCGTGCGGCGGTGCCGGCGGCCGAAGCCACAGCTACAGATATAGAATCCGAACCGGAGATAGCCGGTACAACTGTACTTTATGTGTCCAGAGAGGATGTGGAGCAGGGCAGGCTGGAGAGCTACTTGCGGGAGTTTAAGAAATATGAGAAAAAACGGCTGCAGAGCCGTGTTGTTTTGATTTTTACCGGATATGAGAATGACCGCAGAGAAGTCTATCAGGTGCGCGAAATCACCAATTGGGTGGACCGGCTGCTGAAAAATGTGCCTCATTTGTTCTATTTCCTCAGCAGGGAGAATTATGCGATGCGGATCGCCTTCTTCTGTTTGTCGGAGGTCGTGGGCCGATCCGGTGTTGAAGTGTCCATTACTAAGGAACAAGGGCGCCGGCTGATTGAGAAGGTGACTAAAAGCGCAGTGCTGTATGCCAAAAAAATGAAAGTGTCCCCAGCCGGGCAATGGAAGCTTGCGGAGGATATTCTGGACGAGCTGGGTTATGGCCAGACCCTTCAGTAGATTCAGTAGAATACGAACAAGAACCCCTGTGAGGATGTAAGAAGTCACAGGGGTTCAGCGTTCTTAGGAAGCTGCGAGGCTACTCTCTGATGGTTACACGGGTACCGATTGGGATGATCGCTGCCAGGGCGACTACATCTTCATTATACATGCGGATACAGCCATGTGAGACCATATGGCCGATTGATGCCGGATCATTGGTACCGTGAATTCCGTAATGCGGCTTGGACAGACCCATCCAGAATGCACCGAAGGGTCCGCCGGGATTAGGCTGCTTGTTAATAATCGTATACTCCCCGACCGGTGAAAGTGTCAGCATTCTGCCGATTCCGACCGGGAAACCTCTGGTCACAGTGTCATTGTCAAGCAGGTATAACATACGCTGTGAAAGATCAACAATAATCCGGTAATTGGGCATTGCATTCAGCACTCCTTTGTAATCAGGATATGTGCGGAAGGCTTAACTAGTTCATCGGAAAAAGTGCCCAAAAACACCAATAGGAACATATGATCCCACTAGTGTTTTTGGGCACTTATCCTGAGACAGACAACAGGCTGCTTCGCTTAAAGCGGAGCAGCCTGTTCGTTAATGGGGAGTATTAATGAATATCGCGGAATAATCCGATAACTCTGCCCAGAATGGTTACGCGGTTAAGGCGGAGAGGCTCGTACGCCGGATTCTCCGGCTGCAGGCGGATATGATCACGTTCTTTGTAGAAGGTCTTAACAGTAGCCTCATCCTCTTCGGTCATAGCAACAACGATATCGCCGTTATCAGCAGTCTGCTGCTGGCGGACAATAACATAATCGCCATCCATAATTCCGGCATCGACCATGCTGTCCCCGAGGACAGAGAGCATGAATACCTTGTTATCTCCTACGTAGTGGGTAGGCAGCGGGAAGTAATCTTCAATATTCTCCGTAGCTGTAATGGGAATACCGGCAGTAACCTTGCCCACTACAGGGACGCGGGTAACGGTCTGGACGAATTGATGGACATTCTCTGAATCTTCCTGGCCGAGCAATTCAATAGCACGCGGTTTCGTAGGGTCGCGCCGGATCAGACCCTTCTTCTCCAGACGGTCCAGGTGACCGTGTACTGTAGAACTGGAAGCCAGGCCGACAGCCTCGCCAATTTCCCGGACGGACGGAGGATAACCCTTGCTGCGGACTTCGTTACGTATAAATTCCAGGATCGCCAGCTGGCGACTCGAAATCTTTGACATCGGAATCAACCCCATATACTATGTTTGGGAAAATTATAACATAGAACTGCCGTTCGTACAAACATAAGTTCTAAAAATCTTGTGAACCCAGTAAAAATAAAAGGGAACAATTGTTCGAAAAAACTATTGATCAAAACACATGTTCGTGTTATATTATTTTCGAAAGTAAGAACAAGTGTTTGGAGGATGATGATCATGTTAAAATACAGTACATATAACAGCATCTACAACGAGGATATCAAGGTGTCTGCTCCCGGGAATCCATCTATTTATAATCAAGTGTCCCAGCTTAGAGATCGGATGCTTAAACAGCTTACAGGACTTGCTTTGTTATTCCGCCGGATCAGCTTCATTAAGATTGCTCTTGTTCTAATGCTTGTAGTCTCCGGATTTACTGTTGTCGGGAATGTATTCGCAGGTTCTGTCAGCTCATTGAATCAGGAGAAGCGGGTTGTGGTTGAGCGCGGAGATACGTTATGGAGCATTGCTCTGGAGAACAAGCCTGATGATATGAAGACTGCTGTATATATAGAAGGAATAATGAAGAATAACGGGCTGGAGAACAGCAGAATTAAGGCCGGAGATATACTGACTGTGCCTGTGTATTAACAGATTAGATCATACAGTTAATAGACTCAGAGAGCTTTCAGGGAGTAGACCTTGACAAGCTCTTTTTCTCATGGCAAAGTTAGAATGAATTTAAAGGGGAGGGGAAAGTATTGAATATTGATGAATTGGTCGCCCGTATTAACGAATTAGCACGCAAACAGAAGGAAAGCGGCCTGAATGAGGAGGAACTGGCAGAACGTGCCAAGCTCCGTGAGATTTATCTGGGCAATATCCGGAAGAATTTCCGGGCACAGCTCGATACCATTGAAATTGTGGATGATCCGAGGCATGAAGAAGGCAACAACGGACATTAACTTTAAGTCTGCTGCCTTTTCATAGATAATACAGGATGACTAGGGGGAACTGACATGGCCCGTTCTTGGGAAAGAATGGTTCAACGCAACACCAGGCAAGTTAATCAGCAGCGGAAGAAGCAGGGGAAGGATTCTATTTATTCTTCGAATTCTAAGGCAGCGGCAAAGAGCATTGATATTTTTAAAGGCCGGAATATTGTATTCCCTGTAGTGCTGCTGGCACTGGGTATTATGTTCTGGGTGGTAGGCTCGATCGACGAAACTAAGGGAAGCGGAATTCTCGCCAACTGGCTTGGAGTAGTATTATACTTCCTGCTCGCCGCACTGCTCTTCTTCCGCCGTCCGTTCCTTAAGGTAGAACGTGCCCGTCTCTCTACTATTAAATACAACCGTGAGCGCTGGCTCACAGCGGCAGATATTGAGAAGATTATCGTATCGCGCAGTGTAGTTACCATTAAGCATAAAGCCAAACGCAAACAATGGATTTTCTCCAAGCTGATTAACCGTTATGATACCGCTTCGATGGCTGAACGCCTCGAGCAGTTCGGTAAGAACAATAACATCGAAGTAGTGCACGAGTAGTTAGAGAAACAGCATAGGGAGTGGGAGAACGAATGCCGGTAACCGCCGTATTATTTGACCTTGACGATACACTGCTATGGGATGACCGCAGCGTGGAAGAAGCATTCCGCAGCGCCTCCGAGGCAGCTGGAGCTTCTGTTGATCCGGCCGCACTGGAGGCTGCTGTGCGTAAGGAAGCGCGTGCGCTCTATGAATCCTATGAGACTTATCCGTTCACGAAGATGATTGGTATCAATCCGTTCGAAGCGCTATGGGCTAACTTCACAGCCGGTGAACAGCCGGAATTCCGTCAGCTGGAGCAGCTTGCCCCGGTATACCGTACAGAATCCTGGCGCCGCGGCTTAGCTTGTCTTGGTGTAGACGATGAAGCTCTTGCTGAACGCCTTGCCGCCAAATTTGCCGCAGAACGCCGCAGCCGCCCGTATATCTATGAAGAGACCGTGCAGATCCTGGATGAGCTGCACGGTAAAGTGAAGCTGCTGCTCCTGACGAACGGCTGTCCGGCGCTCCAGCAGGAGAAGCTGGATAGTGTGCCTGAGCTGCTGCCGTATTTCGACCACATTGTCATTTCGGGCAGCTTCGGTAAAGGTAAACCGGACAAGGAAATTTTCGATCATGCGCTTGAACTGCTGGAAATTTCTCCGGAGCAGGGGATAATGGTCGGGGACAAGCTTACGACCGATATTCTCGGCGGACTTGCAGCCGGACTGACAACCGTCTGGATTAACCGTACTGATAAAGCAATTGACCCGGAGATTACGCCGGATTATCAGATCAGCCATCTTTCGGAGCTGTTGCCGCTGGTGCACTCCCTATAACTGTTAGCACTGAAGCCGGTATCCTCTCTAGGGGTGCTGGCTTTTTTGATCTATATGCACTGTTCTTATGTCTTTGACCGCCTGTGTATATGATTATTCTCATATTACCCGGGCAATTTATGAAGCTTATATAAAGCAAGATGAATATATTGTGTATAATAGGGATTGCAGGGTGAATTCTTTGTCAGTCTCAGTCAATATGGTACAGAATCTTTCAACAGAATCGGGAGGAATCCGGATAATGAAGCTGAAGCTGCATACAGGACTGATTTGTATGATTATGGGGATGATGCTGGCCGGTTGTTCAGGGAATCATGAGGAGAACGGGCATATGCAGGCTGCTGCAGATTCCTCCATGACGCCGATCCAGGTGGAGCTTAGCTGGAGCCCTGAAGCCGTAACTGCCGGTGATACCGTAAGTATTAAGGCTGTTGTTACACAGGACGGCCAACCGGTGGATGATGCCAGGGAAGTGCAGTTCGAAATTGCGGGCGGGCCTGATGCAGGAGAGAGTATTGTGCTTGAAGGCAAGGGCAGCGGAGAGGGAGCTTATGGCATTGATCATACGTTCGGGCAATCCGGAAAGTTCACAATTACTTCTCACGTAACTGCACGGACTCAGCATTCTATGCCGAGTAAAGAGCTTGTGGTAGAGCCTTAAGGAAATTGGATAGACGAAATAGCGGTATAATACTAATAATGCAGGGTGGAAAGGAAGGCTTTCCGAATTCCCTTTATTCTGCTAAACTTACTCTAATGTTCGACTAGGGGGATAGAAAGTGGCCAAATTCACACTTGCAGAAAGCTTGCAGCAACGCATATTAATACTAGACGGAGCCATGGGCACTATGATTCAACAGGTGCCGCTTACAGGCGATGATTTCGGCGGAGAAGAGCTGGATGGCTGTAACGAGATGCTGGTGCTTACCCGGCCGGAGGTTATTCAGGATATTCATGAGAAATACCTGGAGGCCGGTGCGGATCTGATTGAGACCAACACCTTCGGCGCCACCTCAGTTGTGCTTGCTGAATATGATATCCCGCAGCGGGCCAGGGAGATTAATCTGGAGGCTGCACGGCTTGCCCGTAATGCCGCTGATAAATATGACACACCTGAACGCCCGCGTTATGTAGTTGGAGCGATGGGGCCGACGACGAAGACGCTCTCAGTTACAGGAGGCGTGACCTTCCAGGAGCTGATAGACAGCTACGAAGAACAGGCTGTTGCGTTAATCGACGGCAAGGTTGATGCGCTGCTGCTGGAAACTTCACAGGACACTTTGAACGTAAAGGCTGGAAGCATCGGCATCCGCAATGCTTTTGCGGCGACCGGAGTTACCTTGCCGGTCATGATCTCGGGAACGATTGAACCGATGGGGACTACTCTCGCGGGGCAGAACATAGAGGCGTTCTACATTTCACTGGAGCATTTGAAGCCGATCTCAATCGGGCTGAACTGTGCAACCGGACCGGAATTCATGCGAGATCACATCCGTTCGCTGTCGGCAATCTCTTCAGCAGCGGTCAGCTGCTACCCGAATGCCGGTCTGCCCGATGAGAACGGGAATTATCACGAATCCCCGGATTCGCTTGCCCTCAAGCTGGCCGGCTTCGCTGAGAAGGGCTGGCTTAATATTGCCGGCGGCTGCTGCGGAACTACTCCGGACCATATCCGGGCAATGGCGGAGACTTTATCTGCATATCCGCCGCGCGGGCTGGACGGAGTACATCCGCCGGCGCTTTCCGGGATTGAGCCTGTGTACATCGAGAGCGATAACCGTCCCTATATGGTCGGTGAGCGGACCAATGTGCTTGGTTCACGGAAATTCAAGCGCCTGATTGTAGAAGGCAAATATGAGGAAGCTTCAGAAATTGCCCGGGCTCAGGTCAAGAGCGGGGCACAGGTGATTGACGTCTGTGTGCAGGACCCGGACCGGGACGAGACTGAGGATATGAAACAGTTCCTGGAGCTGGTAGTGAAGAAGGTCAAGGTGCCGTTGATGATTGATACTACTGATCCGGCGGTTATTGATCTGGCGCTGCAGTATTGCCAAGGGAAGGCGATTATTAACTCCATTAACCTTGAAGATGGTGAAGAGAAATTCGAGCATGTCACGCCGTTGATCCATAAATATGGTGCAGCCATCGTTGTGGGTACAATTGACGAAACCGGCCAGGCTATACTGGCTAAGGACAAGCTGGAGGTTGCCCGGCGCTCTTACGATCTGCTCGTTAACAAATACGGCCTGAATGCAGAGGATCTGATCTTTGACACCCTCGTGTTCCCAGTTGGAACAGGGGATGAGCAATACATTGGTTCGGCTAAAGAAACAATCGAGGGTATCCGCCTCATTAAGCAAGCTATGCCTGCAGTTCATACCATACTGGGGATAAGCAACGTCTCCTTCGGCTTGCCGGAAGCAGGCCGCGAAGTGCTGAACTCCGTTTTCCTCTATGAGTGCACTAAGGCTGGTCTGGATTATGCGATTGTGAACACGGAAAAGGTAGAGCGCTATGCTTCCATTCCGGAAGAGGAACGTAAGCTTGCTGAACAGCTGATCTATAATACCAATGATGCTACCCTGTCAGCGTTTGTAGCGGCCTTCCGCGGCAAGAAGATTGAGAAGAAAGAGAAAATCTCAAATCTGTCACTGGATGAACGCCTTGCCTCTTATGTAGTGGAAGGAACAAAAGAAGGACTGATTCCGGATCTGGATGAAGCTCTGAAGACAGCAAACCCGCTGGAGATCATTAACGGGCCGCTCATGGCAGGCATGTCCGAGGTTGGACGTCTGTTCAATAACAATGAACTGATTGTTGCGGAAGTGCTGCAAAGCGCCGAAGTGATGAAAGCGTCTGTCGGTCATCTAGAGCAGTTCATGAAAAAGGATGAGACCTCGGTGAAGGGGCGGATAATGCTCGCTACCGTTAAGGGTGACGTACATGATATCGGCAAAAATCTCGTCGAGATTATCCTGTCCAACAACGGATACGAGATTGTTAATCTGGGGATCAAGGTACCGCCGGAGAATATTATCGAAGCCTTCCGCAAGGAAAAAGCGGATGCCATCGGCTTATCCGGCCTGCTGGTGAAATCGGCGCAGCAGATGGTGCTGACAGCCCAGGATTTGCGCTCTGCCGGTATTGATGTGCCGATTCTGGTCGGCGGCGCGGCGTTAACGCGCAAATTCACCAAAACGCGGATCCGTCCTGAATATGACGGCCTGGTGCTGTATGCTAAAGATGCAATGGATGGTCTGGATATTGCCAACCGGCTGATGAACCCGGTCGAGCGGGTGAAGATAGAAGAGGAAGTCCGCCTGGAAGCAGAGTCAGCTGTAGCTGTAGCTTCAGAGCAGCCGCTCCCCGAGCTGACGCGTGCTGTACGTTCGAAGATCTCAGCGGATGCGCCGGTATTCACCCCGCCGGATCTGGAGCGTCATGTCCTGCGCAATTATCCGCTGGGGCATATTATTCCTTATGTAAATATGCAGATGCTGCTCGGGCACCATCTGGGTCTGAAAGGCTCGGTTGAGGCCGGACTGGCTGCCAAAGATCCGCGTACAGTAGAGCTTAAGGATACCGTGGATGAGATTCTGCATCAGGCTATGCTGGAAGGGACGATTGTCCCCCATGCGATGTATCAGTTCTTCCCGGCCCAGTCGCGCGGGAATGATATCCTGATCTATGATCCGCAGAATACGGAGCAGCTCCTTCATACCTTCACCTTCCCGCGGCAGAACGTAGAGCCGTACCTCTGTCTGGCTGACTTCCTGAAGCCGGTGGAGAGCGGGATTATGGATTACGTCGGTTTCCTGGTCGTAACTGCCGGACACGGGGTACGTGAACTGTCAACTGAGCTGAAGGAACGCGGCGATTATCTCCGCTCCCATGCCCTGCAGGCTGTAGCGCTTGAGGTGGCGGAAGGCCTGGCGGAACGCGTTCATCATATGATGCGCGATACCTGGGGCTTCCCGGACCCTGCGGATATGACGATGAAGCAGCGGCATGGTGCCCGTTATCAGGGCATCCGTGTCTCCTTCGGATATCCGGCCTGCCCGGATCTTGAGGATCAGGGGCCGCTGTTCAAGCTGATGTCACCGGAGGATATCGGCGTCCAGCTGACCGACGGCTTCATGATGGAGCCGGAAGCCTCGGTATCAGCGATGGTCTTTGCCCACCCGGAAGCACAATATTTCAATGTAGAGAAGCTGTAGGCTGCCAGCCTGCACCGCAATGATTAGAACGGGCTTTGCCCCGACTTAGCGGAAACCTCCCCGTAGCGGGAGGTTTTTTGCACTGAATGAATTGGTATGTTTGTGGGACATAACAGAATAGAATTCGTGTCATTGCAGCCGTAATGTTACAATGTAGCTATTGCAAAAAGAGAAGGAAGGAGGGATATGATGGAATTATATTTTTTGGGAACGAATGCCGGGGTTCCGACACTCCAGCGCAATGTGACCTCGATTGCCCTCAGGCTGCTTGAAGAACGGCGCACGTTCTGGATGTTCGACTGCGGCGAAGGCACCCAGCATCAGGTACTCCGTTCGCCGCTGCGGCTAGGTAAGCTGGAGAAGCTGTTTATTACCCATCTGCACGGTGACCACCTGTTTGGCCTTCCGGGTCTGCTGTCCAGCCGGGGATATCAGGGCGGAATAGCTCCGCTGACGGTGTACGGGCCTCCAGGACTGAAGGCGTATCTGGATATTTCGCTGTCAGCCAGCCAGTCGCGTATCCCTTATAAGCTAGAGGTTGTCGAGCATACCGGAGGTCTGATCTTTGAAGATGAGACGTTTAAGGTAGAAGCCGGGCTGCTGGAGCATAGAATCGACAGCTACGGATACCGGGTCACCGAGAAGGACAGCCCGGGAAATCTTAATGCTGAGCTGCTTAGAAGCTATGGCCTGAAGCCGGGCCCGCTCTACGGAAGGCTGAAGAAGGGTGAGGATATTACCCTGGAGGACGGGACTTTGATTAAGGCGGCGGATGTAATTCATGCACCCAAGCGCGGCCGGATCATAACGATTCTTGGTGATACCCGGACCTGTCCCGGCGCCCTGCCGCTGGCGCTTGATGCGGATCTGATTGTTCACGAGGCAACCTTTGCCCATGATTTGGCTGAAATGGCTTATCAGTATCATCATAGTACAGCACGCCAGGCGGCGGAATTGGCACGTGATGCCGGCGGCAGAGAGCTGCTGCTGACCCATTTCAGTTCCAGATATACTTCACAGGAGGAATTAATTCCGCTGCTGGAAGAAGCACAGGCAATTTTTCCGGCCACACTGCTGGCGGAAGAATTTTGTACGTTCCCTGTACTCCGCAGAAATCCGGGAAACCGCTCCGGGGAATAAATTATTTTCCGGGAAAGCGCAGGAAATGACAGTGCGAGCCAAAAAGAGCTTGCCGGTACGGCGGTTCGCTATCGTTCGACGAAGTATGTTAAATTTAAAGGAACACACGGGGATTATGATTAGCTGACAACAGGCTGTTCTCCGGGAAATATCCGGGCTTAACTACTGTTCATGACGTTAATTGTATAGATCCCGCAACAATAATAATCGGAATCTGCAGGGGGAGTTATGAATAATATCGGAGGTTTGTTAATCGATCTGGACGGAACGCTCTATCACGGCAGGCACATGATTCCTGATGCGGATAAGCTGATCGCTGCGCTCAGGAAAGCGGAAATCCCGTTCCTGTTCGTGACGAACAATTCCTCGCGGACCGCAGCAAGTGTGGCAGCGCATTTGCGGGAAATGGGCATTGATGCCAATCCGGAAGAAGTATGTACTTCGTCGCTTGCTGCTGCTCGTTATGTTGCTGAGGAATCCCCGGGAGCGGCTGTGGCAATTATTGGGGAAGAGGGATTGCTTCAGGCCTGTACCGAAGCCGGGCTAACGATTGTGACGGAGAAGCCGCAGTATGTGGTGCAGGGAATCGACCGGTCCTTTACATATGAATCACTGGCCAGAGCTTCGCGCTGGATCCGTGAAGGAGCCAGATTCGTGCTGACGAATCCGGATGTAATGCTGCCCTCTGACGACGGGATTACGCCGGGTGCCGGGACGCTTGCTGCTGCAATTGAGGCTGCGAGCGGGGTCCCGCCGGTGGTGATCGGCAAACCGGAATCCCATCTCGTTGCCTATGCGACCTCGCTGCTTGGCATCAAGCCGGAGGAAGCCGTTATGGTCGGGGATAATATGCGGACCGATATTTCAGCCGGCGCCCATGCAGGCTGCCGCACAGTACTCGTGCTTACGGGCCTGACTACCCGGGATAACCTGGAAGACTATCAGCGACTCACCGGGGTTAAGCCGGATGAAATTTGTGCCGATTTAGCTGAACTTATGGTACTGCTCGGTGTATAATGACAAAGGTATGAGCATTTTACCAACCTGGAAGGGAAGATAACAATATGCCGGAACTACCGGAAATGGAGAATTACCGCAGGCTGCTAAGCCAGCATATTATAAATGTTCCGATTACGGGAGTAACCGTAAACCGCGAAAAGACGATTAACATGGAGACAGCAGAGTTCGTGAATGCTCTGGTCGGTGCACGGATTGTCTTTGTAGAACGCCGGGCCAAGCATATCCTGTTTCATCTGCATGACGGAAGAAGACTGCTGCTCCATCTGATGCTGGGCGGGTTATTATTCTACGGCACGGAAGAGGAGCGTCCGGACCGCACAACCCAGGTTGAGCTTGCTTTCGGAGATAAGATCCTGTACTTCATGGGCCTGCGGCTTGGATATCTGCATCTGCTGTCCGTGAAGGAGGGAGAAGCGGCCATGGGCAAGCTCGGGCCGGAACCGCTGGACCGCAGAATGACGGCGGAGCGCTTCGCGGGACTGCTCAAGGGGCGGCGCGGGGCACTGAAGAGCCTGCTCGTTAATCAGCAGGTGATGGCCGGAATCGGCAACTGCTATGCTGACGAAATTGCCTTTGAAGCACGGCTGCTGCCGTCAGCGCAGGTGCAGAACCTGACCCTGGAAGCGGTGAACCGGCTCTACGCCAGTATACGCAAGGTGCTGGAGGAAGCGACCGAGATCGGCGGATATATGGAAATGCCGTTCATAACCGGAGACACCGTAACCGGTTCATATAATGATGCCTGTAAGGTGTATGACCGGGAAGGCGAGCCGTGCCTGCGCGGCGGGGGAACGATTGTAAAGACAGAGCAGTCCGGACGCAAAGTATTTTATTGCCCGGATTGCCAGCATGAAGTTTAGCCCTTACATCGGGGCGCATGTCAGCATACGTGGCGGGTACGGGCAGGCTGCCCGGTCCGCCCGGGAGAGCGGTGCGGCATGCTTTCAATATTTTCCGAAAAATCCGCGCAGCCTGAAGCTGAAGCCGGTAGATTACCGTGATGCTGAGAGCTGCGCCGCATACTGCCGCGAGCAGGGGATGGTCTCAATTGGCCATAGCGCGTATCCGACCAATCTGGCGGCTGCTCCGGAGGACCGGGAGGTCATGACTGCCTCATTGCGCAATGATCTGGAAATTGCCGAAGCGTGCGGTTCGCTTGGCATTGTGGTGCATTTTGGGCATTTTGCCGGAATGGAGCCATTACAAGGTTATCAAAATATTATACAATGTATAAATGATACACTGGCAGACTGGCACGGGCAGAGCAAGCTGCTGATCGAGAATATGGCAGGCAACCAGGGCCGGGAAGGAATGACGCTGGAGGAGCTGGTCAAAATCCGTGAGCTGAGCCGTAATCCGGAGAAGATCGGCTTCTGCTTCGATACCTGCCACGCCTTTGCCTCCGGCATCTGGAATCCGCTGCACACGGGTGCATTCCTTAAGCGCGGTTCTAAGCTGGGATTTTGGGACAACCTGGTCGCAGTACATCTGAATGATTCCCGTTATCCCTGCGGTGCAAGACGCGACAGGCATGCCGGAGTCGGACAAGGCCATATCGGCAGTGCGGCGCTGCAGGAGCTTGTAACCTTAATTCCGGTAAGCAGGCCGGTATTTGTCATGGAAACGGAAAAAGGGCCGGACGGCACGCACCGGACGGAAATAGCACTTGTGCGGAAATGGTTTGAGGCGGGGGATGAACAGTGATGCATATATATATGGATGATTTGCGGCGCCGTCCTGCAGGATTTGTGTTAGCCAGAACTACCGAAGAATGCCTGCTGCTGCTGCGGAGCGGTCCGGTTGATATTTTGTCGCTGGATTATGATATGGGGCCGGAGGATTTCAGCGGTGCTGAAGTGGCTAAACGGATTGTACTGGAGGCACTCTTTCCCCGGGAAATCTATCTGCATACCTCAAGCCCGCAAGGACTTCAGGAAATGTACGGCATTCTGTATCATGCGCTGCCAGCAGGCACACTGCTGCATCATGGTCCGCTCAGCTTCGGGCGGCTGCAGGAAATCGCCGCAGGTGCAGAGCAGTGATCCGGGAGCTGGAACAGGCTGAACTGCTGGAGCTGCTCGGTACACATGGCCAGCCACTCGTTGTATTCTTATATACTCCGCTGTGCGGGACCTGCAAGGCAGCCCGGCGCATGCTGGAGGTCGCCCGGCATCTGCTGCCGCCCGAGCTGAATATTGCCGGGGGCAACGTGAACAGGCTCCCGGAGCTGGTGAAGACTTACCGGATCTCCAGTGTGCCTGCACTGCTGGCAGTGCCTGCAGACCGGGCAGCCCGGCCGGAAATTCTATATTCATTCGGCTCTGTAGAACGGGTGCTGGATTACATAAGGAGAGTGACCTCATAATGATATCTTTACAACATCTTTCCCTGCGCAGGGAGCAAAGCCAGATTCTTGATGATGTATCGCTGGAAATGAAGCAGGGGGAGAACTGGGTTATTCTCGGACGCAACGGCTCCGGCAAAACAACTTTGCTGGAAATGATGACCGGTTACCTGTTTCCAAGTAAAGGCTCGGTCGAGGTGCTGGGCTATAAATACGGACAGTGTGATTTGCGCGAGGTGCGCAAGGAGATCGGTTATATCGGTCCTTCCCTGATGGAAAAGCTCTCACTGAGCGATCCTGTATGGGAGGTTGTCGCTACCGGAGCCTATGCATATTTGCGTTTCTACCAGGCGATTCCGCAGGCAGTGCAGGACCAGGCGCTGCGCCTGCTCGCTGATATGAATCTTGGTGAGCTGGCGTATCATCCGTTCGGGACGCTGTCCCAGGGCGAACGCAAGAAAGCGATGCTGGCACGCTGTCTGATGGCGAATCCCAAGCTGCTGATCATGGACGAGCCATGTGCGGGACTTGATTTGTATGAGCGGGAGAAAATGCTGGCGGAGATTGACAAGCTGAAGCAGCGGAATGTTGCAGTTGTCTACGTAACCCATCATGTGGAAGAAATTGTACCGCTCTTCACGCATGTGGCGCTGATCCGTGACGGGAAGCTGGCGGGAGCCGGCCCCAAGGAGGAAGTGCTGACCCAGGATATGCTGAAGGCCACCTTCGATATTCCCGTGGATGTAGAATGGGCTGACGGCCGTCCCTGGATTAAAATTAGATCTGGAGGCACACAGAGTTGAACGATTTTATTGAAGAAGAACGGGAGCAGAATGCGGCTCCGCAAGAAAAAGTTATTTCCAGATATATCTGTACGGCGAATCATGGTTTCGCCCCCTATGCCCAGGAGGAGCTCCGCCGGCTGTTCGGCGCGGTGAAGAGCACGCTGCTGCTGCCGGGCGAGGTGTTCCTGGCTACGCTTGAGACGGAGCCGGAAGAGGTTGCCAGGCTGCTGGCCCAGAGTCCGCCGATCTTCCTGCGCCATATTCAGCCCGTACAGTTCCAGGATACAGGGGACGCATCCGCTCTTGACCGGCTTGCTGTGTATTTAAGCCGGCGTAAGGAGCTGGAAGGCGAGCGGGTGTCGCTGCATGTCCGCAAGGGCGGGACCTCCTTTTGGGAAGACAGTCCGGGCGAGCTGCGTGAGTGGCTGCAGGCCAGGCTGGAGGGCCTGGGCGCTGAGTTCACCGTGCAGGAGCCGGCTTGGATAGTCTCCGTATACGCTGACGGAGACGCGCTGTACGCCGGTGCCTCCCGGCCGGAGGAGAACCTCTCCAGCTGGAACGGCGGCATGATCCGCTTCCGTAAAGAGGATGGCCAGATATCGCGGGCCAAATTCAAGCTGATGGAAGCGGAGAAGGAATTCGCGATTCCCTTCAGCAGCTTCAGCAGTGCGGTCGATATCGGCGCTTCCCCGGGCGGCTGGACCTCCTTCCTGCTGGAGCGCGGCCTGAAGGTTACCGCAGTTGATCCGGCGCTGATGCATGAATCACTGCGCAAGCATCCGGGACTGAAGATTCTGCGGAAGAATGCCGGTGAGGTCAAATTCCGAGAGAATGAATTCGATCTGCTCGTCTGTGATATGAGCTGGAGTCCGAAGCTGATGGCGAAGCTGGTATCTGGTCTGCTGCACAGTCTGACTCCGGGCGGCACAGCGGTTGTCACCGTGAAGCTGATGCACAAGAAGCCGCTGGCGGTCATCAAGGACATAATCGCCATGTTCGAAGGGGAGCGGATGCAGATCCAGCGGGCGAAGCAGCTGTTCCATAACCGGGACGAAATTACACTTTATATGATTAAATATTAATAAGGTTTATCAAGGGAAAGCATCCCGTGATCTGCACCGCCGGCATTCTGCCGGGCTGAGGTGCGGCAGCGGGTGCTTTCCTTTTTTTTATAAGCTGAAGCTTAAGCAGGGAGGAAAACAGGATGAAGAATACAGGCAAACTGACAGCTGGGCAAATTCTTGGAGGACGTTATGGTATAACCGTTCTTATCGGCACGGGCGGCATGAGCCGTGTCTACCTGGCTGAGGATTTGAGGCTGCCGGGCAAACGGTGGGCAGTGAAAGAAAGTGTGATTCAGGAAGGCGGATACAGCGCCGGGGCGGTCACAGCGGAGGCGGAGCTGCTGCTGTCGCTGAACCATCCGCGGCTGCCGCGGATCGGCGATTTCTTCCCGCCGGACCGGGAGGGCTATTGTTATCTGGTCATGGATTATATCGAAGGGCTGACCCTGCAGCAAGCTATGGAGGAGCATCCGGCTGCTCTGCCCGGGACAATGCTGCTAAGCTATGCCCGGCAGCTGCTGGAGGTGCTGCAGTACTTGCACAGCCATGAGCCTCCGGTTATCTACCGTGATCTGAAGCCCGCGAACATTATGCTGAATCAGCAGCATGAGCTGATGCTGATCGACTTCGGGATCGCCCGCAAGCTGAGGAGCGGAGCGGGCGAGGACACGGAGAAGCTCGGCACCGCGGGCTTCGCTGCCCCGGAGCAGTACGGGGGCGGCCAGAGCAGTCCGCGCTCCGATCTCTATGGGCTGGGAGCGCTGCTGCTCTATCTGGCTACCGGCGGCAGGTATAGCCGCTGGCAGCCGGGAATGGAACGGAAGCTGCACGGCAGCCTTCCGGACCGCATGATTCCGGTGATCAGGCGCCTGCTGCGCCATCATCCGGAGGAGCGCTATGCCAGCGCCGCAGAGGTGCTGGCAGCGCTTGCGCCGCTCACGCAGGAAGCGGCGCCGGCTAAGGCTGCCCATGCCCTGCGGGGACATGGGCAGCCAGCACGGCCGCAGGCCTACCCGTCTCCGCCGGAGACGGCGGTTGCGGCCGTGCTGGGCGTGGCCCAGGGACTGGGGGCCACGCATACTTCCCTGGCCGTCAGCAGCTGGCTGGCGCGGACCGGCCGTACTGCCTGGGCGGAATGCAGCCCGGGGGCGCAGGCATTTAATGCCATTAAGAGCCTCGCTTGCGATGCGGTGGAGCTAAGCGGCATCGCGGGCCAGCGGGAGCAGGAGCAGCCCTTCACCTGGGGCGGCGTGGATTACTGGAAGCTGAATCCCGGGGACGGCCTGCCGGAGCGGCCGGATGCGGCATACAGCTTCATCGTCCTGGATCTGGGGACCGGCGGCTATGAAGCGGCGCCGGCCTTCTTCGCAGGCAGCGATCATCCTATTCTCGTCGCCTCCGGTGCGGAGTGGCGGCTGGAGGAGCTGCTGCACTGGCTGCGCCGGCGCGGGCTTACCCCGCAGCCGGACTGGACCGTCTGCCTGCCGCTGGCTGAAGCGCAGACAGTGTCGCTGCTGTCCGCACTGCTGGGAGGCGCCGATGTGCGCAGCCTGCCGGTGCAGCCGGACCCTTTTGCGCCAAAAGGGAAGCTTGTTCAGGCCGTTAAGGAACTGTTCAATCAGCGTGCCGGCAGCCGGTTGTTTGCGAAAAACAATCATAAATTTCAGAAAAGAAGCTGAAATTATTAATTTTCATCACTCATTTTACCTTCTTTAGGCTTAATTACTATTCCGGTGCGGCCTTTAGGTATGCTAGAATGGAGCGATGTATGTGTTTATGAATTTTGAAATTTTATATATATAGACAGGAGCTAGCAGAGAAATTATGAGTTTACTTACTGTAGAAGACGTTTCCCATAACTTTGGGGACCGGGTATTGTTCAAGGATGTTTCGTTCCGTTTGCTGGACGGGGAGCATGTAGGCATTGTTGGAGCGAATGGCGTAGGCAAATCGACGCTGATGAATATTTTGACCGGCAAATTATTGAAGGACAGCGGCAAAGTCGAATGGACCCCGCGTGTCCGTTACGGTTATCTGGACCAGCATACACTGCTGACAGCAGGCAAAACAGTGCGGGATGTATTACGCGATGCCTTCCTGCCGCTGCTGGAGCTGGAGAAGGAGATGCTGGCAATCACCGATAAGATGGGTGAGGCGTCTCCGGAGGAGCTGGAGGAGCTGCTGGAGCAGATGGGGGAAATCCAGGAGCAATTAGAGATCGGCGACTTCTATCTGATTGATGTGAAGGTGGAGGAAATGGCCAATGGCCTTGGCCTGTCTGTAATCGGGCTGGACCGGGATGTAACCTCTCTGAGCGGGGGGCAGCGGACCAAGGTCCTGCTGGCCAAGCTGCTGCTGGAGAAACCGAATGTACTGCTGCTCGATGAGCCGACCAACTATCTCGATGTGGAGCATATCGACTGGCTGACGAATTATCTGAAAAATTATCCGTATGCATTCATGCTGATCTCCCATGATACGGAATTCATGAATAAAATCGTGGATGTGATCTACCATCTGGAATTCTCCAAGCTGACCCGCTATACGGCGAATTATGAGAAGTTCCTCGAAATGGCCGGGATGAATAAAGCACAGCATATCGACGCCTACGAGAAGCAGCAGGAGTATATCAAAAAGCAGGAAGACTTCATTCAGCGCAACAAAGCACGGGCATCAACCTCAGGCCGGGCCAAAAGCCGCGAGAAGCAGCTCGGGCGGATTGAACGGATTGACCGTCCGGAAGAGGCGGTGAAGCCTTCCTTCAGTTTCAAGGAGAGCCGGGCCAGCGGGAAGACGGTATTTGAGGGTGTTGATTTCGAGATCGGTTATGACCGTCCCCTCTTGCCTGGCAAGCTGAATATGATCATTGAACGCGGCGAGAAGATTGCGATTGTCGGTTACAACGGAGTCGGCAAATCGACGCTGCTCAAAACGATCCTTGGCGTAATTCCGACCTTCAGCGGCAAAACCTTTCTTGGTGATTATCTGAGTTCAGCGTATTTCCAGCAGGAGGTAAAGGCAGAGAATATTACACCGATTGACGATGTATGGAATGAATTCTCCGGCCTTACCCAGAATGAGGTGCGCGGACATCTCGCCCGCTGCGGGCTTAAGAACGAGCATATTACCCGTCCGCTCAGCATGCTCAGCGGGGGAGAGCAGGCCAAGGTGCGCCTGTGCAAGCTTATGATGCGCGAGAGCAACTGGATTTTGTTCGATGAGCCGACGAACCACCTGGATATTGTGGCTAAGGCAGAGCTCAAACGGGCCTTGCAGGAATATAAAGGTACCATTTTGCTGGTCTCCCATGAGCCGGAGTTTTATGAGGATTGGGTGACCAAGGTGTGGGATGTTGAGCAGTGGTCGGCTCAAACTGTATAACTGGGACAGGGGGTTAGGCTATATGAATCCTGATGGTGACAAAAGAACAGGTGCTGGTTCCGCAAGCCGGGACGGCAGGTATTCCAGACAGATCCGGTTCACCCCCTTCGGGGCTGCCGGGCAGCAGGGATTAGCACGATCAACTGTACTGGTTGTCGGAATGGGGGCGCTGGGCACCGGTATCGCCGAGACGCTGGCGCGCTGCGGGGTAGGCCGGCTCATCCTGGTTGACCGTGATTATGTGGAATGGAGCAATCTGCAGCGCCAGCAGCTGTATACCGAAGAGGATGCCAGACAGAGGACCCCTAAGGCGGCTGCAGCCTGGCAGCGGCTGGCGGAGATTAATTCGGAGATAACGATTGAAGCCCATGTGCTGGACGGGCGTGCGGAGGAGCTGGGCAGCCTGCTGCCAGGGGTTGATCTGATTATGGACGGGACGGACAATTTCGATACCCGGCTCATCATCAATGATCTCGCACACAAGCACGGTATCCCTTGGATCTACGGGGCGTGTGTAGGAAGCTATGGAGTCACTTATACCATTTTGCCGGGTGAGACCCCCTGCTTGAATTGTCTGCTGGGTACTGTTCCGCTTGGCGGAGATACCTGTGATACGGCCGGAATTCTGCCCCAGGCTGTGCAGCTGGTAACGGCAAACGGCACTGCGGAAGCGCTCAAGCTGCTCGGCGGATACCGGGAGAAGCTGCGCGGCAAGCTGCTGACCTTCGATATTTGGCGTAATGAGCAGCAGGAGATCGGGGTGAAGGCGGCGAAAAAAGTAGACTGTCCTTCCTGTGGCAAGCAGCCTGTGTATCCGTACTTGTCGGCGTCGGGCAGTGAGCGCAGCGATGTACTGTGCGGCCGGGATACTGTGCAGATTCGTCCAGCCCGGCGCGGGAGCCTTGATCTGCAGGAGACTGCCGCCCGTTTGTCCAGTCTGGGCAGCGGCAAGGTAGAGAGCAATCCTTACCTGGTCTCATACACAGAGGAACCATACCGTATGGTTGTGTTTGCCGACGGGAGGGCGCTGATTCATGGAACCAGTGATACCGCTGCCGCCCGCAGCTTCTATCACCGGTATTTCGGATAAAGAAGGAGCGAGAACATTGAAGAATGGAACGATACGGCATATGGCCGTCTTTACACTGAAGGCTGCCCCGGATTCTGCGGAAGCCGCCGCTTTTCTGCGCGATGGAGCGGAGATTCTCAGCAATATTCCGGTAGTGATGAACTTCGAGGTGCTGCGCCAGGTCAGTGCCAAATGTGAATTCCAGTACGGCTTCTCCATGGAATTTGCCGATCAGGCGGCTTATGACGCCTATAATGCTCATCCTGACCACCAGGCATTTGTCGAGAAGCGCTGGGAAACTGAGGTTGCCGCTTTCCAGGAGATAGATTTCGTGAATTAATTCTGCTTTTGCCCTATCTAGAGTACAGTACACAAAGAGACCATCCGGAAGGAATGGTCTCTTTGCTTTGCGGGAATCCTAGGCTCATCTGCGGCGGCACAGCCGGTGCAAGGCGAACATGCGGGGGAATCCATAATGAATGAACTTATCGCTTGGTATGCTCCAGGTCTGCCCCCGGGTGAGCAGGAATCTGCGGAGGACCGGAGGAGCCGGGAAGCCGGATATTCTGAAGTTGAAGCAGCGCTCCGTGATCTGGGGATGAAGACAGCCATAAGCGAAGATGTAGAGGAGCTGCGTCTGCTGCTGTCCGGTACAGAACCTGTACTGCTGCTTGCAGAGCTGTGTGATCCGGGCGGCTGGCCAGGCTGGAGTGTTGTTGCGGATATTAGGAATCACGGAGGAATTCTGCCGGTGATGGTGCTCTCTGCAGCTTCAGAAGAGCAGCAGGGTGCGGCGGCTGTATCCGCTTTTGATGCCGGAGGGAATGAATATATGTCGCTGCCTGTGCATACCGGAGAATTCAAATGCAGAGTGCTCAATCTGCTCAAGCTGACCGGGCGCCGCAGAGGACTGGCCTCGCTGCTCAAAGTAGACGGCCTGATCCTGGATCCCAGCCGCCGGCAGGTCAGCCGGGACGGGAACGAGCTGAAGATGACCCCCAAGGAATTTGATCTGCTGTATTATCTGGCGGTGAATCTGGGTGAAATCTGTTCACGCAGCGAAATACTGAAGCAGGTATGGGGGTACCAATTCCACGCAGACACCAATGTGGTCGATGTATATATCCGCCATATCCGCATGAAGGTGGACAAGGGCCACCGGAACAAGCTCATTCATACGATACGCGGAACCGGTTATGTGCTGCGGGCGCCGGAGAACGGCGCCAACTGCTGAAGATGAGATTCAGCACACTAAGCAAAGTCTACAGTACGCGGCGGGCCTTCAGGTAGGTTCTTTTCCAGTTTCCGGAGTTGAGATCTGAAATCGTTACACCCGGTGAACCGTAGGTGTGAAGAATCTTGCCGTTCCCTGCATATACAGCCACATGGGTTACATTCTTGCCGGTAGCCCGGCTTCCGCTGGAGAAGAACAGCAAATCGCCCGGACGCAGATTGGCTTTGCTTACGGCCGTGCCGACTTTGGACTGGGCTACGGATGTACGCGGCAGATTAACGCCATATTTGCTGAAGATATATTTTGTAAATGAAGAACAGTCAAAGTATCTGGTAGTTGAAGTGGATGCGCCGAACTGATACCGCGTACCCAGATATTTTTTGCCGAAGCTGACAATGCTTGTACCGGTTGAGGAAGCTGATACAGAGGCAGCAGCGGCAGAGTCAGCTGATACAGATGCTGCGGCAGCAGGGGCAGTGCCCGCTCCGGTTGACATTAGTGTGCCGAGACCGATTGAAGTGCAGATCCCGACGGCAAGTGCTTGCTTAAACCATTGATGCTTATTCATGTAGTAATACCTCCCAGGTTTGTATCTATCTTTCTAGTGTCCTTCTCTGATTCGTAGTATAGCAGGTAATTTATATCCTAAATTCTGGGGGGGAGGGGCGGAAGTCAAGCTGGGACTGGAATGAAAGCGTTTTATTAAAAAATCATTAAAAGTTACAAAAAATTAATATTTAAGCTTAATATTCATTATAAAAAGCCGGGAATCCCTTGTCTGTCAAGGGAAATCCCGGCTTTACATATTTGAAACAAAGGTTACAGCGATGTCTCCAAATCCCTATGTAATCAGTCCTTGCTCTGGATAATCAGCAGCAGTCCGCTCTCAATAGTCACAGTTCCGGGACTAGTCAGCAGCACATTGCTAACAGCCAGGGACTGTCCCAGCTTCAGGGTGGCATTGGTGAGCGGATACTGGAAGCCCTGCAGCGTAATTCCTGTAACCTCCGGCGTCAGGGGCAGTAAGGATACATAAGTGAATCCCCGTTCCTCTACAACCGCCTGGGAGCCGGTGAGTGTAATATAGTTATGCTCGTCCATAATCGAGCACGCAACCTGCCGCTGCTGGGCCCGGGTCATCATCTGGATGCTGGCCAGTGTGTGATCCATACGTGTGCCGGTTACCCCCAGAAACAGGATGGACTCAGGCCGGGTGTCCAGCGCAAGATCCAGAGCCATCTCCGAATCGGTCAGATCCTTGTATACCGGATCACAGGTGATAGTCTTTGTTGCGCCAGCCTCAATCCGCTGCAGGTCCTCCGCAGAGACGGAATCGAAATCGCCTACGGCTATGTCGGGCTTAATCCCGTGCTGGATCAGGAACAGAGCCCCCCGGTCGGCACCGATAATATAATCTTCTTCATCTAATAGGCTCAAAAAATCAGGTGACAGTCCGCCGCCTGCAAAGATGACAACACGTCCTGTTGGCAATCCAATCTCCTCCTTGCTGCAATTAATACAGTCATCCTGAACAGTATAATGCAGTTTGAAAAGTTGTACAATTGCTGCACGGACGCTAAAATAAAGAGAGTACGTCTGCCGCACGTAGCTGTCAGAAAGTAAGAGGCACTAACTATCACTAGGAGGTGGGAGCGATCGTAAACGTATTATTCGTCTGTCTGGGCAACATTTGCCGTTCCCCGATGGCTGAGGCTGTTCTGCGCCATAAGGTTGCACAGCAGCAATTGTCCGGGCAGATTACAGTGGATTCGGCCGGAACCGGAGACTGGCATATCGGCAAGCTGCCGCATGAGGGAACCCGGCGCATTCTGGATTTGCACGGAATCAGTTATCTGGATATGATGGCGCGGCTGGTCAGCGGTGATGATTTTGACAAATTTCAATATATAGTCTGTATGGATCAGTCTAATGGAGTTAATGTGCGCAAGCTTCCCGGAGGCGATAAACGGGAGCTGATGTATTTCATGGATCTTCTGCCTGAGGAGGAACTGCGTGAAGTGCCGGATCCTTATTTCACGGGGAATTTCGAACAGGTCTATGATCTGATCAATGCCGGCTGCGATGTGCTGCTTGACCGGATCAGAAGCGAGAAACTTCAGCAGGCCTAATCTGCTGCAGGAGTTGGAGGCCGTCCTTGCATGACAAGGGCGGGCATAGCCCGCCGTAATATGAAAACGCACACACCTGCTATACATACATAAGTTCGGAAGATGTTCACTTTTAAGGCCGGTTTGGCTGTTTCAGCGGTTAAAGAAATAGAGTAATGATTCCGGTAGTTCTTTTTGCCAGAATCCCCAGAGATGGCGGCCATCCTTCTCGCGGTAGGAGACCGTTGCTCCCCTTGATTCAAGCAAGGCTTTGGTTTCCCTGTTCATTTCTACGAAATCGTAGATCCCGGTATCCGTCGCATAGTCCCGTTCCTGCAGGCCGACCACCATATTGATCTGCAGCCAGGACAGGTCCTCTTCACGCGCCAGCAGTTCGCGGGATTCGGGATAATAGGCCCCGGAGAGGCTGAGGACACGGTTGAACAATGCAGGATAAGTTAGGGCAAGATGCAGCGATACGCTGCCGCCAAGAGAGTCGCCTGCAACAATCCTCTCATCAGGTGTTCGGCGCACAGGATAATTATGTTCAATGAAGGGAATAATCTCTTCGGCGAAGCATGCAAGGTACTGCTTGTAACGGCTGCCGAACGGAGCGTACTCCTGGGTGCGTACAGCGACGTTCACTTCAACGCCCACTATAATGAAGGGTTCCACATCCTGCTCCATGATCAGCTGCCCGGCAAGTGTCGCAATCCGGCCGAAGTTGAAGAACTCCTCGCCGTCCTGGCAGTAGACTACAGGATAGCTGAGAACCTCATTGTAACCGGGGGGCAGATAAATGCGCAGCTTGCGCTCCTCCTGCAGATGCTCGCTCCATAACGTTTGTTTCACTATTGTACGTTTCAGAAAAACAGGTTCACTCATTGGCGATTCGTCACCTTTCATGTCGTTTTTTGCATTAGACTAAGCGTTGCGTTAAAATTACCCATGATACAAATGTGGGATTTATCATTTACTTGATAAATTTCCTCGCATCTGTTATATGATAATTATTCGCCTGTTATACATACAAAATTTATGGAAACATAAATTTTATGCGTATTTCTTTGACGAAACAGCTGAAACAGGTGTATAATAATTCTATAACAGAGACCACTGATATTCAAATTTTTTTATTGAGGTGAAGATAATGACTAGAGTTCCTTATGAAGTGTATACAGAGGACGTTGAAGCCCTTTCGGTACTTTCTCCGGATGGTGAAGTTATCAACAAGGAAATGATGCCTGATCTTACCGATGATCAATTGAAAGAAATTATGTACCGTATGGTATTTACCCGTACCTGGGATGACCGTGCAGTCAACCTGGGCCGCCAGGGCCGCCTTGGTTTCTACGCACCGGTATCCGGCCAGGAAGCTACAATGATCGGCAGTGAATTTGCACTGCAGAAAGAAGATTTCGTCTGCCCGGGCTACCGCGATATTCCGCAGCTCGTATGGCATGGACTTCCATTATACCAGGCTTTCCTGTATTCCCGCGGTCATCAGCACGGCGGACAGATTCCTGACGGCGTAAATGTACTTATGCCGCAGATCATCATCGGTGCGCAGATTCTTCACGCTACCGGGATTGCCATGGGCTTCAAATTGAAGAAACAGCAGAATGTTGCTATCACTTATACAGGGGACGGCGGTTCTTCCGAAGGTGACTTCTATGAAGGCCTTAACTTTGCCGGACGCTTCAAATTGCCGGTAATCTTCTTCGTACAGAATAATGGTTATGCCATCACGACTCCATTCGCTAAGCAGACGGCTTCGAAGTCCATTGCACACAAAGCGGTTGCGGTCGGTATTCCCGGAATCAAGGTAGACGGCATGGACGTCTTCGCGGTAATCGCTGCTGTGAAGCAGGCTGCTGAGCGTGCCCGTAACGGTGAAGGTGCAACGCTGATTGAGGCTGTAACCTACCGTTTCCGCCCGCATTCCCTTTCTGACGATGCCAGCAAATACCGTTCCAAGGATGAAGAAGGCCAGTGGAATGAGAAGGATCCGATTGCCCGTCTTGCCAAGTATCTGGAGAAGAAAGGCCTTTGGACCGAAGAAGATACTGCCCGCGTAAGAGAAGAAGCGAAAGCGACTGTAAACGAGCAGATCAAGAAAGCAGAACAGACCGAAAAAATGACCATTCCCGGCTTGATCGACAGCATGTTCGAGGTAACTCCGAAACATCTTGAAGAACAAAAAGCCGATTTTGAATAAGGGGGATATCAGGCAATGGCACAGATGAATATGAAAGAAGCAATTCGTGACGCAATGCGCGTTGAACTGAGTCGCGACCCTAATGTTATGATCTTTGGCGAAGACGTTGGTAATGTAGGCGGCGTTTTCCGTGTAACAGAAGGGCTGCAGAAAGAATTTGGCGAGGAGCGCATCTTCGATACTCCGCTGGCCGAGTCCGCAATCGGCGGTCTGGCTTTTGGTCTCGGGATTCAAGGCTTCCGTCCAATCGCTGAAATCCAGTTTGTCGGTTTTATTTTCGAAGCCCTCGACCAGATCGTTATCCAGGCTGCACGCCTGCGTTACCGTTCGGGCGGCAAATATAATGCACCAGTTGTATTCCGCACTCCGTTTGGCGGCGGCGTTAAGGCTGCTGAGCTGCACACGGATTCCCTTGAAGGCCTGATTGCCCAAAGCCCGGGGATCAAGGTAGTTATTCCTTCAAACCCTTATGATGCAAAAGGCCTGATGATTGCCTCGATCCGTGATAATGACCCTGTATTCTTCATGGAGCACCTCAACCTGTATCATGCGTTCCGTGCTGAAGTTCCTGAAGGGGAATATACTGTTGAGCTGGGTAAAGCGAGTGTTGTCCGTGAAGGCAGCGATGTATCCATCATCACTTACGGCTTGATGGTACATACAGCTATCAAAGCGGCTGATCAGCTCGAGAAGGAAGGCATCAAGGCTGAAGTCATCGACCTGCGTACAGTTAGCCCGATTGATATTGATACCATTGTGGCTTCTGTCAAGAAGACCAACCGGGCAATTGTTGTTCAGGAAGCCCAGAAGAGCTCCGGCGTAGCCGCTGAAGTGATTGCACAGATCAACGAAAAAGCTCTGCTGCATCTGGAAGCCCCTGTGCTTCGTGTAGCAGGCCCGGATACCATCTTCCCGTTTGCACAAATCGAGGATACTTGGATTCCAACTCCTGCACGCGTAATTACAGCTGTGAAGAAAGTTTTGGAATTCTAGGATACATTCATCTTGCCGCCCTTGCGAAAGGGCGGCAACCGTTTCTGTAATATATCTGACTGAAATTTAATTTAACTTTTATAGGAGGTTATCAAGGTGGCAAAATTTGAGTACCGGTTCCCAGAGCTGGGCGAAGGTCTGCATGAAGGCGAAATTATCAAAATGCATATCAAAGCCGGCGATAAAGTAACCGATGACGATATCGTAATGGAAGTTCAGAATGACAAGGCAGTGGTAGAGGTGCCTTGTCCGGTCAACGGCACAGTGCTTGAAGTATTCACTAAAGACGGTCAAGTGTGCCGGGTAGGTGAAGTTGTGGCGATTATCGATGCGGAAGGTGAAGTTCCTGAACAGGAAGGCGGACATGCTGCAGCCCAGGCTACCCAGGAAGCTGATGCAGCTAAAGGCGGAGCGGACACAACCTCCTCACCGGCAGCCGGCACGCCTGCAACCGGTGGAGCTACAAACTTCCAGTACCTCTTCCCTGAACTGGGTGAAGGTCTGCATGAAGGCGAAATTATCAAAATGCATATCAAAGTCGGCGACAAAGTAACTGACGATGATATTATCATGGAAGTTCAGAACGACAAGGCGGTTGTAGAAGTGCCTTGCCCGGTTAACGGTACAGTGCTTGAAGTCCGCGTGAAGGACGGTCAGGTATGCCGTGTCGGCGAAGTTGTAGCTGTCATTGCAGCGGAAGGCGAAGTTCCTCACCAGGAGGGCGGCCACGCTGAAGAAGCTCCTGCAGCCCAGGCAGCGGCACCAGCCCAAGGTACAGCAGCGGCAGCAGCACCTGCTCCTAACCGCGAAGTACTGGCCACTCCAAGTGTGCGTAAATTTGCCCGCGACAAAGGCGTTGACATCTCCAAGGTGAACGGCAGCGGCAAGAACGGCAAGATTACACTTGAAGATGTAGAGTCCTTCCTGAAGGGCGGCCAGGCAGCACCAGCAGCGGCTCCGGCAGCAGCGGCATCCGCACCGGCAGCATCTGCAGCAGCAGAAGCTCCAAAAGCTAAAGCAGCAGCTCCTGCAGCAGCCGGCAATGCCAACCTTGAAGAAGAACGCGTACCGTTCAAAGGTATCCGTAAAGCGATCTCCAATGCCATGGTTAAATCAGCCTACACAGCGCCGCATGTTACCATCATGGACGAAGTGGATGTTACTGAGCTGGTGGCCTTCCGTGCCCGTATGAAGCCAGTTGCCGAGAAGAAGGGCGTGAAGGTAACTTATCTTCCGTTCATCGTGAAGGCACTTGTTGCGGCTTCACGTCAATTCCCGGCGCTTAACGCTATGATTGATGAAGAGTCCAACGAAATTGTCTACAAGAAATACTACAACATCGGTATTGCCACTGATACAGATAACGGCCTGATCGTTCCTGTCATCAAAGACGCTGACCGTAAGAGCATCTGGATGATTGCAAGTGCCATTACCGATCTGGCAGTACGCGGACGTGACGGCAAGCTGGCTGCAAATGAAATGAGAGGCAGCACCATCTCCATCTCGAACATCGGCTCCGCCGGCGGCATGTTCTTCACTCCGATCATCAACTTCCCTGAAGTTGCGATTCTGGGTACTGGCCGCATCACTGAGAAGCCGGTTGTTAAGAACGGTGAAATCGTTGCAGCACCTGTAATGGCACTGTCCCTGAGCTTTGACCACCGGATTATCGATGGCGCAACAGCACAGAATTTCATGAACTACATTAAGACCCTGCTTGCAAATCCTGATATGTTAGTAATGGAGGTGTAATAAATGGTAGTCGGAGACGCTTCAATCGAAATCGACACATTGGTAATTGGTGCAGGTCCCGGCGGGTATGTGGCGGCAATCCGTGCCGCCCAGCTCGGCCAGAAGGTCATCATTGTAGATAAATCGGAACTTGGCGGCGTGTGCCTTAACCGCGGCTGTATTCCTTCCAAAGCCCTGATCTCAGCAGCTCATCAGTTTGAGGCTGCACAGCACGGCGAAGTGTTCGGTGTAACTGCCGAGAACGTTAAAGTGGACTGGGCCAAAACCCAGGAGTTCAAGAACGGCGTTGTCAAAAGAATGACAACCGGCGTAACCAGCCTGATGAAGGGCAACAAAATTGAAGTGTTCAACGGTGAAGCTATGTTCATCAGCACAAACGAAGCCCGTTTGTTCAATGATCATGAATCCCCGCGCTACAAATTCAATAACTGCATCATTGCAACGGGTTCCCGTCCGATTGAACTGAAGCCTTTCCCGTTTGGCGGACGTATCCTGTCCTCGACCGAAGCGCTTGATCTTCCGGAAATTCCGAAGAGCATGATCGTTATTGGCGGTGGATACATCGGTGCCGAGCTGGGTCAAATGTACTCCAAATTCGGCACAAAAGTAACGATCATTGAAGGTCTGGACACTGTACTGCCTGGCTTCGATAAGGATATGACCCGTCTTGTAGCCAAGAACATGGCGAAGACCGGTATTGAGATCGTAACGAATGCCAAAGCAGAAAGTGCTGTACAAAATGATAAAGAGGTTACAGTGAAATACTCCGTGGGCGGCGAGTCCAAGGAAGTTACTGCTGAATACCTGCTGGTTACAGTTGGACGTCGTCCTAACACAGACGGCGAGCTGGGTCTTGATCTGATCGGTGTTGAGCTGGATGAACGCGGTCTGGTCAAAGTTGACCACCAGGGCCGTACTAATATCCCTAACATCTTTGCTATCGGTGATATCGTTCCTGGTCTTGCTCTGGCACATAAAGCTTCTTACGAAGGTAAAATTGCTGCTGAAGCTATTTCCGGACATAAATCCGTGGTGGACTACAAGGTTATGCCGGCTGTTGTGTTCACAGATCCTGAATGCTCCAGTGTAGGTCTGACTGAGAAGGAAGCGAAGGATAAGGGCTATGCTGTGAAGAGCGGCAAATTCCCGTTCGCAGGCAACGGCCGTGCCGTGTCCCTGAACGCTCCGGAAGGCTTCATCAAGATTGTCGCTAAGAGCGACAACAACCAGGTGCTCGGCGCGCAAATCGTCGGTATCGAAGCTTCGAACCTGATTGCTGAGCTGGGTCTGGCGATTGAAATGGGCGCTACGCTCGAAGATATCGCACTCACGATCCACGCGCATCCAACCCTTGGCGAAATTGTCATGGAAGCGGCTGAGCTGGTCGAAGGCCATCCGATTCACGTAATTAAATAATTTCGGCCGGGTAATTCCGGTGAAATAAGCAGAGGATGTTTCCGCGGCCATGTTGAATGGTTAAGGAAACATCCTCTTTTGCCTGGGAGCTGCAGGAAATTGCATTTTCTGCACTCAGGCAAGTTACAAGGGCGGTCAGGTCATGGTAAACTGAGAAATGAAAAAGAGAGAGGGGTGCGATACTGCTTGCGTAATTATTTGGATTTATTACAGGATATACTGGACCACGGCACAGCCAAAGGCGACCGGACCGGAACAGGCACAGTCTCTGTATTCGGGCGTCAGCTGCGGTTTGATCTGTCGAAGGGCTTTCCGCTGATGACCACCAAGCGCATCCATTTGAAATCGGTGGTGCATGAGCTGCTATGGTTTCTGAAAGGCGATACGAATACTTCATACCTGAAGGAGAACGGTGTCAGCATCTGGGATGAATGGGCCGATGAGAACGGGGAGCTGGGACCGGTATACGGTTCACAGTGGCGGGCCTGGGAGAGCAAAGACGGACGTCATATCGATCAGATCTCTGAAGTAATAGAGTCGATTAAGAACAATCCCGATTCGCGGCGTCACATTGTAAGTGCCTGGAACGTGGGCGAGATTGAGCAGATGAAGCTTCCGCCCTGCCATTTTGTCTTTCAGTTCTATGTTGCGGACGGGAAGCTTTCCTGCATGCTTACGATGCGTTCAGTAGATACCTTCCTGGGACTGCCGTTTAATATTGCCAGCTACGCGCTGCTTACCCATATGGTGGCCCAGCAGACCGGTCTTGAGGTGGGTGACTTCATCTGGTCCGGCGGTGATGTACACATTTATGCAAATCATATGGAGCAGGTGGCAACGCAGCTTGCGAGAGAACCTTATCCTTTGCCGCAGCTGAAGATCCGCAGATCTCCTGACAGTATATTCGATTATACCTTCGAGGACTTCGAATTTGAGGGCTATGTCCATCATCCGGGGATCAAGGCACCGGTAGCAATCTAAACCCTATGATTTCGTGGAAAAGAGGGCATAAATATGAGTATCACAATGATTTGGGCAATGGCTGCAAACGGTGTAATCGGCAAAAATAATGCTATGCCCTGGCATCTGCCGCTGGATTTCGCCTATTTCAAGGCTGAAACGCTGGGCAAGTCCATGCTGATGGGCCGTAAAACCTGGGAGTCGCTCGGCAGCAAGCCGCTGAAGGGCCGCAGAAGCATTGTCCTGACCCGTGATCAGAGCTTTGCGCCTGATGGTGCACAGGTTGTCCATACGCTGCAAGAGGCGCTTGCAGCCGGCCGTGGAGAGGATGAGCTGATGATTATCGGCGGTGCGGAAATTTACCGTCTGCTGCTTCCGCATGCCGATAAGCTGCTCATAACGCGGATTGAAGATGATATTGAAGGTGATACCGTATTTCCTGAAGTGGACTGGAGCCAGTGGCAGGAAATATCAAATACACCTGGAATCCGCAATGAGCAGAATCCATATGATTACCGGTTCCTTGTTTATGAACGCAGGTGTGACGATAAAGCGTTTTCTCTGACACATGATGTGAAATAGTACAAAAAATCTGCAGATTAATCCATTACTGTGCGAAAGTATAGAATGCTACTATAATTAAAATTAGAAATGCTAATATTTGCGTAGTATAAAATATGCAGAATCTTCATTGCGCTGTAGACAGCTATAATTTTACTGCGGATATGCTATAGTGTACTATACATCAACACGACGAGAACGGATGGGGGAAACGTATATATGTCTACACCTACTGGATTTATGGAGTATAAGCGCCAGCTCCCAGGAGACCGGGCACCCGAGCAGCGCATTAAGGATTGGGAAGAGTTCCACGAGCATCTGACTGAGGACGAGCTCCGGACCCAAGGTGCACGCTGTATGGACTGCGGAACACCTTACTGTCATACGGGCATGGATATGAGCGGTGGGACCTCAGGCTGTCCTGTACACAATCTGATCCCGGAATGGAATAACCTGGTCTACCGGGGGCTCTGGCGTGAAGCTCTGGAGCGTCTGCACAAGACGAACAACTTCCCAGAATTTACGGGCAGTATCTGTCCGGCTCCCTGCGAAGGCTCCTGTACCGTTGGCCTGATTGGACAACCGGTAACGATTAAGACTATCGAGCTGGCTATCGTGGATAAAGGCTTTGAAGAGGGCTGGGTAGTGCCGAATCCTCCGGAGAAACGCACCGGCAAGCGGATTGCCATCGTCGGCTCCGGCCCTGCCGGACTGGCCGCGGCAGCGCAGCTGAACAAAGCAGGACATTCGGTAACTGTGTTCGAGCGCAGTGACCGGATCGGCGGCCTGTTAATGTACGGAATTCCTACCATGAAGCTGGACAAACGTGTGGTGCAGCGCCGTGTGGATCTGCTGGCAGCAGAAGGCATTGAATTCGTTGTGAACACAGAAATCGGCAAGGACATCCCGGCACAGCAGCTGGTTGACGAGTACGATGCTGTGGTCCTGTGCGGCGGAGCGACCAAAGCCAGACGCTTCAATGTTGAAGGGAACGAGCTTAACGGTGTAATGTACGCTATGGATTATCTGAACGGAACAATCAAGAGCTATCTCAACTCCAATCTGGAGGATGGCAATTATGTATCTGCGGCAGGCAAGGATGTAATCGTGCTTGGCGGCGGAGATACAGGCTCAGACTGTGTAGCTACCGCACTGCGGCACGGCTGCAGCAGCATTACCCAGTTCGGTACGCATGACAAGGCGCCGCTTACACGGGATCCGATTGCGAACCCTTGGCCGCAGTTCCCTAATGTCTATACGCTGGACTATGCACAGCAGGAAGCCAAAGCCGTGTTCGGTGAGGACCCGCGTGAATTCTCCATCATGACTACGAAGTTTGTCGGGGATGAAGCAGGAAATCTGAAGGAGCTGCATACGGTTCAAATCCGCCGGATGGTGGATGAGACCGGACGGAAGATTTATCAGCCGGTTCCCGGCACCGAAGCGGTTTATCCGGCTCAGCTTGCCCTGATCGCGATCGGCTTTGACGGACCGGAGCAGGACATCATTGAAGAGCTGAAGCTGGATACGGACCGCCGCAGCAATGTGAAGGCCCGTTATGGCAAATTCAATACCAATGTAGATAAAGTGTTCGCTGCCGGCGATATGCGCCGTGGACAAAGTCTGGTTGTCTGGGCCATTAACGAAGGCCGTGAAGCGGCGCGTGAAGTGGATAAATACCTGATGGGCTCAACCGTGCTTGTCTAAGCCTGAACCTAGATGCAAATAAGCCGCCGCCTCAGCATTGCTGAAGCGGCGGCTTTATTTTGCCTGGAATTAGAGGAACATAAGGAGGTTAGCCTCCTGCACGCCTATTCCTCGAGCTTAAAGCGCTCAATCTTATGCTGCAGATCTCCGGCCATTTTGGACAGCTCTGTCGATGAGGCAGAGATCTCCTCCATCGAAGCCAGCTGCTGCTCAGTAGCTGCTGTAACACTCTGGAAGGCATCAGAGGTTGAGCGTGATATACCGGAGATCTCATGGACGGAAGCGGCAACCTCCTGCGCTCCGGCGGACATCTCCTCGGTAATCGCCGAGATATCATGAAGCTGGCTGTTAATTTTGGCGGTGGAATGCTCAATGCTGATAAAGGCTTCTTTGGCTTCGGCGGTGACCTGAATGCCCAGCTCTACATCGGCAGCGACTGTATGGCGGACAGCTTCATAGGTCTGATCAATTAATCCGGTCATTTGAAGCAGGGTAGCCTGGATATCCCCGGCTGTGTTTTTTGATTGATCTGCAAGCTTGCGTACTTCTGTAGCCACTACGGCAAAGCCCCGGCCATGCTCTCCGGCCCGTGCAGCTTCAATCCCGGCATTCAGTGACAGCAGGTTGGTCTGTACAGCAATGGCCGTAATCGCGCTGCTCATGGCAGACACCTCTGAGTTCAGTCCGTTCAGCTGCCCGATCAGCTCTGAGGAATGATGGGTGGAGCTGCGGATGGCATCCATTTGCCGGCTGACCTGCTCCATTTTCTGGCTGCCGCTGAGCACATTAGCTTCCGTATCTGCTGAAGAATCTACGATGGTCGCTGCAGCTTCCGCAATTTTTTGAATACCGGAGGACATTTCCTCCATCGCCCGGGAAGTTTCAGCCATCGCCGATGTCTGGGTTTCAGCGCCAACGGAAGAATCCTGCACCAGCTCAGCGACATAGGCGGTAGCCTTGGCATTCTCTTCAGTCGTGGCTGTAAGCTGTTGGCTCGATGAAGCAAGCTGTGTTGAAGTGTCTGATATATCAGCTACGATACTGCGCAGTGAGCCGACCATCAGATTATAATTCTCGGCCAGTTGTCCGATTTCATCGATCCGGTCGATGTGAATCTGCTCGTTCAGGTATCCCTCACTTACCCGGCGGGCAGAATTGTTCAGGCTGCGGATCGGCTTCGTAATCGAGCGGATAATCAGGTACATCAGAAGCATTGTAATAACCAGAGCTGCACCAAGTACCATCAGGCCTGTATAAATAATCGGCATAGAGGCTTCTTTGAACTCATCGGTAGGCACTACACCTACAACTGTGAAGCCGGTGTTCCGGTCGGTAGTATAATAGCCGCGCATATCTTTACCTGTATCCGGGTTCTGATAGGCCAGATCCCCGCTGCCGCTTCCCAGCATTTTAATTACATAGTCTGCCACATCTTCACCGGCGGCTTTCACCGGGTGGGCAACGAATTTGTGATTGCCGTCAACAATGTAAAAGTAACCTGTTTTGCCGGGAGTAACTTTGTTGATCTGCTCACTCATGGTTTTGAGATTCAGCGAGGTGGTGATGACACCTTTGCCGTCTTGCAGTGTTTTGGAAATATAGAGCGTGTAGTTGCCGGTGGTCACAGAGATGAGCGGATTGATAATAGTGACTTTTCCGGGATTCAGCAAGGATGCCTTGTACCAGTCACGGACACGCGGGTCGAAATCCTGCTTACCGGGATCAGGTGCCTTCATCCAGGCTCCTTGTTCGTTGCCGACTGAGAGAATCTCAAGCTCCGGATGATTTTTCATGAATAGCTCGATCAATGCGCGGGTTTGCGGGGACTGGGCATCAACGTCTGCAGCATTGATCTGCTGGCTCAGCAAATCGACATTGCGCATTGCCGCAGAAACATACTCGTCAATTGTGCTCGCGACGAGATCCACGCTTGCGTGTGTTGCATCCTGCATAGTAATTTCAAGTTGTTTGCTTGCACTGAAATACGAGAAATAGCTGACAAGGAGGACCGGGATCACCAGCATGACTCCAAAGAGCAGCATCATTTTTCTTTGCAGCGAGCGTGAGGTGATAGTCTGGATAATACGTTTGATAGGCTTGATCATGGATATGGTTCCCCCTCGGATACATGGAAATCGGCTTTATCTGTATCAATTGCCGATTCTTTGAATTACTCTAATAATATATTCGGTTATTCGACATAATTTTTTCATATCTGTTCTCCGTTCGGGCAAAAAATTAATTGCCCAGGGATAAATTTGAGCTGTACAGGATTACATGAGGCCGGATTTTAAATGCAATAAATTGTTATTTTATACAGCTGACTTGACGGGCTGACGGATTTCGGATAGATTAAGAAGCAGATTTATAATGTAAAAGCGTTGACCAAGGATCTATGTTTCCGTAACCGCCGGAACAGAGAGGGGATTCACCGGCTGAAAGGTCCCCCGAGAGCGAGTGAGACCTATCCTGCCTTGGAAGCTGCAGCAGACATTTGCTGACGGACCCGGCCGTTATCCGGATTAGAGGACTGCCTGCTCGTACAGCAGCGGTCGAAACAGGGTGGTAACACGACGCATTCGTCCCTGACGGATGCGTCTTTTTGCGTTTGTTAGAGCTGTAATCTAATTCTTGAAGAAAGAAGCTGATCATTATGCGTCAATCCAATCTATTCTTAACCACCCTCCGCGAAGCGCCGGCCGAAGCGGAAACCATCAGCCACCAGCTGCTGCTGCGGGCCGGCTATATCCGCCAGCTGGCGGCTGGAGTGTATACATATATGCCGCTCGGGCGGCGGGTGCTGCGCAAGCTGGAGCGGATCGTCCGGGAGGAGATGGACGGAGCAGGTGCGCAGGAGGTGCTTATGCCTGCGCTGCAGCCGGCAGAGCTGTGGAAGGAATCAGAACGTTACGAGGTATACGGCAAGGAGCTCATGAAGCTGCAGGACCGTCATGAACGTGAATTTGTGCTGGGACCGACTCATGAAGAGGTAGTGACAGCGCTCGTCAGAGGGGAAATCAGCTCCTACCGCAGGCTTCCGCTTACGGTGTATCAGATTCAGTCCAAATTCCGCGATGAGCGCCGTCCGCGTTCGGGGCTGCTGCGCGGCCGGGAGTTTCTCATGAAGGATGCCTATTCTTTTGACACCGGCTGGGAAGGGCTGGATCTGGCTTATGAGCAGATGTATCAGGCCTATGGACGGATATTCGAGCGCTGCGGACTGAAATACCGGGCGGTGCAGGCAAATGCCGGAGCCATCGGAGGCAAAGGACAGAACCATGAATTTATGGCTTTATCGGAGATTGGTGAAGATACGGTGGCTGTATGCACCAGTTGTGACTATGCCGCTAATCTGGAGCAGGCGGAGGTGCGCGGGAAGTCTGTAACACCAAAGCGTGATTTCAGCGGAAATGCTGTCCCGGTTAAATTCCATACGCCTAACCAGAAGACTATTCAGCAGCTGGAACAGGAAAGCGGGATCAAGCCGCAGGAGATTATTAAGACATTGATCTATACTAATGGCAATACTGTCTTCGCCGTATTGGTCCGGGGAGATCATGAGGTGAATGAGCTGAAGGTGCAGAAATATATGGGCGGCGGTGAAATCACACTGGCGGAATATGAACTCGTGCAGCAGGCGGCCGGGGTGGAGAGCGGTTACGTCGGCCCTGCCGGCTTGTCGCTAACTGTGCTTGTTGACCAAGCTGTTGCCGGGATGGCTGAAGGTATTACGGGTGCCGGGGAGAAGGATTACCATCTGCGCGGAGTTATACCCGGCCGTGATTTCCCGCTGGAGAATGTTGGTGATTTCCGCAACGCCGCAGCCGGTGATGCTTGTCCGGAGTGCGGGAGCGGTCAGCTTGAGTTCCACCAGGGAATCGAGGTAGGACATGTATTCAAGCTGGGAACCGTGTACAGCGAGAAGCTCGGGGCGAACTTCCTGGATACTGCGGGCCGGAGCCAGCCTATGGTAATGGGATGTTACGGCATCGGCATATCGCGTCTGCTGTCGTCAGTGGCAGAGCAGAACCATGATGATGAGGGGCTGATCTGGCCATCCTCTATAGCACCGTTCGCAGTCCATATTCTGCTGATGTCCGCCAAGGATGAAGCTCAGCGCGAAGCTGCTGAAGCGTTGTATATACAGCTTACTTCCTTCGGGATTGAGACCCTGCTGGATGACCGGGATGAGCGCGCGGGCGTGAAGTTCAAGGATGCGGGACTGATTGGTATCCCAGTAGCGCTGGTTGTAGGTAAAGGGTCAGCGGAGGGCAAGCTTGAATATATGGACCGCAGAGCGGGAACCAAAGAAGTGATTGATATAGAAGAAGCGGTGGCAAGAGTGCGCGGAATTTAACAAGCCGCTGAAGTGAAGCCGCAATTATCCGCTGCTATGAACCCGGTCTTCAAGTCAATACGTTAAAAAGTGGTGAAGAAATGTTATAATAGGCTACTAGACGTATTTTGGAAGAACCATGGGTAAGGAGCGATTATTTTTGAAGACACTTATTATTGCGGAGAAACCGGACATGGGGCGGAATATCGCCGCCGCAATAGAACCGAAGGCCAAAAATCACCGTTCCTATCTGGAAGGGGAGCAGTATATCATTACCTGGGCGATCGGGCATCTCATTGGCCTGGCTGAGCCTGAAGCTTACGACAGCAAATATAAAAGATGGAACATTAATGATCTGCCGATCATCCCGGATCAGTTCAAGCTGGTGCCGAATGCGCGGACACTCGATCAGCTGAAGGTGATTGGCGAGCTTGCGAAACGCAGCGATCTGCTGGTTAATTCCTGTGACGCCGGGCGTGAAGGCCAGCATATTTTCTCACTGATTCAGCGTCATTTGCAGCTGAGCCAGCCGGTCAAGCGGCTGTGGATCTCGGACCTGACCCCGGAAACGATCCGCAAAGGCTTCCAGGAGCTGAAGGACGGCTCGGAATACGAGAATCTCACCAAGGCGGCCAAGGCCCGCAGTGAAGCGGACTGGCTGATCGGGATGAACGGGTCGCGCGCTTTTACAACAAAGCATAATGTCCTGCTCTCAGTGGGCCGGGTACAGACGCCGGTGCTCGCCCTGATTTATGACCGCCAGAAGACGATTGAAGCCTTCTCCTCGCTGAAGTTTTTTGAGGTGGAAGGGCATTTCACCCAGAATGAGCTGATGTATAAGGGAATGTGGCAGGGAGAACGTTTAACGGACGGTGCCAAGGCGGAAGCACTGGCTGCCAAGATAAAGGGTAAACCGGCCAGAATCGAATCTTATGAGGTTAAAGAAACGAAGGAGTATCCGAACAAGCTGTACGATTTAACGCTGCTGCAGCGTGAAGCGAACGGGAAATATGCTTTTTCAGCCAAAAAAACGCTCGATATCGCCCAGGCGCTGTATGAAAAGCATAAGGTGATCTCCTACCCGCGGACGAACTCCAACTATGTGACGGAGCAGAATATTCCGGAGATGCACAAGACGCTCTCGGCGCTCCAGGGGACACAGTTTGATGAGTGGGTGAAGGGGGCGAACCGCAATCTGGTTCACAAGGGCAACAAGTTCATCTGTAACCCTTCCAAGGTTGAGGATCACCATGCCATTCTGCCGACGAACCGTAAAGCCTCCGGGCTCAGTGCTGACGAAGCCAAGCTGTATGACCTGATCGTCCGGCGGTTCCTCTCCCAGTTCTATCCGGCAGCAGAGTACAAATTGCATACCGTGATCACCGTAGTAGAGGATGAGAAGTTCAAAACTACGGTCAAGGAGCTGCTAAGCCTGGGCTGGAAGGTGATCTATGCCGACCAGAAGAAGGACAAGCTGAAGCCTGCTAAAGGCAAGGGCAAGGAGGAAGAGGAGGACGAGGAGGTTGAAGTAAATGAGCCGTTCTCGGTCTCTAAGGATGATGATGTGGTCTGCAGCGATGCCATCGTGAAGGAGAAGGACACCCAGCCGCCAAAAGCTTACACGGAAGGCACGTTATTGAAGGCGATGGAGAGCGCGGGCAAACAGATTGAGGACGAAGAGCTGCGGGATGCCATGAAGGATTCGGGGCTCGGCACACCGGCGACCCGGGCGGCGACGATTGAGCGGCTGAAGAATGTCGGTTATGTAGAGATGCAGGGTAAAAAAATTGCCATTACCCAAAAAGGGCGGACCGCCATTGAGCTGATCCGCGGAGCAGGTGTGGAGCTGCTGACCTCCCCGGAAATGACCGGACAGTGGGAGCGCCGCCTGAATGAAATTGCCCGCGGTACAGCGGAAGACGGGCAGTTCATGAACAATGTCAAACGCTTCGCCTCCATGATTGTGGACAAGGTCCGGGTGCAGTCCCGGGCGGATAAAACCTCCTTCGAAGGGGAGACTCCTGCGCTAAATACGGGGGCCAAAGGCCGCAGTACGGGCGGGGCAGCCCGCAAAGCGGAGGGCAAGGAGAGCAAGCCGGCAGCGCCAAGGAAGCGCAGTATGGCGGCGGCAGCAGCTGCGAAGCCAGCGGATTCCGGTCCGAAGGTAATCGGCAGCTGCCCGCGCCCCGGCTGCGGCGGCATGATCTTCATGGGCCGCAAAGGATACGGATGCTCCCATTACAAGGAAGGGTGTAAATTCGTCATCTGGAAGGAAACCCACGGGCGTACGCTGACCGACTCCCAGGTGAAGGCGCTGATTGAGAAAGGGCGGACCGGCAAGCTGAAGCTGGCTGCTGAAGACGGAACAGCGCTTGAAGGCAAGCTGGTGCTGATGAATACGGATACCGGCCAGCTGGGTGTGGAGTAAAGATATCTGTTTTCGGGCATTAGCATAAACATGTTGGAAGACAGAATGACACACATGCTGCGGCTCCCGGCGGACGGCCTGAGAAATAATTGAACCGCAGCAATAGTAAGGGGCTGTCCCAAAAGTAGTCTTTCTACGAGTAGAGACAAATCCTTCTCATTTTTAAAACCGCAAAAAGGTCAAAAGAGCAGCCATTCTCCCGTCATTGGAGAAAGGTTGCTCTTTGTTTTTGGTCATTTGCAGCTTGCTTCAATAAATTGTGGGCAAGCGAAAGCCAACCGACCTGGGACGTCACTTTTTCCATGCCGCGAAGCAGAAAGCGCCGGAAGCCCCGGTTATTCTTCAGTTGTCCGAATACACTTTCCGGTTCCGTCATTCGGCGTACGGCCAGGGCATAGCCTTCCTCACTTCGCAGGATATCCCGAGCCTGCTTCTGGTACAGCAGCCTCTCCAGACTGACAACCACTTCCCGATTTCCTGCAGCCTTGGTGCAGCGTTCCTTTAGCGGACAGCCTTCGCAGCTAAAACAGTGGAGAGGACGGGCTGATTGTGGAAAAGCGGTAGCGGTCGCCTTGGTCTCCGGATTTTCACCGCTAAGGGGAATCAAAAAAATCTGGAGAGCACAGCGACCCAAACAACGGTCCGTTCTCGGAGCGTCCACTTAAGTGCTCACGTTGATCCTACTCCAAAATAAAGAGCTGTCCCAAGCAGCCATTTCATGGCTTTTGGGACAGCTCCTTTTAGATTATTATACCGGACAAAGATTACTTGGCTTCCGCCAGACCGGCTTCAATCGCAGCAGCTAAGCCTTCATAAGAGGAGTCCGGCAGCAGAACACCGTTCACCATGAACTTGGGTGTGCCGTTTACGCCGTAAGCCCCGGCAATTTTGAAGTCCTCTTTGACATCGTACATGTAGGTGTGGTTCTTGATATCCTGCTCAAACTGGGCATAATCAAGGCCTTCAATATTGTCTTTGACAAACTTCAGGATGAACTTCTGGGTAGCCCAAATCTTGCCCTCATCCCCTTGATTCTCATACAGCTTGTGCACATATTCCCAGAACTTCTCGTTGCTCTGCTTATAGATGGCTTCTCCAGCACTTGCGGCAAGATAGGAGTCGCGGTCAATAAAGGCAAAGTTCATGAAATAGAACTGGACCTTTCCGGTGTCCACATAGTCCTTGATGAAGGTATCCAGATAGGATGCTGTCCATTTCTTACAGGCCGGGCATTTGAAGTCGGCAAATTCAATGACCTTCACCTTGGCATCATCACTGCCCAGATGCGGCTGCTTCTCATATTTCAGGCCGTCGACGACGAAGGTTCCCTTGACATCCGTGTAATTCGGGAGATTGTCGAGCTCGTCTGTGCCCTCAGAAGTGTTGCCAGTAAGTAGGAAGACAAGTACGGCAACCAGAATAACGACCACTAGTGCAAGCAGCATAAGGAGCAGATTCTTGTTGCCTTTGGCATTCCTGCCAACCGTTTGTTTATTCATGAGTGACCTCCTGCACGATATGAAAATCTACTCAAATAGTATAAACATACCCGCAGTCAGCTGCATATGCCATTTGTAACATAACCGTAACAATGTGAGCCGGGAGCTCAGCCGTGATGCTTGCGGAGCGCGGCTGAGCGGATCACCGGAGGAACCTCGCTGATTGCCGAAATCGTCCGTACAGACTGCTGCATTTCACGCTGAAGCTCGATCAGGTTGTAGAGCCATTCATTGGGCTGCTTCAGATAAATGCTGTTAATGCCGGCAGTCAAGGCCGGAAGCACATCGGTCCGCAGGGAGTTGCCGATCATCCAGGTGATTTTGCGGTCAAACTTGTAAGAATTCAGAATATCCTCCAGCGACTCCACGTTTTTATGCTGGCGGATATAGATCCGGTCATCGAAATAAGCGTCGAGCTTCATTTGGGCGATTTTGCGCTGCTGGATGGAATCATCACCGCCGGTATAGAGGTAAAGTGAGTGCCCGTCCTGCTTCAGCGTGTCCAGTGTCTCCACCATTCCCGGGTAAGCCTCAATCTCCTGATCATATACACTGAGGCCGAGCTTCATCAGCTGCTGTTCCTCATAGGGATCTGTCTTGCGGGCAAATTTGCTGCTGAAGAACCTGTATGTGGCAATCAAGGATTTCGGGAAATTATCACTGGCCAGTCCGCTTGTGCTGACGGTCTCTACATCGATTTCAACCTGCTTGGCGCGCAGCTCACTGGTCGTAACGCCGTAGTCACTGAACCAGTCGGACATCAGCTCGAAATAGCGGCCCAGAATGAGGTCAAAATATTTGTTGCAATGCACCAGGGTATCATCCAGATCGAAAATAACTTGTTGTGTCAAATATTTCATCCTGCTCACTCCTAAAGTTTTGTGAGAATCCATCTATGCTCCGCCAACTAAATGCGAATATAGGATTCCAGGAACATCTGCAGCTCGGAGGCCCCGTCCGGGCGGATGCTGTACCGCTCGGTGCCCTCACCTGACAGATGTACACGCAGCAGTCCGGCGACCCGCAGGCTGAGCAGATGATGCATCAGCATTTCCTGTGACTGCTTCAGCTCAGCCTGCATATCCAGGAGTGTTTTGGGTTCACCGGCAACGAACCGCAGCAGCCGGAGCCGGGTCGGGTCGGAGAGCGCCTGGGTCAAGCGCAGCAGCACTGTAGGCGGTTCTTCCTCATCCTCCGAAGGCACATCGACCGGATACTGGACGAGCATCAGATTTTTATAGAAGCAATACGTATTAATCGGCCGGTTATGTACGGTCGGGAGGAGGACAATCGTTTCAAGCCCCGGAACATCCTCAATCACCACACCGCCGGAGGCGTACTCAATTAACGGCACCATATCCATTTTGCTCTCCAGCATCTTCTTCTCGGAGGCATCCTCGATCAGAAGCGGAAGAATGTTGTGCTCCACATGGCGGAAATAATATTCATACCACAGCCGCAGCAGGGGAGTATAGCCATCCTTGATACGGGAACATTCTGCAGCCGTGAAATTATGGAAAAAAGGCTTGGTCCGCGCGAGGCATTCTTCGACCCTCGAGGAATCCAGCTCATCCAGAAACTGCTGTACCTTCGAGGCTTCGCCACGGCTGTAAGCCCATGCATACAGCACATCATAATCATCAAAGGGCCACTCGGCAGCCTGTCTCAGCGCCTGCAGCTGCGCCGGTGTAAAACGGCTGTCCACATCCCTGATCCAGTCGGTGCCGATCTCCAGATTGGAAATCCACTTCTTTGTCACATATAACATAAAACTGTCCAGCAGCTCATATACGGGGGATACATCAATTTTGAGTTCATAGTTCAGCAAACCGGTCACCTCCAGAAAATCCGTCACTTCTATATATTATCTCTTGTTTTGAAGAGGGTTGTCCACTATAATGTTCGGTGTTTGCCGCTCCGGTGTCTGATTGTTATACCGCCGGATTACATAGGAGGATTCAAACGTGTCAGATTCCAAAGCGATTCCGCAAGAAATCAGCAGCAAAATGAATTATGTTATTTTGATTACCGTAATTATCCTGGCCGGACTGAGCCAGGGGATGCTGCTCCCGGTGCTCTCCATCCTGCTGGAGCAGACTGGCATATCCTCATCGCTCAACGGACTTAATGCTGCAGCGCTGTATATCGGCTCCTTCGCCATGACGCTGATTGCCGAGCGGATGCTCGGGGCGCTCGGCTTCAAGAAGCTGATCAGCGGCGGGTTAGCCCTTGTACTGGTAACCTTGCTGCTGTTTCCGCTTATTCCGGGAGTGAAAGCCTGGTTCGTGCTCCGCCTGCTGGTCGGCATCGGCGACTCGGCGATAAACTACGCGGCACAGCTGTGGGTGCTGCTGATGTCACCGGCGGAGCACCGCGGACGCAATCTCTCGCTGTACGGCATGTCCTACGGCCTCGGCTTCAGCCTGGGGCCGCTCGGCATAAGCCTGCTGCGCTTCGGGCAGTCCGCACCGTTTCTGATTACCGCCGTATTGTTTGTGCTCGCGCTGCTGCTCGTCACCTTGAAGCTGCCGGATTCCCGTCCGGAGGCGATGGAGCATAGCGACGGCCAGGCGAGCCGGTTCGGGCGGAGCTACCGGCTCGCCTGGTATGCACTGATCCCGGCACTGCTCTACGGTTATATGGAAGCCAGCCTGAACAGCAACTTCCCGGTCTATGGCCTGCGTATCGGCTATAATACGGATCAGATTGCGACCCTGCTGCCGTTTGCGGGCATTGGCGGACTGCTGCTGCAGCTGCCGCTCGGAATCTGGAGCGACCGTTACGGCCGCAAGAAAATTCTGGTTGCTGCCGGAACAGGCGGCGGACTGGCCTTCGTCCTGCTGCCGCTGGCGGGCGGGCATTTCCTGCTGACGCTGCTGCTGCTCATGGCTGCCGGCGGGCTGGTCGGTTCCTTCTTCTCGCTGGGGCTAAGCTATGCCGCAGATATTCTGCCGCGGAGCCTGCTTCCGGCGGCGAATGTAGTCTCTTCCTTTCATTATAGTCTGGGAAGCATCGCCGGACCCGGCATCGGCGGACTGCTGCTGCAGTTCGGCTGGGGCGGCAGTGTATTTGCGGTGATGGGCGGTTTATATATTTTGTTCGGACTCCTCGGGTTATTATTCTCGCCACCGAAGACGATTTGAGGTAAAATAGGAACGAATGCTCGCATGGAATTTGATCCCGCTTTCAGAGTACACTATAGAGTAGAGTAGAGATGAGAACAGGAGAGGCTGAACTTATGATTACAGTTGAACATTTGGCCAAAGCGGTCGGGGAAGATAAAGCACCGGTACTGCAGGACATCGGATTTCAATTAGAGCCGGGAGAATTTGTAGCGGTGCTGGGAGGCAGCGGCAGCGGTAAATCCACACTGCTGAAGTGTCTGGCGCTGCGCGAGAAATGGGACAGAGGAAATTTCAGGGTAGACGGCACGGATATTATGAAGAGCCCCTTCGCCGGCAAACGCAAGATCCGCCGGGAGTGGGCTTATCTGGAGCAGAACGCGGAGCTGAATCCGAACCGCACAGCACTGAAGAATGTGCTGATTGGACAGGCCTCCCAGACACCGCTGTGGCGGATGGCGACAGGCATGGTCCGCTCGGATGATTATATGGGGGCCATGGACCAGCTGGATCTGCTGGGTCTTCTGGACAAAGCGAAGATGAAGACCAGCCAGCTAAGCGGCGGTGAGCGCCAGCGTGTGGCTATTGCCCGCGCACTGGTTCACGGCGCGAAGGTAATTCTTGCAGATGAGCCGGTTACCGGGCTCGATCCCAAGACAGCGGAGAATGTGCTTGATACACTCCGTAAGCTGTGCAAGGAAACAGGGCTTACCGTTATTACCGTACTGCCGATCGAGCTGGCAGAACGTTTCGCCAGCCGGTTATGGGTGCTGGAGGACGGCAGAATCAAACATGATGTGAAAGGACGCCGGCTGACCTCGCAGGAGCGGCTGCATCTGTGAGTGAAGCAAGGCGCGTAATAAGGAGAGCGTGATGATTGTGAATAAACGGTTACTCGGAAGGCTTGCTGCAGCTTCTCTGACCCTGCTTGCCCTGTCGGGCTGCACGTTCATCAGCGATCCGGTTTCCCAGATGAAGGTGCCGCAGCTGTCTGCGGATAAGGCTTCCCTGATGACAGCCATTAATTCTGCACTGAAGCCGCTGGATGCGGCGCTGATCCGTCCGGCTAATGATGATGACAGCTCCATTTTTACTGAGGATCTGGACAAGGACGGGATACTGGAGACGCTTGTCTTTTATCAGACGAAGAATGAAGCCGTTGTGATTCATGGAATGATTCTGGAGAAGCATGACGATGAATGGGTCAAGAAGCTGGTTTTTGACGGGGATGGGACGATGCTGGATTCCGTTGATCTGAAGGATGTGACAGGGGACGGGAAGCTGGATATCGTGACCGGCTATTCGCGCGGGGAAGAAAAGGGAATGGTTGTCTACAGCTATTCCGGCGGAGAACTCGAAGAAATTCTGACGAAGCCGTACACCAAATATATCGTGGATGACCTGAATGAAGACGGGGTCTCCGATATTACAGTCGTTTATTTCAAGCGGAATGAGTTCTCTACAATCACTACTTATCAATATAATGACGGCTTCAAGGTGCTGGATGAGCTGGACGAGCTGGACCCGTATTTCAATAATTATTACAATATTGTCTCAGGAAAAGTGGCCCAGAACAAAGAAGGTATAGTTCTGGATTCCTCCGTAGATTCACGCTCCGCTTACACAACGATGGTTGTAATGGAGAATAACAAGCTGCGTGTGGCTATTCCGGGGGATGTCCGGACCTTCAAGGACCGGAAGATTGTCAGTGAAGATATCGACGGGGACGGAATTATCGAGATCGGGATGCTTGAACCGCCGGCGGGCTGGGAATATTTCGACCCCGAGAGTATTCCTTACTTCAATTCGTATTTCAAATGGGACGGCAACAACGGCCTGACCTTCAGCTCGCAGCAATACAATGATCCGGAAGAACGGTTCATTATTAAATTTTCCCCGGAATGGCATGAGAAAGTCACCGTGGATACCAAGTCCGTACAGGACAAATCGCTGAAGTTTATTATGTCTGACACCGGGGAGACGGTTGCTGAAGTATCGTTCTTCACTCCTGCGGAATGGGACAGGGTAAAGAACACCGGCTGGAAGCTGCTCGGGCGTGATCTTGATAAGATGATCGGCTACCGCGGGGAGCTGGAGCAGAGCACAATCGGAGGAGACGACGGCAGAGTCAAATCCTCTATTGAAAGGAAGGGAATCGATGAGTAAAGTACTGATTCTGGAGGATGAAGAATCCATCCGCAGTTTTATTGTAATTAACCTGAAACGCAACGGCTTCGAAGTGCTTGAGGCAGCTGACGGAAATGAAGCGCTGCATAAGCTGACTACAGTTCCTGATATTGATATTGCACTGCTGGATGTTATGGTGCCCGGCATCGATGGCTTTGAGGTCTGCAGACGGATCAGAGAGACTAATGAGCGTCTGGGTATCATCTTTTTAACCGCCAAGGTTCAGGAGCAGGATAAGGTGTACGCGTTGTCGGTAGGTGCAGATGACCATGTCAGCAAGCCGTTTAGTCCTACTGAGCTGATTGCGCGGATTCAGTCGCTGCTGCGCCGGGTGAATGTGCACCGGGAGCAGTCGGCCAAGGTGTCGTTCCAGTCGGGTCCGTTCACGCTTGACCTGATCTCCAAGCAGTTTAAGCGCAGCGGGGAAGCAATTGAGCTTACGCCTACGGAATTCTCGCTGGTACAGTTCTTCCTCGAGAAGGAGAATACTCCGCTCAGCCGGGATTCGCTGCTGGATCATGTGTGGGGCAAGGAGTATATGGGGGACCCCAAGATCGTTGACGTAAATATCCGCCGCTTGCGCCAGAAGATTGAAAATAATCCGTCAGAGCCCGAATTTTTGCAGACGGTGTGGGGGCACGGCTATAAATGGAAAGGTCAGGTACAATGATCAGGAAGGGGATGCGCAGACAGATTGTACTGCACTATATTCTTGTAGTCTTTGTGGCGCTTCTCCTCGTTGAGACTATCTTTCTGCTGGCGATCCGGACGTATTATTACGACAGTATTTACAGCAAAATAACCCTTCATATCAGCACCGCCGAAACGTTTCTGAAATACGAACTGTCGGATGAGCGTTCACCCAATCAGCTCCAGAAGCTGCTTGATTTCTTCAATCTCGAATATACCGAGCTTGAGATTCTGACATTGAACGGTGATATCATCACCAGCTCAACCGGCTTTCAGCCTGACCGGACCATTACGACCAGTGATGTTCCCGAGGCGGTAGGCGGCAGTATCGGACGCTGGGTAGGCCGTCAGGCCGGCACGAATGAGAGTGTAATGGCTGTCTCGAAGATGGTGCAGATTAACGGGCATGATACTTATGTTTTGCGGTACCTGACCTCGATGGAGGGGGTGAATGCGGACCTGCTTAATCTGACCCTGCTCTCCATCGGTATCGGGGCAGCGGTTATGACCATTGTTGTCCTGTTCAGCTTCGGACTGGCCAATTCCATAGTGCGTCCGCTCAATAATATAACGGCGGTATCGGCGCAGATGGCCAAAGGCAAATTCACTACCCGCATCAAAGGGGATTACCGGTACGAAATCGGTGAACTGGCTTCAACGCTCAATTATATGGCGGAGGAGATTGTCCGCAGCAACCAGATCAAGGATGATTTCATTTCCTCTATCTCCCATGAACTGCGTACACCTCTGACCAGTATCAAGGGCTGGAGTGAGACGCTGATCTCCGGCGGCTATGATCCCGAGGAAACCAAGCTCGGTGTCGGCATTATCTCGAAGGAAAGCGACCGGCTGATCGGGCTGGTAGAGGAGATCCTCGACTTCTCCAAGCTGCAGCAGAATGAAATGAAGCTGTCCATCGGACAGGTGGATATCAAGGTGCTGCTGCAGGAGACCCTGCTGAATATCTGGGCGAAGGCTGAGAAGAAGCGGATTCACCTGCTGCTTGAGTGCGAGGAGACGATCTATACGAAAGGGGATGCCAACCGCCTGAAGCAGGTGTTCCTGAATCTGGTTGACAATGCGGTGAAATTCTCGCCGGAAGATTCCAGCATTGTGTTGTCCGCAGAGCGGCTGTCCCATGATGAAATGGCAGTAGCCGTACGCGACAGCGGAATCGGCATCAGTGAAGCCCATTTGGCCCGGGTGCGCGACCGTTTCTTCCAGGTCGATGCGCTCAACGGGGGAACCGGCCTCGGGCTCGCGATTTCCCAGCAGATTGTCGAGCTGCATAACGGCAAGCTGGAAATGGACAGTGAGCTGGGTAAAGGTACACAGGTCACTGTGATTCTGCCGCTGATCGAGCAGGCCCTGCCGGTTGATGGCAGCCAGCTCTAAGCAGGCTTGACAATCTATATATGTAAGTACACAAAAGGGATACAGCATGGGCCGGAGGGGCCGCAGTTGTATCCCTTTTGTGCGAGATGATTTAAATGCTATTGGGTTAAGAAGGCATTCCTTCGGCGACCAGGCGGCCGGTCTTCTCATAGACCTCTTGCAGGAGCCGGGAAGGCTGGGTACGGATGAGCGGTTTGGCCGCTACGATCTCATGAGGGCCGACTACTACAATATTGTCTGCACTGCCCTTGATCACAGCGCCGTCTTTAATGACGGCTCCTTCACCAATAATCGCATTCTCGATCAGGACACCGCGGCCGATGCGTACGCCCGGCATTACGACGCTCTGTTTGATTTTGCTCTGCTTGCCGATCTCTACACCGCCGAAGATTACAGAACGCTGCAGGCTGCCTTCCAGCAGGCAGGTCTCATGGACCAGGCAATCCGTGGATGGAGCCTGAGCCCGCGGCCGGTAAGCTGCCAGCTTGGTACGCAGCGCGCGGCTGTACATCGGCCAGCGGGAGTTATCGAGGCTGAAGCCGTCTTCTTCCTGTAGCAGGTCCATATGAGCCTCCCAGAGGCTGTCAACGGTACCTACATCTCTCCAGTATCCTGCAAAACGGTAAGCGAACAATTGATCACCCGCATCCAGCATAGCCGGGATTACATCTTTACCGAAATCATGGCCGGAGTCGGCACTGGTAGCATCACGCAGCAAATGCTCTTTCAAATACGCCCATTCAAATAAATAGATACCCATGGAGGCCAGATTGCTCTTGGGAGCCTTTGGCTTCTCGGCAAATTCGGAAATTTGCAGCTCCTCATTTACATTCATCACACCAAAGCGGCTCGCTTCATCCCACGGTACCTCCATGACTGAAATCGTTGCCTTGGCTGCTTTGAGGATATGGTAATCCAGCATTTTGCGGTAATCCATATGATAAATATGGTCAGCCGACAAAATGAGGACATGCTGCGGATTTTGACTGTCTATGAAATCAATGTTTTTATAAATGGCGTCAGCGGTACCTGTGTAGCTCTCTCTCCCTTCAATTCCGGAAGGAAGCAGCTTCACTCCCTGATCACTGCGGCTGTGCAGGCCCCAGGGCTCACCTTCACCAATATGCTGATGCAATGAGTTTGCTTCGTACTGTGTCAGCACACCTACAGTGTCAATTCTCGAATTCACACAGTTGCTGAGGGGAAAATCAATGATTCTGTACTGTCCACCGAAAGGGACTGCAGGCTTAGCCATACTGGAGGTCAAGGGGGCTAATCTGCGTCCTTCCCCGCCTGCCAGGAGCATGGCGATACATTCTTTTTTACTCATTAGTTATCCCTCCCATTTTTTTGTCAATGCTTGTAATATAACCTTCGGGCAAGTGCTTGAAACGACATAGGTGAATTATATTGCGGTACTTCTGGAAAAATTACATGAATAATTTTCTTTATTCAGAAATGCTGATTTTGCCCGCAAAGTTATTTTCAAATGGCAAATATTCGGGTAATGTAATAGGTGCATCCTATATACTAAGGTGGTGATGATTTGGCCGAAATACCAAAAACAGTAAACCTCCCGTCATCTGAAGATATTTATCTGTTCCATGAGGGCACGAATTATCGCAGCTATACGATGCTTGGCGCGCACATTGCCGTAGAAGAAGGGCAGGCCGGCGTTCGCTTTACCGTGTGGGCTCCTCATGCGGCATATGTAGGACTGGCTGGTGATCATAACAGCTGGGATGGAACAACAGACCTCGACACGTTATATAAGATACCCGAATCAGGATTTTGGAGTCGTTTTTTTCCGGGAATAACACCGGGAACTTTTTACAAATACAGGATTACTGGTGCAGACGGGACAAGCTTCCTCAAAGCCGACCCGTACGCGTTCAAGGCTGAGCTTCGCCCGGCGACGGCATCCGTTGTGGCCGATCTGGGCGGTTACCAGTGGGGGGATGCGGCATGGCGGCGGAAGAGCAAGCCTCCGTACAATGCACCAATGAATATTTACGAAATGCACGTTGGCACCTGGCGCCAGAAGGAAGACGGGGAGCTGTACACCTACAAAGAGCTGAGCAGCCTGCTGATTCCTTATCTGACCGATATGAGCTACACCCATGTGGAATTTATGCCGCTGGCTGAGCATCCCTATGATCTGTCCTGGGGATATCAGGGCACAGGTTATTTTGCCGCTACCAGCCGTTTCGGCGAGCCGCAGGATCTCATGTATCTGATCGATCAGCTGCATCAGGCAGGAATCGGCGTCATACTGGATTGGGTTCCGGCCCATTTTGCCAAGGATGCGCACGGTCTCCGAATGTTCGACGGTTCTCCGCTCTATGAGTACGCAGATCCGCTGCTGGCTGAGAAGCCGGGCTGGGGCACCTTGTCCTTTGATTTCAGCAAACCGGAGATTTCCTCGTTTCTGATCTCCAATGCACTATTCTGGTTTGAGCAGTATCATATTGACGGCATGCGTGTAGATGCAGTGACCAGCATGCTGCGGCTGGATTTCGAGAAGCAGCACCACCAGTACAGAAGGAACAGGAACGGCGGCATGGAGAATCTGGAGGCGATTGCTTTTATCCAGCAGCTTAATACGGCAATCTTCCGTTATTATCCGAAGGCGCTGATGATGGCTGAAGAATCCAGTGCCTGGCCGGGCGTCACCTCACCGGTGCATGAAGGCGGACTGGGCTTCAATTACAAATGGAACATGGGCTGGATGAACGACACCCTGGGTTACATAGAACATGATTTCGGGGCAAGGCCGTACCATCATAATCTGCTGACCTTTCCGATCTGTTATGCCTATTCGGAGAACTATACCCTTCCGCTGTCCCATGATGAGGTGGTGCACGGCAAGAAATCGCTGCTCGACAAAATGCCGGGTACCTATGAGCAGAAGTTTGCCGGCCTGAGGCTCCTGCTCGGTTATCAGATCAGTCATCCGGGGAAGAAGCTCCTGTTCATGGGCGGTGAATTCGGACAATTTATTGAATGGAAGGACCAGGACCAGCTGGACTGGCTGCTGCTGGATTATGAAGCCCACCGCAGGATGCTGGCGTATACCGCTGCTCTGAACAAGCTCTATCTTACGGAGAAAGCGCTGTGGGAGCTGGATCATGATATGGAGGGCTACCAGTGGATTGACGCAGACGACAGCGGACAAAGCGTGGTTTCTTATATCCGCAGGGGCAAAAAAACTGTCGACACGCTGCTGATCATTATCAACTTCCAGCCGGTGGAGCGGCGTAATTACCGGATCGGCGTACCGCGTCCAGGAACCTATGAAGAGATATTCAGCTCAGAGAATATAGAATATGGCGGAACAGGTATTCACAATGAACCGCTGAAGAGCACGAAGAAGGATTGGCATAACCAGCTGAACAGCCTGGAGCTGACGATCCCGCCGCTTGGATTCCTGGTGCTGAAGAAAACGGGACGCAAAGCAGTTAAATAAATGATCCATAATTCAAAAGGGGGAAATCGGGATGAAAGTTTTATTTGCCGCAGCGGAAGCCCATCCGTTTATCAAAACAGGCGGACTCGCCGATGTCATCGGCGCTTTGCCGAAAGCGCTCAAGGCCGCCGGAGTGGATGTACGGGTCATTTTGCCCAAGTATAAGGGAATTGCCGAGAAGTATTCCTCGCAGATGGAGCATGTAACTGAGCTTGAGGTGCCGATCGGCTGGCGCAACCAGTATTGCGGAATTGAACGAATCGTCTTTGAAGGTGTGCCTGTGTACTTTGTAGACAATGAGTACTATTTCGGGCGCGACGGAATCTACGGGTATATGGATGACGGTGAACGTTTTGCCTTCTACAACCGGGCGGTGCTGGAATGCCTGCCGGCCATTCAGTTTCAGCCGGATGTGCTGCATTGCCATGACTGGCATGCAGCGGTAATCCCGCTGCTGCTGCAGGGACACTATCGGCATGATCCCTTCTACAGCGGAATGCGCACCGTGTTCACGATACATAATCTCCTGTATCAGGGCGTATTCCCGTATTCGGTACTGGGCGAGCTGCTTGGCCTGGACGGCGGGTACTTCCCGAGCGTGGAGTATTATGGCAATGTGAATTTCATGAAGGGCGGGATCGTACACAGTGATCATGTCACTACGGTCAGCCCGACTTATGCAGATGAAATCCGTACGCCTTATTATGGTTACGGGCTGGACGGGCTGCTTGGCTCACGCTCTGAGGCGCTGAGCGGAATCGTCAACGGAATTGATACCAAGGTGTATAATCCGGCCAGTGATGCGGCGATTTACACCCGGTACCGTTCCAACCTGGCTAAGAAAGCCGAGAATAAGCTGGGCCTCCAGCAGGAGCTGGGTCTGCCTGTCGCTCCGTATATCCCTATGGTGGGGATGGTTACAAGGCTTGTAGATTCCAAAGGTCTCGATTTGCTGACCCGCGTACTGGATGAGCTGCTGTACTATGATGATATCCAGTTCGTGCTGCTCGGCACGGGAGATGAAGTCTATGAGCGCTGGTTCCGTGAAGCGCAGTGGCGTTATCCTACCAAGCTGTCGTCGCAGATTACGTTCAGTGATGCCTTGTCCCGCAAAATCTATGCCGCCAGCGACCTGTTCCTGATGCCGTCCAAGTTTGAGCCCTGCGGGATCAGCCAGCTGCTCGCCTTACGTTATGGCAGTATTCCGGTTGTACGTGAGACCGGCGGGCTGAATGACACCGTTCATGCCTATAACGAAGTGACCGGTGAAGGCAACGGCTTCACCTTTAAGGATTACAACGCCCACGATATGATGCACACGCTCCGCCGTGCCGTATCCTTTTACCACCAGCCCGACCACTGGAAAAGAGTAGCCAAGAATGCCTTCTCCGGCGATTACAGCTGGAACGTATCGGCGCAGCAGTACATTGATATTTATACCAAGATTACGGAGTAGAAAATTAATGATACAAAAGGCACTCCCCTGGTTGAAGACTGGGGGAGTGCCTTTTGCTTAGTCATTATGCCGAGTACCCGGAAAATAGATGGATTTTCTCCACTTGTTAACGAAAAACGGGGACGATTTCAAATAATAATTGGAAAAAGAACACTTAATATCAGGAAAATAGGGCAGAGTAAGAGAAATGGGAGAAGTTAAATGACATTTATCCAATTAAATATCCCGGAGTAGCTAAATCAAAGAAATTAAGATACGTTTTTCCACTTAATTCCATTGGATGAGTTGGCTGATGTACTAATCAGAGCGGCCACTAATTATCAGAGGCTGAGCCAGCTGCTGCTTCGTTTTCTCCGTACGGATAATAGTGTGGTGTTTTCGATTGAAACTCCTTTAACCTCACAATTCTGTTCCCAGCATTAAATTCAATCAATGACACTCCGTCAAAATCTCCAATCTCCGACTCATATTCGCACTGGAAGTACCACTCAACGGCAGTTGAACTGCCTTGATGAATGAATTGTTTGATCTCCCAGCAGAGGACCGTACCCTTCGTGTTCCAATCGTCGAACCATTGCTCAATAGCAGCTAATCCGTGGTATTCAGGACCGTAGCATTCCGTGTAGATGATGTCCGGAGCGAAGGTTTTCGCTAATACCGGTTTGTTTTTATAAATCCAGGACTCAAAATAATCTGCAATGATCTGTTCCCGTTCTTTCATTATGTATCCCCTTTCTTTGGCTGCTATTAGTGTACTACATAGGAGCATCCATACAGAAGGGTTATCCCATGCAGCCAACGTTCGGCTGAAGAGATAACCCGTTTTTATTAACCATACTCAATCCAGATTACGGTACAGAATCCGGTACCTGTACGGATCAAGCGCAATATTCATCATCCCGTTCTCTGGGATTACCGCTTCACCTGTCAGCGCATCGAGCCAGTCATCTGTCTCCATCGGGTGGCTGAGTGTACGCAGCTGCGGTGAATTATTCATCCAGACGGTGAAGTGGATCAGCTCATCGGCGCGCTCGTACACAATGCAAGGGTCGTTCTCACGGGCATACAGGATCCGGAAGCGGCCCTCACGGAGCGCCTTATGCTCCTTGCGCAAAGCAATCATCAGCCGGTAAAAGTCGTACAGCTCGCGGTCCTGCTTGTCCTTATCCCACTCCATGCATTTACGGCAGTCCGGGTCTTCATGACCGGTCAGCCCGATTTCGTCTCCGTAGTAAATGCAGGGCGTGCCCATGAAGGTGAACAGGAAGACGACGGTCAGCTTCAGCTTGCGCTTATCTTCGCCAAGGACGGTCAGCAGGCGGGGGGTGTCATGGCTGCCCAGCAGATTAAAGACAACCTCGTTCGTCTGCTGGGGATAACGCATAAGCAGGCCGCCGATGCGCTGACCGAAGGTAATCCCGTCCATTCCGCCGTTGAAGAATTCCAGTACGGTACCTGAGAACGGATAATTCATCACAGAATCAAACTGGTCACCGAGCAGCCAGTTTAACGAGTCGCTCCATACCTCGCCGACGATATAGGCATCCGGGTTCGCGGCTTTGACTACTTTACGGAAATCACGCCAGAAATGATGATCGACCTCATTGGCTACATCCAGCCGCCAGCCGTCGACTTTAATCTCCTTGATCCAGTACTCGGCAACCTCCAGCAGGTAGGACTTCACTTCGTGATTGGCAGTGTTAAATTTCGGCATATTACCATAGAAGCCGAAGGTGTCATACGTCGGAATGCCGTCAACAATTTCCGCCGGATATGAATTAATGTGGAACCAGTCACGGTAAACGGAGTACTCTCCCTTTTGCAGCACATCCTGGAATGGCGGAAACTGATCGCTGCAGTGATTGAACACGGCGTCCAGCATAACACGGATGCCGCGCTTGTGGCATTCCTCCACTACCTGCTTCAGCAGCTCATTATCGCCGAAATACGGGTCCACTCTTTTATAGTCAACAATGTCGTATTTATGGTTGGAAGGGGAGACGAACAGCGGCGTGAAGTAGAGGGCATTAATGCCGAGCTCCTGCAGATCATCCAGATGATCGAGCACCCCCTGGAGGTCACCCCCGAAGAAGTTATCCAGCTCCGGCTTGCCGCCCCAGGCCTCTGTTCCCTCAGGATCATTCAGGGGATTGCCGTTTGCGAACCGCTCGGTCATAATCTGATAGAACACCGCGTCCTTGGCCCAGGTCGGAACCTTGAACAGATCAATCCCGTGAATATAAGGGAATTCGTAAAAATGGTTTGGCGGCTGCGGACAATAGGTGCGGATGCCGTTATCGAGCAGATACACCGTTTCTTGTCCTTTGCTGACCCGGAAAGTATAGCTGAGCCGCTTGTATTTGGGCCGGACGGCCGCTTCCCAGTAGTCGAATTTATCGTCTGAGGCGGCTTTTTCCATGATGATGTCATAAGAAGTATGCTCCCAATCGTACTTGTCGCCAGTGAGCGCAACAACATAGTCTACATCATCACGTTTCGTGCGTACCCGCAGATGTATAGTTTTGGTGTCGTAGGCATAAGCCCACTTATCACGGGGAACATGGTACATTGCTTCCAGCAGCATGAGGGCACCTCCTAAAAAATTTTGTTACTTCAGAAGCACATACTTAATTCCAATTTATACCGCCGCTGAGTCCGCCTGAAACAATGCGGTTATTTCAGCAGCATGTGGAGATAGTAAACAGTATATACCCCCATTCATAGGATGTGCAAAATGCAGAGTACGCAGACATTACTGAATACGCTTCCTCTAAGCCCGTGAATTTGACAGGGGTTGTCACAAAAATGTCTTTGCATATTCATGCGAAGTGATTTATAATAAATCGGTCAATGAGACTACTTAGAGAACTTAATGAACTTAGAAGAATAGGGGAGAGAGACAGATGAACAAATGGGGTAAACTTTCTATGGGGCTGCTGCTGGCAGCAGGACTGCTGGCTGGATGCGGCTCCAATAACAACGACAACAATACCGCAGCTAGCGGAAATACCAATACGGGGAATGCAACTGCAGCCAAGAAGCTGATTATGGGAACAAGTGCAGATTTTCCGCCATACGAATTCCACAAAGTAGTTGACGGTAAAGACACCATCGTGGGCTTTGATATTGAAATTGCCAAGGATATCGCTGCAGATATGGGTGCAGAGCTAGAGATTAAGGACCTGCCATTTGACTCTTTGCTGAATGAGCTGTCAAGCGGCCGGATCGATATGGTCATCTCCGGACTCAGCCCGACTCCTGAACGTGCCGAAGCTGTAGGTTTGTCCGATATCTACTACAAAGCTGAACAGGCTGTAGTGGTGCGTGAAGCGGATAAGGATAAATTTGCGACGATGGATTCATTGAAAAATACTAAGATCGGTATTCAGACCGGATCGATCCAGGAAGATATCGCCAAGGGCATCGAAGGCGCACAGCTGACTTCGCTCGGCAAAATCTCCGAGATCGTGCTGCAGCTGCAATCGAACCGTGTAGACGCTTCTATTATGGAAGGACCTGTAGCCAAGTCCTTTGTGAAGAATGTTAAGGGACTTGTGATTACTGACGCCAAGCCTGAAGTGGAAGATGACGGTTATGTTATCGGCGTGAAGAAGGGCAATACGGAACTGCTGGATCAAGTGAATAAGACGTTGACCCGCCTGAACTCGGAAGGTAAGATTGACGAGTATGTAGCGGCAGCAAGTGAGCTTGCTGAGAGCAAGTAGAACAGCAAGCCGTGAACACGGTTAGCTGAAGATTTACAACCCGCAGCACGATTTGCGGGACATGCTCTGGTATTGACAGAAAATGGCGGTGATCCGTCGTTTTCTATTTTTTTGAAGACAGGAGGTAATACAGGACATGAATTTATTTGATATTGCCTATGAATACCGCAATTTTTTCTTCTCCGGTTTGAAGTATACACTGCTGCTGGCCGTCCTTGGAGTATTTTTCGGTTTCTTGCTGGGGATTGTTGTTTCTTTACTGCGGATGTCCAAGTGGTGGATTTTGCGCTTTATCGCTACTGCATGGGTTGAGTTCCTCCGCGGGACACCGATGCTGGTCCAGTTATTCCTGATTCACTACGGCTTAACGAGTCTGGGACTGGAGTTCACACCGATTCAGTCGGGAGCCATAACACTGACGATCAACAGTTCCGCTTATCTGGCGGAGATTTTCCGCGCGGGTATTCAAGGTGTTGACCGCGGTCAGACGGAGGCTGCGCGCTCACTCGGTATGAAGCAGGGGATGACGATGCGTTATATCGTGCTCCCACAGGCGCTTAAGAATGTACTGCCGGCCATCGGGAACGAATTTATTACGATCATCAAGGAATCTTCCATTGTCTCCATGATCGGGGTAGCAGATCTGTTCTTCCAGGCCAAAAGTATTACAACGATCACATATGAAGGTTTGACTCCGTATGTCATCATTGCCCTAATCTATTTTGTAATGACCTTCACACTGTCCAAGCTGCTGGGTATACTGGAAAGGAGGCTGAATACGGATGATCGAGGTTAAGAATCTGCAGAAGAGCTTTGGCAAACTGGATATCCTGAAAGGCATAGACCTGAACATTCATAAAGGTGAGGTTGTGGTTGTCATCGGTCCCAGCGGATCGGGTAAAAGCACCTTCCTGCGCTGTCTGAACCTGCTGGAGCAGCCTACCGGCGGCGAGATTAAGTTTGAAGGGGAGTCTATTACTGCCCGGAAGCATGACATCAACGTAACCCGTGAGAAAATGGGGATGGTCTTCCAGCAGTTTAACCTGTTCCCGCACAAATCAGTGCTGCAGAACATTATGCTCGCGCCGCTGAAGGTGCGGAAGCAGCAGGCGGCCGAAGCTGAGAAAATTGCCATGGAGCTGCTGCGTACCGTTGGCCTTGAGGACAAGCGGAATGCTTATCCGGCCCAGCTGTCCGGCGGACAGAAGCAGCGGATTGCCATTGCCCGTGCGCTCGCGATGCAGCCGCATGTGATGCTCTTCGATGAGCCTACCTCGGCGCTTGATCCGGAGATGGTCGGCGAAGTGCTGGAAGTTATGAAGCAGCTGGCTGAGCAAGGGATGACGATGGTCATCGTCACGCATGAAATGGGCTTCGCCCGCGAAGTCGGCGACCGCATCCTGTTCATGGACGGCGGCGTTATCGTTGAGCAGGGCACTCCGGCAGAGGTGTTCGGCCAGCCGAAGCATGCCCGCACCCGGGATTTCTTGAGTAAGGTTCTGTAATCATCTACGCCCTAACCTCACTTTGTGGGGTTATTTTTATTTTGCGGAGCAGGAAATGGGTGATATAGTATACAGATGATCAATCTACTTGAAAAGGAGTACATACAGATGAGAGATGATCTTTGCCGGATAGGCATTATAGACATTGGTTCTAACTCCATACGGCTTGTAATCTATGATACGACACAGGCAGGCGGCTATAAAATAATTAAGGAATGCAAATACTCTGCCCGCCTGAGTGAGAAAATTACCAAGGACGGAAGACTGGAAACAAAGGATATGGATACCATTGTTCCTGTCCTTCACCAGTTCAAGGAGATTTGTGATGACTTTGAAGTGGATAAAATCCGGGCAGGCGCTACTGCAGCGATCCGCAACGCCGCCAATTCCTCCGAAATTATCAGCTATTTATCCGCAGCCTCATCCATTCAGATCGAGGTCATCAGCGGTCACCAGGAAGCCTATTTCGGATTTCTCGGTGTGATCAATGCCTTTGATATCCAGGACGGATTTGTCATTGATATCGGAGGGGGCAGTACCGAGGTTACCTTATTCCGTGGCAGGCGTTACCAGCACAGCATCTCTTTCCCGTTCGGTGCGGTGAATACCAACGTGATGTTCAGCCACCACGGCAACTGGAACAGTGATCAGGTACGTAAGCTGCAGGCTTATGTTACCGGCAGGCTGGTTGAGCATGACTGGCTCACGGAAGGGGCAGGGCTCCCGCTGTACGGTCTTGGCGGAACGCTGCGTTCGCTCGGTAAGCTGGATCAGAAGAACCGTGATTATTCGTTGCCCAATTCGCACGGCTATATGCTGTCAGGTGAGACAATCGACAGGTTCATGGAAGTTCTGCCGGCGACCCCTTACGAGAAGCGTAAGGAACTGGAGGGGTTGTCCAAGAGCCGGGGGGACATCATCGTCTCCGGTCTGATTATTTTTCACACAGTCTATCATTATATTCAAGCCAGCGGTGCCTTAATCAGCGGAGAGGGCCTGCGGGAAGGCATGCTGCACGATCTGCTGAAGCCGGACGAGCCTGTACGTGACAGTGCGCTGGAATACAGTCTGGATACGATTATCCGCTTTGATATCCGTACCTCGAAGCGCCATCTGGATCATATCTATAAGCTGGCACTCAGTTTGCTTAACGCCTTCGAGCCCGAAGGAGACCGGGCTGAGCAGGAGATGCTGGTCTATGTGGCGATTATGCTGCACCGGACTGGCTCCAACATTAACTATTACCAGTCCAAGCGCCATACGCGCTACTGGCTGATGAATTCACCGATCCGCGGGCTTACCCACCGCCAGCTGATTCTCAGCGCTCTAATTGCTTCGTACAGCACAAAAAGCCGGAAGCAGAAACTGTCCCAGATGCATAAGGACATTTTACTGGCTTCCGACGAGATGTGGATTCATAAGCTGGGGACGCTGGTGCAGCTGAGCATCGCGCTTGACAGCACCGAAATCGGGATTGTCAGCGGGCTGAATACACGGCTGCACAACAACACCCTTGATCTGGAATTGCTGGGCGGACAAGTCCTGATCGGCCTCGAGGATATTGAGAACGGGCTCAAAGCTTTCAGGAATGCTTGGTCGGTGAAGGTAAAGCTCGGCTTCCCTTCCAGCGGGAAACATTCATAGCGGCGAACTGGCTCCGGAACGGGGCCTTTTTGTCGTCAGCCAGCTCATAATATCCGTTAGGCTGCAGGAAGCGGGCTTTCACATTGTCCTGCAGGGTCATCTCCAGAATTTTGATGATCTGCTTACGGCTGATATCGTCCTTCACCGGACACATCAGCTCGATCCGCCGGGTCAGGTTGCGGGTCATCCAGTCCGCACTGGACAGATAGACCTCCGGCTCTCCGCCGTTCTCGAAGTAATAGATCCGGGAATGCTCCAGGAAGCGGTCAACGATACTGCGTACCTTAATCCGCTCACTAAGCCCTTCAATGCCTGGACGCAGGCAGCAGACCCCTCTTACGATCAAATCGATGTTCACCCCGGCCTGGGCAGCTGTGTACAGATTATCAATGACCTCCTGATTGGACAGCGAGTTCATCTTGGCAATAATTCTGGCAGGTCTGCCGGCAGCCGCATGCTCCGCTTCCCGCAGAATCAGCTTCTGTAGCGACAGGCTCATATTGGTCGGTGCCACAATGAAGGAATTCCATTTGTAGTTGGCGGAATAGCCGGTCATCTGATTGAACAGCTCTGAGGCATCCAGCCCGATTTCGTGATTTGCCGTAAACAGACTGATATCAGTATAAGCCTTGGCTGTGCTGTCATTATAATTCCCGGTTCCTACATGGACATAACGCCGCAGCTCCGGACCTTCCTGGCGGACGATCAGGGTGACCTTGGCATGGGTCTTGAGTCCGACAAGCCCGTAGACGACATGGCAGCCGGACTGCTCCAGCTTGCGTGCCCAGGCAATATTACGCTCCTCGTCAAAGCGGGCCTTCAGCTCCACGACCACGGTGACCTGCTTGCCCGATTCTGCGGCTGTAGCCAGGGCGGCAATCAGCGGGGAGTTGCCGCTGACCCGGTAAAGCGTCATCTTGATGGCCATGACCTGTTCATCCTCAGAAGCCTGGGTAATGAAATCAGTCATCGCATCAAACGATTCATACGGATGATAGACCAGCACATCGCGTTCGCTCAGCACCTGGAAGAAATCCTCGTTCTCTTCAAATTCCGCCGGATAGAGCGGTTCAATCGGTGCATAGTGCATATAGCTGAAGCCTTTAAGGCTGCCGGCGAAGCTGCGCAGGAACCCGAGATCAAGCGGCCCTTCAATTTCGAAGACGAATTCCTCCAGCTCGAATTCCGCCTGCAGCTGCTCCAGCGCATAAGGATGAATGCCTTTTTGCACCTCAAGCCGGGCAGGCACGCCGCGGCGGCGCTTGCGCAGCTCCTTCTCGATTTCCTCCAGCAGATCCTCCGCGCCTTCCTCGTCAATCGTCAAATCGGAGTTGCGGGTCAGCCGGAACTCGCTGACGGCTACAGGATCATAACCGCTGAATAAGGTCTGGATATGATAGCGGATGACGTCTTCAATGAAGACGAACTGGCGCTTCTTGCTGTTGGAGCGGTGAGGCAGCGGAATGCAGCGCGGCAGGTTCGAAGGAATCTGCAGAATAGCGAAATAGGGTTCTTCCTCCTGGCTGTTCCTGCGGGTCAGCACAACTGCCAGATAGATGAACTGGCTGTGGACAAGCGGAAACGGACGGCTCTGGTCGACAGCCATCGGAGTCAGGACAGGGAAAATAATATCACGGTAATATTGCTCAATCGACTGCTCCTGGGCATGGGTTAAATCCTCATAATCTACGAAGACAATGCCTTCTTTATGCAGATTACGGGAGATATCCTTGAAGGTACGGTATTGGTCAGCGACAATTTTGGTTACCCGCTTGCTAAGACGCTTGTACAGCCCTGAAGGGGTGTAGCCGGTGAAATCCTTCTTGGTATAGCCGGCACGGATCTGATCCTGGATGCCTGCGACCCGGACGCTGATGAACTCATCCAAATTGCTGGATACAATTGCCAGGAATTTCGCCCGCTCCATCAGCGGGTTCTCCGGGTCCTGGGCCTCGGCGAGGACCCGGCGGTTGAATTCGATCCAGCTGAGGTCACGGTTAAGATAGGCCGTAGCGGGACTGGTATGGCTGATTTTTTTTTCTTCTACATTCACGTTCATTGACCCTCCAAGTATGCTTCAGTGTCTATTAAAATCTATCGTATTCTATTATTCTACTATTTGCAGAAGAGAGAAATGTTAAAACTGTGTAAAATTTTCGCGCAGCAGGCATGAAGCTGTTTTATCCAAAGTGGAGGCAGATAAAACGATTTCGATAAAAAATTAAGAATATGTAATTTTTTCGGCTGTGAAAACGCTAAATATAGGATAATTTTTGCCAATTGTAACAAAATCATAGCCAGAGGTTACAAAAATGTGATATATTCATTCCTGTCAGTTTACACAACACTGCATTTCGGCAGACCTTTAAGGAAGAAAGTACATAGGTCCAGCACCCGCGGCGCCATAAGGTTCACAGAATTGACCCTTACTGACGCCTACAAATGAAGGAGGCACTATGAAAATCAAGCCCTTAGCCATCACAGCCATCGCGGCCGTACTGGGACTTGGCACATTGCTTCAAGCCGCTCCCGTCCTGGCCGACAGCGTACATGTCGCTGGAGATTCTACTACCTATTATACTCTATCTAACCATTATGGCATAAGTGTAGAAGAACTAATGGATGCAAATCCGGAAATTCCCTCTGATAATATCTATCCTGGTCTTAAGCTTGCAATTCCGGGAACGGTCCAAGCGAAGGCTGCTGCAGCAGAGGCAATTACTGCAGCACCGGCGGCGAAGGCCGCAAGCGCTGCAACCTTCAGCGTTGAACCGGCATCGAATACTGTTCAAGCCTGGGGCAAGGAATTTAATTATGCCAAAGTCCTGCAGGTGAAGGCCTCAGCCTATTCCTCCGCCGCGAGCGAGAATGGAAAATGGGGGGCCGTCGATTATTTCGGCAACGCGCTTAAGCTGGGAACGATTGCGGTTGATCCTAGCGTTATTCCTTTGGGCACGAAGGTGCTCGTCACCGGTTATTCGCACCCGGGGCTGCCGAAGCAGGCTTTTCTTGCCACCGCAACGGATATGGGGAGCGCAATTAAGGGCAACCGGATTGATATTTTTATCCCCGGAAGCCAGAGCTTTGTAGCGGATTTCGGCTATCAATATGTACAGTTGTTTATTATTCAATAACCCGATAATCGTATAGTTGCACCAGTGCAGAGGAAACAAAACCCGGCCGTGCCGGCAGTTTTGTTTCCTCTTTTTAATCATTAAGAATATATATGTTTCGGGATCCCTGCAAAGTAGCTGAGTCAGCACCCGAAGATTCGGCTGCACTGTGTGGGGGGGTTATTTACTCTTGCTGACCTGGAACATTTGCGGAACGGTAACAAAGCTGTATCCGCGTTTACGCATAATGCTGATGATTTCCGGGAGTGCCTGAATGGTTCCCTGCAGGTTGCTGCCCTTGCCGCCGCCCCCGTGCTGCAGAATAATGGCGCCCTTACCGGCCCGGGCCAGAATATTATTCCTGACCTGAGTTTTGGATAAGCCTCGCCAGTCGAGGGAATCCACGTTCCAGTTCACCAGCTTATACCCGTGCGCTCTGGCCCAACGCAGCTGCGGTTCATTGATATCACCGTATGGCGGGCGGATCAGCCGCGGCTTGTAGCCTGCCATCAGCTGGAGAATATTCTCCGTCCGGATAATCTGGGTCCGGAATTCATTCATGCTGAGTTTGCTGAATTCAGGGTGGTTGTAGGAGTGGTTGCCGATGACATGGCCTTCTCTGATCATCCGTGCAACCAGATCCGGGTGCTTCTCCGCACGGCTGCCTACTACGAAGAAGGTTGCCTTGACGTGATACTTGTGCAGCACATCAAGCAGCTCGGGAGTAAAGCGCGGGTCAGGCACATCATCAAAGGTCAGGGCAATACTCTTGCTGCGCGGTCCTTGGGTCTTGATCGTATCCGGATATTTTCGCAGCAGCTGGCTAAGTGAGAGGCTTTTGTTTTTTTTACGGCGCTGTACAGCAGAGCTGGATGTGCCTGAGCCTGCGGGTATGGCTTCATCATCTGCAGCTTCATCCGGCTGTGGCAGAAGATAGGACTGGATGGAAAGAGCTGTTTGAAGGGAAGCGGAGGCTGAAGCAGACCCGGCAGCCGGGTGGACATCGGGCATTATTACTACAATGGTAAGAACCAGGAGCAGAATTCGGCGGATTCCGGTCAGCTTCATGGAAATAAACCTCCTTTATGTGAGCTTCCGTTATTTTAAAAGTCAAGAATTGTTATTTCCAAGGTTGTCTGATTTTATGCCGCAGCAGGAAGAGCAGAAGGATTTATCGTATCCGCAAATGCGTGTATAATTATGAATACGTGGGACTCCCGCTAAATGATAGCGAACAGGAAGGATGGAGACAAGCATGACCGATTTGTTTGCACCTTATGAACTGAAAGCCCTCACCTTGAAGAACCGCGTGGTTATGCCGCCGATGTGCCAATATGCCGTAGAGCAAGAGGACGGCATTGCCACTGACTGGCACTTTGTGCATTATGTCAGCCGTGCCGTCGGCGGTACCGGGCTAATCATTGTAGAGATGAGCGGGATTCATCCGGACGGGCGGATTACCAGCCGCGATACAGGAATCTGGGATGACAGGCAAATCGCAGCATTCAAGCGGATTACCAGTGCTGTTCATGCAGAGGGGGCCAAGATTGCAATACAGCTGGGACATGCCGGCCGTAAAGCGGTGGATGCCGCAGTTCCTGTTGCGCCTTCAGCGGTTGCCTTTGATGAACGCTCCAAAACGCCCCGGGCGCTTACCCGGGAGGAAATTGCCGGACTGGTCACTGCTTACCGTGATGCTGCACTCCGGGCGGTAGAAGCCGGGTTTGATACCGTAGAGCTTCATGGGGCCCACGGCTATCTGATCCACCAGTTTCATTCTCCGCTCACTAATCTACGTGAGGATGAATACGGACAAGATCCGGCATTGTTTGGTATGCAGGTAGTGGAGGCTGTACGTGAGGTGCTGCCGGTGGAAATGCCGCTGCTGATGAGGGTTTCAGCGAAGGAGTACGTGGAGGGCGGTTATAATGAAGCTTACGCGCTGGAATTCTGCCGCCGCTACAAAGACGCAGGAGTGGATATGTTCCATGTCTCCTCCGGAGGAGAAGGACCCATCGGATCGAACGGCGGTCCTAATGCAGGACCTGCATATCAGGTGGAGCTCGCCGAATACATTCGGAGCGGGCTGCATGTACCGGTAATCGCTGTCGGAAGGCTGGAATCCTATGAGGAGGCACAGGCAGTTATTGTTGAAGCCAAGGCGGAGCTTGTAGCAATCGGCAGAGGGATGCTTAGTGATCCTTACTGGGTATTGCATGCTGAAGAGGCGCTGGGCGGGATTCGTGTAGAGCATCTGCCGAAGCCTTATGTCCGCGGACATTGGAACAAGAAATAGAGGGCTATAATTGTGAAGAATATCACAGATTTTACGCTCCTTCTAAGGCATGGTTAATAAGATTAAATTTGAAGGAGCTTGATAACGTGGCGACGGTGATTAGTAACGAGCGGCTGGGAGACGGAGTATACCACCTGGTGGTTGAAGGAGGGAATGGTGGTGCGATGGGTCAGTTCTACATGCTGCGGGCATGGGGAGCCTATCCGCTGTTGTCCAGACCGCTTAGTATACATCAGGTGAATGATAATGGTGTTGATTTTTTGTATCATGTGGTAGGTGAAGGCACCGAGATTCTCGCGGGACTGAATCCGGGAGATTCTCTTGAGCTTGAAGGGCCATTTGGTACCGGTTTTCCTAAGGTGGAAGGAAAAGTTGCACTCGTAGGCGGGGGAATCGGAATTGCGCCGCTCTATTACTGTGCCCAGGAGCTGCCGGATAGCGATATTTATCTCGGCTTCAGCCGTGAGTCCTTCCGTACAGACGCATTCCGTCCGCTGGCTGCCGAACTGACCGTTGATGTTGGCGGCCTGATTCTGGACAGCGTGGATTTTGCAGCTTATGATCATATCTTTGTCTGCGGGCCGCATCCGATGCTGAAGGCAGCGCAGCTCAAACGGATCGCCGTGGAAACCTCCGGCAAGCGCCCTAACGTGTACTTATCGCTGGAGAACCGTATGGCTTGCGGAATTGGCGCTTGCCTGGTCTGCAGCGTATCCTGCAAGGACGGGCAGCGGAAGGCTTGTGCAGACGGGCCGGTCTTCCTGGCAGAGGAGGTGCTTTTCCATGATTAAGACCTCTGCAACGATAGCCGGAGTGCATTTCAAGAATCCGATTGTTATGGCTTCGGGTACATTTGGCTTCGGCCGTGAATACGGCAAGCTCTACGATGTATCTCTCCTAGGCGGAATTTCGGGTAAGGGGCTGACTCTTCATGCCAAAGCGGGAAATCCCGGTGTGCGGGTGTATGAGACCGCTTCTGGCATGCTGAACAGTGTGGGTCTTGAGAATCCGGGAGTGGAAGCCTTCCTGGCTAAGGAGCTGCCTTACTGGGAGACACTGGATACAGCACGGATCGTGAATCTGGGCGGCAATACATTGCCTGATTATGTGCTCGGAGCCGAGCTGATCCAGCGTGATGCCGATGCCCGCCTGCTTACGGGCAAGAAGGCTGTCGATATGATCGAGCTGAACATCTCCTGTCCGAACGTGAAGGAAGGCGGAATTGCCTTTGGTGTGAAGACTCCGGCGGCCCGTGATGTGGTCCGCGCCGTGAGAGCGGCAACCAGCCTGCCTCTGGCGGTGAAGCTGTCCCCGAATGCTGAAGACATCGCAGAGATGGCCGAAATGTGCGAAGCTGAAGGTGCGGATGCCGTATCGCTGATTAACACCATCTCGGGGATGAAGATCGATGTCCGCCGCCGCCGCAGTGTGTTCAATAACCTCTACGCCGGTCTGTCTGGCCCGGCAATCAAGCCGGTAGCGTTAAGAATGGTACATCAGGTTGCCAGACGGGTAACCATTCCCGTAATCGGCATGGGCGGCATCACTACAGCTACGGATATTATTGAGTTCATTATGGCGGGGGCAACGGTAATTCAGGTAGGAACTTATAACTTTATGAATCTGCGGGCAGGCAGCACCCTCACCGAGGAACTGCAGCAGTTTATGGCTGAAGAGAATATTTCCTCGCTGGATGAAATCCGCGGCATCGTATAAATATATGGCCTGTTCCGGACGGTACGGAGTATTATTTGCAGCTTGAGAAATCTTCGCTTACTATGGTTAATATAATGGGTAAGGGGGGATACTGCGTTGCTATCACATCAGCCTCATCCGGATGACATAGAACTGTCCGAGATTGCGGTCGGCCGCGATTTACTGCTGCTGATTACCGGCGGAGTCCGCCATATCGGTGCCGCAAGCACGGCATATATGGACGGAGAGACGGCCAGAGTCATGACCTCTGCAGTCCCGCATCACAAGGAGCATACAATCAGCGAAGCCATTGCACTTGAAGTGGCAGCTGCGCTGAACAGGACAGTTACGGTAGTGATGGGGATTCATTACGATAATCTCAGCAAAGAAGGCATCGCAGAGGTTGTGCGAATCGTGGGTGATAAGGTATCACAATATTTATTGCGGCAAGGTTAAATATTTTTTGAAACGATACTGGCACTCCCTGCGTAAAAGATAACAAATGAGCAAGACACTTTTATTTTGGAGGAATGAACCCATGTCTATATTTAAAAGATTACGTGATTTGACCATGTCCAATGTGAATGCGATTATTGATAAAGCCGAAGATCCGGTAAAAATGACTGACCAGTACATCCGTGATATGACCGAAGATCTGGAGGATGCCGAAAAAGCGGTAGCTGCACAGATCGCCATCGAGAAGAAATTCAAACAGCTATACGAAGAACAAGAAGCACTGGTCAACAAACGTAATCAGCAGGCCCATGCCGCTGCCCAGGCCGGTAATGCCGATCTGGCCCGCCGTGCGCTGGAAGAGAAGAAGGCCGCAGAAGCCAAGCTTGCTGAATACAAGACGAGCTTCGACCAGAATAAGGCTTCAGCGGATAATCTCCGCGGCAAGCTTGATGAAATGCGCAAGCAGCTTACCCAGATGAAGAACAAGCGCGAGACGCTCGTTGCCCGTTATAATGCAGCGAAGGCACAGACCGAAATCAACAAAGCGATGAGCGGATTCAGTACGGATTCAGCTTCCGCCGGACTCAAGCGGATGGAAGACAAGATGCTGCAGGCGGAAGCCCAGGCAGAAGCCAGCAACGAGATGGTATCCGGCAACAAATCGCTGGATGATGAGTTCGAGAAGCTGAGCAAGGACCAGGCTGTCGAAGATGAGCTGGCTGCGCTGATGAAACAGTACGACAAACAATAATATACTGGCATAAGCCGGACTTCAGGCGGATGTCTACAGGCGGAGGGGAGACAGAACCAGCGGTTTCTCCTTCGCCTTATCTATGTCTTTACGCTTCACAAGTAAACTGAACAAACGGGGGCTTGAGCAATGGATTTCCATAACCTGGTGTCCATGGTAGTGTGGACGGTCAGCGGTGCAGTGCTGCTGTGTGGGCTGATGTTCGTGGATTCGCTGTTTACCCGTTACAATGATCTGGAAGAACTTAAGGCAGGCAATCTGGCGGTGACTACCCGGTTTGTGCTGAAGCTGGTTGCGCAGGGCTATATTCTGTCGTCATCCATTGCAGTGGCCAGCCGACTCGGGAATGCGCTGATCGTCTCGGCTGTTTCTTTTGTCCTGTTATTCGTTCTTGAGAAGACGGCTGAGCTGCTGCTGGGCAAATGGGGCAAGGTTGATCTCGATCACGGCACACAGCTGGGCAAGGTCGGCTATGGGCTGCTTGCTGGCTCATTGCATGTGACAGGCGCTTTAATTATTGGTGCATTTATACGGTAATAGACCGGAATGAGCAGAGACTTTGAGATGGACCAAACATTAGGAGTGATAGCTTTGAGTATCTGGAAAAGAATCGGTAACATCTTCTCGAAGCCGGAGGCGCCCGCTGCGCCGAAGAGTATGCTGAACCTGTCCCCAGGTGATATTTGCGAGGTTTCCCTGGTAAGCTACGAAGTGACCGGCCGGACCAAGACCACCGGCCGCAACGCTGTGGTGCTCACACTGCGTGACGGAAGCCGGATTGCCTACCTCTATATTGAAGAACGCGAGCAGGTACAGTACCGGCTCTATTATCCCATCGACGGCCGGCTCGACAGCCCTTCCGAGGTTCCCGCCACGCTGGAGCTGGATGACCGTACCTTCTATCTGGAGGAGGAGTATGAGGGGTATGCAGCTGTTAAGGGACAGACGCCGTATATGAACGGCGGGGAGCAGCATGTCTGGCAATACCAGTCGGATGACTCACGGCTGCTGCGGGTCGAGTGGCAGAACGGCAGATTCATGCTTTACGAGGGCGAAAGTATCATTCCGGCAGATGTCAGAGTGATCCGTGCAAGTTAGGGTGCCGGAAGCAGTGGAACTGCTGCGGCATTACAGGCATTACAATAGAAAGTAATCAGGGAATGCCACCGGCGGGTAATGCGGGTAGCATTCTCTTTTTTGTCGTCGCTTATTTTTACTTTCCGGGGCAGCGTGTTAGAATAGGGCTGGACCAGCCGGACTATGACTTTGGCAGAGTAATGAAGGAGGATAAGCCGATCTATGAACAACTCAGAGGAATACAGCAGCAGTAAATTTCAGCGTACAGTGATTTCCGTAGAAGAGGCCGGGGCAAGGCTGGCTGCTTATGCAGTACTGCTGGAACAAGAAGTGGTCCCCTTGAATCAAAGCTGCGGACGCATGCTGGCTGAGCCGGTACATACTCCGCATCCGTTTCCGGCGTTTGACCGCTCCGCTATGGACGGGTTTGCCGTCCTTGCGGCAGATACTGCGGCTGCAACAGAAGATAATAAGGTCTGGCTTGAGATTGCGGACTTTATCCCCTGCGGTGCAGTGGCTTCCAGAGATGTAACTTCCGGGACAGCTGCACGGATTATGACCGGAGCGCAAATTCCGGGCAGTGCAGATACGGTAATTATGATGGAGGCCACCGAGAGCAGGGTGGTGAACGGCATTACTTATGTCGGCATCTGCAAGCCGCAGGAGGCGGGATTACATATTACTCCTTGCGGCTTAGAGATGCAAACCGGGGAACTGGTGCTGCAAGCCGGCAAAATCATCGGTGCTGGTGATATCGCAGTGCTGGCTGCACTCGGAGTGTCCGCTGTTCCAGTGCGCCGCAGGCCGAAGGTAGCCGTTTTTGCGACCGGAACTGAGCTGCTGGATGTCAGTGTGCCGCTTGAGCCGGGTAAAATCCGCAACAGTAATTCACCGATGCTCGAAGCGCTTATTAAGGAGGCCGGCGGAGAACCTGTTATGCTGGGTACAATTGCTGATAATCTGGAGCTGGCCCGCCATAAAGTACAGATGGCACTGGAGGCTTATGATCTGGTGATTACCACGGGAGGGGTCTCGGTCGGCGATTACGATATTATGGGTGATTTGGTCCGGGAGCAGAGCGGTGAGATGTTGTTCAACAAAATAGCCATGCGGCCCGGCAGCGTAACCACCGCAGCAGTCCGCGGGGGAACACTTCTGCTTGCATTGTCAGGCAACCCCGGTGCCTGTTTCACTGGATTTCAGCTGTTAGCCCGTCCCGTGATCGGTATGATGCAGGGTGCGGCACAGCCTAAGCTGCCGGAATGGAACGCACGGCTGGGGGCGGATTATAAGCGGAGCAACAGCTATACACGGTTTGTCCGTGCCCGGCTGGAGCTCCGGGAGGGAATGCTCTATGCGCATCCGGCTGCTGTGGATGAATCTTCGGTAATGGTGACGATTAAAGACAGTGATTGTCTGATTGTTATTCCGCCTAACAGTGGCCTTATATCCGCCGGAGAGCTGGTCACCATCATTAAGCTGCCGGGTGAAATCCGCGGCTGAGCGGCTACCTGGGTAGCTAGTATAGTATCAGTTCTTAATCTGTGAATTAAACTCACTGCTTAGGTGTGGTGAGTATTGTTTGATCCTTACGGACCGTACAGCCGTTATTTGTCTCCAATATGCTCTTTTCGCCGGCTAACGGACCCCACAGCGCTTATTGTTTCTCAAGCAACCCCAATTGGTGTAAATATCAGTAAATAAAGCCTCTGGTGTCCGCCTGCAGAAAAATGAGATATATTCGAAATAAGAGCTGCTGTGTCCGTTGAGCTTTAATAATCCAGCAGGTACCCCGTTATGCAGAGGATGTCTACAAAATTCACTTCTGCGGCCGCCATCTGCTGCATAGTTGGCTCCACCATGATTCATAAAATTCATCATATGAAAAATTCGAAAAAGAAATACCACTTTAACAAAAGAAATACCACTTCAACGTTTCACCGCCGGTCATCACTATCGTTAGTTGACCTGATCCTCATCTCTATTCATGAAATCCGTTTTGTACTCCGGCCACTATGACGGTTGGACCCCGCTGCCCACCTTCGAATCGGCAGGCGGGGCTGGGACGGCGGGTGAAAAAGCTGTCCGGCAGAACGTCGAACCAAAAACAATAGCTGTATTTTGTTTTATTATTAAAAATTTCATCATGTGAAAAATTCACAACAGAAAGCTATAATATGTAATACTTCCTTAGCGCGAACACTCTATAACCCCCGGTATAAAGCCAGTCCCGGCCCTTCACCGCAGCAGCTGCGGTGAAGGGCCGGGACTGGAATTACCTCAAGCCCGCTATCAAGGAGCACTAAAGAAATAAACGAAATACAAAAAAGAAGCGGAAATTTGGAACTGTAGGAGTGAAAGCTCCGCCTTTGTCACCGGATTTCTACCGTTAAAAACGGTAATAATCAGGAAATCTGGGGACAACAGCGGCCGGAAGCCCAAAGGCTCACTGCAGTGACAACTACGCTATAAGTTCAAGTCTTAAGTGCGTCTTATATAGCGGCTGTAAAAATAAGAAGTAGAGTAACATATCTTCGTTTCCAGGCGGAAACTCTCGGGATAGTTGTATTATGTGCAACTAAATGGAGCAGTAAGCGATTTTTGAATTGTATAGATGCACTCTGTACAATTAAATTCGCCCGAAATACGTTAAATCAAGCTGCTCACGGCAGTTTAGTTGCACGAAATACAGCTAAACCGATAATAGGTGGACTATCAGATTATCTAGTTGTATGTTGTGCAATTAACATATCGTTGTTGGGATAACACAAACCTCCGGCAAGCGCACTCCACTTTCATTTCACAGATTTAAATCTGATTGAGTGAAGCGTTGAAATGCAACACTCCGGCTGCTGCATCTTAATGCAGTGCTGCGGCCCAATGCTCAGGATATGACAATCTCTCCGGCAGCCTGGTCGTGTGATCTCCCTTGGCGGCTTGCAGCTGTGCCTGGGTAAGGAAGAGGGCGTGCCGCAGGTCCGCGCTGCACAGGTTCGTGTCGCGCAGATCCGCACCGATTAAATCACAGTAACGCAGATCCGCACCGCTGAGGTCAGCGGCAATCAGGTATGCCCCGCGCAAGCTGGTGCAGCGCAGATCGGCCTGGCGCAGCTTCGCGCCGATCAGATCTGCGCCACGGCCGTAGTTCTTCTGGCGTCCGGGTGCCGGCTTCAGCTGCTTCAGGGTCGCCGTGCGCGTCAGTTCACTGGCCTGCAGCAGCAGCCCGTTGATCTCCGCCCGGTGCAGCGGCACATTGAGCTTTACAAGCTCATCAGGCGGGAGACTGGTTAGCTCTGTAGTCTGCTCTAGCAGTGATTTCATTGAGCTATGCAGACTGTCCACGGCGTAGAAGTCTATAGCCTCATGCAGATACCACAGCAGTTCATGGAGCTGGCGCATTACCAGGAACGCTTCGAACATCTGGCCTGCTGTTTCCGGCGCCTGCCGCCAGTCGTGCCCGCCGTAAGTCTGCTGCGAGACTTTCTGCCCGGCTCCGAAGCAGTCATATACGGTACAGCCCCGGAAGCCGCGCGTTCTAAGCTCCGTATGAATGCCGCAGCGGAAATCCCCGCGCAGATTAGGACAAGGCTGTCCGGCCTGCTTGTCGATGGCGAAATCAGATGAAGCCGCGAACGGCAGCGCCGCGCAGCACAAGCCGAAGCAGCTTAGGCAGTCGGAATGCAGCTCCGGCAGGCCGGGATGTTGAAAGGAAACTTGGGATAATGGATGATCAGTCACAGCAAAAAAACCTCCGCATTAAGTGATAAAATGGTTAATTGAACGGTTAGCGGGGACGTAAAGACCCGGTTATTCTTTCTGGGCTTCGTTCTCCAGGCGGCGCTCAATTGCTTCCGACATTGTTTTATCGGTGAGATGGGCATAGATTTCGGTAGTCTCTGTTGAAGCATGTCCAAGCTGTTCCTTCGTCCGGTAAATATCATTTTGCAGATAGTAGTCGGTGGCGAAGGAATGCCGCAGCTTATGCACCGTCAGATAAGGCTTGCCGAAACGTTTGGCGTATTTGATAATCATCTCCTGGATCGCCCGTTTGGTCATCCGTTTCCCCTCGGTACTGCCGTTAGGGAGCGCGATGAACAGGGCTTTTTCCCGTTTCGGTGTCTTATAGCGGCTCTGGCGAAGGCTGAGATACAGGCTTAGATCATCTTTTGACTGCTCGCGGAAATAGACCGGAGTCTTGAATGTCTCGTCGTTATGCCCCTTGCGGAATACATAGATCAGCTTGTTGTTCAGATCTAAGTCATCCATATTCAGATTGACCACCTCGGAGACACGCAGGCCGGAGTTCAGAATCAGGCTGGCGATGCAGGCATCCCGTTCACGGTTAAGCTGAAAAGAGTAATAAGCCTGTTTATTGGCCTCCACATCCTTGCCGTAGCCTTCATAGATATATCCTACGAACTCCAGCAGCTCCTCGTCCTCAAGGATTTTGCCTTTCAGCTTGGCTGCCGTATCCTTCGGCTTGTGGATGCGTTTGATCTCCACCTTGGCCATGATATTCCGCTTCAGCAGCGGATAAAAGTCCTCATCCTCGGCAATCTGGCTCAAGTAATGGAAGAGGGAGCGCAGTGCAGACAGCTTCCGGGACACGGTCACACGGCTATTCGCACTCTCCGCCCGGGTTGTCAGATGCAGCCGGTATCCGACAATGCTGTCCATGTGCAGGGTTTCCAGCTCTAATAATGTGATCTCGGCGTTGCTTGCGCCGGCAGACAGCCCTTCACCCCGCAGCCAGCCGAAAAAAGATTCATAATCGCGGATATACTCCAGCAGCGTGGAGGGGGAGAGGTCGGGCCGTTTATAATCTATAAACTGCTGCACGAACCAGGGCATTAACGGCAGCCGCTGGTCGAGCTTTTGGCGGTCGGCTGTTTTTTGAATGCTGATGAGCTTCACCTTCTTTGTAGTTTGCCTTTAATTAGCAGGAACCGTCTTTCTTATATTATCATGTTTCAGCCGTTAACGGCCTTGTATCTGCTGCGTTCATAGCGGCGCCCTTGCTCCTGATGTGACAAAGTTATATGATGTGAAGTAAACGTAAACGGCAGAGGTGAACCTGATGGAACTTGGAATCGAGCTGGTTCCTAAAGAGCAGAAGCAGATGTTAAACAGATTAATGCAGTTTTACCTGTATGATTTCACCCGTTATCTGGAGCTGCAGGTGGACCGGGACGGGTTATTTCCCGCCTATCCGGGACTTGAAGCTTACTGGAGCAGCGGCACCAATAAATTCCCGTATGTGTTCACAGTAGACGGCAATATTGCCGGGTTCGCCCTGGTTGACCGGCTGCTGCGCGACCCGGAGGGGCAGTTTTATATGACAGAGTTCTTTGTCATGCAAAGATACCGCCGCAGCGGAGTGGGAACCTGGGCCGCACACCGGCTGTTCGATATGTTTCCCGGCGACTGGAAGGTATCCCAGATCCGGGCGAACCTACCGGCGCGCAGCTTCTGGCACCGGGTGATCGGGGAATACACGGGCGGTGACTTCAAAGAGCGTTTCAATACACGCCAGGGGAATCCCAGCCAATATTTCAGTACCATACACTCGAATCCGAACATTAACCGGATGAAGAAATAATCTTCAACCGGAATTCGGCAGCAATGTTCAGCCGGTAATCCGGCCGTATCGCAACTTTAGCCTATTACCAGCGTCTGGTAAATGAGGTGATTATCTATGTCCATGCGTAAGCGCATGATTGGAGCCGGTTGGATTGCTGTTGTCCTTGCACTGAGTACAGGCTGCACCAGCGGGAAGAACACTGACAACGGAGTAGAAGGAACAGCACAGCCTGAGGCCAGCCCGGTAACGGTTACACCACAGCCTGCCGCTGCTGGGACAGCATCAGCCAGTCCAGCAGCCACAGCGGCGATGCTTCCGGCAGGTTCTGTCCCTCTGATCCCCGAAGTAGAGGAGTACAGCGGGAGCGGCCGGGAGTTCGAGATTGCGGGTACGCTGGTCCGGGCCGGTTTCTCTGCGGATCAGGAATTGCCGCTGGGCCTGTTCCTGCCCGAAACCATGATCCGCTTCGGGCAGGAGGGGAGAACGGCCTGGGGGACTGCCGACAAGCTGAACTATATTACCTTTGTTCATGTGAAGGGAACTGAGGCAGAGGCTGCTGAACCCAGCTTCAAGCCGGGTACAGATCAGGCATTGCTTAAGTACAAAGAATACCTCGGAACCAGCAGCGGGCCGGGGCATCCGGTTGAAGCTTTCCGGTTCATAGCCATGGGAGAGGAATACCGGGCAGAACTGACGGTTACAGCGGCGGAGCGGGCAGCTATTCTTCCTGTTCTGGTCCAGATGCTTAGCCAGGTTGAGCATATGGAGAAGCGGACGCCCATCGTTCCCGGTGTATTCCTTCAAGAGCCGGATGTAGGAGAGGACCCGGGGAACCGGCAAGCGCTGCAGGAAACTATGAGCTGTATCGAAGCCTGGGTTGCCAAGGATAAAGATAAGTTCGCGGCCACGATGCATTCGCTGGGGATTAATGAGGCGCTGCAGTTTTTGCTGGATGGAAAGAATGTCTACCGCATCAATGAGCTGACGCTGCTGGGCATTCCGATTGAAGGGACCAAGCGGGCGGGCTTCACTGTTGGCTATGAGCAAATGACCTCTGAAGGGTACATTACCAAGGGGACATATGAAATCTCGCTGCTCCGCAATAAGCAAGGTGAGTGGAAGATTGCCAATATCGATTAGGTACACAAATGCTGCTACAAATTCATTTTGCAACAACTGTCTATACTGACAGGTGCCGGAAATGAGGATTTATCATGTCAAGACAATCAACACCAGCAATATCCAAAGCTATATCTCAGCCGCTGTCCATCCTGATTACGCTCGCAACTGCTCTGGCTGGCGGCGGTATATTCATGCTGCTGCACTGGCCGCTGCCATGGCTGCTTGGCCCGATGATCGCTGCCCTGATCAGCTCAAATCTGCGCAAGCAGGCTTACTCCTGGCCAGGACAAATCCGGAATACCGGGATGATTATTGTCGGGTACACCATTGGCCTTTCCCTGACTGCCCCGGCGCTCACAGAAATCTCCCGCCAGCTTCCTGCAATGCTGTTGATGACCGCGCTGCTGCTGCTGTTCTGCGCTGGAATAGCTGTTCTGGTCTCCAAGGTGTCCGGAACCAATTACAAAACGATTCTGCTCGGGAGTATTCCCGGCGGGTTAACCCAGATGCTGGTGCTGGCTGAGGAGTCGGAGGATGTTAATCTGACCGTGGTGACAGTGATTCAGGTGATCCGCCTAATGATGATCATCATTTGTATCCCTCTGTTAATTTACAGCCCGCTGTTTGCCGGCCATGCAGGGGGGGCTGACAGTACACCGCTTGTGTCGGCCGCCGCTGAAAGCACAGGCGTGTTGTTCCCGAATATCATCTACTTCGGCATCGCATGCACGCTTTGCGGAATTGGCGGGCAGAAGATTAAGTTTCCTACCGCGTTCCTGCTCGGACCGGCGATCATAACAGCAGTGCTGCAGATCAGCGGCCTTGAGGGGACGATGCTGCCTGCAGTATTAACCAATGCTGCGCAACTGATGATCGGGGTCTACGTTGGATTGCTGCTTGATCCGCGCAAGCTGAACCATAAGCTGCTGACGCTGTCACTTGCGGTAGGGAGCGGGGCTGTGCTGATTGCCGGTGCTTACGGCTTCAGCCTGCTGTTTGCTTATCTGGAATCCGTATCTGCGGCGACTGCACTGCTGAGCCTGGCGCCGGGCGGGATGGATCAGATGAGTCTGATTGCGCATGAGGTCGGGGCCGAATTGCCGACAGTTGCCGGTTTCCAGCTGTTCCGGACATTTTTTATCTTTTTTGCGGTTCCGCCGCTGTTCAAGCTGATTTTTCATGAGCGGAAAAGAAAACCGGAAGCAGCCGGCACTAAGTTAACATAACTTAGATTATGTTAACTATCCGAAGCGAATGTTGTATTTGCGATATATAGATGTTTCATAGAACGAACTAACAGTTGAGCTTGGGATGCCTGTAATGGGCCGCCTCAGGCTTTTTTGAAGTTCTTAGAATTTTAACCTGAAAGTTGTCAGAATAATCATATTATTTCAAGCATGCTATAGCATACACTAATCATTGAACAGTGTTCAACATAAATTACAGTGTTCAAAATAACGATGTTACATCAGGAGGAACTTTGGATTATGGGCAGAGAGCAGAAGCAGGAACAGGAACGGGAAGCGATGCGCCGTCTCATTCTGGCAACAGCCGCTGAGCTGGCCGCCGAGAATGGGCTCGATAAGCTGTCCGTCCGCAAAATTGCTGGCCGGATGGAATATTCTGCCGGAATTATCTATCACTATTTTCAAGGGAAGGAGGAGATTGTGGAGCAGCTGCTGCAGCAGGGATACCAGAAGATGATTAGCGGTATGGATGCTCAGGTTCAGCTGCCTGCTGAACAAATGTCTGCGGAAGACAAATTCAAATATTCCCTTACTCAATTTATCCGCATGGGTATAGCTGAGCGTTCGCCATACAGCAGTATTATGTTAAATAGTTCACCAGCCGTCCTCAGTCTCACCGCCGTACTTCATCAGGGAGCAGCGCAGGAACGCAGTGCAATCGGGATGCTCTGCAGCATCATCGGTGAGCTGGAAGGCAGGCCCTTACAGAAGGCAGAGGTGACTGAAAAGACGGCCCAGGTGATCTGGAGCGCTGCTTTTGGGCTGATCATACGGCTGAACTTGGAAAAGAATTTGCCGGAAGCACAGAAGGAGGCGCTGATTGACCGGCTGGTGGAAGGGATGTTAATTATTGCCCGGAGCTAGAGCCAGGCGGCGGAAATATTGGCTAAGGAGGAAGATGGCGATGAGGTATAGGCGGTCTGTCAGTATTTTAACATGTATAATTGCTGTTCTGGCCATAATTGCTTCCGGATACGGGCTGTTGTCGGGAGGCGGTGAAACGGCGGGGGGAAGTTCCGGTATGTTCACCTCGATCCGGGGAGAAGAGGTTGAATTATACGGCACAGGAATATACAGGCACGACTCCGTGTCTGCGGCGGCACAAGCCCGGGCACAGGATGGGGTAACTCTGCTTGCAGCGGTTCCGTTACTGCTGCTGTCTCTGCGTATGAGCCGCAAGGGCAAGATTAAAGGTCAATTGCTGCTTAGCGGAGTTTTAGGCTATTTTACGTATACTTACGCTTCATACAGCTTCCTGGCAATGTACAATAACCTGTTTCTTATCTATGTAATGCTGCTGTCAGCCAGCCTGTTTGCGTTCCTCTTAACACTGGTATCGCTGGAACGGGAGCAGGTGAAACGTTATTTCAAACCGGGCTTGCCGGCAGCCAGTATCGGCGGATTTCTGCTGTTTATTGCTTTTATGCTTATGATGTTATGGCTGGGCAGAATTGCAGGGCCGTTAATGCATGGAACTGTACCCCAAGGACTGGAGCATTACAGTACCCTGGTCATTCAGGCATTGGACTTAGCGGTTGTAGTACCGGTTACGGCAGTTACAGGAATTATGCTTATCCTCAGACGGGCAGCGGGGTTCCTGCTGGCTTCCGTAGTTTTAGTTAAAGCTGCCACGTTGTTAACCTCCATCTCGGCCATGATCGCCGGAATGCTGTATGCGGGGGTAAAGGTATCGTTAATAGAGCTTATCGTGTTTCCTGTGTTTAATCTGGGCGTGGTGATCTGTTTGTTTGTCGTGCTGAGCCATGTCCAGGAACCCGGCAAACCTATATCAGTATGATCAACGGAACAGGGGCGGATCTAATGGGACGAACACTGATTGTATATACGAGTAAATACGGCTGTACTGAGAAAGCGGCGTTGCTTCTGAAAGCCAGGCTTGACGGGGCGGAAGCTGTTAATCTGAAATCTGCTAAAGTACCGGCTCTGACCTCATATGACACAGTAATTCTTGGCGGTTCCATATACTTCGGGAAGATCCGCAAAGAAATGGTGCAGTATACTGCGAAGCATGAACAGGAGCTGTCAACTAAGCGGATAGGATTATTCATCTGTGCCGGTATGAGGGGAGAGCAGGCGGAGCAGGAGCTGAAGCAGGCTTATCCTGAATCTCTGAACAAGATTGCTGTCACAAGGGTTAACCTGGGAGATGAGATATATCCGGAAAAGCTTTCTTTTATGGATAAATGGGTTGTGCGGATGGTGAGAGGAAAGGGGATGGGGGCAGCTGGCGGGTTATCCATGGATCAGCTGGACCGGTTTGCTAGGGCGATGACCGGTTCCGGATAGGATTGGCAGAGCGGCGGCACAAGAACGGCATGAGCAGCAGTGAAAAGGTAGTACTATTTTAATGCTGGCGCTCATGCCGATGCACGTACTATTTTGATTAGAATAACATAATAATAGTTATGTTAACCGATTCGTTGTATTGATTTTAAAACTGACGAGGGTTGAAATCACATCCGGCAACGGATATATTTTCAACTCTCTAATTATGTAATTTCAACATATGAAAAATTCACATTAGAAAACATCCCTCCTAACTCTCCGCAACTATCCCATAGACACCAAACAATCTATTTACTTAGCTACATCAAAGAGGAAAAAGGAAGAACTATCATACCCTGCCCTCCGCGTCAATAAAAATCTCCCAGTGGTGGTATGTTCAGTTACGAATGAACTTTTTTTGCAAGCTGCTCCGTCAGCTTTAACGCTGTTTCGAGCGATTTCTGCGCGTGCAGCATGGATTGAATAGAGACTGTACCGTGCTGCAGTGACAGGAGTGCATGGCGCAGGCTTTGCTCATAAGAGTTGACCGGGCTTAGCGGAATCTCTTCTTTGCCTGCAGCAGTATAGCTGGTCAAGGTAGCCGTTGTCTCGCCAACCTCATTGCTGGTTTCGTGAAAAATCAGCTTCGCCTGCTCGAAATAAGCCTCATAGCTTACTGTAAACGGATGAGAACCAGGCAATTGGGAAGAGACAATGACCTGTGCGCTCAGCTCAGGCTGCTGGAAGGAAGCATGTACGAGCGCCTGACCGTCCTTACCTCCGGAAGTTCCCCATACCGCAGATAATGCCGGAGCATCAAGCAGCCATTCGATAAAGTCCAGCTCATGAATCATCAGATTGGCAGCGATGGACCCGAGGCCGAGATCTCCCCAGACAGGTGCGGTTTCCCGGCGCAGTGTGAGATGCAGCAGTTTACCGTAGGTCGCTCCGCGTGCAGCCTCATATAGAACCTGATGTGCATATTCGTATTTGATGAATTGATTGACCAGAATCCTGCGGCCGTACTGCTGTTCGGCTTGCAGCATGTCCCGGGCATCCTCCAGATTCAGGGCAACCGGTGTTTCGCAAAAAACATGTTTGCCGCTCTTCAGCGCCTCTACAGCATAAATCTTGTGCAGTGCAGACGGCAGACAAATATCCACCACATCTATTGCCGGGTCCGACAGAATATCCTCGATAGATAACGTAATCTCTACTCCAAGCTCTTCCTGCAGCTTCAGCAGCTTACCCTCATTCCGTCCGAATACAATGACCCGGTCAACAAACTCCATCTGCTTCAGCAGAGTAGCGTGATACGCCCCAAAGCCTGTTCCCAGTATGCCAATATTCATTTGCAACAGCTCCTTATGTTTGATACATTCATTGTAATGCTCAATTGTTGACAACAGAGTGGCAAGAATAGAAATATGAAATGATAGCCGATTATGAAGCGGCCAATGGAGGAATACGATGCGGGTACACCGTTTGATTGCGATATTATTACTTATTGAATCCCGGGGGAAAATGAAAGCCTCTGCTCTGGCCGAAGCACTTGAAACATCCGTCCGTTCAATCTACCGGGATATTGATGTACTCGCAGAGTCAGGCATTCCGCTCTGTACCACAACCGGACCCGGGGGCGGGATTTCGCTGATGGAGGGGTATACGGTAAATTTGCGGCGGCTGCATGGGGAAGAGGTGGTTCAGCTTTTTTTGACCGGGATGGGGATGCCTGCTGAAATGACGGGGGAGAGTAGTCTGCTGCTCACCAACGCACTGCTGAAGCTGGAAGCAACTCTGCCCGCTCCGTACCTCCAGGATATCCGGACCGCACGGAACCGGTTCCTGTTCGACACTGCGCCCTGGTGGGATGAACAAGCTATACTGCCTTGTCTGGAGACGCTGCGTGCTGCAGTATGGAGAGGAACCAAGCTCAAGGTGCTGTACCGTAAAGTGAACGGGGATATGTCACATCGTAGCCTGCATCCCTATGGGCTGGTCGTCAAACAGGGCGCGTGGTATCTTGTGGCCTATTGTGAAAGCGCATTGGAGGTCCGTACGTTCAAATGTGAGCGTTTCGCTTCAGTAGAAGGATCAGGGGAGAACTGCACAATTCCGGATGACTTCTCCCTGCAGCAATACTGGTCAGAATCGAATAAGACCTTTATGGATAACAGCAAAACCCGGGAATTCTACCCGGTAGTCCTCCGGACGCAGGGGTACAATCAGGAGCTTCTGAATCAATTGGAAGTACTGGCAACAGAGCACGCCAGAACTGAGCTGATCATTACTGCCAATATGTACGACTATGAGACTGCCTGTGCCAAGGTACTGCCATTGCTGGTGCAGGCTGAAATTCTGGAGCCGCTGCCGCTGCGGGATTATATTGCAATGCAGATTCGGACGTGGCAAAATATATATTTGTGCGACTAGTTTACATAATCAATATTATGTTAACTACATGCGTTTAATTGTATCTATAATTATAGGCAACTGCTGAAGCTATGTTTATATAAAAATGGGGCTGTCCCAAGCAGCCATTTCATGGCTTTTGGGACAGCCCCATGATGCTAAATCATATGTTCAACTTCTTTGTTCTCCCGCTTCAACAAGCTCTCTGATCCGGAGCCGCTTATGAGCGGTAAAGAGGAAGGGCAGGCCTAGCGCAGTAGTCAAGGCTATCGGTATGAAGACCGCAGGGCCGTTCGCCGCACCGAATTGATCGAGCAGCACGCCCCCGAGAACAGGCGCCATTACGTTGCCCAGGTTATTGAAGCCGATGGTGCCGAAATAGGTGCCTTTCCACTCCGGCCGGGCAATCCGGTCAATCAGCATATCCATCATGGTAAAGAGGAGCACCTCCCCGACCGTGAACAGGATTACGCTGAACATTAGCAGGGCAATTCCGCCTGGCATGCCGAAGAGCAGCAGGCTAAGTGCAATGCAGACATTCCCCAGAATCAGCGGGAGGATCGGCGGGAATTTGCTTGCTGTGCGGACGATCGGGTACTGCACAACAAGCACAGTCACCGCGTTCAGCGACAACATATAGGAGAAGATCTGCCCGCCGTTTGTATAATGTGTGTTCATCGCCAGAAACTGGGCCAGTGTGGAACTGAAATGCCCATAGCCTAATACGCAGAAGATAGTACCCAGCAGAACAGGCAGGAACACCTTATCCCTCCCGGTGGTTGCCAGCGCTTCGCGCAGTTTTGGCGTCTGTGCTTCACCGTGAACCGGCAGGCTGGACTTGTGTACTGAAAATTGCAGAAACAGCACCAGGCCATAAGCGATATAGACCAGCCCTGCGATCAGGAAGGGGAAAGTTGATTTTGCCGATCCCAGCTGCAGCCCGATAATCGGTCCGAATACTACACCGACATTAACCGCTGCATACCGCAGATTGAAGACAAGCAACTTATGCTCTTTCGGGGTAATGTCTGACAGCAGCGCCCGTGAGGTTGGTTCAAATACGGCCCGGCATAATCCGTTCAGCGTATTGACGAGAAAAAAGACCCATAAATGCTGCGCGGCAGCAAAGCCGAAGAATACACAAGCCCAGCCGAATACGGAGACCAGCATGACGATTCTGCGTCCGATAACATCAGAGATGTATCCGCCGTAGAAACTGATCATTACGCCTGCCAGTGAGCTGACGGCTACTGTAAATCCGGTCTCGGTTGAGGAAGCGCCCAGGACCTGTGTCAGATAGATTGAAAGAAATGGAATGCTCATGGAGGTGACCATCCGGCCGAACATCGTGCCGATGATAATCGTCCAGGCCAGAGGGTGAATATGCCGCAAATGCTGTTTCATAATAATCGGGTGTCTCCTAATCAGGTAGATTAAATGTGTCTGATGCTTCTTGTAGCTGGATTAAGTATAATTGTATAGAAAAAAGGGGGAAGTAAAAGTGTAAAGTTTATTTACAGCTTTTCACCTTTAAAGGAGCGGAAGTTAATGGATACCAGCAGCACACACTATCTTTGCCTGGCCGGGGCGCTTGACGCCTCGCTCAAGCAGCAGCCCATTCCGGTGACGATCGAGCAGTTAACCGGGATTCTGTGCTGCACACCGCGCAATGTGAAATTCATCCTGCGGAAGCTTGAGGAGCTGGAGCTGATTGCCTGGCAGCCCGGCAGAGGGAGGGGGAACCGCTCGCTGCTGACCTTCAGACGAAGCACTGAAGAGGTATTAGAGGAGAGCTTTCAGGAGCTGGCCGGCAAGGGCAGAATCAAGGCAGCGATTGAGCTGATCAGCCGGTATCAGGTCGGGGAGGCACTTAAGGAGCGGCTGCTGACGGTGCTTGACAAGCAAATGGGCTTCCGCACAGAACAGGGGGCGGCAGCCGGGGAAGAAGTGCTGCGGATCTCCCGTAACCGGGCAATGGAAAAGCTGGATCCGGCAGCGGTATATACGGCTTTTGAGACCTACCTGCTGGGTCATATTTGCAGTACTCTAATTACCTATGATGCCGGGAGCAGCAGCTTCCAGCCGGGGCTGGCCCATACCTGGGAGAGCAATCCGGAGCATACCAGTTATCTGTTCTATTTGCGTAAAGGGGTCAGATTCCATCACGGCAAAATGATGACTTCGCGTGATGTTAAGGAGACTCTGCAGCGCCACATTACCCTGAACAGTCCGGCAATGAGTCATTTCCAGGATATTCAACATGTGGAGCTGGAGAGTGATTACCGGATCCGCTTTGATCTGTGCCGCCCGAATCTCTTTTTCCTTCATCTATTCAGTTCAATCTACATGTCTATTCTTCCTTATGATGTGGACTTTGCCGTTAACCCGGTGGGAACAGGCCCATACCTGGTGCTGGATCACAGTGAGAGTGTGCTGGTGCTTGGTGCATTTGACCTCTATTATGGCATTCGTCCGCTGCTGGACCGGGTTGAAATCTGGTATTTACCCCATGCAAGCTCAAACATACGCCAGTACCAGCTGACAGAAGCCAATCTCAGCCCGCTTCCGTCCGAGGAGAATCAGAGTCATAACATTGATTATCCGGCGCTCGGTTGCCGCTATATTCTGTTCAATTTCAAGCGGGAAGGTGTTCAGCATAAGCCGGATGTACGGCAGGTGCTGCAGATGCTGTATAATCAGCCTGCGATGATCAGAGAGCTGGGGGGCAACCGGATCAGGCCGGCGGACAGCTTCCTGCCCTGGAAGAGCAGCGGACATGCATTCACCGAACCTCCATTAGAAGCGGCCTGCAGCTTGCTGAAGGCCGCTGATTACAATGGTGAGGTGCTGACCGTAGCTTACCGGACCCGGAAGGAAGATCAGGAGGAAGCACTATGGCTGCAGGAACGCGGCCGGAAGATTGGGCTGCAGCTTCGGCTTCATCCGTTAAGCGAGTATGACCTTGCTGATGTTATGAGCCATGCAGATATGCTGATTGCCGAGGAGGTACTGGAGGATGACTGGCAGTGGGGGATGATTAATTATTTCCGCAATGAATCCAATTATCTCCATGATCTGCTGCTGGAGGAGCAGCTGCAGTCACTGCGGCATTTACTGGAGCCGTTCTCCGCATTACCTGCAGCTGCAAGAACTCAGCTGCTGGAGGCAGCAGAGGATAAACTGCGCAGCAGCTCGTGGGTGCTGTATGGCTGCCATATGAACAAAAAAGCACAGCTGAGCCAAAGCCTGTACGGGCTGCAGACCGGCTCCTTCGGCTTTCTGGATATTTCGAAGCTGTGGGTCAAATCAGGCTTTCAGCTTTAACCATGCCATAAAATGCGAAACGGCCGCTGTCCGCTGGAGACAGGCAGGCCGTTTCTTTGCGCTAATCAGTGTTCAGCCTGCCTGTTTACCGTCACATTTCTTGCAGACGGCAAGCTTATCGCCTTGCGCCCCCTGGCCGAAATAGAGCAGCTTGATCCGGGTGCTTCCGCAGATCGGACAGGTTCCTCTTGCTCTGGAGGGCATACGCCATAATGCTTTGCCGCGTTTGTTCTTGGACATGTAATACTCCCACCTTCACCATTGATAAACTATCATATGCCCGGTACATTCCGGACATGCTGCGGGTACGATAACATTTCATAACATTTATGCGGCAAGCAGAACAATTCTGGCGCGCCAACGATAGGACATGCCAGTTTCCATTCAGAACTTTAACTATTTTAATGATGCTTAACATGGCGTACAAAAAAGGCTATTTCCTATTGGAGATAGCCTTTTTGTACGTATTCATTTATTTGGATGGATAAAAGCCCTTCAGCATTTCACGCATATCTTGCTTAATTTTGATATCCGGACGCTTTTCTTTGGCCAAGACTTCAGCTTCTTCTACAGTTGCAGCAAGACCTAACTCAATCAAAACACCAGTAGCAACCGTTCCAGTACGCCTTCGATCAGTTCATGATAATTTACCATTAAAGTTCTCCTTTTTGTTATTCTTCATTATTTCGCTGTTTCAGCGAATTGCTTGATTCGTTCGCCCACCTGATCACGGACTCGCTGGAATACTGCCCATTTCTCCTCATCTGTTCCTTGAGCTTTCGCGGGATCATCGAATCCCCAATGTTCACGTTTGACTTGAGGCGGGGTAATTGGGCATTTATCTGCTGCATCTCCACACAATGTAATGACGAGATCGGAACTATTCAGTAGCTGTGGATCAATAATATCTGACGTTTGACCTGAAATATCCATTCCTACTTCGCTCATCGCCTGAACAGCTTTAGGATTCAGACCGTGAGCCTCGATGCCGGCACTATATACATTCCATTCATCGCTCAAGTATTTCTTAGCCCAGCCTTCGGCCATCTGGCTCCGGCAGGAGTTTCCTGTACACAAAAAGTAAATCGTTTTCTTATCCATGAGTCGTAATCTCCTTTGAGTTTAAAATAAAGTCAATGTTATATAGAGGCCCAGCAGCGTAATAAATAGCGTAGGGATCGTCAAAATAATGCCTGTTTTAAAATACGTTCCCCAGGATATCTTCACACCTTTGGTGGAAAGCACATGCAGCCATAGCAAGGTTGCCAGTGAACCAATCGGTGTAATCTTCGGTCCCAAGTCAGAACCAATTACATTCGCATAAATCAATGCTTCCTTAATCAGTCCCGAGGTTTGCGTAGTATCAATGGCCAGTGCATCAATCATAACGGTAGGCATGTTATTCATGATGGAGGAGATCACTGCGGCTATAAAGCCCATCCCCATTGTTGCCGCGAACAGCCCTTGATCCGCAACGGCCTGGATGACATCAGCTAATACGTCTGTAAGACCCGCATTTCTCAGACCATATACGACAACATACATCCCGATGGAAAAGAAGACAATGGCCCAAGGTGCCCCCTTCACCACTTCCAGTGTGGATACAGCCGGACTTTTCCTTGCCATGAGCAGGAGAAAGATCGCGATGATACCAGCCACTACAGATACCGGAATGTTCAAAAACTCACTGACAAAGTAACCTACCAGCAGCACTGCAAGTACAAACCAGGAGAGCTTAAACATCTGTTTGTCTTTAATAGCCTCTTCAGGTTTTTTTAGCTGGGAGCTATCAAAGTTTCTTGGAATACTTTTACGGAAGAAAAGATAGAGCACCAGAATACTTGCCCCTAAAGAAAATAAGGTAGGCATTAGCATCCTTCCGGCGTATTCCATAAAGGTAAGCCCGAAAAAGTCAGCCGATACGATATTCACCAGATTGCTTACAATTAGGGGCAAAGACGTAGTATCTGCTATGAACCCGCTGGCAATGATGAATGGAAAAACCCTTTTCTCATCAAAATTCAGCGCGCGGACCATAGCCAGCACGATTGGTGTTAGAATGAGAGCTGCACCATCGTTAGCAAAAAATGCTGCTACAATGGCGCCAAGAATGATGACATAGATAAACATCCGGGTACCATTTCCACTGGCAGCTTTGGCCATATGTAAAGCAGCCCATTCAAAGAATCCAATTTTATCGAGGATCAAAGAAATAAGGATGATTGCAACAAAAGCCAGTGTGGCATTCCATACAATCAGCGTAACATCCAGAACATCATTTAAGCTGACTACACCGACAAGTAGAGCGAGTACTGCTCCTCCGCAGGCAGACCAACCAATGGACAGGTTTTTAGGCTGCCAAATGACAAAAATCAATGTAACTATAAATATAAGACTTGCCAGAGCTACCAAATGAATTCCCCCAATTTATGTCCAATTCCCATATATCAGAGCACTCCCTCCAAAAGATTAAGTTGAATATTGAATATAAGTATATAATTATACGCTTATATACTCAACGGAAAAATATTATTCGCAGCAAACAGTGCTAGACGGCTTATTAAAATTCAATAAAAGGATACTAGCTTCTGGCGCAAAATCTAAAATGGCCTTAATATGGGGTTTATCTTCAATATTTAATGAATAATATACCCATTGGCCCTTTTTTTGTTCCTTTATTAATCCACTGCTTTTTAGTTTGCGCAGATGCTGACTAACGGCTGGCTGTGAAATGTCAAAAAGATCCACTAACTCACATACACACCACTCTCGCTCTTGGAGAAGTGTAAGAATTGTGAGACGTATTTTATCTCCAAGGAGTTTTAAATCTTCTGCAAGATCATTTAGTAAATCCACTATAAACTCTCCTCCCCCTGTATATAAAGATAATACTTATATTCTAAATCCTGAATGATCAATTATCAACTAAACAAAATAATATTTGCAATTTGCAATTAAATTCGATATAACTTTGTTGAGAGGTGAAAACAATGGAAACTCCACGAGAACTATTCCAAATTATGACCCGGCGTCTAGGTCTGCTAAATAAGGATTGCTGCAGCGTAGGGGGATGTAATCTTTCCGCGGCCCAAAGCCACCTGTTATATGAGATAGATCGGAGCCATAATCCTTCCATGCAACAAGTTGCCGAAACACTGGGCACAGATATTACAACCTTCAGCAGACAAGTCCAGTCTTTGGTGAAAATGAACTTGGTTAAAAAGACTCCTGATTCCACAGATCGAAGAATTTATAACCTGTCACTTACCTCTGAAGGAATAATGGTGGCTACGACAATTGATCAACAAATGAATGAATACTTGAATGAAGCCTTCTCACACATGAGTGAGTTTGAAGTAGAAACATTACTACGATCCATTAAGCTTTTCAACGAAGCCATGGGGAAGTCCAGCAATTGCTGCGCACCTGTAAAAGGGTGATTTTTCTTAATATTTACTTGCAAGTTACAAGTTTTATTAGAAAAGGAGTGTTTAATTATGAGCAAACTTACTAATGATCAGATCCGCCAAAATGTACGGGGGCGCTATCAAAAAATCGCTGTAAAACAGGCCGAAGCTTCCTCTTCCTGCTGTACACTTGATGACAGAAGTTGCTGTGACTCCCCGGCTGATTTCGATGCCATATCCGCTAAGTTAGGTTATTCTAGTAGTGATCTCGCTGCAGCACCTGTGGGCGCGAATTTAGGCCTTGGTTGCGGTAATCCTCAGGCTATTGCTGAACTGCAGGCGGGGGAACATGTTCTGGACCTCGGAAGTGGCGGCGGATTTGATTGCTTCCTAGCTTCCCGGCAGGTAGGGGGCCAAGGCCATGTTATAGGTGTCGATATGACGCCTGAGATGATCAGCCGAGCAAGGGATAATGCTATTAATGGTAAGTTCATTAATACCGAATTCAGATTAGGTGAGATTGAGTATCTTCCTGTCGCCGACAATTCTGTTAATGTCATTATTTCCAACTGCGTAATTAACCTCTCACCAGACAAACAGCAAGTATTCCATGAAGCCTTTCGTGTTCTTCAACCTGGTGGACGTCTGGCTATCTCTGATATCGTAACTACAGCTGAGCTTCCCCCTGAGATCAAAAATGACCTGGACGCATTGTATTCCGGTTGTATCTCCGGAGCCTCCTCCATCACTGATGTAGAGCAGATGCTTCGGGAAAGTGGATTTTCTGAGATTAGTATTGAGCCAAAAGACGAATCCAGAACATTCATCAAAGACTGGGTTCCTGGTGTGAACGTTGACCAGTACATCGTTTCTGCTGTAATTAAAGCAAGAAAGTAAACTGAAGGGGATGTTCATGATCAATACATTAACTGTTCGCCAGGCCACTCCAGTGGATCTCGAAAGTATCCTTCGTATCTACAATCAGGGAATCGAGGACCGGATCGCTGACCTCTCCGTCTACATTGACCGAAGCTTTCGTGGGCAGGGTGCAGGTAGCTCTCTACTGGAGTCCTTACACAAGGTTGCAAAAGAAAACAACTTTTATAAAATTGTTCTATTTGCCTTTCCGTTCAACCATGGCGGTCAGGGATAGCACATGAAACTGGGTTACCGGCAGGTTGGTGTGTTTGAGAAACAAGGGGTTATAAACGGAGAGTTTGTTGATGTGATGATTATGGAGAAATTTCTTTGAAAAACAGTAATTGAGGCTGTAAAGTACCGAATAACCTTTGAACACTTAGTTCAACTGACAGATGTTTTATGACAACGGATTTCGTCTAGAAAAGAAAGAAGCAGTACTTAACTAGGGTTGCATACAGGCCGAAATATTTCAAGACGTTGTGGTGTAGCTATTATGAATACATTCCAGAGAATTCACTTTTGGACCCCTATAGACGCGAAGCAGACGTATTGTTGGAATCCAGAATTGAGTAATTTTAGTGCGAATGATGTAATAAAAGGAAAGAGTATTAATTGCATAAAATAAACAGTTACTTATATATGTGTCGCTGGACAATTATGCGGCAAGCAGAAATACGGCATTTTCCGGCCCCGAAAAACAGCGTATAATATAAATTATACGCTGTTTCGCTTCAGAGAGACTTTTATATCAGTTTTGAAGCTAGTGATCAGCTGCAATTGAGCTATTTTATAGAATAATAATATAAAGAAACCTTAATATACCATTTGCAGATAAGGTCATTCTTTCGTGCGCTCAGCGGACAGAACACATGCTATACTATTTGATAAAAACAAATGCCGGAGGTAATACATTGACACACAGCAGCGCAAAACAAAAATGGAGATCGGACAAGCTGGCGCATTTGGGATCGTCAATATTCGCTGAAGTCGCCGCAACGAAAGCCGAAGTCCGGAAATCGGGGATTGAAGTGATTGATCTGGGAATCGGCAGTCCGGACCGGGGACCGTCTTATAAGATTCGTGCGGCCTTAAGTGAAGCGGTGCTGAGGGAAGACAGCTATTCGTATCCGGCCTCCAAAGGCAGTGCTGCCTTTCGCCGGCAGGCGGCGGAATGGATGAACTGGCGGTTCGCTGTCGAAGTGGACCCGGAAGAGGAGATGGTCGCCTTAATGGGTTCGCAGGACGGACTGGCGCATCTGGCACAGGCGGTATGCAATCCCGGAGATCTGGCAATCGTGCCGGACCCGGGTTATCCGATTTATTCCGGTGCGCTTGCGCTGGCTGGTGTACGGGCCTGGACGCTGCCGCTGCTGGAAGAGAATGCGTTCCGCCCGGATCTGGAGCAAATTCCCGAGGAGGTCTGGCGTGAAGCGGTATTCATCCTGCTGAGCTTTCCCGGCAATCCTATTTCGGTTACCGCAGATTTGCCGTATATGACGAGACTGATTGAGCTGGCCCGTAAATGGGATGTACTGGTTGTTCATGATCTGGCCTATTCAGAGCTGGGCTTTGACGGATATAGGCCAATCAGTATTTTGGAGGTGCCCGGAGCATTGGACACAGCGGTCGAGTTCCATTCCTTCTCTAAAAGCTTCAATATGGCCGGCTGCCGGATCGGCTTCATGACAGGGAACCGCACAGCCGTTGGAGCACTTCGTGAGCTTAAGAGCAACGTGGACTACGGTGTCTTCGGTCCGGTTCAGGAAGCGGCGGTTGTTGCCCTGGAGCAGGCGATGGCATCAGCACCGGATGAGGGAGTATCTAAGATGTATGAGCAGCGGCGGAATGTTTTCGTGGAGGCTTTGGCACGTGAAGGCTGGACCGTCCGGCTACCGGAAGCGACGATGTTCATCTGGGCGAAGCTGCCTGAAGCCTATGGCGTGAACGTTGAGGCAGGAAGATCCCGGAGGTTCGCGCATGAGCTGCTGCTGGCCACCGGAGTCGCGGTGATTCCCGGCGATGCATTTGGCCAGCAGGGAGAAGGGTATGTACGGATTGCACTGGTGGAAGAGGAAGAGCGGCTTCTGGAAGCCGCCCGGAGAATGGGTATTTTTTTGCGAAGAAATGGCTGTTAAGATTTACTTAAGTTACTGGTATTGTTGCGGCAGGGCAACAGCGATTATATGATGCTCCGTAGGGATCAGGGCTGTTCCATTATGCAGCGTAATGTTACCGAAGCTGGGATAGGTGCTTCCGGCCTCAATCATGCCCAGCAGTGCGCCGGTATCGTAGTGATGGACTGCGATATAGCCATTGTTGTATAGGGTAAATACAGCCTTGCCGACTCGTTGCAGATGTAACGCCTTACCGGCCGGAACATTATAAGAAGTAACGCTGTCATCCGCAAGGTTTAATGCAGTAATCCTGTTATCTTGCTGGAAGTAGGCTATGCCGCCCGCCGGTCCGGCCAGCCAGCTGCCATATTGCTCATAGCTTGTGGTAGCTGCTTCAGCATCTGCTCCGCGCAAAAAGCGTGTAAGCGTATATCTATCCGTATCCGGATTCATGTCAGCGGAATAGACATAGGAATCCTGGATTATTGTGAAATTGTTCCGTATTTTGGAGATGTCAGCTATTTTATTATAGTTGTTCCTGGCGGTAATTTTACCGGTAACAGGATTCAAGCGGGCCAGAGTTAACTGGTAGCCCGGCACGGGTGCCGAAGGGCTTTTTGCCGCATAATCCGTCTGCTCCCGCAGCAGCAATTGCCCGTTCTCATAATTTACATAGCTGTACAACCCTTCGATTCGCCAAAGCTTCTTGCCGCTAGCCGGATCAAGGCCATAGAATTGGGAACGGATATTATTCACTGTACTGGAAACGACAAGCACACCTCTATATTCTCCATAGATCGTGCCCGCGTACATAGGGATCTCTTTGTTGTCCCACAGCCTTTTACCGGATACCGGATCATAGGCAGTAACTCCGCCGCTCTCATTGGCGAAATAGATTGTTCCGTTCATCAGGCGGGCTTGTGCGCCAATTTCAATCAGCTGATCTGCTACCTTCACCTTCCAGATAACCTTTCCGGTTGCAGCAGATACTTTGACGAGACGTTCTTTGTGATCTATGAAGAAAACGGAGTTATTCGTAACGATTTGCGGATGTCCGCCCTGCGGATAAGACCACTCCATTTTACCGGAGGCTATATTTTTGGCATAAAGTGTACTGTTGATGTCTGAGTAGTACAGAATTCCGTTACTGACGGGCGGCTTGCTGTCGTACATGCCCATGCCATTCGCAGCGGCCTTCCATTTCAGCGGGACCAGCGAGTCTTTAGCGGCCGAAGTGATGGATGTGGTTCCAAGAGTTGTATGAACACTGCCCCGCGTTATATCCGGCATTGTAGTTAATGCGGTTGATGACAGCAGGCTCATAAAGAGCAAGGGGGTAAGTAAGGATTGGATGGGCGGCAATAGGTTCAGCTCCTTGTTAAGTCTTGTTCTCTGTAATAAGACGCTGAAAGATTACATTGGTTGCTAAAATAAGGAAAGACAATATTGTAACCAGAAGAAATGATTTCATATTTATACTGACTGCTATATCGCCAAAGCTGATTTTGGGTAATAAGGAGCAACTACAATGATCAGGAGGGTACAGCAATGGGATTCAATCTTGGAGGTCTTGGCGATAAAATACAAGGAATGGTAGGCAGCCTGAAGGACAGCGGAGTAGGTGAGCTGCTGCAAAAGCTTCCACTGGACAAGCTTCCGCTCGACCAGCTGCTGGAGAAGCTGCCTCTGGAGCAGCTATTGTCCAGCTCTTTTCTGCAAAAGTTCACTCCGTTCTCCTCACTTAAAGAGCTGCTGCAAAGCGGCGGATTCGCGGCGGGTTCCACTGAGGAGCTGAAGACGCTGCCGCAGGACGAGCTGGATGCGCATGTAAACAAAACCACTTCCTTCGGCTCGCTGAAGGATCTGCTGATTAAAGCGGCTGAGTTCTATGCCCAGCGGAAGTAGCGGATGTTATAAATACTTATCTTTTTAAAATAAAACAGCAGCAGCCATGGACTGTATTATATCCATGGCTGCTGCTGTTTCGTGTATGGGTTATTGCTTCAGCCAAGCTGTTGCGAGCAGCAAGGCGCCTTTGTTAGCCTGGGTGTCGGCAAGGGCATCCAGCATGACAAAGTCGTGGATGATGCCCTGGAACCGCACAGCGGTTACAGGCACGCCGGCTTCACGCAGCCTGGCGGCATAAGCTTCGCCTTCATCGCGGAGGACATCGGCTTCGCCCGTGATGACCAAAGCTTCCGGCAAGCCGCTAAGCTGCTCCAGACTGGCCCGCAGCGGTGAAGCGGTTATCTCTGCCCGCTCATCAGGATCCGTAGTGTACTGGTCCCAGAACCACTTCATTCCGGTCCGCTGCAGGAAGTACCCTTCGGCGAACAGGTGATAGGATTCGGTATCGAAGGCGGCATCGGTTACCGGGTAGAAGAGCAGCTGCTTGGAGATGGCCGGGCCGCCGCGCTCCTTGGCCATCAAGGTGATGGCTGCTGTCATATTACCGCCGACACTGTCACCGGCCACGCTCAGCCGGGAAGCATCCAGACCGTAGGCTGCGCCGTCACGGCTGATCCAATCCAGCACAGCATATATTTCTTCAATGGCTGCCGGGTATTTAGCTTCCGGAGACAGACTGTATTCCGGGAATACGACAGCTGCGCCGGCTCCGGCAGATAACTCGCGGATTAAGCGGTCATGAGTGTGGCTGTTGCCGAATACCCAGCCTGCTCCGTGTATATAAAGAATGACAGGAAGTGAAGTCTGGGCAGTACCAGGCGGCCGGACAATCCGTACCTTGACCTCTCCACCGGGGCCGCCTGCTACCGTCAGATCCTGAAGATCTGCTTCGGGCTTGGGAATGTCACCGGACTGGACTTCATTAACAGTCTCGCGGCCTTTTTCAGGTCCAAGATCAGGCAGAAAGGGAGGCTCGGAGTTATCATCAGCAAATTTCCGGGCTGCAGGCTCGAGAATAATTTTGTTATGATCAGGCATAGTTCACAGTCTCCTTCTTATCTGATTATGTTGAAGCTCACCTTCATCCATAACCACCTGACCGTTATCTGAAACGATAAGCTTACAGTGCCTGACTTGAATCCTCTTCAGCCTTCAGGTGTGAAGGAACCTTAGCTGCAGACTTACGGCCATGTCGTAAATACTCAATCAGCGCAAACAATATAGTAATCAGCAGCGGATATATAATAGCCCAGCCGGTGAACGGGAAGACAGCTACGGTAGCGGCGAAGGAAATCCAGCTGATAGTCACACCGGCACGGCTGCCCTTGAGCAGGCGGATTCCGGCTGCACAGCCGCCGATGTAAGTCAGAATAAAGGTGGCATTAGGGAATTGAATTAATGTAGTAATCGACAAGAGGCCGCTGCCGTACAAGGTCAATACAGCAGTGAAGCAAAAGGTCAGGAACCCGATGGCCCCGACTGGCGTCTGGTAGCGGTCCGAGAGCCGGCCCATCCACTTCGGAGCATATCCTTGCCGCGATAAAGCGTAAGCGACGCGGGAAGCGGCGCTGGAATAAGCGATAATCGTCGCGGTGCAGATGAACAGCCCGGTAAGCCCGGCGATGAATCCGCCCCATGCCCCAAGCGGCTGGCTGATGATCCAGACGAGGGAGGAATCGGCGCCGCCGCGCAAATAGCTTTGTGTCCCGACGGTTGCCAAGGCGGAGAGGAAGTAGAGCACTCCGACAATAACCGCAGCGATGGTAACCCCTTTAACCGCTGCCCGCTGCGGGTCTTTGAACTCTTCTGACAGATGCGAGACGGCTTCCCAGCCGATGAAGCACCAGAAGAGAATTGCCGCAGCCTGTCCGACACTGCTCCAGCTATGCGGCATGAACGGAGTGAAGTGGGCGCTCTCCATTCTTGGAAGAGCAGCAGCGAAAGAGAAGACCAGAACCGCGATAATGGCGATGACCACTGCAATTTGCACTTTGCCGGCAACCTTCATGCCGATCCAGTTGGTGATCAGGCCAATAGCCAGCATTCCGGCGGCAATGGCAATGCGGGCCGGATCCCCCCAGCCCATGGCGGCAGTCATATATCCCGCACCGGTTAAGGCGGCGACAGGTCCGCCGATAGGTACCGACATCAGGAAGAACCAGCCGACCAGAGCACCGGCCTTCGGACCGAAAGCCAAGGTGGCGAAATGGGATACACCTCCGGCATTCGGGAACTTAGCAGAGAGCAGGCCCATAGAGAGTGCGAGCGGAAGAATCAGCAGTGTCATGAAGCCCCAGGCGAGCAGGGAAGCAGGACCAGCCATTTCGGCAGCCAAGCCCGGCACAATCAGTACCCCTGAACCTAAGACGGCTCCGATGTACAGGGCAATCGCCTGCGGCATGCCGATATTCCGTTGGAGAGATTTATTTTCCTTCATATCATTAGTCCCGCTTTCCTTGTAATTAAATCTAGAGTATCAGATAATAGATCCATTGGAAAAACGGAATTATCGAATGGAATCCATTCGTTTAACCGATAGGTTGAAGGAGGCCCGTATGGAGTCAAAGCATCTTTTTACTTTTCTTGTCGTAGTAGAGACCGGGAGCTTTACCCGTGCAGCCCAGAAGCTGGATTATGCCCAGTCCAGCATTACCGCACAGATTCAGGCGCTCGAAGCTGAACTCGCTCAGCCCTTGTTTGACCGGATCAGCAAAAAAATCATTCTCACCGATGCCGGCCGCCGTCTGCTGCCTTACGCCCAGGAAATCTCCAAGATGCATACGATGGCCGAGAATGCGCTGCGCTCCGAAACGGAGATAGCCGGCTCACTGCGGATTGGTGCGCCGGAATCGCTGGCTGCGTTCCGCCTGCCGGGAATTATTAAGGAATTCCGCACCCTGCATCCGCAGGTACAGATTACACTGAAGCCGGGTGCATGCTGGGAGCTTACCGAGTTCGTCCGCTCCGGCGAGCTGGATTTGGCTTTTCTGCTGCAGCCGGAGACGGAGTATAAGGATATGTATTGCGACACCCTGATTCATGAAGCCATGACGCTGGTCGCGCCGCTGGATCATCCGCTGTGCGGGCTTCCGGAAGTGGAGCCGCAGCATCTTAAGAATGTAACCATTCTGCACACCGAGACGGGCTGCACCTACCGGACCTTATTCGAGCGGCATCTGAACAGCCACGGGGTGTTTCCCGACCCGAATTTGGAGTTCTGGAGCATTGAAGCGATTAAGCAATGCGTGATGGCCGGGCTCGGCATTTCCTTTCTGCCGCTGATTACCGTCCGCAGTGAGCTGGCGGAAGGCAAGCTGGCCGGGCTGCACTGGAATGATGAATCCCAGCGGGTAGCTACCCAGATTGCGTACCACAGCAAGAAATGGAAATCACCTGCACTGAGTGAGTTCCTGGGAATAGTGCAGAAGCATGCTGCTTCATGGAGGGGGACGGCAGATGTCTTAACACAAAGGGTGAAGCGTAGAGCATGAATGAGCTGGAGAATAGCTATGAAGAAGAGCTGGATGCATTTCTGATCTGGATGAAGGATGCCGGTTATACGGCTTACACGCAGAAATCTTATCTGGCTGATGTGCGGGAATTTCTGGCTACTTTGAGCGGCCGGGAGCTAACCTCTGTCAAGAAGCTGCATGTTGTCTCCTACCTGACATCGGTCCGTGAACGCGGGGTAAGTGATGCCACCCGTAACCGCAAGCATGCTTCCGTCAGCTGCCTGTTCAAGGCGCTGACGGAGATGGAGCTCCTGAATATGAACCCGGCCGCCGGGATCAAGAAATCCAAAACCGAAAAAAACCGCGAGCCGGTCTACCTGGATGAAGCGGATCTGCAGCGGTTCTTGTCTGCGGTGGACGGCAAATATCGAAGCCGCAATCTGGCAGTTTTTCTGCTGATGTCTTATATGGGGCTGCGGGTAGGGGAAGTCCATACGCTGAATCAAAGCGATTATAACGTAGAAAGACGTTCATTGCGTGTCTTCGGAAAGGGCCGCAAATGGCGTAATGTTCCGGTTCCCGACGATATTGCACCTTACCTGGACCAGGCTATAGCCGACCGGCTTCCGCCCTGGCGCAGCAAAGAAGAAGCCTTATTCATCTCCCAGAAGGGCCGCCGGCTCTCCATCCGCGGAATCCAGGGGATTGCTGCCAATACATTCAGCCGCTTCCAGAGTGAAGTCCCTTCCTCCCAGCGTCTCCCGTACTCCAGTCACAAGCTGCGCCACTCCTTTGCCACCATGCTGCTGCGCAAGGGAGCGGATCTGCGCACGGTACAGGAATTACTTGGACATTCTTCCATCCAGACAACCACTGTATATACACATATTACAAGCCGCGAGAAGGAAGAAGCCATGTCCAGACTGCAGATCAGCATGCCTGAGCCTGCAGGTCATAATGTATAAATAACCGGGGGGACAAAAGCAAGAAGCTATAGTATGAACATTTGTTCAAAACATAACGTATAAATCACATGTAATGTACATTTTTATAATGACAAGAGAGCCGTGAATTGCTAACATGATAAAGGGCCAAACAGCCGCCAATCCGTGAGAGGGTTGGCGGCTGGCTTGTCCATATTTATGCTGGCTAAGCCGGAGTTACAGCTCCAGCTTGGCAATTTCGCCTTTGAGCTTATCTGCAGACTGCTGGAACAAGACCTGCTCCTCTTCACTGAGCGGGAGATCCAGCACTTCGCGCACACCTGAACGGTCAACGACACATGGAGCACCGAGGAATACATCCGAAACGCCATTGTAGTTGTTCAGCAGTGTGGATACGTTCAGCACAGAGCCTTCATTGTTCAGGATGGATGCAACAATCCGGTCCAGTGCCAGGGCGATAGCATAGGAGGTAGAGCCTTTGGCATCGATAATCTCGTATGCGGCATTTTTGGTATCCTCGAAGATATCCTTGCGTTCGGCTTCATCAAAGCCCAGATCGATCCCCGCGACATTGGCGAGACTCCAGACCGGCAGCTCGGAATCGCCATGCTCCCCGATGATTTGACCGTGGATGCTGCGCGGATCGATTTCTTTGTGGCGCCCGATCAGATAACGGAAGCGTGCGCTGTCCAGCACGGTTCCGGAGCCGATAACCCGTCTGCGGTCGAAGCCGCTGATCTTCAGGGTAGCATACGCTAGAATGTCGACCGGATTGGTAGCAATCAGCAGGATAGCATGATGATTGTATTTCGTAATTTTCTGGATGATATCTTTGAATATCGTTATATTCTTGCGAAGCAGATCAATCCGCGTCTCCCCGGGCTTCTGGGAGGCCCCGGCTGTAACGATGATGATGTCGGCTTCCCGGCAATCCTCATAGGTGCCGGCCCATAGCTTTACACCGCCGACAAACGGCATGCCATGGTTCATATCGAGCGCTTCACCCAGCGCCTTCTGATGGTTCACATCAATCAGTACGAGCTCGGGCATGCGTTTACGCAGCAGCAGCGTATAGGCGGTTGTGGTTCCGACTGCACCGGTGCCGATGACTACGACACGATTGGGCTTAAATGGGGCCATGGTTAATCTCCTCCAGCTTTTGAATTTTGAGAATCTTATCCATCATAATCGCTAAGGATAGTGTTTTCAAGCTGTCCGCTTTTAATCCATTACCCCGAATTGGGCATGCTAACATGGTATTTCATAGTATTCACTCAACCATTTGACAGGAGCGAACTACAGAATGGATTTATTCCGTAAAAAACCGCTGGCGATTCCCCAGAATGCCGGATCAGAAAAACTTAGCAAGACACTGGGCGCAATGGATTTAACCATGCTTGGTGTCGGGGCCATTATCGGCACCGGGATCTTCGTGATGACCGGAGTGGCGGCTGCCGAGCATGCCGGACCGGGGCTGGTGCTGTCTTTCATCATCGCCGGCTTCGCCTGCGTGCTGTCCGCACTCTGCTACTCCGAATTTGCCTCCACTCTGCCTGTATCCGGCAGTGCATATGCTTACAGCTATGTTGCCTTCGGTGAACTGCTGGCCTGGGTGCTTGGCTGGGATCTTGTACTGGAATACGGAGTGGCGGCGGCTGCAGTAAGCAGCGGCTGGTCAGGGTATTTCCAGGGCTTGCTTGAAGGCTTCGGCCTGCATTTGCCCACAGCTTTATCCGGAGCGTATAATGCGGATAAAGGAACTTTCATTAATTTGCCTGCAGTGATAATTATCCTGCTCATTTCTTATCTGCTGACCCGGGGAGTGAAGGAGACCGCCCGCTTCAACGCGGTTATGGTTGTCATCAAAATATCGGTAGTGCTGCTCTTCATCTTCACCGGAGTATTCTATGTGAAGCCTGAGAACTGGACGCCGTTTCTGCCGTTTGGTTTCCATGGTGTGATGAACGGGGCGGCAACTGTATTTTTTGCCTATATCGGATTTGATGCTATTTCAACGGCTGCCGAAGAAGTAAAGCGCCCGCAGCGGGATTTGCCGATTGGCATTATCTCTTCGCTGGCGATCTGTACGGTGCTGTACATTGCTGTTTCGCTGGTGCTGACAGGGATTGTACCTTTCCAGAACCTGAATGTCAGTGATCCGGTATCCTTCGCCCTGCGGTTTGTTGACCAGAATATGATTGCCGGACTGATCTCAATAGGTGCTATTGCCGGGATGACTACCGTGCTGCTCGTTATGCTGTTCGGCCAGACCCGCCTGCTGTTTGCCATTTCCCGCGACGGTCTGCTGCCGCAGAGCCTGTCCAAGGTCAGTCCCAAAACTCATACCCCGGTGCGCAGCACCTGGATGGTAGGCGGGATTATTGCTGTTATGACCGGCTTCGTTCCGCTGGACAAGCTGGCTGATCTGACCAGTATCGGTACACTGTTTGCCTTCCTGGTAGTTTCACTGGGAGTCATTGTACTCCGCCGTACGCATTCCGATCTTAAGCGGGGATTCAGAGTGCCTTGGGTACCCTTTATTCCAATTTTGAGTGCCTTAACCTGCGGTTATCTGATGACCAATCTGGGCAGACATACATGGATCGGCTTCCTCGTCTGGGTTGCAATAGGGCTGGTAATCTACTGGCTGTACGGATATAGACGCAGTAATTTGAATTCAAAGAAATAACGGATATATAGAGGAGGAGAGAGGGCATTGGCAGCGAAAACATCAGGTTATACATTTCTGAGAGTAGGGTTCATGCTGCTCATGACTCTGCTTATTCTCTCGGCCTGTTCATCTGCTCCTGCCCCGGAGCCTTCCCAGCCGCCACAGCCGACGGAAGCGCCGGAGGAGGGCCAGACGATTACGGTGATCACGCCAGACGCGAAGAACGTAGACAACGAGAACGCGACGAAATACCAGATCCAGACCCGGCTGACGGATTTCAGGCTGCTGAACGATGCAGCAGGCATAGCCTGGGGAGTTACCAAAAATGAGCTGCGCATGTATATGACGCTTAATAACGGCAAGACCTGGGCGAATATTTCCCCGTCGACGAATGTGCAGTTTCTGACTAATCCGGTGTACGGTAAAGAGATTTTCTTCACTGATCCCAGTAACGGCTGGATTATAAGAAGCGCTTACGGCACGACCGAGACGGTGGTGCTGCGGACAACGGATGGGGGACACAGCTGGAAAATATCCGCTTTCCCGGATTCCAACACGATTTCCTCCATCTATTTCAGCTCCCCGGACAGCGGCTGGCTGATGACCTCCTGGGATGCTTCTTCAACCAAAGAGAGCAAAGCCTTATACGCGACTGAGGACGGAGGGGCAACCTGGAATCTGGTCATGCAGAATGAGCAATATAATCCGAACCTGCCGAATAATACAATTCCACTCGCGGGTGTAACCACTGGCATGCTCTTCCGGGATCCGAGCCGCGGGTTTGTAGCGCTGCAGACCGGTGCCCTGCCGAGAACCTTCATGACCCGGGACGGGGGATCCAGCTGGGTGGCCGGTCCTGACTTCCTTGTGAACGAGAGCTTTGCCGGCTGCGACAGGGTACTTACCGGTGTGCCGGAATTTTTCGGGGAGGACCGGACCGGCGGGTGGATGTCAGCGGGCTGTCAATTAGAGAAGGAAGGCAGCGTAACTTATAGCGGCTACTTTACCGCTAACGGCGGAGAGAACTGGAAGTTTGTCAGCCTGGGTCGCCCGGCAGTCTCGGGAATTAACCGCCATGTTGTGCCTGACTTTTTGAACGCTCAGACCGGCTGGGCACTGGAAGGCAATTTGCTGTACAAGACGGTGAATCAGGGGCAGACCTGGTCGGCGCTTCCGGCCAGCAGTGTGCTGCAGTCTAAGCTCCTGGAATACCCAGAGGTTGTGAAGCTGCAGTTCATCTCCAGCGATGTAGGCTGGCTGCTTATTGAGAAGGAAGAAGACCGCAGATCTATCCTGCTGCAGACTACTAACGGCGGGGTAAGCTGGCGGGTCATGTAAGTGTAAGGAATTTTAGAGGTTGTCCGCTGCTTCGCGGGCAGCCTTTTTTTGGAGTACACGTAAGGCAGGAGGATTCCAGTATGTGTTAAACTGATTGCAGACAAGTATATTCATTTAATATGAGGTTGGGAGGGTGAGGATGGATCAACAGCTGATTGAACAAGTCCTGGCTATGCTTCAAATAGAGTCTACAGATTATAGGCTTATAGGCGGGTACTGCAGCAATGTATTTGAAGTTGGAGCCGGCAGGAAGCTTATCGTTAAAATCCTCGACAATGCAGTAGCTCTGGAGACCTCTACGCTGGCTGAAATGGAGTGGTTAGCCTGCCTTTGCTCACAGGGAATTCATGTCCCTAGACCGGTACGCATTCTGGGACAAGACTATATAAAGCGGATTAATAACGGATTTTATTTTATTGTATATAACAAGATAGACGGCTTACCAGTCAATCCGGCCAGCAAAGAAATGTGGAATGCCCGCCTGTTTGAACGCTGGGGTGAGCTGTTGGGGCAAATTCATGCTGCCTCACAAGCTTATACCGCGAATCATGTCTTTCCCAAATGGAATGAAAGCAAAATGTTGCTGCAATTGGAGCAGGCTGAGCTTCATCCGCACCTGGCCGGAAAATGGCTGAGATACGTTGACGAGCTAAACCAAATGAAGGTATCCACTGACCGGTTCGGGCTCATTCATGGAGATCTTCATCACGGCAATCTGCTAATCAATGATAATGTATTAAGTGTCATTGATTTCGGCGACTGCGAGTATCATTGGTATGCTTATGATGTAGCCATAGTGATGTATCACACCGCACAAACGGTGGGCAAGAGTGAACGGGAGCAGTTCATACAAGCATTCTGTAACTATTTTATGAAGGGCTATGTCCGCGGAAATCCGGGTACGGATGTTGTTCAGGATCTTAACTATTTCATTCAGTACAGGCATTTATACTCCTTCACGTATCATATGATGTATGCTGACAAGAGTCAGCTCTCGCGGCAGCAGGCAGAATATCTGCAGGCAATGGAGGCGTCACTGCTTAAGGATGAACCGTACCTGAATCTCATATTATCTTAGTGAATACTGCGGTTTATACAGAAGTTGATAATCGGAAAAAAGGTAATTAAAATTTTCTTTAAAAATGTGAAAAAAATCACATGACAAACTATAAATCCTGTGATATATTTAACACATAGAGAACAAGTTCATTTTTTCACAAACTTTCATCCCGAAGAGGAGAGATTATTATGAAAACATTTGAAACGGATTATATGACTAGAAACCTGCTGCAATTGTGCTACAACTGTGATGATGCCCACCTGTGTGAAACCGAAGAGCAATGCAGAGCCTGCTGGGCAGACAATGGCATGATGCCGGTAGAAACAGATGAAACCAGACAATTGTTAGACCTCGTACATGCTTAATGTGACTGCCCTTCTGGCGATAATGAAGACCATTTAGATTCCTTGAATTACGGGAATGTAGATGGTCTTTTTGCTGTTAGGGCAGCTTGTGCTGTCTTGAAGAGAAGGGGCATATACTTATAGCAGTCCTGTGAAGGACAGGGAAGCTAATTCATCGGAACAAGGGGGAAGAGATCATGGGAACGGGACCGGACCCATCCTGGATGTTTGATTTTACAGGAACGGTATTGCCGATATTTCTCGCTCTGATCGTGGGAATTATCGCTGTATCTGCAGGCAGAGGACTGCTTCAGTGGAGCCGGAACAATAACGCCCCCCTGCAGTCCGTCCCTGCCCGGATCGTCAGCAAGCGCAGTGAAGTACGCCAGCAGCAATCATCGGATGAAAGTCAGTCCAGCCGGACCAGTACAACCTATTATTTGACGTATGAAGCTGAGGATGGCGTCCGGAGAGAATTCAGGGTGGATGGCCATGAATACGGCATGAGTGCTGAAGGGGACCGGGGAATGCTGACCTATCAAGGAACACGGTATCATGGTTTTCAGCGGCGTCCTCATTACTCAACTGCAGAATAGATTCAGGTAATAAGGCTTCATCAATTAACAATTCAACTCCAGCCCTCTTGCCTCCCCCCGCGGAGACAGAGGGTTTTTTGAATGAGAAGACAGTAAACCGTTCAGTCAGCAGGTTTTTGGGCGGAGACTGTCACCACTCTGGGCGGATACACATACAATACAGCGAGCAGCAAAGAACAACGGATGCTTGCGCAGACAGCAGTTCATAAAGAGTTACAAGGAGGAGAACGCGTGGCCGTCATCAAAACGAACTCGGAGGATGTAAGGGTGCTTGCGCGGCTGATGCGGGCAGAGGCCGAGGAGGATGGGGAGTCAGGCATGCTGATGGTCGGCAATGTTGGGGTGAACCGGATTCTGGGCAACTGCCTGGATTTCAACAACATCCGCAGTGTGAATGATATGGTCTACCAGAGCCCCGGAGGCTTCGAAGCCCCGCAGAAGGGATACTTCTATCAGCGGGCCCGGGAAGCCGATGTCCGTCTGGCAAGGCGGGCCATTAACGGCGAGCGTACCTGGCCGGCATCGAATGCGCTGTGGTTCTTCCGGCCAGTCGGAGCCTGTCCGGATACCTGGTATAACCAGCAGAACACAGGCCGTTATAAGGCACATTGCTTCTTCACTCCGACAGCAGCAGATTGCCCGTCATTATTCTAGGCTATGCAGAGACCGGAGGGAACAGGTATAGCGGCCTGCTGCATAAGTACAGGGCGCCAGACCATTCGCCTGTCCTCCCGGGCTGCTTCTTGCAACGCTGACGTTCAAACATGAAGCAGCAGTTTTAAGATTTTCAACTTACTTATTAGGAGGTTTTTCACAAATGATCGGTCAACCTTACCGTCCCGTTACTTATATGATGGGCAGCACACCTGCAGGAAATATGAACAACATGAACAACATGAGCAACATGAATGGTATGGCTCCCATGGGTACAATGGGCGCGATGAGCAATAAAGGCAGTATCGGCAATATGGGTACCATGAGCGGTATGCCGCCGCAGGTGACCAGCGGCAGCCCGATGACTCCGGCCGGAACTGTAATTTCGACTGCGGCTCCGGTGTATGAGCAGTCTTATGTAGAGAACATTTTCCGCCTCAATCTGGGCAAGGTTGGCACCTTTTACTTTACGTACGAGAACAATAAAGACTGGAATGCCAAGGTGTATACCGGTGTGCTAGAAGCAGCCGGCCGTGACCACCTGATCATCAGTGACAAGGCAACCGGACAGCGGGTTGTACTGCTGATGGTGAACTTTGATTATGCTACTTTCGATGAGCCGCTTGTCTATCAATATCCGGGCGTCATTGGAAATCCCGGTGGTGTACGGGGCTGCCGATAAGCTTTCTGGCCATTTATCCATAGAATAACGCAAAAACGGCTGTCCACCTTTGTTTAAGGCGGTCAGCCGTTTCTTATGCCCCCGTACTTACATATGCTGTATTTTTCGAGGGGACACGCATGCTTGCTGTTTCGCCTAATATATTTATATAATAAAAGTATTATTTATAATTCGTGATTTCGTACAGGAGCTGAAGACACTTGGGAAATTGATGCTGAAAGGAACAGATCGTATGATCCAGTCTGACATTTTGAACAAACGAAGGAGGTGGGCCTATCCGCCCGCACAGGAAACGGCGGATAGGAGTATAATTTGAGCGACCCTTTACCCGGTATATTTAACGTAGGACTTATCATTTTACTTGTGCTGCTTAACGGTTTTTTTGTTTCGGTGGAGTATGCGATGGTGAAGGTGCGCAGCGGGCGCATTGATGCACTGATTGAAGAAGGCAGCAAACGGGCACCTGCAGCAAGAATCATCGTTCATAATCTGGACGGCTTCCTGTCTGCCTGCCAGCTGGGGATTACCCTGGCTTCGCTTGCGCTGGGCTGGCTCGGTGAACCGGCGATTGCCACCATTGTGGGGCCGCTGGTCACGAATCTCGGCTTTGGCGAGACCACGGTGTTTGTGATATCCCTGATTATTGCCTTCATGTTCATCACCGTATTGCATATCGTGCTTGGTGAGCTTGCCCCCAAAACGATCGCCGTGAATAAGGCGGAGGCGGTACTTCTGCTAACTGCGGGTCCGATGAATGTTTTTTACCGGATCATGTATCCTTTTATTTGGGTGGTTAACGGCCTTGCTCTCGGGCTTCTGCGGATCTTCCGTCTGACTCCCGCTTCAGAGCTGGCTACCGCACATACGGAGGAAGAAATACGCATTTTGATGCAGGAGAGCAACAAAAGCGGCCTGATCGACAACACCGAAATGGCACTGGTGGATAATATCTTCGAATTTGCGGATACGATGGCCAGGGAGATTATGATTCCCCGCACGGAAATGATCTGCCTGAATACCCATTTGGATACCGAGGAGAATCTGGAGATCGCCTTTGACGGCATGAGAACGCGTTACCCGGTCTGCGACGGGGATAAGGATCATATTCTCGGTTTCATTCATATCAAGGATATGATCCGCGATCAGGCGCCGAAATATAACGAACTGATCCGTCCAATCCTGACCGTGCCGGAATCCATTCAGATCAGCAGCCTGCTAAAGGTCATGCAGCGGGCCAAGACTCAAATCGCCATCCTGATTGATGAATATGGCGGTACCTCGGGAATGGTTACCCTGGAAGATATAATGGAGGAGATTGTCGGAGAGATTCAGGATGAGTTCGATGAGGAGCGCCCCGGCATCGAGATGCTGGGCGAGGATGAGTATTCTATTGACGGGCTTATGCTGATTGAAGAAATCAATGACAAGCTGGGAATTCATATGGAGACGGATGATTATGATACCATCGGCGGCTGGCTGTACTCGAAGCTGGAGATCAATCCTCCGCAAAAAGGCCAGACCGTTGAGTTCGACAATCATCTGTTTGTGGTAGAGGAGACGGAGAATAAGCGGATTTCGCGGATTAAGCTGCTGAAGGTGCAGTTTTTGACCGAGGAAGCCGGGGCTTAGGCCTTATTCAGGAAGAGCATGACGCTGGTTACAGCGTCCGTGCTCTTTTTTTTAGCGGTAAAAACTGACTGTCCATTTCATGTAAACTGCCGATTCGACCGGATTCGTTCGGGGTAAAGCATGTGTAAATAGGTGTAGTCTAAAAGGAAGGGGCGAGGTATTTGGGACATCCTCATAACCATTACAATGATTTGCTTGTCCTTCTATCGCTAACAATAGCATTCTTATCCTGCTTTACGGCACTGGATCTGGCGGAACGTATGCTTCGCGGAGCAAAGGGGCAGCTGTATATGCTGCTGATTTCCGTTGTGCTGGGTACAGGAATGTGGACGATGCATTTTATCGGAATGCGCGCAATGGACTTTGGAGTTCCGGTGTCTTATGATCTCCCGCTGCTGGCCTTCTCACTGGTAATACCGGTGGCAGCTTCCTATATGCTGTTCGTCATGCTGAACAACCCGCATACCCGCAGCCGGATCTATCTGGGACTTGGCGGACTGCTCTTCAGCAGTGGCATCCTGATTATGCATTTCAGCGGAATTCTGGCAATGAAGCTGGCTGCGACCTATGAGCAGGGGATAGGCTCCATGATCCTCTCCGTATTGTTTGCGCTAATTGTTCCAGCCGTGACCGCTTCTTATAACGAACAGTGGCTGAGGAATAAGTATAATATGTTCAGTTTCTCAAAAATACTGCTTGTGCTGCTATTAACCGGGGCGTTCGCCGGTATCCATTATGCCGCTATGGCCGGTGCCGCGTTTACACCGGATGTTTCGGTCAGTTATACGGGACAGTCGCTGCTGATGGATGATTCCCAGCTTGGTCTGTTGCTGGGGGGAGCCTTCCTGTTCATTGTGGCGGCAACGCTGGGGCTCCTGTACAGGGACCGGCAGCGTGTGCTGCATTCAGCCGAGTTCAATGAGCAGCGTTACATCGCATTGTTTGAGCATAATCCTGATATGGTGCTGTGCATTGATCCGGTCCGGCATAGGGTAGTCAGTATCAATCCCGCCCTCCGCAATACTACCGGATACAGCAGAGAGGATTTGGGGAATTATAAACATATTCTGTATAGTGACCGGGATGCTGCAGCGATTCATGAGGCGGTCCTGCAAGCCTCGCGGGGGCAATCCTCGAAGCTTGAGCTGAAGGTCCGGACCAAAGGCGGAGAGCAGATGATCTGCAGTGCGACAGTGTTCCCGCTGCTTCACGGCAAGGAGCATCTGGTGTATATCGTAGCTGAGGATGTGACTGCCCAGATGGCCAACCAGCAGGAGCTGATCACGGCCCGGGATGCTGCGGAAAGTGCTGCAAGGATGAAAAGCGAGTTCCTCGCAACCATGAGCCATGAGATCCGTACCCCGCTTAACGGCATCATCGGTATCAATCAGCTGCTGGCTGAGGAGATCAGCAGGCCGGAGCATCTGGAGCTGCTGAAGCTGCAGAGCAGCAGCAGCCATGCACTCCTGCATGTCATGAGCGATGTCCTGGATATCTCCCGGCTGGAGGCAGACAGCCTTGTTCTGCATAAAGCGCCTTTTGATCTAAAGGTACTGCTGCAGGAATGTATCGATATGTATGCGGTGGTTACGAGGGACAAGCAGCTGGCGCTTGCGCTGGAGATCGAAGAAGATCTTCCCGCCGGCTTTGTAGGTGACAGTGCGCGCATCCGCCAGATTTTGATTAACCTGATCGGCAATGCGGTGAAGTTCACGCCTTCCGGGACGGTTACTGTTACTGTAGAATCCTATGGAATACGCGGCGCTACTCAAGGCCTGCAATTCACTGTACAAGATACGGGCATCGGTATTCAGCCGGATAAGCTGCAGCTGCTTTTCCAGTCATTTTCACAAATGGATGCAACGCATACCCGTAAATATCCGGGGACGGGGCTGGGGCTGGCCATCTGTAAAAAACTGGTTGATCTGATGCAGGGGGCAATCTGGGCCGAGCCGGCAGAAGGGGGCGGCAGCCGGTTTCTGTTCAGAATTATGCTGCAGTCACTGGAGCAACCGGCGGAACTGATATTCACTCAGGAGAAGAAAAGCGGATTTCCGGCAGATAATGCAGCTGTATAATTCAGGGTTTGCCAAGGAGAGAATTTTAATTATATAATTGAAAGTAACTTATCTTTTATCACGATAGTCCTGAAGGACGGAAAGGAACTCTCTTTGAGCAAACCTAAAAAGAACAATGCCGCAGTTCCCCAAATGAGCAAACAGGAGAAACGCAGGGCAGAGCAGGAGCAGCAGAAGCAGAAAACGAGAATTCTGATCGTGAGTACAGTAGCACTGGTCGTAATTATTTTCGCCGGCTTATTCCTCCTGGCCTCGAAGGACAGCTCCACTACCGCTTCAAATGCAGATCCGGTTAATTTCAATTACAGTGAGATGGCGCGGCTCGGCAAAGAAGACGCCCCAGTCAAAATTGTGGAATTCGGAGATTACAAATGCCCGGCTTGTGCCCAGTTTACCGGGGTAATTAAACCGCAGCTTGTGCAAGAATATGTGAATCAGGACAAAGCCGCCTTCTATTTCGTCAACCTGGCCTTTGTCGGTGATGATTCAAGAACAGCCTCACTCGCAGCATTGTCTGTCTATCATCAGGACCAGGAAGCCTTCTGGAAATTCTTCGATGCAGTGTACGCTAACCAAGGCGATGAGAATGAAGAGTGGGCTACAACGGATTATCTGGTAAGTCTGGCGAAGCAGCTGGAGCTGCCGGTAGACTACGATTTGATGCGTAAGGATATTGAAGACCAGACCTATTCCGCTGAACTGGAAAGAGATATCGAACTCGGCAGAAGCTCAGGGGTCACGACAACGCCTTCGATCTTCATCAATGGAGTTAAGGTAGCTGAACCGTTCAATATCGAAGCTATCGACGCTCAGATCCAGCTGGCTGCTGAAGCAGGGACTGCACAGTGAGTGCCTTTTCTGCCTTTTGCCGGCGCAACTGCCTCTACCTGGCCTGGTTTGTCTCTGTCATTGCTGTGGCAGGGAGTCTGTACCTTAGTGAAGTTCTGAAATATGAGCCCTGCAAGCTGTGCTGGTTCCAGCGCATCTTTATGTACCCGCAGCTCTTCCTGCTCGGGATCGCCACCTACCGTGGAGATAAGCGCATCATTCCGTACGTGCTTCCGCTTAGCCTGATTGGCGGGAGTATCTCAATCTATCACTATGCGGAACAGAAAATACCGGCACTCAGCAAGGTCCTTCCATGTACGATTGGTGTTCCCTGCAATAAGGATTATCTGAATTATTTCGGATTTATTACGATTCCTTTGCTTGCCCTGATTGCGTTTGCTTTAATCGCAATTTTGCTCTGGACAGGACGTAAAGAGGATACAGCAGAGTAAGAAGGCTGCCGGCACAATAATAAGATTGATTTTTCCTTTAATTTTGGACAAATAGTTAGGCAGAAATGCTGCAAAATCACGCCATAATGGGATAATAAGAGAGAATGAAAGATCCAGACATACCGGATGTTAGATTTGGTTGTTTTGGATGCTTTTCATTCTTTTTTCATTTGTTTCAACGCTTTACGGAAAGCCTGTTGTAGACTAATATTAGTCCTTGTGAGAAGTTGAATATGCGCTGAATTTTTCGGAAGGAAAAACGGGGGAACCACACTTGGTCTTCATGACAAAGGGGTGAATCGGACCGGGGTCACATACCCGGAACCGTAGGGCTACCACAGCCCGAATCCGCCAGCTAACCTCGTAAGCTAACAGTGGGATAATGACCATGCACCCCTTAAGCATGCGGATCATTTCCGTATGCTTATTTTTGTGCCTGCATTTATGAAATCCACTTTGAAAACAGCGCACGGAATATCCGATTCAACTCAACCAAGAAAGGAACTGTTACTACGATGGTAAGCAAGGTAAAACGACTATTGATCGGACGTCCGATGAAGTCGAACGAACTCGATCATGAAAAGTTATCCAAGGTGAAAGCACTGGCTGTCCTGTCTTCTGATGCGCTCTCGTCTGTAGCCTACGGAACAGAACAAATCTTAATTGTACTCGTGGCTGCCGGATTTACAGCTATATGGTACTCATTGCCAATTGCCTTAGCCGTACTGGGCCTGCTGGCTATCCTGATTATGTCCTACCGGCAGACTATCTTTGCCTATCCGCAGGGCGGAGGCGCATATATCGTTGCCAAAAGCAATCTGGGCGTGCATACCGGACTTCTGGCCGGCGGCTCGCTGCTGGTGGATTACATTCTGACTGTGGCCGTAAGTGCTTCAGCGGGTACGGATGCGATCACTTCAGCTTTTCCAAGTCTGCATAATCATAGTGTATTAATTGCGGTTTCTGTAATCCTGCTCTTGACAATTGTCAATCTGCGGGGCGTTACCGAGTCTGCTTCCTTCATAGCTATTCCGGTGTACCTGTTCGTTGTCTCCATCTTCGTGCTGATTATCGCAGGGTTCATCAAGTATATGACCGGCGGTGCGCATGCGCATGTGCCTGAGATCGGGTCAGCGGTATCGAATGTCAGTATGTTCCTGCTGCTCAAGGCATTCAGCTCTGGCTGTTCGGCACTTACCGGGGTTGAGGCGGTCTCCAATGCTATTCCTAACTTCAAGGCTCCTGCGGAAAAAAATGCCGCCAAAACCCTTATGCTGATGGGTCTGATCCTCGGGATTATGTTCACTGGAATTACGCTGCTGGCTTACTGGTACGGTATTATGCCGGATGAGAAGGCGACGGTGGTCTCACAGATTACCGAATCGACCTTCGGCCGCGGCGGTTTGTACTTTTTCATTCAAGGGATTACAGCAGTGATCCTGTTCCTGGCAGCTAATACAGCTTACTCGGCATTCCCGCTGCTGGCCTTCATGTTCGCCAAGGATAAATATCTGCCGCATGCCTTCATGGTCCGCGGTGACCGGCTGGGCTTCTCGAACGGTATTATTTTCCTCGGAGTGTTGTCGGCTGTACTGGTAGCAGCATTCCATGGGAATACAGAAGGGCTGATCCCGTTATATGCAGTCGGGGTATTCATCCCGTTCACACTGTCCCAGCTGGGCATGATGGTGCAGTGGTTCAGAACCAAGCCGCAAGGCTGGAAGAGCAAGTTCGCGGTTAATACGGTAGGCATGCTCACCACCTTGACGATTACCCTGATCTTCATTATTACCAAATTCTCAAGCGTGTGGATGGCTTTCATCTTCCTGCCGCTCGTCATTATTGTGTTCCACCGGATTCACCGTCATTATATGAATATTGCCGATCAGCTGCGGATTTGCCCGGCTACCGATAAGCCCTGCATCAAGGGAAGTACGGTTGTCGTTCCCGTTGCGGGCGTAACCCGCGCGGTGCTGCATTCGATCAGCTACGCAAAGTCCTTGACTGATAATGTAGTGGCTGTCTATGTAGGGTTCGATGAGGAAGAGATTCATAAGATGGAACAGAAGTGGGAGGAATGGAATCCCGGTGTCCGGCTGATTGTACTCCGTTCGCGGTACCGCAGCATTATCCGCCCGCTGGTGAAGTTTATCGATACGGTAGAATGGAAGACAGCGTCAACTGATCATATCACTGTATTAATTCCGCAATTTGTAACGAAGCACTGGTGGCAGGCGGTTCTGCATAATCAGACCAGCTTGTTCATCCGCTCTTATCTGATGAATCAGAAGGATATTGTTATTGCAACCGTTCCTTATCATTTGCACAAATAAACATTTCTGAAGAGATGTGAACAGACAGTTCCTGCAGGCGGGGGAGCTGTCTTTTTAATGTGACAGGGTTGTTTTATATAAAACTAAACAATTTTGTTGACATAGAGAATGAGAATCAATATCATCTAATAATATGAGGCAAAGGCATCAGGCACCTTTGACCGATCAAAGAATGTAAATACAGGAGGGGTAATCAAATGTTGTCGTTCAATCTGCAAAGACCGAAGAGTATGAAGCTGGCCGTGGCCGGACTCATGACCATGACGGTACTGCTGTCCGCATGCGGTAATAATAATGCTGCAAACAGCGGAGCGGCTGCAACGGCTGCACCGGCAGCTGAAACCACGGCTGCACCTACAACTGCACCGGCAGAAACAGCTGCACCGGCTGCGGAACAAACGGTGACAGACGCAATGGGGCATAAAGTTACGATCCCGGCGAACCCGCAGCGTGTACTTGCATCTTATATGGAGGATTATCTGGTGGCTCTCGGTGTGACTCCGGTTGCCCAGTGGTCCGTAGCCAACGGTATTCAGGAATACCTGGCAACCCAGCTCAAAGATATTCCAACGATTAGCTATGACCTTCCGCTGGAGGCTGTAACCAGCTTCGCTCCGGACTTCACCATCGTACAATCGGAAGGCCTCGTTCAGAACGGGCTGTATGACCAGCTGAACAAAATTGCACCTACGTATGTTCTGGGTGATGAGGTCAGCAAAGACTGGCGTGCAAGCTTGCTCCGGATCGGTGAGCTGTTAGGGAAGACTCCTGAAGCTGAGAAAGCCCTTGCAGATTATGATCAAAAAGCGGCTGATGCCAAGGCGAAAATCACCGCTTCAATCGGTGATCAATCTGTAGCGATCCTGTGGCTGGTCTCCAAGAACTTCTTTATCGTAGACGAAACCCGCAGCAGCGGGGCGGTACTGTATGGTGATCTTGGTTTGAAGCTGCCGAATCTGGTTACCGACATCCCGGCAGAGTCCAGAGCAACCTGGAATCCAATCACACTTGAGAAGTTGTCCGAGCTGACTGCAGATCAGATCATCCTGGTGAACAGTGACGGGGCGGATGCAGCTGAAATTACGGATGGCGCAATCTGGAAAGGAATTCCGGCTGTAAAGGCGGGGAATGTTCATGAGTTCGGAAGAGAATCCAGCTGGCTGTACAGCGGGCCGGTAGCTAACTCCAAAACCATTGATGATGCCCTGAGCAGTCTTGTAAAGTAAGCAGAGCTGCGGTAAGAAAATTTACCGCCTGAGAATGTGCAGGTCCTTGTATCTTTCAGATACGATGATCTGCACGTTTTTTTTAGTACTGTATAAGTTGTACAATTTTCATATATTTGCGATAATGAGAATGATAATCAGTCAGGTGCTCGTAATAATCCTGTTAAGGAGTCGGCTTATGGTTTCATCTACAAGATCCACACTTCATTCTTCTGCTGCTCCCGGAGACCAACCGGTAAAGTCGCGGCCGGTTGCCGCAATGACTATTCTGGTGCTTGGGATCGCAGCAATTATTATCGGGCTGATGTTATCCGTATCTGTAGGTGCTGTGGATATCAAGCTGGCCACCGTATGGGCAGCGGTCTTCCGGTTCAACCCGGAGCTGTCCCAGCATCAGGTAATCCGTGAGCTGCGCATTCCCCGGGCCTTGGCCGGAGCGCTCGTTGGAGCCTGCTTCGCCGTTGCCGGGGCGATTATGCAGGGGATGACCCGCAATCCGCTGGCCGACTCGGGCCTGCTGGGACTGAATGCCGGTGCGGGCGTGGGCCTTGCGCTGGCCTTTGCTTTTGCGCCATCACTGTCATTCGTGTATATCCTGTTCTACTGCTTCACAGGTGCGGCTGTGGCCTCACTGCTGGTGTTCGGCATCGGCTCGCTCTCCCATAGCGGCCTTACGCCTCTGCGGCTTACTCTTGCAGGCGCGGCAGTCAGTGCCATGCTGCTGGCAATCAGCCAGGGGATAGCGATTCTGTTCAACCTGTCCCAGGACATCGCATTCTGGATGGCGGGCGGGGTTGGCGGGGCGAACTGGACGCAGCTTACAATCATCTCCCCCTGGATCGGGGCGGCCTTGACAGCTTCTTTGGTGCTCTCGCGGTCCATTACACTGCTGAGCCTGGGCCGGGATGTTGCGGCGGGGCTTGGACAGCGCACACGGCTCGTGCAGGCTGCCGGGATCATCATAGTGATCATACTTGCCGGAGCTGCAGTATCGACGGCCGGGCCGATTGCTTTTGTCGGATTAATGATTCCGCATATTACACGTTATCTTGTCGGCGTCGATTACCGCTGGATTATCCCTTGCTCGGCGGTTCTTGGAAGCCTTCTGATCCTGTTCGCGGATATTGCGGCAAGAATGATCAATGCACCGTATGAGACTCCGATTGGAGCCTTAATCGCTGTAATCGGGGTGCCGTTCTTCATCTATCTGGCCAGTAAGCGCAAGGGGGAGCTGTAATGAACCGGACACTTGCAGTATCCTCAGTGAAACCGCGCCGCGCCAGGGAATTCAGTATTCTGGGCATCCTTGCCGGACTAATCGTCCTTATGTTTGTTATCAGTATGAATACCGGATTCATGCGGCTGTCTCCGCTTGAAGTTCTACATACCCTGCTTGGAGAAGGCAGCAAGCAGCAGAAGCTGATTCTGTTTGATTTCCGGCTTCCGCGTATCGTGATCTCCTTGCTGATCGGCGCGGGGTTTGCTGTATCAGGCAGCATTCTGCAAGGCTTGTCACGCAATGCCTTAGCAGAGCCTTCTACCTTGGGGATTAATGCCGGTGCAGGGTTTGCTGTCCTGATTTTCATTTCCTTTGTCCCTGCAACTACGGCGGCCCCCATCTTTGTCCTGCCGCTGCTGGCGCTGGCAGGTGCCGCCCTTACGGCAATGCTGATCTATCTGCTGGCCTACCGCAGAGCAGACGGACTATCACCTACCCGGCTGATTCTGATCGGAATTGCCGTCGGTGCCGGCATTTACGCATTTCAGCTCATCCTGTCGCTGCGGCTCGATCCGCAGAACTATCAGTTCGTGGCGGTCTGGCTGGCCGGCAAAATCTGGGGCGGGGACTGGCGGTTCGTGCTTGCCCTGCTGCCCTGGATTCTCATTCTGCTGCCCTTTGCTTTGTATAAAGCGCAAGTACTCAATGTGCTGAACCTGGGTGATGATACGGCAAAGGGGCTGGGGTTGCCGCTCGAGCGGGAACGGCTGCTGCTGTTAGCCGCTGCCGTAGCTCTGGCCGGCGCTTGTGTCTCGGTAAGCGGCGCCATTGGCTTCGTAGGACTGATTGCGCCGCATCTGGCCCGCAGGCTCGTCGGCCCGCGCCATCAGATTCAGCTGCCTGCAGCTGCACTGGTTGGTGCGCTGCTGCTGCTGACTGCAGATACGGTCGGGCGCTGGATTCTCCAGCCTGCAGAGGTTCCTACGGGTATCGTTGTAGCTATCATCGGCGCGCCGTACTTTTTATATCTGCTCGCCAAGTCAAGGGCATAAGGAGCACGGCTCCATAAAACTTTGGCTTATGCTTACGAAGCGAGTTTTTGCGAAGAGTTATTCATAGAAGCGTATGCTTCAAAAACTTAAGCTTATGCTTACGAAGCGAGTTTTATTGCGCAGTTATTTCTAGAGGAGCATGGCTCCATAAAACTTTTAAGGAGTGAAGATCATGTCGGAACGTTTAAATACCGAACAGCTGAGTATCGGCTATGCAGAGGCAATGATAGTAAAGGGGCTCAATCTGTCGCTTCCGACAGGGAAAATCACCGCACTGGTCGGGGCGAACGGCTCCGGGAAGTCAACGATTCTGAAGACAATGGCCCGGATTATGCGGCCGAAGAGCGGCAGTGTCATGCTGGACGGAAAGTCGATTCACAACCTGTCCACTAAAGAGGTGGCCCGCCAGCTGGCCATTCTGCCGCAGAATCCGACGGCCCCGGACGGGCTGACAGTTTCCGAGCTGGTCGGTTACGGGCGTTACCCGCATCAGAAGGGCTTTGGCACCATGACTCCGGAAGACCGGAGCATCATCGCGAACGCAATTGCCGTAACCGGCATGAATGAGTTCCATGACCGCCCGATCGACCGGCTCTCCGGCGGCCAGCGGCAGCGGGCCTGGATTGCGATGGCTCTGGCACAGCAGACGGATATCCTGTTCCTCGATGAGCCGACGACCTTCCTCGATATGGCTCATCAGCTGGAAGTGCTGCAGCTGCTGCAGAAGCTGAACGATGAAGAAGGCCGGACCATCATCATGGTTGTCCATGACTTGAATCATGCCTCTCGTTACGCGCAGCATATGGTTGCGATCAAATCCGGCAGTGTCATCAGTGAAGGGTCTCCGGAAGAAGTGATGACACCGGGTGTACTGCGTGAGGTGTTCGGAATTGAAGCGGATATTGTACCTGATCCGCGTACCGGAGTACCGCTGTGCCTGCCGTACGAATTGGCGGCTTACAAGGCTGCCGGTCTCTAGCAGCTGAAATATATTTATTACCGGAACGGAGAGGAGCAGGAACATGAATGAGTTACTTATAAAAGAGTTCGCCGTCCGGTTCGATCTTCATCCTGCAGCGCCGGAAGGAACGCAGCATTCGTTCGCAGCCTCGGAGCTGGTGCAGGAGCAGGGGATGGAAGCATTCGTGAAGGCCTACCGGCCGCTGATGAAAGCGCTGGATGACAAAGCCGTCGCTGCGTATTTTGGCGGTTATCTGTCCAGTATCGCGCTTGCGGTGCAGTATTCAGTTACAGGCTTCTCCTGCGTTCCGGACTTCAGCCTGGACAATCTGGCCATTCATCTGGTTCCCGCAGACGGCTACTGCCGGATAGCTTACTCGCTTCAGGAATGGAAGCCCGAATATGGACCGGCAGCAGAGCAGGGCGGTTCACGGGAAGCATGGCGCAGTGAAGTATTAATCCGCTTTTACAAGGAGACAGCCGGACCCTTAATCCGCAGTATCTCACAGGTAAGCGGACTAGCCCCAAGCGAGATTTGGGGGCAGCTGCCGAGTAAGTTCAATTACTACGTAGAGGCTTTTGCTGCCGGAGTTACGGATACTGCACTGCTCCAGCGGATTGCTGACGATTATGGTTACCTGAAGGATGAGCTGCCGGCGGAAGTCTTCCAGATGCCGCGGAATCCCTTCCAGGTAAAGGTACGCAGAATGGAGTCTCTTGCTGATCCGGAGCAGACTGTACAAATGCGCAACCGCTGCTGTATGTATTACCGGACAGAAGGCGGCCGTCTCTGCTACACCTGTCCGCGGATGAAAGAGAGCGAACGGGCTGAGCGGAGGGAAGAATACCGCTTGGAAATGGCTGCGGCGAAAGAATAGGTTATATTCAGGAAAGTTGCAACATAATAATGCTGTAAGCAGCTTCAGAACAGGCTCCTGTCATTGACAAGGGAGCCTGTTCGTTGTTACAGTTGGGGTTGCTGCAGTAGGAAGGATTCAGCGGCGGCCAAGGATTCCGGTCATTATTTATCCAGAGTTAGGAGCATGAGCAATGAATATCGATAACATATATAAGGATTTGCAGGAGCTGGTTACGGAAGGCTCACTGAAATGTCATGAGAATCTCAAGGATCTGGTCTATACCCGCATGGGCGGCGAGGCGGATATCTGGGTGGCTCCTGCATCATACGATGAAATTAAACTAATTTCTACATACGCACAGGGTAAGCAGATTCCGCTTACCGTGCTTGGTAACGGTTCAAATGTAATCATCCGGGACGGCGGCATCCGCGGGATTGTTCTGCAGACTTCAGAGATGAAGGAGACAGGAATCCGGGACGGACTGCTCTATGCCCAGTGCGGTGCGAAGATTATTGATGTCTCGCGGTACGCCCTTGAGGCAGAGCTGACAGGCTTGGAGTTTGCCTGCGGTATTCCGGGAACAGTAGGCGGGGCGCTATATATGAACGCCGGTGCTTATGGCGGAGAAGTGAAGGATGTGCTCCATAGCGCTCTTGTTCTGGATAAGGACGGCCAGCTCTTAACGATGCAGGGCGACCAGCTTGCCTGGGGCTACCGCAAAAGCGTCTTTGCAAGCGGTGATTATATTGTGCTGGAAGCACGGTTTGCACTGCAGCAGGGCGACCCTGCGGCTATCAAAGCGTCGATGGATGAGCTGACCTATCTCCGCGAATCCAAGCAGCCGCTGGAATATCCGTCTTGCGGCAGTGTGTTTAAGCGGCCGCCGGGCCGGTTTGCCGGGCAGCTGATTCAGGAGAGCGGGCTGCAGGGAACACGGATCGGCGGAGCCGAGGTCTCGCGCAAGCATGCCGGATTCATCATCAATGCAGACAATGCCTCGGCTAGTGATTATATCGGGCTGATCCAGCATGTGCGCTCTACGGTCAAGGATAAGTTTGACGTTGAACTGGAGACAGAAGTGGAGATTATCGGCGAAGAAGTATAGGCCTTACACCGTCGAATACCCCGCGGGCATAAGCCGGCGGGGTGTTCAGATAAACTAAGCTGGGCGTCTTCACTTTACCACGCTGAGGGCTTTATGAAAACAAACAAGTCCGGACTCTTGAAAAAATGACGGGCTCAAGAATTTTCTATGTGCTTCAAAAAAACAGCCAGTTCCCGGAGATCACCGGCGGCTGGCTGTTTGTATTTAGTTCTTATTGCAGTCTATCCGCGCAAGACCAGCGAATACTTCGCCCTGTCTGTCTGCAGCTCCACATGGTCTTCGGCCAGGGCAATTACCTTCAACCCGTTCACTGCGATCTCATAGCTGGGCTGGGGCAGCGGCACCAGCTCTCCGTCAGCATTGAGTGTGCTGCCGGAACCGCGCAGAATCAGCGCACTGCTGAGGTATTCATCAATAACATCATCTGCGTTACGGTAGTCTACAGAGTTCAGATTGAAATGGACGGTGTCCAGATCATCAAGCTCCTGTTTCTCGATTACAAGCGAAGCCTCCGGTTGTGCTTCAAGCCATTCCATAAGCCTCTGTACATTTTGTTCCATACCAGTGCTCCCATCTTTCAGTGATTTAGAGATTATTAATTCTAAGTTACCCCCTTTGATGAAAATGAATCCATACGATTGCCACATCTCTGCCAGCCGCATCACAGGAATTGCCCGCGGTAGAACCGAATGTTAAGAATATCAGCTCAGAGGGATGTTACTCTGCTTCAAGGAATAAGCTTGGGTATGGCAAACTATGAGCAAAGGTGGTAAGTCCATTGATTGAGCTTAAAGAGGTCTCCAAACAATATCAGGATAGGTGTGCTGTTGACCGGTTGTCATTCACGGTGCAGGAGGGTGAGATATTCGGATTCCTTGGTCCGAACGGTGCCGGAAAGACGACAACAATCCGTATGATGACCGGACTGCTCACTCCGAGCGAAGGTGAAATTTTAATTAATGGGATTAATATTTCACGGCATAAAAAGAAAGTTCATTCGCTCATCGGTGTTGTCTTCGAGCTGCCAAATCTGTATACGCGCAGTACGATCCGCGGTAATCTCAGCCTGTTCGCCGATTTGTACGGAGTAACGCCGCAGCGGGTGGATGAAGTGCTGCATAGCCTGCAGCTGGAGGAGCGGCAGCATGAGAAGATCAGCAGCTTATCCAAGGGCTGGAAGCAGCGGGTGCTGATTGCCCGCAGTCTGCTGCATAAGCCTGCAGTCCTTTTCCTGGATGAGCCGACAAGCGGACTCGACCCTAATTCGGCAGCCATGATCAGAGATTACATCCGGACTATTAAGGCTGAAGGAACAACTGTAGTAATTACCACCCATGATATGCAGGAGGCGGATGAGCTAAGTGACCGTGTAGGCATTATGCATGCCGGCAGCCTGGTAGCACTGGATCAGCCACGGCAGCTGAAGCAAGCCTGCGGAAGACGGGAGCTGGCGGCGGAGTTCTGGCAGGGTGAACGGATTATCCGGGAATGCTGGCCGCTTGATGAAGAATCTACGAAGGAGCAGGTGTACCAGCTGCTGTCCGGAGGACAGATGATCAGCCTGCACAGCCGGGAAGCCACGCTTGCGGATGTCTTCGCAGCCTTGACGGGAAGTGAGCTGAGTTGAATCAGGTACTGAAGCTGACTAAGCATGAATGCAGGGATTTCCTGCACAATCCTTCGTTTCTTATCCTCTTTATTTTACCTGTTTTCATGTCAAAAATTCTAATTGCGGTAATGGATAACGCCGGACTTAACTTCATGCTGCTGTCGACATGGATTCTGTTCGCTGAGGTAATGGTCGGCATCATGCTGACCGGGCCGTCCCTGCTGGAAGAGCGGGAGAGCCGGACCTTTGATGCGCTGCTGGTCTCGCCGCTTGGCAAAGGGCAGATTCTTGCAGCCAAGGGGATGACGGTGCTGTTATTCTCTCTGCTGGCGCAAATTGCCGTATACCTGGTGAACCAGAAGCTGAATTCCGGATTCTTGGCCGCAATGCCGTATATGCTGGCCGGCGGACTTTTGTTTGTGGAGGTCGGAATGATCATCGGGCTGAAGCTCAGCTCGGCGAAGAACGGATCAGCCGTCAGCTCTGCTGTGATGATTGTATTCTTCCTGATTGTCTCCGTGTATGGAGCTTTGCCGGACTGGACGTATCCGTTGTTCATTATTCTGCCAAGTATTGCACTTGTTGAGAATCTGAATAGTGTAATGAGCGGCAATGCTCCCCTGCTTGTTGAGAGCCTCCTGCTGCTCTTATGGATAACCGGGTTGACCGTGTGGATCTGGCGGATAGATGTTGAGTAGGTAACGCTGAATCAGCTTCCCGGTGGGAACGGGATGTTTGCCTTGCCGGATTACGGTGTAATCTACTTCTAAGCACTAATCAAGATACATAATCGGGGAAGGTGAATCTATTGTGGAGCGCATTGACATGGGGAGCGGTGTCCGGTTCTGCCGTATTGATCGGGGCGCTGCTGGCTCTCTTCCTGCCGATTCCGGGTAAGCTGATTGGCTTCATTATGGCGTTTGGAACAGGCGTGCTGATTGGTGCAGCAGCTTATGAGCTGCTGGAGGATTCTGCGAATGACGGCGGCTTAACCCCTACGCTGATCGGATTTACCGCCGGGGCGCTGGTCTTCACGCTGTTCGACTGGCTGATTTCACGGCGGGGCGGAGCCGGGCGGAAGCGTTCGGCTGGTGCTCCGGCAGGAGCCAAAAGCGGTGGCCTGGCCATTTTTGCCGGAACCGTACTGGATGCCATTCCCGAATCGATTATGATCGGGGCCAGCCTGATCTCCGGACAGGGCGTAAGCCTGCTGCTGGTCATTGCCATTTTTATCAGCAACATTCCTGAAGGCTTATCCAGTACGGCAGGACTGAAGCAAGGCGGCTATGGAAAAAGCAAGATCGTACTGCTCTGGCTCGGTGTACTAATAATTTCCACTGCGGCATCGGGCGGCGGATATCTGTTCATGGATCATGCAAGCGAGCATACAGAGGCTCTGATTGCTTCTTTTGCCGGGGGCGGAATTATCGCCATGGTCTCCTCAAGTATGATGCCTGAAGCCTATGAGGACGGCGGACCGCTCACGGGCTTCATCGCTGCGATGGGGCTGCTGTGCTCACTGGTTCTGGATCAGCTGTGAGGGTTGTCAAGCCGGCAGTAAACATGATATAGTTCAAGACGCACCGACAGTCCAGTCATAAGTATAAAGAAGGAATCTGCGCCGCATGCGCAGGAGAGGTTCGCAAACTCCCTCTATAAAAAACTAAGACCGCCATCCGCATAACCGGCTAACCGGCCTCCCGGAAGCTATTCAAGTATGGGCCGCTACAGCCTGTGCTTATTCGCTGTTATGCAGTTAAACAGGCGTGTCTCATCTTAGTAGAGCATGTTTTCGAAATCTCGTTCTTCTTTCCAGTTCCGGCCACGGGCCGCGGGAAAAGAGAGGGGTTTTTTGTCATGTCAGAAGGCAGACTGAAAGAGGAAATGCAGGAGGTTACCCTGCTGGGTAATCAAGGTACGCAGTACAAGTTCGGTTACGCGCCGGAGATTCTGGAGTCGTTCGATAACAAGCATCCCGGGCGTGATTATTTTGTTAAATTCAACTGTCCGGAGTTCACCAGCCTGTGTCCGGTTACCGGCCAGCCTGACTTCGGGGTGATGTACATTTCGTATATTCCGGATGTAAAGATGGTGGAGTCCAAATCACTGAAGCTCTATCTGTTCAGCTTCCGGAATCACGGGGATTTCCATGAAGACTGCGTCAACATTATTATGAATGATCTGATCTCGCTGATGGAGCCGCGTTATATTGAGGTCTGGGGCAAATTCACGCCGCGCGGCGGCATTTCCATTGATCCTTACTGCAACTGGGGGCGTCCGGGGAGCAAGTATGAGGCTATGGCCGAGCACCGGCTGATGAATCATGACCTGTATCCTGAGAAAGTGGACAACCGTTAATCCGGCCGAAGCGAAAGGAGCGTATATATAATGAATAAAAAAGCACTGGTCGTCTTCAGCGGCGGCCAAGACAGCACTACCTGCCTGGCCTGGGCTATGCAGAAGTTCCAGGAGGTTCAGGTGGTTACGTTTAATTATAACCAGCGGCATGCCGAGGAGATTGAGGTCGCCAAGGAAATTGCCGCGAAATTCGGAGTGAAGCAGCATATTCTCGATCTGGGGCTGCTGAATCAGCTGGCTCCGAATGCCCTGACCCGGGATGACATTGAGATTGCCGCCGGCGGAGAGGGGGAGCTGCCGAGCACCTTTGTGGATGGGCGGAACCTGCTGTTCCTGTCCTTTGCAGCCATCCTGGCAAAGCAGCTGGGCTATGCGAACATCATCACCGGCGTGTGTCAGACGGATTTCAGCGGTTATCCGGACTGCCGGGACGTATTCGTGAAATCCCTGAATGTGACGCTTAATCTGTCGATGGATTATGAGTTCGTGATTCATACCCCGCTGATGTGGCTGGATAAGAAGGAAACGTGGAAGCTGGCTGATGAGCTGGGCTGCTTCGACTATGTCCGTGAGCAGACTTTAACCTGCTATAACGGGATCATCGGCAGCGGCTGCGGCACCTGTCCGGCATGCCTGCTGCGCCAGCGCGGTCTGGAGCAATATGAAGCTGAACGCCAGGGGGCGGGCCACTGATGCCGGGCGAAGTATCGGTCTGCAAAATCTTCACCTTCGACGCCGCCCACCAGTTGATCGGCCATCAAGGGAAATGCAGCAATCTGCACGGGCATACTTACAAGCTGGAAATAGTGCTGAAGGGGGTTCCATCTGTAGAGGAAGGGAGTTCAGGTGAAGGCTTCGTCATCGATTTCAGCGAAATCAAAAGGATCGTGAAGCAGTCTGTTGTGGACCGGCTGGATCATGCCTTCCTGGCCATGGGCAATGAGCCTGTACTGGATACGCTGAAGGCTACCGGCTCCAAGGTGGCCCAGCTGTCGTTCCGGACGACGGCGGAGAACCTGTCTGCTTATATTGCCTATGAGCTTAAACAGGCAGCCTTGCCGGTATACTCGGTCAAGCTGTGGGAGACACCGACTTCCTGGGCGGAGGTACGGGCAGCCGATATACCGGAGGCAGGACCCTCTTACCGTCTGTATGGAGGCTGTGACCATGAGTAGAATTCCGGTTATCGAAATGTTCGGTCCGACGATTCAGGGGGAAGGGGCAGTAATCGGTGTCAAAACGATGTTCGTCCGCACCTCCGGCTGTGACTACCGCTGCAGCTGGTGTGATTCTGCCTTTACCTGGGACGGTTCGGCCAAAGATAAAATAACGCTGATGGAGCCCGGGGAGATTCTCGCCGGACTGCTAGAGCTTGCCGGGGATAACTTTGACTGTGTAACCATTTCCGGCGGCAATCCCGCGCTGATCGGAGAAGCCATGGGAGAGTTCATTACCCTGCTGCATGAACGCGGTATTCAGACAGCCATTGAGACGCAGGGAAGCAAATGGCAGGACTGGTTCCTCGATGTGGATGTGCTGACGGTCAGCCCCAAGCCGCCCAGCTCCGGCATGAAGACGGACTGGGACAAGCTGGATGAGATCATGCGCCGGGTAGAGAACAGTAACAGCGGTAAAGGGGCGCACAGTCTGAAGGTCGTTGTCTTTAATGAAGAAGACTACGACTACGCACGTAAAGTTCATTTCAGATACCCGGAGGTTCCGCTGTTCCTGCAGCCGGGCAATGATAATGTTACCGAAGAGGGTGATATTTCGGGCCGGCTGCTCGGCCGGCTCGAATGGCTGTTCAATCTGGTCATTGCCGATCCGCAGATGAACCAGGCACGGGTACTTCCGCAGCTGCACGCACTGATTTGGCATAATAAGCGGGGCAAGTAGATTTTTCATATATATAGAAGACCGGACTTCCAGCATAGCGGAGGCTCCGGTTTTTTTATATACTTAATGGAGGATTAAGCACAAGGGGGAGCAGAAATGGAGAACGGATATTACGCCGGCTGGGGAACGCTGGCTCTAATCAATGCGGGAATTGCCCAGGGGAAGAACCGGAGCGGATTGAACTGGTTCCTGCTGTCCTTGCTGCTGGGGCCGCTTGCCACCTTTATTCTTGTGATCTCGGACAAACTTCCGGAACGAAGCTGACGGGTAACCAGAAGCTCCGCAGATTCTTCTGCAGCTTCAGCGGGTCAGCCTGCGGCTGACTGATTTGTACAGCATATGGCGGATCTTCTTCAGCCGGGCGAAATTCTCAGCAAAGCTGACACCGGAAGATCTTCTCAGACCCTCACCGAAATCCCTTTTGTAACGCAAGGGCGCCTCCAGATAGAGGGCGATAATATGCAGCTGATTCCAGCCGGGATACCGTTCGTTGTGGCAGAGGATTTCGGCAGTTTCGAGTGCGGTGAAGCTCTGGCACCACTGCCGTTCTTCAAGAATGAACCGCATGGCCGGCCCGTTACCTGCAATCATGATGTCACGGAATTCATTCAGGGCGTGACTGGCCACATCAACATATTCTACAATCTGCAGTGGCTTCAGCCAGCGGCGGCGGAACTTCGGAGCAGGCTCAGGGTAATTACTATCCGGGGTGCTGAACAGGATCTCCTTGCGGATCATTTCAGCAGCGGGGAAGCGCTCAAGGTTGTCGAGTCTTGCGAGGCATTCTTCCGCTTGCGGCTTCCCTCTCAGCTGCAACAGATGCAGCATATTCCATACTGTGAATTTGCCGTGTTGCTCAGCCGTCTTCCTGTGCTGATAAATTGTGCAGGAGGCTGTCAGATCATTTAGACTGTCATAGAACGGCATGATCGTACTGCGGACATACCGGAAGTAGGCTTTCAGCTCTTCCTTAGGCACTCTATAAGTAATAGCGAGATAATAAGTATCATTAAGCGGATTCATTGTTCTGTTCACTCCTAAGCAAAGTATTACATCCATTTTAGCAGAGCCAGCCTGCCGGTCCCGGACAAGAACAGGATTGTTTTGAACGAAATCTGGATTATCTTCATTTGCAGCAAGCTCTTAAAATCAAGGAGGAGGCGTTAGTAATGACCACGGCTTTACTGGTGATAGATGTTCAAGAGGCAATGTTTTCTTATCCCGGAATGAGTCTGTATGAGGGAGAGCAGGTGCTGGAGCGGATTGCTTCATTGATAGCGAAGGCCCGCTCTGCGGGTACTCCGGTAATTTACATCCAGCATACGGAAGATGAAGGTGAATTCGTAAAGGGTACACCTGCCTGGGAGATTAACAGCCATATTGCCCCGCTTGCAGGGGAGAGGGTCATTGAGAAGACGACGCCGGATTCCTTCCATCTCACCGGGCTGCAGCCGGAGCTTGAACGGCTTGGGGTTAACGAGCTGTACCTTTGCGGGATGCAGACGGATTATTGTGTGAATGCCACCAGCAGACGCGCGTCTGCCCTAGGGTATTCAACTGTACTGGTTAAAGACGCACATAGCACCTTCGACAATGACACGCATAGCGGTGAAGAAATTGTGAATCAGCATAATCAGGACCTCGGTTCGGGAATTGTAACCCTGCGCGCAGAGCAAGAGATATCGTTCACATGAATCCGGTGATTACGGCAATGAAGCCAATCCGCCGGTCCAGGCTGAGACTATTCGCGGGCAAGCGGTATTTTACCTGGAAAAGATACTGGAAATGGATTACCGCAAGCCATGATCTGGCAAAAGAACACCGCACGGAATCCCTTCCTTATGAGCCTGTCAGTCACGCTACCCCGCTGCTTCGGAGCCTGCGTAATGTGGATATGCAGCTGCAGTATAATAAAATAACCAATCTGCGCCTGGCGTTTGCGAAGCTGGATGGCCTGGTAATTCAGCCGGGTGAGACTTTCTCCTATTGGAGGAGCATCGGCAAGCCTACCCGGAGGAAGGGGTATCTGGATGGAATGGTGCTGCAATCGGGCGGCTTCCGTTCCGGAACAGGCGGCGGGCTGTGCCAGCTGTCCAATCTAATCTACTGGATGACGCTGCATACACCGCTCACGGTTACCGAACGGCACCGTCACAGCTATGATGTCTTCCCCGATGAGCAGCGGACCCAGCCCTTCGGAAGCGGAGCTACCTGCGCTTATAATTATCTCGATTTGCAGCTGAGGAATGATACAGAGCATGCTTACCAGCTGAAGCTTCATCTGGATGAGACGCATCTCCATGGGGCGTGGCGCTGTGCAGGCAGACAGCTCTACACTTATGAGGTCTATGAGGACGGCCACCGCATCAGCCTGGAGCCTTGGGGCGGTTATGTCCGCAGCAATGCCATCCGCCGGAGAGTATTTACGCTTACAGGGGAGCTTGCTGGTGATGAAGCTGTTACCGAGAATTATGCGCTGATGATGTATTCTCCGCTGCTGCAGGGATAAAGCCGGACGATTCGGGGTTATAACATAGTGGATCGGATCTTCATATCTATAATGGAGAAATCCCGGGAATGCATGATGACTACATTATCGGGCATGAGCCTATGGGGATCGTTGAGGATACAGGACCGGAGGTTACCAGAGTCAAGAAGGGTGACCGTGTGATTATACCTTTTAATGTAGCCTGCGGACAATGCTTCTTCTGCCAGCATGAGATGGAGAGCCAATGCGACCATGCCAATGAAACTAAGGATACCGGCGGTTATCTGGGATACTCTGATACTTACGGCGGCTTCGCCGGAGGGCAAGCCGAGCTGCTACGTGTACCGTACGGCAATTTTGGCCCGTTTGTCGTCCCTGAGGATGCTGAAATGGAAGATGAGAAGCTCCTGTTCCTTTCGGACATCGTTCCTACTGCCTGGTGGGGTGTTGAGAATTCGGGAGTGAAGGCCGGTGACACGGTCATTGTGCTGGGCTGCGGCCCGGTAGGTCTGCTGACGCAAAAATTCGCCTGGATCAAAGGAGCGGCCCGTGTGATTGCAGTGGATTATATTCCTTACCGGCTTCAGCATGCGAAGCTCACGAACAACGTGGAGACGGTTAATTTCGAAGAGACCAAGGATGTTGAGCTGTACCTGAAGGAAATTACCCGCGGCGGGGCGGATGTGGTCATTGATTGCGTAGGTCTTGACGCTAAGAAGACTGTTGTAGAAAAGGTAGAGACTGCCTTAATGCTGCAGGGCGGTTCACTGGGCGCTTTCCGTATTGCCTCTGGGGCCGTCCGCAAATTCGGGACCATTCAGCTTGTCGGGGTATATGGACTGAACTATAATATGTTCCCGCTGGGCCATCTGTTTGAACGTAATATTACGCTGAAGATGGGACAGGCGCCTGTTATCCATTACATGCCGCTGCTGTACAAGATGATCAAAGAGAATAAATTTGATCCTACGGACATCATTACTCACCGGCTGCCGATCAGCAGGGCGGAGCACGCATACAATATTTTTCAGGAGAAGGAAGAGGATTGTATAAAGGTTGTACTGAAACCGTAGAGGGAGGACCAGAGCAGCGGTAGTCTCTAATAAAAAGCATTAAAGGCATGAAAATCCGTTTCCGGCGGATTTCATGCTTTTATTTGTGAAAAATACTGCTTTTTTCTGCAATTTGCGTTAAATTAACATAATGAGTCTTACATATTGCAAAAGGGGCGCCTAACGATGAATGCCAAAAAACCGCCCGTTCCCGTTTCTCTGCTTATGGTGATCGGAATTGTGGCCATATCCTTTTCTTCAATTTTTATTAAATGGTCGTCTGCCCCTGTATCGGTACAGGGAATGTACCGGCTGCTGATCACTTCACTGCTGATGCTGCCGTTTGCCCGGCCATACAGCGGAGCAGCAAGAACACTGCATTTCAAGGATTGGCTGCTGCTGGGAGCTTCAGGTGTCATGCTGGCCCTGCATTTCCTGCTCTGGATGGGCTCGCTGAATTACACCTCTGTAGCCAGCTCCACAATGATTCTGGCCTTGGAGCCCTTGTTTATTATGATGGGTGCTTTCATCCTGTATAAGGAACGGAATAGTGGTTCAGCTATCCTTGGTATGGCGGTTGCAATCTTCGGGGTGGTCTTCATCGGCTGGGGCGATATCGGACTGTCTGCCGAGAACCTGAAGGGGGATCTGCTCTCGCTTGGCGGAACGGTGGCGGTTGCTGTGCATCTGCTGATCGGACAGAAGCTGGTGGCACGGATGCCGTCTTATCTGTACAGTCTGATTGTCTTTATTACTGCGGCTGTTGTATTTGCCGTTTATAATCTGGCAACCCGTACACCGTTCTTCGATTATCCGCCGCGGGAATGGGGGATCTTTGTACTGCTGGCAGTGGTTCCGACTGTATTCGGCCATATCCTGTTTAACTGGCTGCTGCAATATACATCGGCAACTACAGTCTCGATGAATATTCTTGGCGAGCCTGTAGGCTCAAGCATTCTCGCCTTTCTGCTGCTGGGTGAACAACTGAGCCGGATGCAGTGGGCGGGAGGGGTACTGGTTATGGCCGGACTCGGTGTCTATCTGTATGCCGGCCGCAAAAAAGCGCTGAAGCTTGAGGCAGCTCTGGCTAATGCATCATAAGGCACATCAACCGTACATTAATATAGAACACAGATAAAGGGGTAAACTAAGCAATGAATGAACATGATCAGAATGAACCGGCTGAACTAAACGGCGGGGCTGCCCCGACGAGTGAAGAGCTGTGGAATGAGGATACGTATTCCGCCTGGACCAGCCGGTTCGGAACACCTGCTGAAGCTGCGGGGAAGCTGGTTAAAGATCCGGCCGGGAAGCTGTTTCCGCTGAACACCTATCTGGGTGAGGTGAAGGGCCGCAAAATCATGAACCTGATGGGCTCAAACGGGATGAAGGCGGTGGCGCTCGCACTGCTCGGTGCGGAGGTTACGGTAGCTGATTTCTCAGAGGCTAATGCGCGTTATGCGTCTGAATTGGCGCAGGCAGCCGGAGTGCAGCTGGAGTACATTGTCTCGGATGTGCTTGGACTGCCGGAAGCCCTGCTCGACAATTCCTATGATGTGGTACTTGCTGAAATGGGGATTGTTCACTATTTTACCGACTTGGCTCCGTTTATGGCTACCGCATACCGGCTGCTGGCATCCGGCGGGAAGTTCGTCCTGCGCGATTTTCACCCGGTAACGACCAAGCTGATCTCTTCTAAAGGTTCAACCGCCAAGGTGCGCAAGCATAAAGTAAGCGGGGATTATTTCGATACGGCGCTCGAAGAGAAGCGGGTGTCGTATTCCAAGTACATGCCGTCCTCAGGCGGTGCTGCAGATGCAGACAAGCCGAATGTGGTCTACTGGCGGCGCTGGACGCTGGGGGAAATCGTGACGGCTGCAGCAGCCGGCGGACTGATTATTCAGGAGCTGGCAGAAGAGCCTAACCTGTCGTCAGATGTCTATGATAAGGGAATCCCCAAGACCTTCACCCTGGTTGCTGTAAAATAAACCTGTACTACAAAGAAACCTCTCCTTTGAAATGGTTGTGTTAACGCCATTTTCTCAAAGGGGAGGTTTCTTTAAATATAAGAATTTAATAAGCGGCTGCTGCACAAACTTCGGCAAAAGCTCTTTGCAGCGGAGATAAAGTGTAGTCCTTACGCCAAGCCAGAACAAACGAGCCGTCCGCCGGCCGGATTCCCGGCAGCGGAGCAGAGGCCAGACGTCCCGTAGCCACCTCTTCCGCGATTCCGGCTTTCGAGAATACCCCGATCATTCCTCCTTCACTTAGCATACATTTGACCGCCTCCGGCGAGCCGACAACGGCATGATTCCACACCCTGACATTGTTCAGCTGCGTCCACTTGTCCGCGATTCCCCGCAGGAAGGAGGCCGCTTCATGCTGAACCCATGGCTCCCGGGCTACTGCTTCCACCGTAAGCTCCGGCAGGACGGCAAACGGATGATCCGGTGCAAAGGTGAGTACAGCTTCATCTGCTGCGATCACCTGAGTCTGAAAGCTGTCATCCTGACCTTCCGCGCTATGAAGAACAGCCAGCTGAATCTCCCGGCTGCGCAGCCGCTCCCGGATTGCATCATCAGGCAGCATGGACAGAAAAACATCAATTCCGCTATGCAGTCCGGTGAATCGGGCCAGCAGTTTAGGCACAAGATAAGAACCGGGAATGTTACTTGCCGTCAGCTCAAGGTTACCTGAAGCAAGAGAGGTGAACTGCTTAACCGTCCGCTCCGCCTCAAGCGTAAGCGAGACGATTCTGTGCGCATATTGATATAACGCTCGCCCAGCATCGGTTAGCAGCACCCGGCCGCTCCTATACTGGAACAGGGAGGCACCCAGCTCACTTTCCAGACTCTTCATATGAAAGGAGACGGTAGGCTGCTTAAGACCCATCTCGGCAGCTACATCTGTAACCTTCTTATACTTTTCAATCAGCACTACAATTTGCAATTTCACAAGGTTCATTAACTTCTCTCCTAATATATGGATAAAGTGCGGCTATTGTTGTTTCGTTATAGATAAAATCTATGTCGTTATTCATTTTATATTATAACTTTTATCCGAGCTTTTACAAACTCAGTACTTTTAAATAACGAACGGGCCCTAGAATAAGAAGAGTCAACGGAGACGCTGACAGGAACAAATGCTTCCAAGATGAGTTTTGTACGAAGCAGAGCGAAATGGAGCACACACTCACAAAACCTTTAGGAGGAAAAACAACAATGCAATTCAGAAAATCTTGGATTATGGCTTTAGCTTTGACAAGCGTGGTAGCACTTTCGGCATGTGGTAATAACGGGGGAAATAATGCAACAACCAATAACGGAGGAAATGCAGCTGCAACAAACACACAAAACAGCAGCGGCGCTGAACTCAGCGGATCAATTCTGGCTTCGGGCTCCACAGCATTGCAGCCGCTGGTAGAGCAGGCAGCTGAGAAATTCATGGATGCTAACGCAGGCGTGGACATTCAGGTTCAGGGCGGCGGTAGCGGTACAGGTCTGACACAAGTAGCTGAAAAGCAAGTAGATATCGGTAACTCCGATGTATTCGCCGAAGAAAAGCTGAAGGATGCTGATGCTGAGAAGGCTGCAGCACTTGTAGATCATCAGGTAGCAGTTGTAGCAATGGCTACTGTAAGCAACCCGGATGCAGGCGTAGATTCATTGACTAAGCAGCAGCTGGTTGACATCTTCACCGGCAAAATCACAAACTGGAGCGAAGTTGGCGGTGCTGACCAAGCAATCCAGATCATCAACCGTCCTGCAAGCTCCGGTACACGCGCAACCTTCGAAACCTTCGCGCTTGGCACGAAGACAGAAGATCTGGCTGGTTCAATCCAAGAGGATTCTTCCGGTACTGTTAAAAAAATCATCGGCGAAACTCCGGGAGCTATCGGCTACCTGGCGCTGTCTTACCTGGATGATACCGTGAAAACACTGAACTATGATGGTGTTGAGCCTTCTGTAGACAACGTAATCTCCGGTAAATATCCGGTATGGGCTTACGAGCACATGTACACTAACGGCGAGCCTAACGAAGTTGTAGGAGCTTTCCTTGACTACATGATGACTGACGAAGTACAGAATGGCGATGTAGTAGAGCTTGGCTACATCCCGGCTTCCAAAATGCAGGTTTCCCGTGATGTTGCCGGAACAGTTACAGCAAAGTAATTGCCTTAATTTCATAACAATTATCCATTAGAACTTTAAGTGATTAGAGGCGGAATTCTTCTGCCTCTCTTTTCACTTTAGAAAGAGGGAGCAACTTGAGGGTAAAGTCTAAAAATACTCGGTTTGAAAAACATCATATTGAGAACTTTATCGGACGCGCTTATATGTCTTTTTGTGTCCTGCTATTGATTGTAATTATAGTATCGATGGTATATTTCGTAGCGTCTAAAGGGATTGCCAATTTCGTTAACGGTAATGTAAAGGTATCTGATTTCCTGTTCGGAACCAAATGGTCACCGGAGGCAGATACACCATCCTATGGAGCATTCCCGTTCATCTCGGGCTCCTTCCTCGTGACACTGCTTGCAGCGCTTATCGCAAGCCCGCTGAGTATCTGCGCCGCATTGTTCATGACGGAAATTGTTCCGGGCTGGGGCAAAAAGCTGCTGCAGCCGGTCATTGAGCTGCTGTCCGGTATTCCGTCCGTCGTATACGGATTCGTAGGCTTAAGCGTTATTGTACCATTTCTGCGGAACACTCTGCCCGGTCAGGGCATCGGGGTTGCTGCAGGCGCGCTAGTGCTGTCGGTAATGATTCTGCCGACCATTACGAGCGTGGCTGCAGACGCGCTTGCATCTTTGCCGCAAAACTTGAAAGAATCTTCCTTTGCGCTCGGTGCCACACGCTGGCAGACGATCTCCCGCGTCATTCTTCCGACAACCTTCCCGGCAATTATGACTGGTGTGGTTCTGGGGATGGCCCGTGCATTCGGTGAAGCACTTGCAGTACAGATGGTTATCGGTAATGCGCCGTTCGTTCCGCGCTCCCTGTTCGAATCCGCATCCACTCTGACGAGTGTTATCACTCTCGGGATGGGGAACACGACAATGGGCTCCCCGCAGAACAATGCGCTATGGAGTATGGCACTCGTGCTCATGCTGATGACATTTGTATTCGTATTGCTGGTAAGAATGCTCGAAAGGAGAGCTAAAATTTGAAGCCGAAAACAGCAGATAAAATCGCCACTGGTGTTATTGTAACCTTCGCTTTATTGATCGTAGCTATACTGATTGGCTTGCTCGGATACATTCTGGTCCGCGGCATGAGTCATATCAGCTGGGACTTCCTGACCTCGGCACCACAGAAGATCCGCGCAGGCGGCGGGGTGGGGCCGCAGCTGTTCAACTCCCTGTTCCTGCTGGTCCTGACCCTGATTATTACAATTCCGCTTGGACTGGGTGCAGGAATCTTCATGGCAGAATATGCCCGTCCCGGCAAGCTGACCAACTTCATCCGCCTGATTGTGGAAGTGTTGTCTTCCTTCCCTTCAATCATCGTCGGCCTGTTCGGTCTCCTGCTAATTGTTAATACATTCAATCTCGGCTTCTCCCTGATCTCAGGCGCGCTGGCGCTGACCTTCTTCAATCTTCCGCTGATGGTGCGTATTACTGAGCAGGCTTTCCGCACTGTGCCTAAGCAGCAGAAGGAAGCAGGTTTTGCGCTTGGACTATCCAAATGGAAAATCGTTACCTCCGTACTGCTTCCTGTTGCGCTGCCAACGATCATTACAGGTACAATCCTGTCTGCAGGCCGTGTATTCGGTGAAGCCGCAGCGCTTATGTTCACAGCGGGGATGAGCAGCCCGCGTCTGGATTTCAGCAACTGGAACCCGCTAAGCCCGTCTTCACCGCTTAACCCGTTCCGTCCGGCAGAGACGCTGGCGGTGCATATCTGGAAGGTGAACAGCGAAGGTCTGGCACCGGATGCCATTCAAATCGCTGCAGGCGCTTCAGCAGTGCTGGTCATTACAGTATTGATCTTTAACTTGGCGGCACGCTTCTTCGGCAGATTCATCTACCGTAAGCTGACTGCATCCAAGAGAATGAACTAGAATCATATTTGATCAAAGAGAAGAGAAACCGTAGGAGGCAGATGAGATGGGTATTGCGGAACCAGTAGTGCGTGAATCATTTCAAACTGAGGATTTGAGTATTTTTTATGGCACATATGAAGCAGTTAAAGGAATCAGTCTTCCATTCGCCCAGAACACAGTAACTGCACTGATCGGCCCTTCGGGCTGCGGTAAATCGACGTTCCTCCGTTCGCTTAACCGGATGAATGATGATATTTCCGGCTCGACCACCAAAGGCAGCATCTGGATTGACGGTGTAGATATCAATGCTTCCGGTACCGATGTAATCAAGCTGCGCCAAAAAATCGGTATGGTATGGCAGAAGCCCAACCCGTTCTATAAATCCATCTACGACAACATTGCCTTCGGTCCGAAGTATCATGGAATCAAAGGCAAACAGGCGCTGGATGAAATCGTTGAGAGCAGCCTGCGCCGTGCGGCGCTATGGGATGAAGTGAAGGACCGCCTGAAGGACTCTGCGCTGGCCCTGTCCGGCGGACAACAGCAGCGTCTGTGCATTGCCCGCGCGCTGTCGGTTAACCCGCAGATTCTGCTGCTGGATGAGCCGGCTTCAGCCCTTGACCCTGTATCTACAGGCAAGGTTGAAGAATTGATTAAAGAGCTGAAAGAAGAACTGCGCATCGTTATCGTAACCCACAACATGCAGCAGGCAGCACGGATCTCAGACTACACCGCCTACTTCTATCTGGGCTCGCTTGTGGAATACGACAAGACCGAGAAGGTCTTCAGTAATCCTGAAAACCAGATGACCCAGGAATACATTATGGGCCGCTTCGGCTGATGGTTGACTCAAGTGAAAACATCCTGCGGGATGTTTTTTTTTGTGATTCATGCAATATATATTGTACATAATGAAAGGTATAGATTACAATTGGTCTATATAACCATCTGGGCAGGAGGTAGCTGATGGGGGACAAGAAGAATGTAAAGCTTAAGCTTGCCCGAATTCAACGCGATTGGTCGCAGGAGCAGCTGGCTGAGGCGGTCGGTGTAACCAGGCAAACGATCGGTCTGATTGAAGCGGGCGGATATAATCCAACCCTCAGGCTTTGTATTGCCATTTGTAAGACACTGGGAACTACTTTAGATGAACTTTTCTGGGAGGAAGAAGAATGAAAGAGCGGGCAATTAAGGATGAACGGATCACAGCAGAGCTGCAAAGTCTGAACTCGCACGGGTTTATGATTGTTTTTGCCGGAATTATGGTCAGTCTGCTGGTTAAGGTGTTTATCCTGCAATGGGACATGAAATACTGGCTGGATACGTTTCTGATTCTGATGGCGGCTTGTCTGTACATTACTGTACGCGGAATCAGGAGCGGCTTGTACCTCCTTCCGGACCGAAAAGGGGATGTTAAGCGCCTTAAGAAGATGAACCTGATTGCCGGAGCAGCCGGTTCACTGGTCTGGGGGATCCTGATGTTCATTGATGAGCTGACTGGCAGCGGAAAGGCTGATTTGGGCAGTAACATCGTAAGTACAGTAGTGGGGATGGTCGTGTTCTTCTTGGGGATTACCGGCCTGCAGTGGCTCTGGCTTAAGCGTTCCACCAAAAATGCAAATAACAAGCTGGAGTGATACTGCACAACATTTCGGTAGCCTATTGCTAAACTAATGTCATTAGTTTATATTATAACTAATACCATTAGTTTAGAGGAGTGTCCGTATGAGAGTAACCCAAGAAGGCTATCTGCATCAGCTTACCTGGCTGCCCAGATTGTTCCCTGTTAATTGCTATCTGATTGAAGAAGAACAAGAGCTGACCCTGATTGATGCCGGCATGCCGTTTAGCACTCAAGGTATTCTCCGCGAATCCGCCAGGTTAAATAAACCGCTATCCCGGATTGTGTTGACCCATGCGCATGCAGATCATGTCGGGGCGCTGGATAAGCTGAAGCAGCTGCTTCCTGAAGCTAAGGTCTACATCTCTGAACGGGATGCTGCACTGCTGGCCGGCGACCGCTCCCTGCGGGACGGGGAGCCGCAGCTGCCGATTAAGGGCAGTGTGCCGGCCAAGGTAGTTACCCGGCCGGATATCCTGCTCTATGACGGGGATACCGTCGGTTCTCTGCGAGCCATAAGTACTCCAGGGCATACACCGGGATCGATGTCATTCCAGGATCAGCGCTCAGGCGCCCTGATTGCCGGAGATGCCTTTCAGACTTTCCGGGGAATGGCAGTAGCCGGCAAGAAGGTGGCCTCGTTTCCATTTCCGGCGATGGCAACCTGGAGCTTCGGTCAAGCCTTGGCCAGTGCACATAAGCTGATTGCGCTTGCACCTTCCGTACTGGCAGCAGGCCATGGGGATCTGGTGAAGAATCCGGTGGAGATTATGAAGCAGGCTGCAGCTGAGGCGGCCAAGGCATTAGGACATCACTGAAAGGGGAGGTAGGCATGGTACGAGCAGGTCTGGATACACACAGCCTGGTGCTGGCTGCAGCAGAGCTGGCGGACACGCAGGGCGTTGAGCAGGTAACACTGGCTGCCTTGGCAGCCAAGCTGGGAGTCCGTCCACCATCGTTGTATAATCACATTAACGGACTGGCCGGACTCCGGACGCTGCTTGCCGTACATGGCCTGGAGCTGCTGCATGAATCTATGTCAGAAGCGGCAGAAGGGCTCAGCGGAGCAGCGGCTGTCCATGCGATGAGTCTGGCTTATATCGAGTTTGCCAGGCAGCGCCCGGGGCTGTACGAGACGACGCTGAGAGCGCCTGAGCAAGGAGACACGCTGCTTGAAGCAGCGGGACAGCAGATTCTGGAGCTGCTCATCGGGGCGCTCTCCGCCTTCGGGCTGGATGAGGAAGGCAAACTGCATGCGGTCAGGGGACTGCGCAGCATTCTGCACGGATTCTCCGCCCTCGAGAATCAGGGCGGATTCGGAATGCCGCTGGACCTGAATGTCAGCCTGATCCGGCTGATCCGCGCGTATCTTGCCGGTATCCGCTGCATGGGACAGGCAGCAGAGGAAGATTAACTGGAAGAATAAGAGTATTGGAGGCGGAAGGATGACAGTTGCAGATGAGCAAGGCATAGTTACGACGTTTGAGGAGATGGCAGAGGTAGTTGGAAGAATGGGGATTGTCCCGCTGGCAGCATTGATCCCCGGGCACCCTTCAGTAAACGGGCTGACGCTTGCGGAGAATTGGCATACCGGCTCTGAGCAGGACCCTTGGGGCTGGCGTGTCAGATTTCCTGGTGAGGGACTTGCCGGATACGGGAAATTTATTAAGAAAAAAGCGGTGCTCGTCTCCCGTGAGTGGCTGCCTGCCTACCTGGCGGCGGCAGGCAGCACGCGGACACTGGAAGAACGGTACGACAGCGGTCTTGCTACCAAAGAAGCGCTGACCCTGCTGCAGATCATACGTGAGCAGGAAGGAATCGAGACCCGGCAGCTGCGGGCAATGGCTGATATGAAGGCCAAAGAGAAGAAGACAGCGTTCGATAATGCGGTAACAGAGCTTCAAGGTATGCTTGATATTGTAATCTCCGGAGTCAAGCAGCGGCTGAATGCTGACGGTGAGCCAAACGGCTGGAACAGCACCTCTTACGAAACTACAGGCCGCTGGATGCACGAAGCAGGAATGATGCCCTTTGAGGGAACGAGAGAAGAGGCAATTGCCTGGCTGCGTTCACAGATGGACGGAGTCTGGACTCCAGAGGCCATCGCCTGGATCAATAAGACACTGGGTTGGAAGTGAGAATAAGCTCAATGGATTTACAACAAAAAGGTAGTTCTCCAGCTTAGCCGAGAGCTACCTTTTTTGTTATTTGATCAGGTGATTTTGCAATTTCTCAAAATAACTTAGCTTCTCGGATACCCTTGTATACCGCTTCGCACAGCTCCGTTGTAAACCTCCCTGACATTCCTTCAAGCGCTGTATTGGTGAACGCTACAACACTAAGCTCCTCGCTCGGATCAACAAACCAGGAATGACCATAAGTGCCGCCCATCCGCCACGTTCCCGGCGATTCCGGTGTATTGGCAGCAACCGGGTCTCTAAGCAGCGTGAAACCAAGTCCAAAGCCTCTCCCCGGCCAATAGGGCATCTCAAGGCTGCCAATTTGATTGGTTGTCATTTCTGCGACAAGAGCCTCGGGCAGAATCGGATTTCCTCCCTGCCGCAAAGCTTCCAGCAGTTTAAGGAAGTCTCCTGCGCTGCCAATCATGCCGGCTCCTCCCGAGGGATAGGCTGTCTTATCGGCAAACCTGCCGGGTGAAAGGAGAAATCCTGCCGTCCCCTCCACGAAAGGAACGGTATCAAAATCCTGCAAACGCCGGGGCTCTCCCGCACTGTCTGCATAAGCCGTGGTCAATCTGTCTGCGTCCACAGCCATGAAATCCGTATCCAGCATTGAGAGGGGATGAGTTACAAGCAAACGTACAGCTTCGCTTAGCGGCATTCCAGTTACCTTTTCAATGACCGCTCCGAGCACGTCTGTTGCTATGGAATATCTCCACATTGTTCCCGGCTCATATAGAAGCGGAACAGAAGCGAGTCGTTGCAGATTCTCTTCAAGTGTAATTCCTGGCAGATCCATGCCGTCCGAGACCCCGGCAAGCTCATAAGTCCCCCTTTCTTTCTGGAAGAAACGGTAGGTTAAGCCGGCGGTATGTGTCATCAGATGTTGTATGGTGATGAAGGCATATTGTCCGTTTGGCAGCTTGGGACGGAAGCCCGGCAGCCATTGTTCCACCGGATCGTTTAACTGCAAACTTCCTTGCGAAATAAGTACTAAGGCTGCCGTTGACACGATCGGCTTCGTTACCGAAGCATATCTGAACAAAGCTTTCTCCAGCATCGGCCGTTTCTGCTCGCGGTCGGCTAACCCGGCAGACCTGCGGTAAACCAGGTTCCCCCCTTGTGCAATCAGGACGACGGTACCTACGATCCTTTTTTCCTCAAGGGTGCGGTCAATTACTTCATCGACGCTTTTATGCAGCCATTCCAGCTTTGTTTTTCTCATGCTTCTCATCCTCTCCTGTTGTAATTTACTTGATTATTCATAGCAAGTGTGTTTATTATATAAATAATTTCTGCTGTCTTACATAAAGCAAACAAGTTAAAAGAAGAAACTTTCGATGATTCTAAAGGTATTTAAAAGAAATAACTTTTAAAACAAAGGGGCTGATTTTCTTGGACGAAATTGATAACAATATCCTGCTTCATTTGCAGAATCAGGCGAGATTATCAATGACAGATATTGGGAAGCTGGTAGGACTGTCTCAACCGGCCGTTACTGAACGTGTAAAACGCATGGAAGAAAAAGGGGTTATCGAGGAATACCGGACCGTAATTTCTTCACACAAAATCGGTAAGCAATGCACTGCCTATATGCTTGTACGGACCCGCAATTGCTATCCCTTCCTTGATTTTTGCCGTGCATCACCGGAGGTCACGGAGTGCTACCGGATAAGCGGAGAGCATAATTATCTGTTGAAGGTCCTCACAGAAACAACACAGGGGCTGGAAGAGTTTGAAAACCGGTGTGATCAATACGGAACCTATACGACTCTTATTGTAATGTCTTCACCGATTGCTTATAAGAATCTCATTGGAGAGACTGATTTGCTCGCATAAGACTCACTTTTTTCAGGAAGGGAAACCATGCTTTTTCGCTTGCCAGGCTGCAAGCAAAGAGGGGAGCAACAAGAAGATTAGTGCCCCCGGAAGGAATCCGGCTCCAAGCAGTTCAAGCAGAAATCCGCCGATGATGCCTCCCCCGCCGATGGCCACATTCCATGCAGTAACCAGCATCGACTGGGCTATATCTGCGCTTTTTCCCCCAGCTTGTGCTATTGCTGTCTGCAGTAAAGTGGCTGCCCCGCCAAACGTAAACCCCCAGGCTGTAACACCAAGAATGATGATTGCAGGTTGATTCATTCCGGTTCCCAAGGCTACAGAAGCCAAAACAAATCCTGTGATGCTGATTAAAACCAGCATTCTTAGAAAACGGTCAATTAGTATGCCTGTCACCCAAATGCCAGCAACCGAGGTAATTCCGAAAATAAGCAGAATTAAATCCACCCGCTGAGCAAATGCGGTTCCCGCAAGATACGGTGCAATATAAGTGTACAAAATATTATGAGCCAGTACCCAGGTCAAGACGACGAACAAAATCGTCCGTACACCAGGAATCAGGAACACTTTGTGGAAAGGGAGCTGATCACCGGCAGGCTCACCAGCATAATCCGGCACCTTCCAGAGCACCCAGCCAATAAGAGCTACTGTGAGTAATGATACAGCTCCGAAAATGAGGCGCCATCCTGTATATGCTCCGAAAAAAGTACCAAGCGGAACGCCCAGCGCCAATGCCAGCGGGGTGCCGATCATCGCTACAGCCATCGCTCTTCCTTTCAGCGGATCAGGCACCATGCGCCGTGCATAACCGGCTGTCATCCCCCACAGAACACCTGCCGAGACACCTGCGAAGAACCGCGCGGCAAGCGTCAGTATGTAAACGGAAGATAACGCAGTGATGGTGTTAAAGGCAAGAAATCCGCTGATACACAGCAGCAGCAGTGGCCTGCGTCTCCACCCGCGGGTAGCTGCTGTCAAAGGAATGGCGGCCAGAAGTGAACCCGCTGCATAGAGTGTGACCAATTGTCCGGCAAAAGCTTCACTAATGCCAAAATCCTGTGCAATTTGCGGCAGTAATCCAGCAGGCAGGCTTTCCGTAAGAATGCAGATGAAGCCCGCCATGGCTAAAGCTAGCAACCCGGCCCACGGAAGACGTTTGGAAGACGGCTCATTTGCAGCGCCTTTTCTTATAAATGCAGTGTTTGAGCTCATGAATAATTCTCCTTTACTTATGTTTTGCTAATAAACTTTGACTTCCGTATAAGCTTATATAAATAAAGCACTTATTTACATGGATGATTAAAGGGGGATGAAGTAATTTAAGAGGAAAAACCTTTTATTTTCAGAGAAATTCCATGATTTTAAAAGCGAAGCAGGCAGAAGACAGAATCAACGGATGCCGCCTAAGGATGAACGGTAATTGACGAGCTTGAGACATGCATTGGAGATCCGGATGCTGCTTCGACCTCACCGGCACTCTATAACAAAAAAAGGCAGTCTCCGCACTGCGGAGACTGCCTTTTTTTAATTTGATCAGGGAAGCGCTTACGATTACGTGCTTATATGGAGAACTTCTTACAGCATAGGTCCAAGGTATGCAATCAGGAAGTATAAGAATCCGAATAGGAGCATGATGTAAGCAGTGTATTTGATTGCATCGGAAGCGACAATACTTAAATCTTTGGGAGGCTGGACATCCATACGCTCAATTTCTGTCGGCTCCGGATCTTGATTCAAAGATTCTTTCATCAGGATTACCTCCTATTAAGGATTGTAAAGAGTTTTCTTAATTGTATTGTGGCATATTTGTGAATATAATTCAACAATATTGTGAAGTTATTTTGAACATTTCTTTGAATTTGGGCTATTGATATGAAATGTGAATAAAAACATGAAAAAACCTCCGGGATTTCCGCTAACGGAAATTTCGGAGGTTTGGCTGCAAAAACTATTCATAGCACAGTAACAGTTACAATCAGGCCCAGTTACCGCTGCGGAAGATCGGCTCAGCTGAGCCGTCGTCGTTAATGCCGTCGATATTCATCTCCGGCGAGCCCATCATGAAGTCGACATGCGTCAAGCTCTGATTCATACCGCGCTCAGCAAGCTGGTCCTTGGTCATGTGGATACCATCCTGCAGAGTGAACGCGTAAGCCGCGCCAAGCGCCAGGTGACAGGAAGCATTCTCATCATACAATGTGGTGTAATAGAGAATGCCGCTCTCCGAGATCGGGGAGTGGAAGGGCACCAGAGCCACTTCACCGAAGTAAGCCGCGCCTTCATCCATTGCCAGCAGGGAAGCCAGAGCCTCCTGTCCGACCTCTGCGGTAAAGTCAGTGACCTTACCGTTCTCCAGGGTCAGCGTGAAGCGGTCGATGATATTGCCGCCGTAGCTAAGCGGCTTCGTACTGCTGACTGTGCCGCTGGCTCCGGTCTTCAGAGGTGCCGTGAACACTTCCTCTGTCGGAATGTTAGCCAGGAACGACTTGCCGCGGCTGTTCACCGCACCGGCCTGGCACCAGATGTGGCCTTCAGGCAGCTCGATAGTCAGATCGGTGCCTGGTGCCGTGTAATGGAGCTTGCGGTATTTCTTGGCGTTCAGCAGATCACAGCGCTGCTTGAGTCCGCCCAGATGCTTGCTCCAGGCTTCAACCGGGTTCTCCTGGTCGGCACGGACAGCCTTGAAGATGGCATCCCAGAGCAGTTCAATCTGCTGCTCCGGGGCAGCATCAGGAAAGACCTTGGCCGCCCATGACGGGGAAGGGAAGGCGATGCCGCTCCAGCTGACATGGTTCGCCATCATCATTTCCCGGTATGGCGCCATAGCCTGTCCGGCGGTCTTCTGATTGTCCGCTATCCGGCTCGGCTCTACGCCATTCAGCAGATCAGGATCTGCTGAGATGATCGTCAGAAAGGCAGCGCCGTTACGGGCCAGGTCCTCCAGCTCATCAGCCTGCCACTTAGGCGGCTCTAAGAAGCTCTCAGACGGGGCGAGATCGTACCGGGTACGTGTAACCTGCTCATCCGAATAATTAACCTTAACCAGCTTTGCGCCAGCCTCATAGGCTTGACGTACAATCAGGCGTACCAGCTCAGCCGATACGATATCAGCATTCACTACCAGCGTCTGGCCGGGCTGAATGTTCACCCCGATCTTCACCGCGAGCAGTGCATAATTTTCCAGCTTTTGCTTGAAATCCGGCATAGCTTTTCAGCTCCCTTAACATCTTCTATGTGTGTACTTTTTGGGTCAGCAGAAAGAATTAGAATGCCCAGTTTCCTTTGAGGAACACAGGCTCCTGCGTACCGTCTGCCGTAATACCGTAGATATCCATCTCAGCTGAGCCGATCATGAAGTCAACATGGGTTACACTGTTATTGAGGCCGCGTGCAGTCAGCTCCTCCTGGTTCATGTCCTTGCCGCCCTCAAGGCAGAAGGCATAAGCAGTTCCGATGGCCAGATGGTTCGATGCATTCTCATCAAACAATGTATTGAAATAGAGGATGCCGGACTCAGAGATCGGCGATTTGTGCGGCACAAGCGCTACCTCTCCAAGGTATTTGGCACCTTCATCCATGCTGATCAGGTATTCCAGAGCTTCCTGGCCCTGCTCCGCGCTGACGCTGGTAATACGGCCGTTCTCGAAGCTGATCGAGAAGCCGTCAATAATGTTCCCGCCATGGCTAAGCGGCTTCGTGCTGCGTACAGTACCGTTAACACCGGTTTTCAGGGGAGCCGTGAATACTTCTTCAGTTGGCATATTAGCGACAAAGGAGTGGCCTTTAGCATTGATGCTGTCACCTTGCGCCCATAGATGTCCTTCAGGCAGCTCGATGACAAGATCTGTTCCAGGGGCTATGTAATGCAGGCTTTTGTATTTCTTGGCGTTGAGCACATCGGCCTTCTGCTCCAGCGTGTCCAGATGCTCCTGCCAGGCTGCAACCGGGTCCTCGCGGTCCAGACGGACTGTGTGGAAAATAGCTTCCCAGAGCTTGTCAACACGTTCTTCGGCAGGCAGCTCGGGGAATACCTTGTCGGCCCACGGCTGGGACGGGATGGCAACAATACTCCAGCTGACTTTGTCGGACATTTGCATTTCGCGGTATTTCGTGAGTGCGGCTCCCCGGGTTTTCTGGAAATTGGCGATCCGCTCGGGATCAATGCCTTTGAGCGCATCAGGATTCTCGGCAATTACGGATAAGAAGGCAGCGCCATTCTCAGCGAATTCCGTCAGTTCACCTGCGAGCCAGGTAGGGGCCTTGGTGAAGACCTCCGGCGCGGCATGCTCGAACTGCTGGCGGGTAACGAATTCATCGCTCCAGTTGACCTTGACCTGGCTGGCACCGATGGCGTAAGCTTTGGCTGTAATCAGGCGCACGAATTCGGCTGCGGTAATAGGTGCATTCACGACCAGAATTTGTCCCGGCTGAACATTAACACCGATTTGCACCGCCAGATCTGCATACTTGCTAAGCTTCAATTGATGCTCTGTTTGTGTCATTGCGATTTCCTCCATTTACTATAGGGTAGCTTCTCGGATAAGCATTGTATTAAATTATTAACCGCCGGATGAAAAAAGTCAATTACAGCGCAAAAGGAAAGGAATTGCTTACATATCAATGTTATACTGATTCTTGCGGGTATGATCAGATGAAAGGAAGGAAAGAGTATGAGCCTGGAAATTATAAAAGCAGAAATGAAACGTGTAGAGGATAGAAGCTTTGTAGGGCGGACGGTATTCAAATTGGAGAATCATAATTCTCCGTATGAGATTACTTTTTTCAGCACACGGGGAACCGAATGGGATTACAGCTTAAGCTTCGCCGGTGAGCCGGGAAGTGAAGAGCAGTTCCTGGAAGTAGATGCACTGCTGGAGAATGACGATGAGACCTACAATCAGCTGCTGGATGCAGCCCTGGATACACAGGAGATCCCGGAAGAAGAAGTGTAACCTGTAAACTTGCATTAATAAAAATGCGACCCCGCGCGGACTGGAGATCTACCGCAGAGGGTCGCATTTTGGGTTTCATGTGACAGCCGGTCAGCCGTTTAGCCGATGGTAATATTGCCCTCCGGATAACGGTACAGCTCCTTGCTGTTCTTGGGTTTGAGTGCGTAAGCAAGCGTAAGCGGCCCTGTCCGGCCGACGAACATCAGAATGACGACCAGCACCTTGCCGATCGTAGTCAGCTCAGTGGTCAGGCCCATCGTAATGCCCGAGGTACCGAAAGCAGATACAGCTTCAAATAGTACTGTCAGAAAATCCGCACTCTCTGTCACCGACAGCAGCATAGTGGAGATCACCACGAGCATCAGGGACAGCAGGGTCATTGTAATAGCCCGGTAGACATTATCCTTAGAGATCCGGTGGCGGAACATCACAATATCCTCCTTCCCCCGGAGCCGGGCATAGGCGGTCATGACCAGAATGGCGAAGGTGGTAATCTTGATTCCGCCGCCGGTAGAGCCGGGTGCCGCACCGATGAACATCAGCAGAATCATCAGGAACTGCGTGGATTCCCGCAGCAGCGGAATCTCGATCGTCGTCACACCGCCGGAGCGGGGCGTAATGGCCTGCAGGAACGAAGCCATTATCTTGCCTCCGGCATGCAGCGGCTTGAGTGAAGAGTTCAGCTCCAGCCAGAAGAATACCGCCGCGCCGATCAGGATTAAGGCAGCTGAAGTAGCCAGAACGACCTTGGAATGCAGGGTCAGCCGTTTGCGTTTGGGAAAGTCAATGACATCGGATAAGACAATAAAACCGATACCGCCGAGAAAAATCAGCAGCATAGACGTAATATTGACAACCGGGTCTTCCACATACCTTGTCAGTCCGCTAAAGGGTCCGTGAACATCGCCGAACAGATCAAAGCCTGCGTTATTGAAGATGGAGATGCTATGAAAGATTCCGTAATACACTGCTTTACCAAAGGGCATGTCGAGCACAAACCGCATAGCCAGCAGGATGGCACCGCTCAGCTGGATCACCAGTGAATAGATCAGAACGCGGCGGATCAGCTTCACAATTCCCTGCATCGAGTTCTGGTTCATGGATTCCTGCAGCAGCAGCCGTTCCTTCAGCGAGATGCGCTTGTTCAGCACCAGCGTGATCAGCGTCGCCATGGTGACGAACCCGAGGCCGCCGAACTGGAACAGCACGAGCAGGACGATTTGCCCGAATGCCGTCAGCTGCGTTCCTGTGTCGAGAACAGCAAGTCCGGTAACACAGGTCGCTGACGTTGCCATAAACAGCGCGTCAATGAAGGAGATTCTCCCGCTTGTGGAAGCGGCGGGCAGGGACAGCAGCAGGGTGCCCGCAGCAATCAGCACTACAAAGCCAAGGGATAATATTTTGGGCGGCGTCAGCCTGAGCTGCCCGAACGATAGGTTAGCCAAGTCACATTCTCCTGACATCTTGATAGTGATCTGACAAGATTATAGCATAACTTATATTTACGTCACTAAATAGGCAGGAAATTGCCAAATTTTATCGAAACCAATAGAAATGGATATGCCGTCCTGTTTTTTTGAACACAAGCTTTGCCTATTACTTGTACTTATAGAGGAGGCTATACTTGTTGTGACAAGTCCGATACGTAATCAGGTTGGTGCGGTCTTCATTCCGGTTAGTGATATCGAAAGGTCCAAAAACTGGTATTGCAGCCTGCTTGGGCTGCCGCTTGACGGTGAGATTCTGTTCGGTCATCTGTATGATGTGCCAATGCAGGGGCCGGGAATCGTGCTCGACAGCAGAATTTTCACTGCTGAATCTGTGCTGAAAGTGCCATCCTTTCATCTGCTTACAGACGATATTGATGCCGCCTATGATCATGTCAAAGCAAGCGGAGCAGAGATTCTCACAGATATTGAGCATGATCACTGGTTCAAATTCAAGGATCCCGACGGCAATATGCTGATGATCTGCCGTTCCGGGGAGGCTTAGCATTAAGCCATACCTATATATCGCATAGCTGAAGCATCAGCTTCGAATTACAGGAGGAATTACAATGATAGTAACCCTGAGAGAACTGGCTCCGGAGGATGCAGGCGCACTGCTCAGCCTGCAGCACCGGCTGGATCAGGAAACTGCGTACATGATGCTCGCTCCCGGTGAGCGGAAGTCTGAAATTCAGCAGGTAGAAGAGATGATCGCAAGCTTTGCCAAGGCAGACACATCGATCCTGATCGGTGCCGAAGCCGGCGGCGAATTAGCAGGATATTTATCCGTGCGCGGAGGGAGCTTTAGCCGCAATAAGCACAGCGCCTATATTGTCATCGGCATCCTGAAGCAATATCAGGGTATGGGGATCGGCAACGGTTTATTCATAGAGATGGACAGGTGGGCGAAGGCGAGCGGGATCGTGCGCCTGGAGCTGACGGTGATGATACATAATGAACGGGCTGTAGCGCTTTATACCCGGCAGGGGTTTGACATTGAAGGCGTGAAGAAAAAATCACTGCTCGTTAACGGGGAATGGGTCGACGAATATTACATGAGCAAACTATTTACTCCCGCACTAATATAAGCACTATTCAAAGGCAAAGGCGCTTCCCCGGAGGGAGCGCCTTTGCCTTTGTAAATGTATTAATTTATCCTACTCGCTGTGCACTGGAGCATCCTCGGCAACCTGCGGGTGAATGACAATCTCAACCCGGCGGATCCGGTGGCGGTTCATCTCGCGGACAGTCAATGTAACATGCCCGTACTCATGGCTTTTGCCGACAACCGGTTCTTCCAGGTGGCTGTACAGCCATCCGCCGATCGTAGTCACTTCCTCGTCATGGAAATCGAGTCCTGTAAGATCCTTGATCTCCAGCAGGGACACATTGCCGTCAAACAGATAATGATTGTCGCTCAGCAGCTCAACATTCTTGCGTTCATCACCGTCGAATTCATCGCGGATTTCGCCGACGATCTCTTCCAGGATGTCTTCAATGGTAATGAGTCCTGAGGTTCCGCCGTATTCGTCAAGCAGTAGGGCGATATGTACGCGTTCCTTCTGCATGCGGGTCAGCAGCGTCTTCACCGGCGTTACTTCCGAGACGGTCAGCAGCGGCAGGATCAGGCTTTTGAAATCGAAATCCGGGTTGTTATCGTATTGCAGGTACAGCTGTTTGGTGTTGATCATGCCGATGATATTGTCTTTACTGCCGTCAGCCACTGGGAAACGTGTATACTGCTCTTTACGGATGATTGCAATATTCTCCTGCAGCGAGTGATCGGTGAACAGACATACCATATCTGTCCGGGGAACCATGATTTCCTTGGCCAGCATCTCATCAAAGGTGAAAATCCGGTTAACATAACCGTATTCCGCTTTGTTGATTTTGCCGCTCTCATAGCTCTCGGACAAGATCAGACGGATCTCGTCTTCACTGTGGGCGTCGCCGTGCTCGCTGGCAGGCTTCATCCCGAACATACGGACGAGCAGGTTGGCGGAACCGTTCATGAGCCAAATCAACGGGTACAATACTCTGTAGAACCAAATAATCAGCGGTGCGGTAACCTGACCAATTTTCTCCGGAATGTTTATAGCGGCCGTCTTCGGTGCTAGTTCACCGACAACGACGTGCAGGAATGTTGCGATAATGAAAGCCAGTGCGAACGCGATTGGCTCGCTGACACTGTGGCTCAGATTCGTCAGGTCGAATACGGGAATGAGCAGCTGCTCAAAGGCAGGCTCTGCAAGTGCCCCGATTCCGAGCGCCGTAATGGTGATCCCCAGCTGGCAGGCGGAGAGATAACCGTCAAGGTTGGCAGCTACCCGCTGTACCGCGAGTGCATTCTTCTTCCCGTCGAGCACCATTTGGCTGACCTGGCTTCCTCTTAATCTCACTACTGCAAACTCCGTTGCTACAAAAAATGCGGTTAAAATAATCAAAATTGCCACGAGCGTCAAACTAAGTCCTATACCCATATAATCTTTACCATCCCTTTCGTCCCTAAAATAGGGTATACTCATATTATGAGTTCATATGAACCTATTGTACGAACTTTTCAGTGAAATATCAAATGGTGGAGGGTTGCCATCTATGGAAGCTTTTACACTTAGCCGGATAGAGATGTCCGGACTATTACTGTCTCTAAGTGAACACTCGGAGCGGAGGCCGCTCCATATTCTGCAGGAAGCCTGGACCAAATTCCACCGCGAAGAGGTCCGTGAGGGGACGTCATTGCCCGCTTTTCTGTCCACCGACATTCCTCCGATTCTGCACAAGCTGATCAAAGGCGGCAGCGTCAAGGGACTGTCCCTTGGTGAAATCGCTGCGCTCGGCAGTCTGATTGAGTATTCCACACTGTCCGTCACGGCTATGCAGAACTGGGTAAAACGGGATTTCAAGGAGTATCTGGGACATCCGCGCGAAGGGAAGAAATATTCAATTAATCAGGCGGCGCTTCTATTTATAATAGATGATCTTAAGGCAGCACTTGATTTCGAGAGTATCCGCCAGCTGTTCCGGATGCTGTTCCTGGCGCCTGAGCGCGACGACGATGATCTGGTTGAGCCGGCACAGCTGTATCACGGTTATGCAGAGCTGTTCGAGGAGATCAAGACCCGTTCCCCGCTGCCGGCGGAAGGACAGGCGCTCCGCGGGAATCCCAGGGAATACTTGTGGAAATCCGACAACGGACTGAGGTCATCCATGGAGGGCATGATGAAGCGGCTCAGCCATCTGACGAGATCACAGCGTGATGCGGTACAGAATATGCTGCTGATTGCGGCGATATCCGTGCAGACCTGTTATTTTCAGGCGATGGCGCGGCAATATTTCAATGCGGTGTTATTCCTTGATTTTTGAACCGCAGGATTCTAGAATGTGTAAGAGAAACTAGTCTTGCCGCGTGCGGGATTAGCCGGAATCAGGGAAGAGGTGCTTAAGCGGGATGGGCGGAATGACGCTGATGAGGAATCCGAAGCAAAGAAAGCTGCTGTTTAGTGCAGGTCTCAGCTGGATGTTTGATGCGATGGATGTAGGGATGATCTCTTTTGTTGTGGCTGCGCTGGCGAAGGAATGGGCGCTCGGTCCGGAAAAGATCGGATATTTAACAAGTATTAATTCCGTAGGGATGGCTGTCGGAGCAGCAGCGGCGGGAATACTCGCGGACCGCTTCGGCCGCAAATCCGTGCTGCTGTGGACACTGCTGATTTTCTCGATTGCCAGCGGCCTGTCGGCATTCGCTGCAGGATATGTAATGCTGAGTGTACTGCGCTTCATCGCCGGCTTCGGGCTGGGCGGAGAGCTGCCGGTAGCCTCAACGCTGGTGTCGGAGAGCATGCCGGTCAAAGAGAGAGGACGGGCTGTCGTGCTACTGGAGAGCTTCTGGGCACTTGGCTGGATTCTGTCGGCGCTGATTGCTTACTTCGTCATTCCGGATTACGGCTGGCGGATCGCTTTTGCCATCGGTGCTGTACCGGCACTCTATGCGCTGTATCTGCGCAAGGCGATTGATGACTCGCCGAAGTTCGCCGAGATTAAGAAGGCAACGGCGGTATCCCTGCGGAATCGTATTGCCGCAGTCTGGTCCCCGGAATACCGCCGTTCGACCATAATGCTGTGGATTCTCTGGTTCACAGTTGTGTTCTCCTACTACGGAATGTTCCTGTGGCTGCCGACAGTCATGGTGCTTAAAGGCTTCAGTCTGGTCCGCAGCTTTGAATATGTGCTGATCATGACGCTCGCTCAGCTGCCGGGTTATTTCACCGCTGCTTACTTCATCGAGAAGTTCGGCCGCAAGTTCGTGCTTGTCATCTATCTGCTGCTGACTGCAGTCAGCGCAGCCTGGTTCGGCAATTCCACGACGGAGGGGATGCTGATGGCCGCCGGTATCTGCTTGTCCTTCTTCAATCTGGGTGCCTGGGGCGGCATGTATGCCTACACGCCTGAGCTGTATCCGACAGCCGTCCGTTCAACAGGTGCGGGTCTTGCCACCTCCTTTGGCCGGATTGGCGGGATTATTGCACCAACGCTTGTCGGCATAATGGTCGGCAAATCGGTGGCGATCGGGTCCATCTTCATGCTGTTCTTCGTAACCATAGTAATCGGTGCAGCTGCCGTTCTGTTCCTTGGGAAGGAAACGAAGGGGATGGAGCTGCAGTAGGGCGGATCGCTTATTTCTATCCGCTATATACAATGAGGCTGTCTCTAAGTAGGAGCTCTACTTACTTGAGGCAGCTTCTTTTCAATTTCAAGGCCTGCTTTCGCTATTGCGGCTCATAGGGGAACTATAGTATATTCATAAAAGAGACGCAAACGAACGTTCCCGTCATCTGCCTGAGTGCAGCGGGATACGCACATTCAAGATCTTGAGGTGCAAGCCAGAGCCCCACATTGTGGGGTTGATTTTCGGGGTCCCCGCAAAGTACCTGAGTAATCCTCGAAGCTAAAGCCCCACATTGTGGGGTTATTTTATATGGAGTAAGTCTAGGCCTGTGTCTGCGTGATTGCCCCGTAGGGCCAATAGGATATGATATAATGGTGAGAATTATTACGGCACACTAATGGAGCGGGTAAGTATGGCTAAAGACAGGCAGGGCCTGCATTTCTCCGAGCTGGTATGGGAGAGTACGGAGCAGAATATGGCGATTCCGCCGCGCAGTTCAGCAGAAGCTGCAATTCCGGTGAAGCCTCCGGCAGGTCCGGGCGCTGCGGGCAGGAGGAAATCTTCCGGGGAAGAAACGGTCCAGCTTCAATTGTGGGACATGGAAGAAACCGCGGAGCCGGTAACGACAACTGAAGGCCAGTTTGTCCACCGTGCCCGGGAGCTTGCAGAACATAAGGAGCCTGCGGCATTGTTTGTTCCTTTCAAAAGCTATTGGCCGACTTACGGGCATATGACCGGCGCGCAGAGCAGGTGGTATTTCTTCTGGCGGGATGAGGTGCGGCAGGGACGTTATCCGAAGACCGACCTTTCTTATATTTTCTTGAATGTGTACGAGCTGCTTAATGGTGTAGGCTGGGACGAGCCGCTGGACGGCTGCCGGCAGCTGAATCTGCTCTGGGAAGCCTACCGGGATCAATACAAACGCCTGGACCAGTACCTTGGCGGCTGGATTGCTGATTTCTCATTCGTGCATAAGCTGGAGATTCCGCTCACGGGCATTGTTGCTCGTTCCCGCGGCCTGGCCGGCGATCTGGCGGAGCTGGAGCTTGTACGCTGTCTGTCCTCGGCTCCGGAGCAGCTTAGCTTCGAAGTGCTGACGGTCATGTCGGATTATGATATCAGCAAGTCCAAATTCTATCTCGGTGACGGCAAAGCAGCGGCGGAGCGGTATATTCCCCAGGTCGTGGCCTTAATTGATGCTTATGTTGCCCGCAAACACGGCTCGAATCTGATCACGATGTTCCCGCCCGGACCGTCAGTTGTCCGTGAGCGTTATTTGTTCCGCAGTGCGGTATACGACATCTCGCTTTATGGTTACTCTGTGCTTGTACCGGTAGTGCGGATCAGCAAGTCCCCTCCGCTGCGCAGTCTGATTACACGATTGTTCCGGCTGACGGAGAACAAGCTTCGTGCGCTTATGGGCTACCGGGGCAGGCTTAAGGATGTCAAAGTGGATGCAGATATGGAAGAGCTGGTGACCCGGTTTCTGGAGCGTGAATTCCGCAAGGCGGAGCAGGAAGAGAAAGGCCCGGCAGTTGTTATTGACCAGCGGAGGCTGGAGCAGCTGGAGACTGATTCCGAGGTGGTGCGGGCACTGCTTACGGTGGAGGAAGCTGCCGAGCAGTTGGGCACTGGGACAACGGAAGATGCACATGATAAACAGAATGCAGAGGATACAGATTTAGACGGCGCTAATACAGATAATAAAGATAGAATTCTGGAAGCTGCGGTAGAAGCTGCTGAAGCTGCTGTAGAAGAAACGGTGGAGGCTGCTATGGAAAAAGTGGTAGAGGCTGCTGCCAAAGCTGCTGTAGTAGAAAAAGCGGATACTCCGTATCCTTCCGGCGATCCGGAAGCTGACAGCTGGATGCTCTTCGCGGCCGCGCTTAGCCCCCTCCAGTGTCAAGCGTTGCTTGCACTGGCAGAGGAAGCCGGACCAGCGAAGGTACAGCGCCTGGCAGCAGGCGGCGGGACAATGGCCGAACTGCTGTTCGATGAGATTAATGAGCTGGCTATGGACATGCTTGGCGATCTCATTATAGACGGCGAAGAGCTGACTGAGGAAAGCAGATCCAGGCTGCATTATATAAAGAGGTGAGAACAGGAATGAGTTCATCAGATAACCTATCAGGAGCGAACCCGTCAGGAGCGAATGTGCTGAAAATACCGAAGCGGATCACTACCGCACTCGTTAACTCGCTGACCGCAGGCGTTGTGCCGCGGATCGGCCTTGAACATATTGCTGTCGGCCGCCGGCCGGAGGTTGAAGCGATTCTCCGCGATATGGAGAATATTGCTGACGGCGGCGCTGCCTTCAAGCTGATTACCGGCAAATTCGGCAGCGGCAAAAGCTTTCTGCTGCAGATCATCCGCAATTACGCTATGGACCGGGATTTCGTGGTCGCCGATGCTGACCTGTCACCTGAACGGCGGCTTGTCGGTACGAAGGGACAGGGACTGGCCACTTACCGCGAGCTTATGAGCCATCTGTCGACCCGCACGCGGCCGGACGGCGGAGCGCTGGAGATTATGCTGCAGAAATGGATTATGACGCTGCAGCAGGCCGTGATGCAGGAGAAGGGCTGTGGTCCGGATGATCCGGGGCTGGCCGGGGAAGTGGAGCAGCGGATCTATGCCGTAGCATCAGGAATGCGCGGGCTTGTGCACGGCTTTGACTTCGCCAAGGTGCTGGCTTCTTACTGGAACGGGCATAAGCTGGCTGATGACGGGCTGAAGCAGGACTCCTTGCGCTGGCTGCGCGGTGAGTTTGCCACCCGTACAGAAGCAAGGAAAGCGCTTGGTGTTGGGGTCATCATTGATGATGACAACTGGTATGACTATATGAAGCTGTGGGCGGAATTCACCGGAGCCATCGGATACAAGGGCTTGCTGCTGTTCATAGATGAAGGAGTGAACCTCTATAAGATTACGAACAGCATCTCACGCCAGAGCAACTACGAGAAGCTGCTGACGATGTTTAACGACACGATGCAGGGCAAGGCGGAGCGGCTGGGCATCTTCGTAGGCGGAACCCCGCAGTTCGTTGAGGATCACCGGCGCGGCTTGTTCAGCTATGAAGCGCTTCGCTCCCGGCTTGTTGCCGGACGATATGCCGGGGCCGGGCTGAACAACTTTACCGGCCCGATTATTGCCCTGGACATGCTCTCCCACGAGGAGATCCTGATTCTGCTGCAGAAGCTGCGGGATATTCATGCCCTGCACTATGGATATGAAGCCGGGCTGACACAAGCGCAGCTGGTGCATTTTATGGAAGAGGCCGTCGGGCGGCTGGGTGCGGAAGAACTGCTCACTGCGCGCGAGGTGGTGCGTGATTTCATGGATCTGCTGCATACGCTGAGCCAGCATCCGGACATTACGTTCGAGCAGCTGGTCGGGGAACGGACTTCGCGGCCTGCCGAGACCGGGCAGAACGAATTGGACGGCTTCCTGGCGGAGTTTGACCTATGAGCGATACTAATCCGTTTTACCGGTTGGCACCATTCATTAAGGAGTTCATCTACAAAAACCGCTGGGAGACACTGCGCGAGGCTCAGGTTGATGCCTGCCGTGTGCTGTTTGATACGCCGCATCACCTGCTGATTGCCTCGGGTACCGCCTCCGGCAAGACGGAGGCGGCCTTCTTCCCGGCACTGACAGAGCTGCACGAGCGGCCGTCCGCCTCCGTGGGCATTCTCTACATCGCCCCGCTGAAGGCGCTGATTAACGATCAGTTCACCCGGCTGAACGATCTGCTGCGTGAAGGGAATATCCCGGTCTGGCACTGGCACGGTGATGTGCCGCAGGCCGACAAAACAAAGCTGATGCAGAATCCCTCCGGGGTATTGCAGATTACGCCGGAGTCGCTGGAAGGGCTGCTGATGAACCGCCCGAATGCCATTCCGGCGCTATTCCATGACCTGCGCTTCATCGTCATCGATGAAGTACATGCTTTCATGGGAGCGGACCGCGGCATTCAAGTGCTGAGCCAGCTGGCGCGGATCTCGCGGATGGCCGGCTGTTATCCGCGGCGGATCGGCCTCTCCGCCACGCTTAGCGACTACGCCTCCGTCACGGAGTGGCTGGCGGCAGGCACGCGTGAGAGCGTGGAGGTCAGTGCCCCGCAAGGCGGGCGCAAGCTGCGCCTGAGCGTGGAGCACTTCTCCTTCCCGGATGCGCGGAATGAGGAGGAAGCCGAACACCTGGAGCGGGCGCGCCAGGCCTATTACGGCTTCATCTATGACCATACGCATGTGAAGAAGGCCTTGATCTTCACGAACAGCCGAACGGACGCCGAAGAGGCGATTCTGGAGCTGCGGCGCATTGCCGCGAAGCGCAGTGAGCGGGATGTCTTCCATGTGCATCATGGAAGCATCTCCGCGATGCTGCGCGAGGAGACGGAGGCTGCGCTCCGCCAGGGTGCGGGGCCGGCTGTGGCTGCAGCGACGCTGACGCTGGAGCTGGGGATTGACCTGGGCGAGCTGGAGCGGGTGCTCCAGCTCGGCGCGCCCTACAGCTGCGCGAGCTTCGTGCAGCGGCTGGGCCGCTCGGGCAGGCGCGGGGACGCCGCCTCCGAGATGATCTTCGTCACGCCCGAGGAGGAGGACGAGGAGGCACAGCTGCCGGCGCGGATGCCGTGGACGCTGCTGCGGGCTATTGCCGTCATCGAGCTGTATGTACGCGAGAAATGGGTCGAGCCGCTGAACGTGCGCCAGCTGCCGGTCGGCCTGCTGTATCATCAGACGATGAGCATCCTTAAGAGCATGGGCGAGGCGGAGCCGGAGGACCTGAAGGAGGCGGTGCTCAGCCTGCCGTCCTTCCGGGGAATTGACCCGGCCGACTATGATGCCTTCATGGAATACATGCAAGGCATGGGGCATATCGAGCAGATGGATGAAGGCAGCCTGCTGATCGGCATGGCGGGTGAGAAGATCGTCAACAATTTCCGTTTCTATGCAGTCTTCAAAGACGATGAGGAGCATGTCGTCTATAACGGCACCGAGGAGATTGGTTCAATTACCACAGTGCCGCCTCCAGGCTACTGCTTCACGCTGGCCGGCAAGCTGTGGAAGGTGGAAGAGGTCGATAACCGCCACAAGGCAGTCTATGTCAAAGGCTCGCGCGGCAAGGTGGATACTTTATGGCTTGGCGCTGGCGGAGATGTCCACACGAGAATTATGACCAAGATCCGCGAGGTGCTGGGTTCTACCGCCTTGTACCCGTATCTTGCCCCAAGTGCTGCCGCCCGGCTGGAGCGGGCGCGGCGGCTGGCGAAGGAGAGCGGCCTGCTAACGCGTTCCGTTCTGCCGGCGGGTGGAGATTCCATGTTCATCCTTCCTTGGGCGGGCAGCCGCCAGTTCCGCACGCTTGAGCGTCTGCTGAAGAATAATCTCAAAGGTCCGCTGGGTCTGCGCTCAGTCGTGCCGATGGAACCTTATTACATGGTAGTCGCAGGTAAGGCGGATGCGGAGACGCTGGAGGAGGAGATCATCGCTGAAACCGGCGGCGTTTCGGATGCTATAGCGCTGCTCGGACCGGATGAGGCGCCTTATCTGGGCAAATATGATGAGTTCATTCCGCATGATCTGCTGCGCAAAGCCTTTTCGCTTGACGGTCTGGATGTGCCAGGACTGGTTAACGTAGTTAAGCAATGGCAGCAGTCAGGCAAGCAGGGAACACCAGAAGAACACTAGAAGATCATTACTGAACAGTAAAATCAGGCCTTCTTTACGATTATCGTAGAGAGGGCTTGTTTCGTTGTTGGGGAAATCCTGAAGCTGAACTGTGAAAATAGTTGGATAATCTACACTTGCTAAAGAACAAAGGAAGCAAGGTCAGCTAACAGTTGGAAAAAGAGCACTTAATATTGGATAAGTAGCCCGGATTAGGTGAAATGTGCAGAAGTAAGATACGTTTATCCACCTAAATGGCCCAATCAAACGAAAATAGCAGAATTAAGATACGTTTATCCACCTAATTCCATTCCGGATGGAAACCGGCTTAAGCAGTCTATTTAGCGGCTACCAACTATAAGAATCTTCGCCTGAAAAGAGAATAGCGGCGAAGCTGACGCTGCGCGGGCAGTTATGTTAAGTTCGCAGGCGGTTATATTCTGTGCCGTGGGTTGTTCTGCAATGCCTCAGAAATCGCATCTTGACATTGGAGTGAACTCCAATGTTATTGTGAATATATGGATAAACAATATTCTATACAACAGGTATCACGGATCCTCGGCATACCGAAGGATACCCTTCGGTATTACGACCGGATTGGGATCGTCTCGCCGTCCAGGGAACACAATTCTTACCGCAGGTACTCGCAGGCTGACCTCACCGATTTAATGAATATCCAAATTATGCAGTATGCGGATTTATCGCTGGAAGACATCAAAGAGAAGTTTCAATTCCGCAAGATGGAGAGTGCAGACCCTGCTTATTATCACGAGCTTGCACAATTCCTCGATGCCAAACAGGCGGAAACGTACCGGAAAATTGCCCGCCTTAACAAGGTAAGCCAGCTACTCGGCGCAGCGGCTGAAACGCTAAGAGATTTTAACCCCGAAAGTGACCGGCGACTGACAGCGTTCGTTCAGCAGATTTACCGGGATCTGCATAAGCAGGATTCCGGACTATCGAAGGGGGACTGTGATGGTGATCAAAATTAACAAAATTAAGAATGGTTATTATCTGCTTGCCGGCGTGCTTGCAATCCTGTTTGCTGTTACGCATGCCTGGAATGGCGAAACCACTGTGCTTCAGGCGCTCCAGGTTAATGAAGCCGCCATGGATACAGCAGTCATATTCAAATATGTCTGGCACATTATCACCGCAGAGAATCTGGTCTTCGGCATCATATTCATTATCTTGTCCTTACAAGGGGAAGGGGCGAAGGCCCGGTTTGCCGCATGGACCATTACTTCACTTCTGTCCGTTCGCCTGCTGGTCATTCTCGGTATAACGGCAGTTTACGATCTTTCGGGACTTAAAGATACGTTTATCGATTCGATAACCATCCTAATCTATATCGCTGTCAACCTATTAGGCATGAAAGTGAAAAAATTGGAGTCCGGAGGTCAGGTCACATCCCGCAGATGAACGGGAAGGTTTGAAGTACTGCCTGAAGATATTGCAATCGTATAGCGTCAGTCTAAGACAGAATCCTCTTGTCCTTAGCTGGCGCTATTCGATTTTGAGGCAACGGAGGAGACGTCACACGCCAAACCAGGCATTTAGAACCGCAAACTGGGCATACCTAGAAAAAACAAACCTTTATTCTGCAGTTCCCACCTTGTTGGAAGCGCTTCATCAGATGATAATAAGCATATCACGAACACAGGGGGCATCTATTAATGGTCAACAGAAAAATGAAGCAAACCGCTGCCATCGCATTCTCCGCAGTTATGGCGCTGAGCCTTGCAGCATGCGGTAACTCGAACAACAATGCGAATACGAATACCAAGGATAACGCAGCACCGAACGCTGCCGCCGGCAGCGGAAACGCAGCAGCAACGAATGCGCCGAGTGACAAGAAAGTTACGATTACGTTCCAGAACATTTATCCGGACCCGGCTACCCCGGCTTACAAAATGATTCATGAGCTGACCGACCAGTACATGAAGGAGCATCCGAACGTTACGATCGAACTGGACACGCTGAACACCGACCAGCAGAAGGTAAAGCTGAAAACCCAAGCCGCCTCCAAAGAAGTGCCGGACATCACCATCGTTAACCCGGCTGCACAGATGAAGCCTTTCGTAGATGCAGGACTGTTCGCACCGCTGAACGATATGCTCGACCAGAACGGCCTGAAGGACACTTACCAGGAAGGCCTGCTTGACTACTACAGCTTCGACAACAATGTGTATGCGCTTCCTGACGGCAACAACATTGAAGTCGTTTACTACAACAAAGACCTGTTCGCAGAAGCCGGCATCGCCGCTCCTCCGACCACCTTCGAAGAGCTGCTGCAGGATGTCAAGATTCTGAAGGACAAAGGCATTACCCCGCTGGCGATCGGTGAAAAGGATTCCTGGACCGGCTCGTTCCTGTTCATGAACATCCTGCTTCGCACCAACGGCGGCCCTGGCTTCCTACAGGACGTGCTTGACGGCAAGAAAACATTCGAAGATCCTGCTTTTGTAGAAGCGGTAGACGCGTTCCAGGCACTGGTTCAGGCTGGTGCATTCCCTGACGGGGCAACCTCGATTGATGCTAACGCTGGCGGTAACATTTTCAAAACAGGCAAAGCCGCTATGTGGTCGATCGGATCATGGGAAACAGGCGCCATTGACGCTTCTCCTGTAGCCGGTAAAGTGGGAGCGTTCCAGTTCCCTACAGTCAACGGCAAGGGTGACCCTAACGAATTCATGCTGGCACCAGGCAGCGCGTTTGCCGTATCGGCGAACAGCGAGCATCTGCAGGAAACGAAAGACTTCCTCAACTTCTTCGCTTCCGAATATCCTAAGAAACAATTTGAGCTGAAGAATGCTGTAGGTATCGGCCAAAAGGTTGACGGCGACCTCAAGGCTGCCGGATACTCGGATCTGGCTGTAAACATTGCCGGCCTGTTCAATCAGGTGAAAGGCGGCGACCTGGCCTTCGATAACACAATGAACCCTGCAACTGCCCAGGTTCACCTTAGCAGCATTCAGAACCTGTTCGTACAGAAGGTAGAATCTGCAGCAGTAGCGAAAGAGCATCAGGCAGCTTTTGAAGCCAACAAATAATTAGCAGTAGTCTCAGCAACGATTCATAGCAACAGCACAGCTGTTCCAACCCGATGCGAAGCGAGCTGATTCCGGCTTCTTCGCATCAGGTTTATCATGAACCTTCAAGAAATCATGCCATTAATAATTAACAGTGTTAATCGTAAATAGATAAAGAATCTGCTTGTTTAGGAGGCGGGAAAGATGAAAGTACTTAAGGTGCCGGCACGCACGATAGCCGTCTTCATACTGCCATGTCTGCTCTTGTACGTGTGCCTTGTGTTTGTTCCCATACTGGTATCATTATATACGGGCTTGTTGAAGTGGGATGGTTTAACTACCTCGCAGTTTATCGGACTTGGCAATTTCAAAGATATGTTCTTAAATGATCCTGTGTTCTGGCCTTCCGTAAGAAGAACACTGCTGTACGCGGTAGCGTCAATGCTGGAAATTCCGCTGTGCCTCGGCATGGCCATTCTGCTTAACCGTTATTTGCGCAAAGCGAATACGCTGGTATCGATCTACTTCACACCGGTAATCCTGTCGGTTGTTATCATCGGACAACTCTGGAAGACCATCTACAACCCTACATCCATGGGGGGCATGCTGAACGGAGTGCTGGTGTCGCTGGGGCTTGAGAGCTGGACGCATAACTGGCTGACCGAACCGAGCATCGCCATGTTCTCGCTGTATCTGGTGTCACTCTGGCAGTACTTCGGCTACCATCTGCTAATCCAGTATACGGGAGTGCAGAATATCCCAGATGAACTATATGAAGCGGCCAAAATAGACGGAGCTGACGGATTTAAGGCGGATCGTTACATTACCATGCCGCTGATCGTTCCGATCTTCAAAATATCAATTATCCTCGCATTTATCGGTTCCCTGCAAGCCTTTGATCTGGTCATGGTAATGACAGGCGGCGGACCGGCGCATGCGACCGATGTCATCTCCACCCATATGTATAACAGCTCGTTCATGTCCCTGAAGTATGGATACGGCAGTGCGATTGCGACCTTCCTGGTTGTCGTCTGTCTCGTCTTTACGGGAATTATCAACATCATCTTCAATAAACTCGAGAGAAAATACAACTAAGAAAGGAGTGCGCGAACCATGCGTAAAGTTAAAAAAGGAATCGTGTATCTTCTTTTTGCCATCCCGGTCGTCACCCAGCTCTATCCGCTTCTTTGGCTGGTGCTGTACTCGCTCAAGACCAACGAAGAAATCCTGGACGGCAGCTTCTTTGCCTTCCCGAAGAAATTCCAATGGCATAACTACTACGAGGCTTATACCTCGGGCAGCTATCTGAGATTCCTGTCGAACAGCGTATTCGTTACGGTACTGACGATGGTCTGCGTAATTCTGCTGGCATCCATGGCGGCTTATGCCATTTCACGGTTCCGCTGGAAGTACGGCAATGTCGTGATGACCATCTTCCTGATGGGAATGATGATTCCGATGCAGGCGACCCTGCTGCCGCTGATGATTATTTTCAAGAATATGCATATCCTGAATACCCACTGGTCGCTGATTCTGCCGTATATCGCCTTCTCCACACCAATTGCCGTATTCATCCTCAGCGGATTCATGAAGGCCATCCCGCATGAGATTGAAGAATCGGCGTTCATCGACGGAGCGAGCGTCTACCGGATCTTCCGCAGCATTATCCTTCCGGTATCTGTACCGCCGGTAATGACCGTGTGCATCCTGACCTTCATCAACATCTGGAATGAGTACATCCTGGCCGCAACGTTCATCTCCTCGGAGAAGCTCAAAACCCTGCCGTTCGGGGTCTACACCTTCGTCAGCCAGTATTCAGTCAACTATGGCAACATCGGCGCCTTCCTCGTCATGGGGGCTTTGCCGGTCATTCTGATCTACTTCTTCCTGTCTAACCAGATTACGAAAGGCATGGTGGCAGGAGCGGTAAAGGGCTGAGCTGCAGCTGCGTAAATTCACACATTGCATATCACTGTAAAGGATTTATAATAGGAAACGGCAGGACAGGATGTTGAAAGGAGAGAGTCCTATGAAAAGCGGCTTTCATTCCATCCATCATCGGTTGTTCTTGCTGTTTCTTTTTTGCATGTCCAGTATTCTGCTTATTGTCAGCCTGCTGTACTATAACCGGACTACGGATCAATTGCATGAGAAGATCAGTGATTTGTCGCAGAAAAACGTCGCCCAGACCGCAGGTCTGTTCACACTCTTGTATAAGGGCTATGATGCTTTGTCCAAATCACTCAGCAATAACTTCGAGATGATTCGTCTGCTCAATGAGCGGACGGATGAGCCGGCGGTAGCTTATATCAATGAGCAGACCGTGACGAATATTATCGGCTCAATTTTTTATTCGCGGGATGATCTCGTGGGCATTCATGTCATTACGGACAGAGGCAAGATTTATAATTACGGGAACTATATGAATGTGGTCGATCCGGATTATGCGCAGGAGGACTGGTATGAGCAGCTGCAGGCTTCCTCCGGTAAAATGGTCTGGCTCGGCGTGTATCAGCACTCTCTGATTGACCAGGTCGAGGACAGTCCTGTATTCGCTTTCGGGCGGCAAATTTATGATCTGAACGAGCATAAGCCGATTGGCATTGTGCTGTACGAGACGAATCCGCAGCCTGTGCTGGACGCACTGGAGAATCTGAAGCTTGGAGAACACAGCCAGGTCTATTTAATGTCTCCAGACGGGAAGTTTGTCACCTCGGCTACAGACCCTACACCGGATGTTGATCATCTGCCGGCGCCGCCAGTCTCACAGAATGTCATGGTCCAGCAGGAGGACGACCGTCTGATCGTCGCCTCCAAGCTGGCGATCTCCGGCTGGTGGGTTATGAGTATTACGCCTGACAGGGACTTAAATGTGGAGCTTATTGAGATGAAGCGCTATTTGCTGATTGTGATCTCCGCGCTGATCCTTGTCTCTACGCTGATTGCGTCCATTGTCTCCCAGACAATCTCTTCACCGCTGAAGAAGCTGATCCGCGAGATGAGGCAGGTGGAGGTCGGGAACTTCCGGGGCATGGTCAATGTGGCTTCCTATCAGGAGATCAATATTCTGGTCGCCTCCTTCAACCGGATGGTCCGGCGGATTGAGGAGCTGATCGAACGGGTGAAGCTATCCTCGGTCAGCGAGAAGAATGCCGAGCTGCATGCGCTGCAGTCCCAGGTCAATCCGCATTTCCTCTATAACACGCTGGATATGATCTACTGGATGCTGGATGAGGAAGGCAATGAGCAGCTGGGTGAGCTGGTGCTGTCGTTATCCTCAATGTTCCGGTACAGCAGCCAGTGGGAGGACGGTGCCGAGGTGACGCTGCGGGAGGAGCTGGCGCAGATCGGCCATTATCTGGCGATCATCTCGATCCGCCTGGAGGGCCGGCTGCAGATTATTACGGAGATCGACGAACGCTGGCTGAATATCCGGGTACCGAAGATGACCGTGCAGCCGGTCATTGAGAATGCGGTCAAGCACGGGCTGGAATCACTCGGGCGTCAAGGCATCCTGAAGGTATACACCCGGGAGGAGGGCTCCACGCTCAAGCTGATAGTTGAAGATAACGGAAACGGAATGAACGGGGAACAGCTGCTGCGGCTGCAAAGCTCGCTTGACGGGGACAGCCCCAAGGAAAGCGGCAAAGGCGGCATCGGTCTGCAAAACCTGCACCGGAGACTCCAGTTCATGTTCGGGGAGTGCTACGGCCTGCAGATTCAAAGCTTTCCGGGAGAAGGAACCCAGGTGGCGATTGTGCTGCCGGTTTCAGTGGAAGGAGAACAGACGACGTGAATATTCTAATAGCCGATGATGAACGGTTCATCCGTGAAGGCATCAAACGCACCATCGGGCAGATTAGTCCGGAGCATCAGGTGTTCGTAGCGGAGCGGGCGGAAGAGGCGGTCAAGATTATGGAAGAGCAGCGGATCCATATCGTGCTGACTGATATTCTGATGCCCGGCATGAGCGGTCTCGAATTCATGAAGATCTCGAAACGGCGTTATCCTTATGTGAAATGGATCGTGATCTCTGCCCACAGCGAATTCTCCTATGCGCAGGAGGCAGTAAGGCTCGGGGCAAGGGATTATCTGCTCAAGCCGATCGGCAAAACCAAGCTGACCGAGCTGATCGACAGCCTGGCTACAGAAATCCAGCAGGATAATCACATCTCCCGCCAGGGCGAGCGGCTGAGGACCAGTCTGCGGTTTCTCCGCGAGGGCGTCTTTCAGCGGCTGGCCTCGGGCCTCGATATCGGCAACCTCGACCTTGAGCCGTTTATTGAGGATTACAACCAATTCTCGCTGGTGCTGATCCAGCTTGATTCCGGTGACCGGAGCGTCCGGCTGGAGCACTTCATTGTCGAGAATGTGCTGTCGGAGCTGATCGACCTGCACGGTCGGGGCTTTGTTGCCAGCTATGACCGGCAGAGCCTGCTCGGCCTGGTCACACTGGCGGATAACATCCGGGTCGAACAATTCCAGGAGGAGGTTAAAGCCCATCTGACGCACTATCTGAAGATCCCGTTTCAGATTATCCACTCGGGTCTATGCTACGACTTCAATACCGTGCCGCTGGTCGTGAAGCGGATGCGTGAGGCTTCAGCCTCCCAGGCACCCCGACTGGAGCCGATGAAAGGCAGCGGCGAGAAGGCGATCGATGTGGCCCTGCATTATATCAAGGAGCATTTCTATGAGGATCTGTCCCTCGAGAAAATGGCTTCAGTCGTCTTCCTCAACCCGGCTTATTTCAGCCAGCTCTTCAAGCAGAAGACCGGGCAAGGCTACAAGGAATACGTCACCTCGCTCCGTCTGGAGCAGGCGAAGCTGCTGTTGCTGAATCCGAAGCTGAAGCTGGCGGACATTGCGGAGCGGGTCGGCTATCAGGACATGCGCCACTTCACGCAGATGTTCCGTAAGAAGTATCAGCTGACGCCGACGGAATACCGCCAGCAGGAGAGCATTAACATCCAAATGAGCAAAGGGAGTCCGCCGCAATAAGCGGGAGTACAGGTGCACGAAGCGTGGATACCCGCGCCTAAGCATAATAAAAAGAAGCTGAGCCGGTAATCGAAACCGGTTCAGCTTCTTTTTATTATTTTCAAATTTAGAAGCTGTTCAAATTGTTGAAGTTGCTGAAGTTGTTGAAGTAGTCTCCAGGGTAGTTGCTGACATCATTAAAGATGGCAACCATGAGAACGAACAGCAGGATAAGAGCCACATAAATAAGCGTGCCGACAATGCCGCAGATCAGACCGGCGATGGCCAGCCCCCGGCCCTGCTCGTAGCGCAGGCGGATCTCTTTGAAGGAGAGCGCGGCAAGAATAATTGAAATGATCCCAAAAATCAGTCCGATGAAGGGAGTCAAAATAGAGAGAATGCCGAGGACCAGCGAAGCGATTGCTTTGCCGTTTGTCTGGTCCTGCTGTGGCGGCGGCGGATACGGATGATAATACTGCTGATCTTCATATGACGGGGGTTGAACATTCATAAATGGGCTCCTTTATCGTGTGAGCAATGCTCCATAGTCAAATACATACTACATAGAGTATATAATATTAAACGGCTTGAGATAATTATTTTTGTAAAAGCTGTTCCGGGGTATAGTTAATCCAGTGCTCCAGCTTCACTGCGAGCTTAAGTCCAAGCGACTCGGCCAGAGTGATTGAGGCAAGATTATCTTCCAGCACCTGATAACGCGGGATGTAGCCTCTTTGCAGGGTATGGGCTAATGCTGTGCGGACAACCCGCTGTGCAAGCCCTTTTCTTCTGGCGGCAGGAACTGTATGTACGGCCCCGATCTCCCAGATGCTCTCTTCATTACGGAACACAATACAGGTGCTGAGCGGCAGTTCCCCGTCAAATAAGGTTGCAGAGAATGCGCCTGCCTGAAAGTACCCGCGGATTTCCTCCAGCGAATAATCATTGGCCGTCCAGAGCGGCAGCAGCCGTTCATCCAGATCCTCACTGACTAGACAATCCGCATCCGGTATGAAACTCTGGTCTTCAGCTGTGGAGTAGGAGTAAATGCTCCGGACCTTGAGCAGCTTAAAATAAGGTGCCAGTTCCTTAAGATACGCTTCCTTTTGAAGCTTAAAGACGTATCTTGCATCCATTGGCAGCAGCGCAAGCAAAGCCTGGAACACTTCAGGGTGGCAGTAATCCATCATCACCACTGTATCCGCCTCCGGGTAGGTGCGCTTGTCATATGCGAAGGTGCCGGCAGGCATCAGCAGGAGTACTCCCCAGTGCGCTTGTTGTTCGATCAGGTAACTATCTATTTTATCATGATAGGCGGTCATCATTTTGAGCAGCGTGATATTGCGGAGCGGATGCTGGCGCAGTCTGGACATTACAGCTTCATAGTGGCTCACAGGATTTGGACCTCCGTTTCTATTCTAAGGTTGCTCCTCTATTATCCATAATTTACAATAGAATTGATAGATTCATTTTGTCTGCCTAAAGGAGAGAGAACAAATGCTGGTAGCCCAATTATATTTGAATGGCGCCTGTTCGGAAGCGATTGAAGTGTATCAACAGGCTTTTAAAACGGAGATTGATTCGATTATGTATGATCCCGATAAAGAACCTGATCAATTCGTGTTTCATGCCGAGATGCATATTCTTGGAACCCGGGTGATGCTCAGTGATTTTGGCGGACAAAAGTGTGCTGGTGCTGAATCGACAATGGAGCTTGTCGCCGTGTTCGAGAACGAAGAAGCATTAAGAGAGGCCTATAATATACTCATCGACGGCGGCACAATCATTACTCCGATAGGTCCAACCTTTTATAGTGTATGCTTAACGTCTTTGACCGACAGATTTGGCGTCCGCTGGTGCTTCATGGTCTAGAAATAGAACAGCAGCAGACCAGGCGCTTCATTCGTCCTCGGCTGCTGCTGAATTATCAGTTGCTGGGGTCAGGTTTCGTTCTTGGTCACGCCATTCAAGCTTGGCACATAATCCTCTGCTTTATCCGGATCCAGCATTTGGGGAATCTCGGTGATACTGGCGTGGTTCTGCTGATTGTGCTTTTTGTCAGCCTTGTTATTGGCCCGGGAATACTTGGGATCTGCGTCATTCTTCGGCATGCGGTTCACCTCCGTCTCTGTAGGATAGTATGGGTTGTAGTTTGGATTTTATCCCAGAGGGTCCGGGCAGTTAAGCTTGCTCTGATTTATCCATAATTCACAATAGGAATGTTAAGAATAGGGGGAGAGTACCATCGCTGAGCGAACAAAAGTTGTTGAAGTAGTGCCATACGATCCGGCCTGGAAAGCGGAGTATGCCCGGATTGAAGCACGGATGCTGGAGATATGCGGCGATCTGATTATCACGGCTGAGCATGTGGGCAGTACCTCCATCGAGGGGCTGGCAGCCAAGCCGGTAATCGATATTGATCTGGTAATGGACAGCTATGACGATCTGCCGGCGATCATTGAGAGATTGGCAGCATTCGGTTATGAGCATCAGGGAAACCTGGGGATTGAAGGCCGGGAAGCGTTCCGGGGCACGCAGGATGACGGATTCATGAAATTTCATCTTTATGTCTGCCCGAAGGACGGCAAAGGCTATCTGGAGCATATTGCCTTCCGCGATTATCTGCGCAGCAGCCCTGCGGCCAGCCAAGAGTATCAGGCGGTTAAACAGCGGCTTGCGGAGAAGTACCGGTATAATATTGACGCCTACTGTGAAGGCAAGACCTCGTTTGTAACGTCAATTCTTCAACAGGCGGCTGCAAAATAAAAAAAGATCAACAGAGAAGCTCCGGGAAGGAGGGGATTTGCCGGTCTTTTGCATAGATAAGGGGATATCTTCAGTTCTAAGAGGAAGCACAGGGATAGTTGTATAATGTGCAATTAAATGGAACGAAAAGGTATTGTTCGATTGGATAGCTGCAGTCTGTACAACTAAATTTGCCCAAATACGTTAAAACAAGCTGCTCGTGGCAGTTTAGTTGCGCGAAATACAGCTAAACCGATAATAGATAGATTATCAGATCATTTAGTTGTACGAAGGAGTCAATTTCATAATTCAAAACCCTTGCTATATCTGGTTTTGTTGAGCATAGAAAAAGGAGTACCTCCCCACATTCTCGAATTTATAGGCGACGAAACCCACCCGAGAACGAAAAGAGGTAATCCCTATTTATTCAATTCGACAAGAAGAACTGTTTTCCTTTAAGGAATTGTTCCAGATGAACCCCGAAGATAAATACAACCATATTTTTGAGCACTTAGATCTCTCCAAGGTGCTGCACACCCTCCGGAAAAAGAGTAACCGTGGCCGACCCGAAAAACTGAATGTACCTGCGATGATCTATTCATTGCTCATCGCCAAAATGGAGAACATCGAGTTTATTTCTTCTCTGGTCTGGCGTCTTTTGCACAGTGAAGAGTTTCGGGCGCAGTGCCGATTTACCGGCTCCGACAATATCCCGAGTGAAGCCTCGTATTCCCGTTTGATTCATGCGCTAGAGCAAACCGGAATGCTCGAGAACCTGCAGGATTCGTTGGTCCTGTCTGCCCTAGAGGAAGGGTTTGTTAGCGGTACACATCTCGCCGTGGATTCCTCTATTGTGGAGGCTTGGGATTGCCAATTCAGCGAAGCTGCGGCGAAACGCCGCGCCGCTCGCCGTCCACCAAAGCCAAGTGAGGCTTCGGTGGCAGAGCCGCAGCTCCAGTTTGAACTCCCGGAGCCGAAGCCCACCGTAGTGAACGGGCCACCGAAGAAACCTGCCTACGCCAAGCGTGGACGTCCATCGCATGCAGAACGAGAATGCCGACGGGAGGAACAAGAAGCTTATGAACAAAGCCTCGGACCGTTTCAGAAAACCATTGAAGCAATGTTGCCTTACACCTATGACGAACTGTTGGCCGCGCTGCCCCGGCATGCCGCACGTTGTGACAAGAAAAATACGAAGGGGCGACTCACCAGTTATTACGGGTTCAAGGCAAATCTGCTGGTTGATACGGACAGTCAATATATTGTTAGTGGCTTATGGAGTTCAGCGAATCCCAATGACCAGCGTATGGCGGTTGTTCTCCTCAAAGGCCTGCTTCTGAAGTTCCCTTCGCTAAACGTAAAGCATATCTTGGGCGACAAAGGGTATGACAGTTCAGCCATTTACCAGTTGATTCATTCCTTAGGCGCTTTTCCTATTATTAAAATGATTCACCACAAAAAACCGCCCGAGGGGATGAACCAGGATTACACCCCTGTGTGCTCGCAGGGACACGCCTACCGTTACGACAGTTTCGATGCCAAATACGAAACGCTGCGTTACACCAGGCCGAACCAGTGTAAAGACTGTCCATTTTCCGAATCCGGCTGCCAAAAAGTGTTTAAGATCCGAATTCAAACCGATTTGCGAAAGCACGCTTACCCAGCAAGAGGGAGCGAGAGCTTTACGCAACTGTATAACAAACGAACGGCTGTAGAACGTGTTTTTGCCTACCTCAAAGAGTATTTTGGGATGAAACGCACACGTCACCGCGGCGTCCGGGCAAGTGTCGATTTCCAGCTCAGCACATTGGCCTACAATTTGAGTAAGTTTGCGCTAGACAAGTTGAACAAGCAGTTGAGTAACTCCCAGCAAGTGGCCTAACTTTTTTTAAAAAACAAACTCAGCTTTTGGCCCAGTCTTGCTATCCAGCAAACTGAATTATGAAATTGACTCCGAAGTACACTTAAATAAACAGATCGTTTTTGGTATAAAACAAACCCGCTGCTCTACGAGCTTACGTTACTCCAAAATCCGGGGGCAGACGGCCTGTCTGGCAGCACTGCGGTATACGCTGTGACCCCGGCCGGCCCGCCGAAACCGAAGGTTCTCCAGGGGTTAAGCTGCGGTGAACCGAAGCAGACATGCGCCTCACAGGCGGTGTTGTCGCAGACCATGGACCATAATGTGCCGAAGCCCTCGCTGTAATGATGACAGCAGACTCCTGCCGGATACACGCTGCCTGCGGCTGCTTTCATGGCTGCGACGGGATCTTTGGCCATCTGTTCACCGGTCAGGGCCAGCCGCGCTGCATCATATCTTGCCTGCGAGTTCTCCATGAGCTGCAGATTATGTACCTGCATCGGAGGAAGGGTATAGTGGTTGGCCGATATAACCAGCTTATCGGTACTGACGGCTGCGGCCGCCTGATACTGAATTTCTTTATGTGTACCCGCGGCTTCAACCAGGGCAGTGGAACCGGCAGCATCGGAGATCAGGAAATTACGGTAGTCGGAGACGGGCATACTGCGCAGAAGCAGCACGGCTTCTTCAGCAGTCTCACAGCTGTCCAGCAGGGCCCGTACCACTCCCGGAAAAACAAACCCCTCGCCGGTCATCACCGGCCGGATTCTCCCCGAGGTGGTGGTTACCGTAAGTCCAGCTTCATTCATCCCGTCATACCGGCCGAACAGCTGCAGTGCAAAGCCGGTATGTGCCGGTTTGCCCTTAACCCGGGTAGTAGTGAGCAGCAGCTGATTATAAGGCTCGTCTTCCCAGCCGAAATCATAAGTACGCATATGGCAGCTGTGTCCGCCTGCTGCGGGGCTGCTCGTAAATGCTGCCTGGGTACAATGGCCGGATGGCTGTAGATAGGAGTAATAGAACACCACAGTCTCCGCAGCTATACCGAGTTCATCAGCGAAGCCCTGGATTTCCTCATTAAGCCCCGGACAATATGCCCCGAAGCTCTCCATTACTTTGCAGGCTGCATCCGGCAGCAGCGGGGGAGCCCCCATGAAGGGTGAGGACATAAACGCAATGAAAGCGGAGTCCTGCTTGTAATAGGCTCCGAGGGCCCGGCCTACCTCATAATGTGTGCCTTCGGTAATGATATGGGTATACTTGGCTGTCTTGCAGGTGGTACTGGACATAGTCTCCATGTATAACTTCCTCTCCCGGTAACTCTCTGCGCAGAGTAGGTTCATTATAACGGTCCTGCGGCAGCGGCGGCAAAGTCCATTCAGGCGAATTTGCCCGGATGGGCAGCCCGGCAAGGAAGCGCATACTTGATATGCTCTCCTTTTCCCGGACAGAGAAGGAAATACTTGTATTTTTGTTATTTTTAAGGTAACTTATTGATATAACTTCCGGATTCAATTTACCCGGGAGCGCTACTTAAATGATGGTATATACAAGCCGAAGAGGAGCATTCCCCCAATGCTCCTTTTTGCGTGGATTAACCTGCAGAACCCTTAAATTGAAGTGCTAAGGCGCAAACGAAACCGTCTGCAGAATATAGCGGATGACGAAGAAGGCAATGATGCTGATCGATGCAAACCCCAGCAGAAACGAAACGATATCTCTCCCTGAACGCTTGTATTTTCGCATAAGGGTCCTCCCCGGAATAATGTACTGGAATATGAACGCGGTAGATCCTTTCAAAATTTCCATATCCAAAGTTTACTATATCTATCCATAGTATACCTAATCATTTCATGCAATACAGCACGGCGAATCCAGCTTTTCACTAGAACAGTTCATCAGCTGCCTGCTCCGGATGCTCCCGGTATTTGTTATTGCTGCGAAAAATAAGCTAGAATGAAGATACGCAGTAAGTCTGCCATGAACTTATTCACATCTTTTGGAGGAGCCCGACTATGACAGATTATAATGCACGGAATGAAAATGATCCGCTTAACAGGACACTGCTGAGCGAAGCCGGACTTGGTCCGCAGGAAGCGCTTGACCTTACCAATTGTGACAAGGAGCCGATCCATATTCCCGGGTTCATTCAGCCGCATGGTGTACTGCTGGCTGTGACGCAGGATAACGGAAGCATTATTGTACAAGCCAGCCGGAACACAGATTCGCTGCTGGGACTGGACGCTGAAGCCCTGCTTGGAACGCCAATGGCAGAGCTTGTTGGTGACAGTCAGCTGGCGGCACTGCTCGAACGCAGTGTGAATGCCAAGGAAACTGCAGATTTACAGTATATTGTGCTTAACATAGAAGTTGCAGGAAAGATCACAGAGTTCTTCAGCATTATCCACGAGAGTGAAGGTCTGATGATTGTTGAGCTGGAGCCTGCTTCTGCCGATGAAAGTGACAGCACCAATGATTTTGAATGGATCCGTACTTTTTTCGGGCGGATCAAGAATACAGCGAACCGGATCGAAGCCAGCCAGGTTGCGGCAGAACAGGTGAAGGAGATGCTGGGATATGACCGGGTGATGATCTATGAATTTGACGAGCAGTGGAACGGAAAGGTCATAGCTGAGGCGAAGGAAGCCGGGCTTGAGCCGTTCCTCGGCCATCATTATCCGGCATCTGACATTCCGAAGCAGGCCCGTGAGCTGTATCTGCGTAACTGGCTGCGGACGATTGTCGATGTCCATTATGTGCCTGTTCCGATTATTCCGGTGCTGCAGCCCCTGACGGGGAAGCCGCTGAATCTCAGCCTGTCCATTCTGCGCAGTGTCTCCCCGCTGCACATAGAATACCTGCAGAATATGGGTGTTGGTGCGACCACGACCATCTCACTCATTCATGATAACAAGCTTTGGGGACTGGTGACCTGCCATCATTATTCACCCAAATACGTCCCGCACCGTGTCCGTAACCTGTGCAATTTCCTCGGCGCCTTCTTCTCAAGCGAGCTGTATCAGCGCCAGCAGCTGGATACCTATCAGACAGAGCTGCAGATGCGCAATAAGGCAGCGAGAATTGCCTCTGCATTCTCCGGCAACACCAGCTCCTTCCGCATTATTGAGCAGCTGGGAGAGGAGAAAGAGACGCTGCTCACCATGATGGAGGCTTCCGGCGCAGCTGTCTGCTACCAGGACCGGCTGATGCTGTACGGGACTACTCCGGCTCCCGGTCAGGTACGGGAGCTGGCCGGCTGGCTCTCGGGCAGAGCCAAGGATTACACCTACAGCACCTCGCGTCTAAGTCTGGAATACGAGGCAGCCAAAGCATATAAAGACAAAGCATCCGGGGTCATGTATCTGGCCTTATCTCCCGGGCAGCAGAACTATATGATCTGGTTCCGGCCGGAGGTGGTGGAGATCGTGGACTGGGCTGGAGATCCGGCCAAGGCTGTAATCCAGGAGAATGACGGAGTGCGGCTGTCTCCCCGTAAATCTTTTGAGAAATGGCGCCAGGTCGTCCAGTCTACCTCACTTCCCTGGAAGGAGCAGCACCTTAATATACTGCCGCAGCTCCAGTCGATTCTGCAGGGACAGACCGAGCATCAGCTGCGGCAGGCTGAAGAGCAGGCGCTGCAGACCGCACGCAGCCTCCGCCATAATGAGCAGCGGTATCTCCAGCTGATGGAGCTGTCCCCGGTAGCGTTCTTCATGATTACGGATGAACGTATCACCTACCAGAATAAACAGGCTCTTGCATTGATGGAAGTGGAGAAGGAGAAGACGCTGATCGGGAAGCCGTTCCAGAATTATGTTCATACCGGCTTCCGCGCTGCCTTACAGCAGTATTTCCTGAAGCTTAGCCGGGATTCCAGCCAGGTCATCACCGGAAGCGGACAATTCCTGACTGCTGACGGGAATCTGCTTGAATTGAATTTGACTCTGGCTTCCGTATTTCATGGAGGCAAACCGTCTATTATGGCTGTCCTCAGCAAAGAATCGGCAACGGATGCGAAGGGCGGGGACTATACCAGTGCAACGAGCCAGCTGCAGAGTTATCTGGCAACAGACCCGTTAACCGATCTGCCCAACCGGCAGGCGTTCATGCAGGAGTTGGAGCAGAAGTGGAAGGATAGCTTGCAGGAACAGCATCCGCTGCTCATACTGTCCATTGATATAGATAACTTCCATGCCTACAATGCTGTGCACGGATTAAAGGGCGGTGATCTGTGCATTCAGTCTGTAGCCGATGCAGTGAACCTGATTGCCAGACAGCACGGCGGCTTCGTCGCCCGCTTTAGCGGGGCAGCTTTTATTCTCACTTTGAGCGGAACTTCTGGCGGGGAGGCAGAGCAGCTGGCAGAAGAAATCCGCAAAGGTGTCTACGATCTGCAGATTCCCCGTGACCGTTATGAGGAAGAGGGAGTAGTTACGGTGAGTATCGGCGGCCTGTTGAAGCTGCCTCTCCCTGCTGACCGTCCAGCGGATTATATTGCTGCAGCGGAGAAGGCGCTGCACGAGGCCAAGACCGGCGGAAAGAACCGGGTAGTGCTTCACCCATAATGAACCTCTGTATCGGAAGATGCCGGGTGTGGTCCTGACTGGACTGCATCCGGCATCTTTTTGAGTCAGCCTCGAAGCCAAAGCCCCACTTTGTGGGGTTATTTTGTGCTGTTTGACGGTGCGTCCAATCCGCTGGTGAGCACAAGCATACATTACAGCATAATCGGTTTATGAGCCTGTAGCTTATCCTTTCTCAAAAAGCCTGCAGCTGCGGTAAACCTAAACGGAGGTGGAACGCCAGTGTCTGTCCAGAAGCATATGTTAGCATCCGGTACTCCGTATGCTACGCCTTATTATGTTATAAGCGGTGTCAGCCCCGGTCCCGTATTTATGATCATATCGGGGATCCACGGCAATGAGCCGGCAAGCACCCGGGCTGCCCAGGCGTTAGCCGGCAGTTTCCTCCGCGGGGAGATGACTCTGCGCCGGGGCAAGCTGATTATTGTTCCGCTGGTGAATGTTATAGCCCGCCGTAAAGGGATACGCGGCCGGCCGGACCTGAACCGGACCTTCCCGGCAGGAGCAGGCTCAAAGGCCAGCCATCCGTTATCCGCAGCACTGTATCAGCTCGCCTTGCGTTACCGTCCGTCCTGGTATCTGGATCTGCACGAAGCGAACGGGCTGTCACAGCTTAATCCGCGGCGGGTCGGCCAGACGCTGCTGATCAGCCGGGGCAGCAGCGCTACAGGGACTGCACGGCGGATCATCCGGCGGATGAACCGGTCCATTACAAACAAAGCATACCGCTTCAATCTCCGCCAGCGGGAACGTGCCGGAACCTCGCGGCTGGCCGTGCAGCATCTCGGAGCCAGGGCTGTTACCGTTGAGACGTGCTGGAGCCTGGACTTCCCCCTCCGCGTGCGGCTGCAGAAGGAGGTAGTCTGCCATTTCCTCTGGGTGGCCGGTGTGTTATAAGATTCGCTGCTGTGCAGCTTCCTGAGCAGCATAAGCAGTTGGAACAGAACAGGCAGCTTGGAATCCTGCTGACGGCAGGAAGCTGCCTGTTCTGTCATACATAGCATTACTTAGAATCGTTAGCGGTACGGGTTGACAACATTGATCATAGTGTATATATTACATATATACATTAAATACAAAGATTACAAAGGATGCTGGTGCCAGAGCATGAATATTTTGATATCAAGTACTTCCGGTGAACCGATCTATGCCCAGATCGCGGGACAAGTCCGCCAGATGATTCTCCAGGGGGAGCTGGTCTCCGGGACACCGCTGCCTTCCATCCGCTTGCTTGCCAAGGAGCTGCAGATCAGTGTCATTACGACGAAGCGGGCTTATGAGGAGCTGGAGCGGGAGGGGCTGATTAACTCCATCGTCGGGAAGGGCTCTTTTGTCTCCGGGGCAGATCAGGAATATATCCGGGAGCAGCGTCTGCGGATCGTTGAGAACAAACTGAAGGAAATTATTGATGAGAGCAGACTGCTGGGTATGGAATATGCTGAGCTGGCGGAGATGCTGAAGCTGCTCTACGAAGAGGAGGAAGAATAGAGATGGGCAATGTAATCCAACTGGACCATTTAAGCAAAAGCTACGACCGGTTTGACCTGCGGGATATTTCCCTTTCGGTTAAGGAAGGCTTCATTACCGGGCTGATCGGCCCGAACGGTGCAGGCAAGACCACGCTGATCCGCATGATGATGGGTATGACCCATCCGGATCAAGGCAGCATCACAATGTTCGGCCAGAATAACCAGCAGCATCAGGCAGCCGTTAAGGAGCGTATCGGTTATGTGTCGGATGAGAATATCTATTATGAGAATCTTACGATCAGGCAGATGAAAAGGATTATAGCCCCGTTCTACGCCCGCTGGGATGAGGATACCTATGTGAAGTTTCAGGAGCTGTTCAAGCTGTCTCCGGGCAAGAAGATCAAGGACCTGTCCAAGGGGATGAAAATCAAATTCTCGCTCGCCATCGCCCTTTCGCACGGTGCCGACCTGCTGATTATGGATGAACCGACCTCAGGGCTTGATCCGATCTTCCGCAGGGAGATGCTGGAGCTGCTAAGCGAACATATCCAGGATGAGAAGAAATCAATTCTGTTCTCCACGCATAATACTACGGATCTGGACCGGATCGCCGACTACATAGTGTTCATCAATGAGGGACGGATTATATTTAACGAGATGAAGGAAACGCTGAGTGAGCAATATCTGCTGGTTAAAGGCAAGAAGGAGCTGCTCGACCGGGATGTCCGGCGCTGGTTCGTCGGCCTCCGTGAGAGCGGGCTCGGGTTCGAAGGGCTGATCAGGAACCGTGCTGAGGGGGAACATTATTTCAAGGACACCGCCATCTGCGAGCAGCCCACCCTGGAAGAAATTATGTACTTTACGGTAAAAGGAAGTGAAGCCCATGTATAGCTCCATGTATCTGATCCGCAAAGACTTTGTGCTTACCCGGAAATTTATGCTGCTGCTCATTCCTTACTATCTGTTAATGGGTTATACAAATGCAGAGGGATATACACTGTTCTCTTTATTCCCGGCAATGCTGATGCTGGTCAACGCCTGTACAATTGACATGCAGAATAATAATCTGAAATTTCTGGTAAGTCTGCCGCTGCCGAGACAACGGCTCGTTCTGGCCAAGTATCTGACGCTTATTCCCTTTACGCTGTTCAGCCTCATTTGCACGCTGCTGCTGTTCTCGTTTGCCACTATAATGGGCCGGCTGGATGAACCTTTGCGCTGGAGGGAGCTTGGCCTGTCTGTTGCCGCTTTTCCGCTGCTTGCTTCCTTCTACCTGCCGCTGTACTACTGGCTGGGACAAAAAGGGAAGCAGGTGGTGAATTTCGTATTTATCATGCTGATTATGTTCAATATAACGGCATTATCGAGTTTAACTAAAAGATATCCGGCACTTTCAGAGTGGGTTCAGACCGGAAATATCAGCAATTCCGTAATCGTGGTTATTGGAATACTGGCCTATATTATTATTATTTATGGCTCTTATCTGCTTTCCCTGCGTATTTTTAGTAAGAAAGATATATAGTGTACGGGCTGAAAAGCCCCGGCCAGAATTAAATTCAAGCCCCCGGATGCCGCTCTGCTGCGGAGTCCGGGGGCTTGTTTGAAGTATAAGATCAATTGGCTGCGGTCAGCGGAAGCTTCCGCTTCGTTCCAGCTTGTCGACGAATTCCTTGGCGTCCCGCAAGGACAGATTGCGCGCTTCCCGCATCACCTTTACCGCCTGAATCTTCTTGCCTTCGGCGAGCAGCAGGTACAGCCGGCGCTCCAGATCCGGGGCAATCTCCAGGTTATGCACATTCAGCGGTGTTGGACTGCCGGTGGAGCTGGCAGCTCCCATGCCTCCGCCAGCTCCCCCGTAGGCATGCTGCTGTTGCAGCTGCACCTCAAGCTCAGTTACCCGCTTCTTCAATCTGAACACACTTAGCATGAGAATAAAAGCAAGAGACAAGGCCGAAATTGCGATGATGTCGGCATTTTCCAAAGAAGATACTCCTTTCTGCAGTTGAAGCCCGTGTTTGTGCTTTCATCATTTACTACCCGCCACAGAGAACTCTGAATACATCATGGAGGATAGTCTTATATTCATGCTCAAAGTCATATCCAACCTGGTGAAAATATGATATTTTTATGCAAATTTCAGCTGTTCAAACTTAAGAGGGAGGTTAGTGATGATTACTCCGCATAATCTTGAAGAGTACTATGTAAGAATCGGACGGCTCAAGCAGCGTTATCTGTCAGAGCGGTTCGAACAGGATCTGCCGGAATTTCGCTCCCATCTGGAGGCGGCCGGCTGGTTCCGCGGATTATTCGCAGCGGACTTCATCTTCGTAGAGGAAATGGAATCTGCAGATGCGAACGCCGGGAGCTATTTCCTGTATGATATTATCCATGACCGGGAGCTGTGGGAACGCAGGCAAAGTGATTTGCGTCTCAAAGGTACGGCGGCCGGTCCGGGAATGCTGCTCTGTGCCCAGCGGGTAGATATCTATGCAGACGGCTCTGTGCAGTTAGCTTTTTAACTGTCTATGCTTCAGGAATACATAGAATATGATATAACCGATTTACACTCAGGCTTGCTGGCAGCTGCAGCAGGCTTTTTTCATCCCTAGGGCATGTCATACTATAATTTCAGGAAGAGGTGTATCATTTGTTCAAGATTATGATCGTGGAAGATGATTTCAGGATCAGGTCGCTGCTGACAGATATCCTGCGCAAATATAACTATGAGGTTGTTGCGGTCGATAACTTCCTGCAGGTGGAGAGCTTCTTCGAACGGGAGGCCCCGCAGCTGATCCTGCTTGATCTGAATCTTCCGTACTATGACGGCTTCTATTATTGCCGCGTCTTCCGCAGGCAAACCACAATGCCGATCATCATCATCTCCGCCAGGGATGAAGAATCCAGCCAGGTACTCTGTATGGAGCTTGGTGCAGATGATTATATCGTCAAGCCGCTTAACCTGCAGGTGCTGCTGGCCAAGATCATGGCCATTCTGCGCAGAAATTACGGGGAATATGCACCCAAAGCGGAGAAGCCGCCGGCAGCACTTCCGTTTCATCTGGATGAACGCAACTTCAGCATAACGTGCCGCGGCATGACTGAAGAGCTGAGCAAAAATGAATACAAGCTGCTGAAGAAGCTGCTGGAGCACCGCGATTCCATCGTTACCCGGGAGGTGCTGCTCGAGGAGCTGTGGGATGATATGCACTTCGTAGTGGATAATACACTGACCGTCAATGTCACCCGCGTAAAGGGCAAGCTGCAGAGTCTCGGATTCCAGGATGTGATCAAGGTAAAGCGCGGGGTCGGTTATATCTTTGATACCTTGGCGCTGGGAGCGGATGCGCATGAGCATTAGACTGATCAAAGAGTTCCTGCGGGATCAGAGGGATTTCACCGTGGTTTATTTCCTCAGCCATGTGCTGATTAGCCTATACAGCAATCATTATCTCAGCAGCAGTATCCGGCTTCTGTATCCCTTCAGCATTTATGCATATATCTATCTCATCTTCATGGGCTACCGGTTCTTCCGGTACGCGGGTACAACCAGGGAGCTGCGCCGGCTGGCGGAGAATATTGACATCGAGGATAAGCCTTATTCCGCTGAGCAGCAGGTATACATTACCTTAATGAGGCAGATTCACCGGAGCTATCAGGAGCAGCTCTACGAGGTCCGGGCGAAGGCAGAGAACACCCATAGGTTCATTTCCCAGTGGATTCACAGCATGAAGACGCCGCTCTCGGTTATTGATCTGATTGTACAGAACTACAAGCTGAATGAGCCGGATATTCATCCGTCAGAAGCAATGGAACAGTTGGCCGAGGAGAAGGACCGGATTCTTGGGATGCTGAATCAGGTGCTGCAGTACTTCCGGCTGGAGCAGTTCACCCGTGACTGCCTGCCTGAGAATATCGGGCTGATGGAATCACTCCGGGGCATCATCAACCGCATGCGGAATCAATTCATTTACAACCATGTGTATCCGGTAATCGACGGGCCGGAGGACGACCTTCTGATCACTACGGACGGGAAATGGAATACGGTGCTGCTGGAGCAAATTATCTCGAACAGCATCAAATACTCTGAAGCGGGTGAGGAAGGCAAGCCGGTTCATTTCCGCGCCTGGCGGGCGGGCGACAAGGCGGTGCTATCTATTCGTGACGAGGGCATCGGGATTGACAGGGTGGACCTGCAGCGGGTATTCCAGCCTTTTTTTACCGGGAAAAACGGACGTTCCGCCCATCAGGCTACGGGCATCGGCCTCTTCGTGTGCGCAGAAATCTCGCGCAAGCTTGGCCATTCCCTGGAGATTACTTCTGAGACGGGCAAGGGCACGGAGGTGAAGATTACTTATCTTTCAAAAATGAAAGAAAGCATAACCTAAATGAATGGATCATCATGGCCAGATTTTCTACAATGGAGTCAAGGCAAGCATAACTGTACTGAGAGGAGAGCGGCATGAGCGTACTTGAGGTAAGAAATATCAGGAAGGTGTATGGAGTGCAAAGTGGGGACAGCTCGACAGTGGCGCTGGACTCAGTCAGTTTCAATGTAGAGGCCGGTGAATTCATCGGTATTATGGGGCCGTCCGGCAGCGGCAAGACCACTTTACTCAATATTCTGAGCGGAATCGGCAAGCCAAGCTACGGCGAGGTAACCATTGCCGGTAAGAATATTACAGGCTTTGACAAGAATGAAATGGCGCTGTTCCGCCGCAAGCATCTGGGCTTTGTGTTCCAGGAGTTCAATCTGATGGACAGTCTGACACTGAAGGAGAACGTGATGCTCCCGCTGATCCTGGATAAGAAAGATAAAGAGGAGATGGAGCGGAAAAGCGAAGAGATTATGAAGCTGCTGGATATCCACGATATCGCCGGGAAATATCCGTACAACATCTCGGGCGGCCAGCAGCAGCGGACAGCAGTCAGCCGGGCGCTGGTCCATGATCCGGATATTGTGTTTGCCGATGAGCCGACAGGGAATCTTGATTCCAAATCCTCTGCTGCCGTGATGAAATGCATGGAACGGATGAACCGTGAACGCGGCAGCACCATCCTGATGGTCACCCATGATGCTTATGCAGCAAGCTTCTGCCAGCGGATTATCTTCATCAAGGACGGGGCGATCTGCATGGAAATCGTAAACGGCGGGATCCGCAAGGTGTTCTTCGATCAGATTCTTGACTGCCTGGCTATTATCGGAGGGGAAAGAAATGACATTTAGAGATATTGCCTTCAAGAATTTCAAGCAGAGTGCCAGAAATTTCTTCTCCTACTTTCTTTGCAGCACCTTTGCCATTACAATCTTCTTCCTGTATGCAGCGCTCTATTTCAACCGGAGTATCCGTTCGGGAGGAACGGAGGAAGTCATCCGGATCGTATTCCTGATGAGTCTGGTAGCGCTTACTTTGTTCTCGGTATTCTTCATCAATTACGCCCATTCCTCCTTCATTAAGGCCCGGAGCAAAGAGTTTGCCATTCTCATGTCCCTCGGGATGCATCAGGCCGAGCTGCAGAAGATTACCGCACTTGAGAACCTGCTGATTAGCCTGATCTCCATGGTTACCGGTATCGTTACAGGGGCCGTATTCTCCCGGCTGTTCCAGAATGTGGCGATCGACCTGCTGGATCTGCAGGGAGTGTCCTTCTCGCTGGATGCCGCCAGCTTTGCAGTTACGGCAGCGGTATTTATAGTCATCTTCGCTGTTTCCCAGCTGCTGTCCATGCAGAAGATCAACAAGCTGGAGCTGACAGAGCTGATGAAGGATTCCCGCAGAGGGGATAATAAGACGGATAACAAAGACGGAAGACGGGGCATCCTCGGCGCAGTGCTGCTGCTGCTCTCGGTCATCTATCTGGTTGTAATCTCCAGCCGGGAGAGTCTGAATACCCATCCGCTGATGATCGGAATCTATATCCTTATGAGCTTCACCGGCGTGTATATGGTTATCGCCTATTTCGGGAACACCATTGTCGCCTTCCTGCGGAATAAAAAGTTCTATTACCATCACATCCTGCCGATCACCGAAATTCATCACAAATTTAATCAGAACAAGCGGATTCTGTTCATTCTGAGCATTCTCAGCGGGATGACTATCTTCCTGGTGGCCTCACCGTTCTCACTGCTGCAGCTGTCGGCCAGCATAGCTGAACGGAATCCGTATGACGCCGAATTTGTGCAGGTGGACGGGGTTCATGCCTTGACCGGATCTGAGCTCGAGCAGCTGCTGAAGCACGGAGATGAGCCAGTACGCCAGGTGGTAGAGACCAGCTTCCTGACACTGCAGATGAACCTCGACGGGGATAAATACGATCGGCTGAAATCGAAGCCGGTAATCTCGCAAGAGGCGTATGAGCGCCTTACAGGCAATAAGCTGGAAGTGCCGGAAGGGGGAGCTGTTAACATTATTACGGCCTGGGAGCCGGGCAATCACGGAATTGCCGAGGGCGAAGAGCTTGTGCTGTCCGATGGGGACCGAAGCTTCAGTTATAAGGTGGCGGCCTCCTATCACGGGGAGTGGTTCGCTACGCCCAGTACCTATCCTTCGAGCTCAGGAGTTGTGGTCAATACCAGTGATTATGAGAAAATGCTGGCCGACGTGGGCCCGGGGGCCATTGCCAAGCATTACGGCATTGATTTTGTCTTCTGGAAAGGAACCGGTAAGATTATTCATCAGCTTAAGGAACTGCTGGATGCCGGCGGCGCGGACGGAAGCGGCAAGCTGTTTCCGGTTGCCTCCAAGCTGGATTCCTATAACATGCTGAAGCAGAACTACTCGCTGTTCGTCTTCGTGACTTCGCTGATCGGAGTGCTGTTTTTTGCCGCCGGCGGGATGGTGCTGTATTTCAAGCAGTATACGGAGATGGGCAACTCGGTAAGCTTTTTCCGCAAATTGTATAAGATCGGGATCAGTGATCAGGAAATCCGCAGGGTTGTCTCGGCAGAGCTGCTGATTACGTTCTTTGTACCGCTAGTGCTGGGTAGTGTATTCGGCTACTGCTTCATTTACCTGATAACCCATGTAATGAGCGGGGCGGATATCATGTCTGAATTCATGAAGAACACCTCATTTGTGGTCGCAATCTATTTCGTATTCCAGCTTAGCTTCTATTACATTACCAAACGGAAATACAGCCGTGAGGTTATCGGCAAGCTGACCCGGGCGGTGTGAATCAGTATTGATTACGGAATAAATGGAAATTCACTGATTCGAAATCCATTAATGAGAGTAAATGGTGTATAATCAAGTGAAAAGGGAGGTGATCCCATGAATAGCTCCTTTCCATCCGGACCAAGTCCGAGACTGCCGGATCCTGACAGCCATAAAGCCAATCATGATGTGAATGCGCGCAAGCTTCATACTGAAGGCATTACCGGGTTTTGGAGGCAGGTAACGGATCTCGTTATTGCTGTGGCGGTCATTGTTCTGTTCGTTTTTATATTGAAGTGGATCTTCTGATCAGCCTTCCCAATAAGCGGAAGTTAAGGCTGGTTAATTGAGTCAACCCCATAGCCAAAGCCCCACATTGTGGGGTTATTTTATTTATCCCAAGGAGGTATCATGATGGCAGCAAGGAATGGGCGTTACCGGCGTATTGCCCTGGCTCTGGTGCTCTTGATTGTAGGGGCAGCAGTCTGGACTTTCGCGGTCCGCCTGCAGTCTGCAGGCAAGCAGAATGAATCCGTTCAGGAGTATATTGCCGGCGCACCGGGAATCAAAGGCTCAGTAGACACTGCACAGTGGGGGGACAATCCCGCTTATGCGATCGGAGCTGACCGTAAGGGCTATGCTGTATTTAAGGACCCGGATCAGGCTTTTGCCCGGATGAAGATTGATTATGCCAAGGGCCTGAAGGCGATCCGGGAGGAATTCGGCCTGCGTGCAGTATCTTTAGCCAATTATCAGCAGTATGGTACATACGGATGGCAAATTACGAAGACAGAGGATGCAGAAGCAGCGGAACAAGCCCGCCGGGTGACGGCTTTCATGGACATTTTCGAGAATAGTTATGTAAAGTAAATGTGAGGTGACTGAATATGAAATATAATGAAGCAGAACACACGCTCGAAACAGACAGGCTGCTGCTGCGCCCATTCAGAATAGAAGATGCGCCTGAAGTAACTGAATACTGCAATAACTATAATATTTACCGGAGCACGCTGAGCCTGCCGTTTCCGTATTCCCAAGACTGCGCAGAGAGCTGGATTGCAGTGCATGAACAGAACTTTAACTGTGACCGGATGTATGAATTTGCTGTGACTGACGTGAAGACCGGGCGGCTGTACGGGGCTATCGGCATTTCACACCAGCAGTCCTATCATAACGGGGAGCTTGCCTACTGGATCGGAGAAGCACACTGGGGCCAAGGGTACGGGACGGAGGCCGCACGGGCAGTCATCGGATTCGTATTTAAGGAGAAGCAGTACCACCGCGTATATGCCCGGCATTTCGCCTCGAACCCCGCCTCCGGGGCCATTATGCAAAAATGCGGCATGAGCTATGAAGGTACACTTAAGGATCAGATCTATAAGAACGGCACCTACGAGGATATCGTGTATTATGGGCTATTGAATCCGGAGGGCTGAACCGGGTTTGCACATACATATTTGCACATACATAGGAGTTCATATAATATTTAATATTGTTAACGCAGCAGCGGCAGGGGGGCTTGGCCATGAACAAGGAAGATTTGGTTATGAATGAATTCCGGAATGTCTTTAACAAGATGGCTTGGCTGAATAAGAATAAGATGGAGGTTGCTCTTGAGGGATATAAGTCTTCGGAGATCCATTGCATCGAATATATCGGCAAGCATGCGGACTCCAACGTGACCCGGCTTGCGGAAGCTTTTTATATGACAAATGGTGCTATCAGCAAAATCGCCAAGAAGCTTATGGCCAAAGGGCTTATTGAGAGCTACCGGAAGCCGGATAATAAGAAGGAAATCTATTTCCGGCTGACTGGGCTGGGGGAAGAAGTATTCACAATTCACGAGGACCTGCACCAGGAGTTCCGGGAGAGGGACCAAGAGATATTCGCGCAGGTCACGGATGCACAATTTGACAGTATGCTTCACTTCATGGAACGTTATAGCAGGCATTTGGATACAGAGATAGAGAAGCAGGGGATAGATCTGAAGCCGGAACAACAATAGATAGTATATAAACTGCAGGCAGTCAGGCTCATGCGGGAGCTGGCTGCTTTTTTATGTCCGGGATTTTGTTGCCAAGGAAACAATATTGTGATACGATACTTTTGTTTCCTGGGAAATAAATATTCATTATCTAAGGAGAGCATTTAACATGTCTACATCTAAAACACATCAGGAGCAGAACGCGGGTCAAACCGTAAACAAGCATGCGCTGATCTTCGGTCTGATTTCTGTCTTTTTATGCGGAATCGGCTTCAGTATTATTACACCCGTCGTCCCGTTCCTGGTCCAGCCTTATATAAGTAATCCAGGGGAACAAGCGGTGATGGTCACGCTGCTGACCTCGGTTTATGCAGTTTGCGTATTTTTTGCAGCGCCTGCACTTGGGGCACTCAGCGATAAATGGGGCCGCCGGCCGCTTTTGCTGATCTGTCTGGCCGGTTCTGCTGTCGGGTACTTTATCTTTGGAATTGGCGGGGCGCTGTGGGTCCTGTTTGCCGGACGGATCATTGAAGGGATCACCGGAGGGAGCATCAGCACGATTTTTGCGTATTTTGCCGATATCATCCCTCCTGAGCAGAGAACGAAATATTTTGGCTGGGTGAGCGCAGTTGTTGGTGTTGGAACGGTAATCGGCCCGGCGCTGGGCGGCTTGCTGGCGAGGTTTGGTTATGCTGTGCCGATGTATTTTGGAGCCGTAATCACGCTGCTGAATGTGTGCTACGGATTGTTCTTTATGCCCGAGAGTCTGGACAAGCAGAACCGGCTGCAAGAGATTACCCTGGTGCGGCTGAATCCATTCACACAGCTGGCCAGCCTACTGTCCATGAAGAACCTGAACCGGCTGCTAATCTCAGCCTTTCTGCTGTGGATTCCGGCTGGTTCGCTGCAGGCCATATTCTCACAATTCACGGTTGATACATTCAACTGGAAGCCTGCTCTGATCGGACTGATGTTCTCTATCATGGGCTTTCAGGATATCATCTCCCAAAGCTTCATTATGCCAAAGCTGCTGGGCAAGCTTCGTGATGCGCACATAGCCATTCTAGGAATGGTCTCAGAGATTACCGGTTACGGCCTGATCGCTGCGTCGGCACTCTTCTCTTTCTATCCGCTGCTCATCGCAGGGATGTTCATCTTCGGATTCGGTGATTCGATCTTCGGGCCTTCCTTTAGCGGGATGTTATCGAAATCGGCTGGTTCCAGTGAGCAGGGCAGAATTCAGGGCGGCAGCCAGTCAATTCAGGCACTGGCCAGAATGATCGGGCCTGTTATCGGGGGCCAAATCTATGTCGCTCTGGGGCATGCTGCTCCTGCTGTCATGGGTATGATCCTGATTGCAGCTGCCATTCCGGTCATGTACAAAGTAGAGTAGAAGTTCACAAATTTGCCGATAGAACTGCCGGGAAGAAGCAGGTTATTCCAGCCGGGATCAAGAATATAGTCACAATCCCAAATTATGAGAATCGAGCTGATGATCATGAGTGACAAGATGGTAGAAGTGTTAAGAAGACAGTTTGAACCGGTAGTCGAAATGCTGAAGCAGCAGGTTGCAGAGTGTCCGGATGAATTCTGGAACGATGCCTCGCAAAAATACTGGAAGCATGTATTTCATGCAGCCACCAGTATGAAGTTCTGGTTCCGGCAGCAGAAGGAGGAGGCGTTCATCATTCCTGACTTCGGTAGAGATATTACAGAAGCGCTTGATCAAGAGTGCTCTGACTATCCTACTAAAGAAGAAATGACGGCATATGTAGAGGAAATGATGAAAGTGGCCCGCAGCTTTGTGGATGAGCTTACGGATGAGACGCTGATGGAGCCTTGTGTCTTATTCGCAGAAATCACCAAAATGGATGTAGTCCTGATGCAGATCCGGCATGTTCAGCATCATGTCGGGTATTGCAACAGTATCCTGAATTCCAATCAGCTGGAAGCTGTGAAGTGGATTTAAGAGGGTAAAGGGTATTATCTTTTAGAAAAAGGAGTGTTAATCCGGATGATGTATGAATTTGACGGGGAAATTAAGCAGCTGGAAGGTAAAATCAAATGGAAAGTCGTGTATTTTCCATATCCGGTAAATGAGGTGTTTAACACAAACGGCCGGGCTGCTGTCCAGATTGTGGTGGATGGCCATCCGTTTGAGCATACGCTGCTGCCGTCGAAGAACGGGCATTATTTTGTATATAATGAATTTATCCGCAGAGCCGTACATAAAGAGCTTGGTGACACTCTGCATGTCATCCTTACCAAAGACGAAGAGCAGCGGAATCTGGTTGTACCGGATTACATTGCGGACATTCTTAATGAGCACCAGACTCTGGAGCGGTTCTTAAGCCAGCCTGATTACTTGAAGCGTGAGCAGATCAATCATATTGAGCTGGCCAAAAAAGAAGAAACGAAGAATAACCGGATCATCGCCTTAATACATAAGCTTAAAGACTGATGACAGAAGTAAAGACGGCTATCGAGGCCGTCTTTTTTGGTGCCGTTGTTAAGTATTAGAACAGCGCTGCCGGAAGAAGGCTGGTATCTATACGGTTAAGCTTCCTGAAGGAGGTAGGCGACATATGGATACGGGCCTGAAAGACGCGGGAAAAGGTGGCATATGAAGTGAACCCGACCTCATAGCAGATGGAGGTGACGGGTTCATCCCCCGAGATCAGCAGGCCGCAGGCATGGGATATGCGGATGCCTTCCAGATAGCGGTGGAAATGCTCCCCGATATAGGCTTTGAAGGAGGAGCTGATATGGGGAACGCTCAAATGGAACCGGTCTGCAAGCAGCTCGAGCTTGATATCCTCCCGGAAATTCTGATAGACATACAGGATGATATCCGCCATGCTTCCTTTTCCGGTAACGGACGCTGGAGCTGTTTGCTCATGCCCACGCGTAAAGCAGTGACGGTCCAGCAGAACAAAGGCTTCGGTTAATTTGCACAAAAAAAGCAGCTGGCTCCAGGATTGGCTGCTGTTTATCTCCCCGTACATCTCCTCAAGCAGCCGGAGCAGCTGCCCGGCGAGCTCCGGCTCCAGCTGATAAGATGGCTCGCCTTCAGTACCTGCGCGCATTAATAAGCTCTGCAGGCTGCCGGTCTCCTGAGAGGCAAACAACGCCTTCAGACCGATAGCACCTACATACAGCTGCAGCTCCTGCCCCTTGTCAATCCGGATCTCGTGGACCTGATGCGGAAGCAGCAGTGTGAAGGTGCCGGCACAGATCTGCCTTTCCTGTCCATTGATGATCTCAGTGCCGCTGCCGTGAACAGCATAGGTATACTCCAGGAAATTATGGGTATGGGGAGGAACATGGTCACTCAGCTTGTGGATTCTTAAGGTATAGGGAAAGGACTGGTGCAGCTCCTGGTCGCCCGGCAGATTGAAAGGAATCATGACAGGTCGCTCCTCTAAACAAGATTATAAAGTTATCATAAACCATAACCGGAAAAAATGAGATACTTTCCGTAAAATTGATAAGCGGTTTATAAATCGGGTTCAGTACAATGAATTTGTTTGTATGCATGTAACCCTATATCTGAAAAGGAAGGTAATGAACCATGAACCTCTTGCAATATGTAAATCCGCTGCAGGGCACCGCTTCAACTTATGAATATTCTAACGGCAACACGCTTCCGCTGGTCGCCCGGCCCTTCGGCATGGCAGCCTGGAGCGCGCAGACCCAGGAGGCCGGAGGCGGCTGGTTCTTCCATCCCTCGCACCGCCGGTTCGAGGGCATCCGGCTGACCCATCAGCCCAGTCCCTGGATTGGCGATTATGGCCATCTGACTCTCCTTCCGCAAACCGGACCGCTTGCCATTGCCGCAGCGCAGCGCTCATCGTCCTTCCGGCCTGAAGAAATGCTGGTGCAGCCGGATTACTTCCGGATCAGGCTCCGGCGCTACGAAACCTTGCTGGAGCTGACCCCCACCGAGCGCTGCGCCAGCATCCGGATGACCTTCGGAAGGGGAGAAGCCGGGCGGGTCATCATTGCTCCTTTTGCCGGAGAATCCTCGTTTCAAATAGACACGAGCGGCGGAAGAATGACCGGCTATACCCGGGCAAACAGCGGGGGAGTTCCCTCCAATTACGCCATGTACTTTGTACTGGAATGGGACTGTGACACGGATGCGGAGGGTTCCGGCCTCTTCGATCAGTATTTTGAGCCTTCCCCTGACTTGTCCGGAACAGGTGAGCGGTTTGGTGCCTATATTGGCCTCCGGCCTCCGGAGTCCGGTCAAGTCAACCTTAGAATCGGCACCTCCTTCATTAGTATTGAGCAGGCAGAGGTCAATCTGGCCCGGGAAATCGGCACAAGCTCCTTCGATGAGGTCCGGGTGGAAGCGGCTGGGGTCTGGAATGGAATGCTGAACCGGATACAGGTGGAGGACCGGAATGAGGAGCGGATCAGGACCTTCTATACCTGCATGTACCGTGTCTGCCTCTTTCCCCGAGTGTGGCATGAATTCACCGCCGGGGAAGAGATGGTGCATTACAGCCCCTATAACGGAAAGGTTACCGCTGGCCCGATGTATTGCGATAACGGCTTCTGGGATACCTTCCGCACCTCGTATCCTTTATTCAGCCTGCTGTTTCCCTCACGGCTGGGTGAGATCCTGGAGAGCTACGTCAATGCTTACAAGGAGGGCGGCTGGATGCCCAAATGGTCCTCTCCAGGTGAGCGCAGTGCGATGCCCGGCACCCTGATTGATGCCGTGTTTGCAGATGCCTATGTGAAGGGGATTGAAGGATTTGATGTTGAAGCTGCCTATGAAGGGCTGCTGAAGCATGCCCTGCAGGCCGCAGAGGATCCGCAGCTGGGAAGAAAAGGTTATGCGGCCTATGAGCAGTATGGCTACCTGCCCGCGGATCAATTCCATGAAAGTGTCAGCAATACGCTGGATTATGTGTATGGAGACTTCTGTATTGCGCAGCTGGCGCAGGGTCTCGGTAAAGAGGAGCAGTATAAGCTATTCATAAGCCGTGCTGCCAACTATACGAAGCTGCTGGACCCGTCAACAGGCTTCATGCGCGCCAAAAAGGCGGATGGCAGCTGGGCAGAAGGCTTCGATCCGGTAGAATGGGGCGGTGCTTATTGCGAAGGCAGTGCCTGGCAATGCAGCTGGGCTGTTCCCCACGACGTTATGGGACTGGCGCAGGCTATGGGCGGCAAGGACGCTCTGCTTGCCCGCCTGGATGAGCTTATGACCGCAAAGCCGGTCTTCCGGGTGGGCAGCTACGGCTTCGAAATTCATGAGATGTCTGAAATGGCTGCGGTGGATTTCGGCCAATGCGCGATCAGCAACCAGCCCAGCTTTCATATTCCTTACCTGTTCACCGCACTCGGCTATCCGGAAAGAACCCGGTATTGGACCTCCAGACTGGCCCGCGAATTATTCAGTGCCGCAGAGGATGGTCTGCCCGGAGATGAAGACAACGGCAGCCTTTGTGCCTGGTATATTTTCACCTCGCTCGGGATGTATCCGTTATGTCCGGGAGTCCCAGAGTATGTCATCGGCAGACCCTTATATGACCGGATAACGGTCCAGCTGGAAAGCGGCAAGCAGATTATGATCGAAGCGGAAGGGGATTCCGCAGAGAATCAACCAGCAGACCCGGATACAGTAAGCCTGATCAGCCTGAATGGACAGCCGCATCATTCCTTATTTTTCAGCCATAATCAGCTTACGGCAGGCGCATTGATCCAGCATAAGTTGTCAGATACGCCGGATCATCATGCATCTGATGCTAAGAAACTGCCATATTCCCTGTCTTTTCAAAGATAATCATCCTATTGATTAACAAAAGTTCATCTTCTTAAGAAACGTTCATTTCCTTCTCTGACCGGCGGTGCAATAATAAGGGCCGGGAGGAGGAGGAAAATCGGGAGTAAGCCTCCTGATAATATGAAAACGCATACATGAGAAGGTGAATCTGAATCGAAGGGGATGGGATGAATGAATAATCTGAGGGCGAGGGTGAGCCTGCTGCTGATTGCCGCAGTAATTGCTTCCTTATTCGGAGCATTGGGGGCAGGCAAAGTGAGCGCGAATGCGGATGAGTTTGACACGATGAGACATAAGTGGAAGACCGGGCTAACCGGAGGAACGGAGCTAGACAGCTCTGACCCGGATATCGCCTACAAGCTGAATAGCGTAGGCCAGACCAGCTGGGGCACGATGGATAAATCCGCCGCCAGAACTTATCTGTGGAGTGACTTGACCAGTTCTTCAAGCTCCTCCCAGATCACCGGTGCTTATCTCCGGATTAAGGGCATGGCCCTGGCTTACAGTACACAAGGCTCTGCTCTATATGGCAACGCTGAGCTCAAGACAGATATTATCGGTGCACTCGACTGGATGTACACGAACCTGTACAACGAGACCAAGTCCGAATATGACAACTGGTGGGACTGGGAGATCGGCACCCCGCTGCATCTGAATGACATTGTAGTTCTGATGTATGATGACCTGATGGCCACGCCTCAGAAGATAACCAATTATATGAAGGCTGTCGAGCAATTTTCCCCCGATCCGGCCAAAGTGAACAAGGGGCAGTATGTTCCGACCGGCGCGAATCTCGTCTGGAAATGCAATATTGTGGCTATGCGCGGGATGATTGTGAAATCTGCAGCCAAGCTGACAGCGGCCAGAGATGCCTTAACTCCGCTGTTTGATTATGTAACCGAAGGGGACGGCTTCTACGGGGACGGCTCATTCATTCAGCATAATGTGTATGCCTATACCGGAAGCTACGGAGTAAGCCTGCTGCAGGAGCTGGCAAATGTCTTGTTTCTGCTCAGCGGCTCCCCGTGGGAACCGGTTACTCCCGGCGTAAGCCATGTGTATCAATGGGTTTATAATGCCTTCGAGCCGGTAATTTATAACGGGGCCATGATGGATATGGTGCGGGGCCGGGCGATATCCAGAAATTACGAGCAGGACCAGCTGGTAGGCCATAATACGATTGCCGCCATCATCCGGTTAGCCCAACTGGCCCCAACGGCCGATGCCCAAAGAATGAAATCCATGGTCAAGGCCTGGATAGGGGCCGATTCACAGTTAAGTTTCTATAAAAATGCAGGGCTAAGTACTGTATTACTGGCCAAAGCAATCATGAACGACAGCAGCATCACAGCCAGAGCAGAGAACATACAGACCAAGGTATTTGCAGGCATGGACCGGGCGGTCCATCTGCGGCCCGGCTTCGGCTTCGGGATCAGTATGTCTTCGGGGCGGGTTGGTACCTATGAATCGACGAATGGTGAGAACCTGAAGGGATGGTATACGGGCGCCGGAATGACTTATCTGTATAATGATGATCTTCAGCAATTCACCGACTACTGGCCGACAGTCAATAAATACCGGCTGCCCGGGACAACAGTTGATACGATGCCAAGAACAACGGATGGCGAGGGCGCCGGCTTCCTAAGCCCCAAGACATGGGCGGGAGGAACAGAGCTGCTCGGGGAATCCGCTACAGTAGGAATGGATCTGAAGGGGTATGGGAGCACCCTAACCGCGAAGAAATCATGGTTCATGCTGAATGATGAGGTAGTTGCGCTTGGAGCCGGAATCAGCAGCACTGACGGAAGAACGATCGAGACGACGGTTGAGAACCGGATGCTGAACAAAACACAGTCCACCCGGGGAATTGATCCGGCGTCTCCGGCAGTTGCACCATCCGGCAGCGAACCCGTCCGACATAAGATCTATGCGGTCAGCGACAGCGGCAACGACGGCAATCTTCCTGTGAATACCTATGATAATAATCTGGGCACCAGATGGTCCTCGTCGGGAGACGGCCAGTGGATCCGGTTCGATCTGGGCAAGACGCAGCCGGTAGGCTATGTGGGACTTAACTTTTATGTGCAGAGCACCAGATTCACCACATTCGATATTCTGGTATCCGAGGATAACGAGACATGGAATACGGTATTCAGCGGAAGCTCGAGCATAGTTGATGATTCTGTAATTCAGGTGTTCGACTTCCCGGATGTGGAGGCCAGATATGTGAAGCTTGTCGGTCACGGCAACTCCTCGAACCTGTGGAACAGCATCAATGAGCTGCAAATTTATGCTCCCTGCGCAGCAGGGAACCTGATTATCCCGCTGGCAGTAGGACCTGTAAGCCCGGCCGCAGTAACGGATAGTCTGGGCTCAGCTTCCGTTCCTTCCGTCAAAGATAACGATATCAGTACCTTCTGGAGTGCAGACAGTGACGGGGCATGGCTGAAATATGACCTGGGAGTAAGTGTTCCGCTAGGCTACACAGGTATAAGCTTCGCGGCGGGCAATGAGCGCAAGTATTCCTTTGATATTGAAACCTCGCCGGACAATACGGTCTGGACCGCGGTTTACAGCGGGCAAAGCAGCGGGCTGACTGCTGAGATTCAAGCTTATGCTTTCAACGAGACCACAGCCAGATATGTGAAATTCAACTTTCACGGGAATGATCATGACCTCTTAAGCAAGGTCTCAGAAATTCAGCTGTATTCTCCTAACACTCTAGGTCCGGTTCTGGCGCCGCTGCATACGGGGCAGAAGGCGAACGGGGATGAAGAGTTCATCGTCAACGGCACGGCTAAGCCGGCAGCCCTTGGCTGGACGGAGGAAATGGATAACGTCTCTTATGCCTACCTCGAAGGAACAGGGGGCTATTATTTCCCGCAGCCGGCTACAGTCAAGGGCTTGAGAAGCGCTTCCCAGGGCAGCTGGTCCGAGCTCAATACGGGAGGCCCGTCGGCTATTTTATCGAAGAATTATTTGACGCTCTGGCTGGATCATGGGGTAAATCCGCTCAATAAAGATTATGCCTATGTCCTGCTCCCGGGCAAGACCGCGCAAGAGACAGCTGATTACAGCAGCAATCCGGATATTGAGATCCTGTCGAATAATACCAATATCCAGGCGGTACGGGATAAGGTGCAGCATATTACCGGAGCGAACTTCTGGGTGCCGGCTACAGTGGATATGCTGACCGCCTCTAATCCGTCTTCCATAATGCTGAAGGAGGAGAACGGTGTGCTGGATGTGGCGGTATCCGACCCGGCCCGGCTCCAGAACAAAGTCACCTATGAAATATTCAAAGAAGGGTTAGCGGTTGTTGCCAAAGATCCTACCGTTACCGTTCTTCAGCTCAGTCCGACCCTCAAATTCGAGGTCAATACCGCAGGCCAGGACGGCAGGTCCCATAAAGTGAAATTCCAGTATGATCCCTCTGTACTGACACCGCTGCCGGTACCTACACCGCCTCCGGTAACACCTCCGACACCGCCAGTTCCAAGTACAGTAACTTTAGTGGATGATCTGGATGATTTCACCCAGCTCTTCGCCCGTAGCGCCAATCTGAGCTTTGACCGGGGAGAGGCGGCAACCTTCGGGGGAGATACTTCCCGGCTGATCCGCAGCAAGAACACGAACGATTATATTATTTACAAAGCGGCAGCGGATAAGGATATGACTGATTTTGCCCTAAAAACCTGGTTTTGGTCCACGGAGCAGACAACGGATTTTCAGTTCTATACTTCACCGGATAACATCACTTATACTCCATTTATACCGGATAAGGCTGCCGGCTCCGCAGGCTGGAAAGAAGTGAATTACAGCGGCAGTCTGCCCGCCGGGACCCGGTATTTAAAGATCGTCTATATGCATAGTACCAGCAATCTCTGGAATCCGCAGATCGGGCAGGCCGTAATCACAAGCAAGGTTCCGGTACCCACCAGCCTGACGGTGCGCGATGAGATGGAGGATTACACTAAAATGTTTGCCCATAGCGGCAATGTATCCATCAGCGGAGGAAACCCGGAGAGCTTCGGTGCGGATACTTCCCGTCTGGTCAGGCTGACGAACACGAACGAATATGTCATCTATAAGGCTGCGCCAGGGATGGACCTGAAGCAGTTTTCGGCAAAAGCGTGGTTCTGGCCTTATGAGGCGGCGGATGACCTGCAATTCTCTACCTCCACAGATAACAGCACTTATCTGCCGTACACTCCGGTTACAGCCTCCGTCTACGGCAGCTGGAATGAGGCTAATTACAGCGGGAAGCTGCCGAGAGGGACCCAGTACCTGAAGATCGCCTATAGCATAAGCCCGGATAAAGTCTGGAACCCGCAGATCGGCAGCGTCGAAACGCTCAGCGAAGTGCCGAAGCCGGCAAGTGCAGTGCTGAGTGATCCATTGTACGACTTCAGTAAAATGTTTGCCCACAGCAGTAATCTGTTTTTTGACATTTCGAATCCGGCCAACTTTGCCGGCGATACCTCCCGTCTGGCCAGGAAGACCAACACGGAGGAATATGTGGTTTATCAGGCTGCAGCCGGAATGGATATGAAGGAATTCAGCGTCACCTCCTGGTATTGGCCGGGTGAGACTGCCGGAGATCTGGAGTTCTACGTATCAGCGGACAACACGGCTTATACCGCATTTACCCCTGTGCGGACAACAGGAGCAGCCAACTGGAAGGAGATCCTGTATAGCGGGCTTGTGCCAGCCGGGACCCGGTACTTGAAAATTGTCTGCAAGGTGACGCCGGAGAAAAGCTGGAATCCGCAAATCGGCAAGGTGGAGATTCAAAGTGAACACGCAGATGATTAACGAAAGTTCATGATCTTAAATATGAATCATGTTATTGGCTTAGCCAGGGTGTGATAATGAAAGAGCAAGGAACAGTATACAAGGGGGGTTAAGATGAAAAAGAAGCAAGCAATAACCGCATTTGTAAGCGTTATCCTGACAGCGGGGATTCTGGGCGGCTGCGCAGGTAACAACAATAGTAATGGCAATGAAGGACAATCGGCCAGCCCGGGTGCCAGCCCGGAGGCTGTTGCCAGCGAAGCGCCCGCAGTACAGCCCAAAGAGAATGACCGGACCAAATTTGACCCGCCGGTAACCATTACCGCAGCCATCGCCATGAAGCCTTCTGACAAGCTGCGTAACGGCGATACGCCGGAGAACAATCCGATTTCCCGGTGGTTTGAAGAGAATCTGGGGATTATAACCAAATATCAATGGGTGGTCACAGATTCACTGGAAACCAAAGTCCGGCTGGCGATGGCCAGCGGGGAAGCTCTGCCGGATGTACTCTATGTATCCGGAACCTTGTTCGAGGATCTCGTGGCCTCGAAGAAGATTCAGCCGATTGACGAGGCCTTCGAGAAATATGCGACGGCCAGGGTGAAGGAATCCTATGCTAAGAACCCTGAAATCTGGAATTCGGTAAAAAGAGACGGCAAGGTCTATGGCCTGCCGAATATCTCAAACGGCATCGTCGGCGATACCGTAATGTGGATCCGCCAGGACTGGCTGGATAAGCTGAATCTGCAGGCTCCAACCACCATTGAGGAAGTTCAGCAGGTGATGGACGCTTTTACCAACCAGGACCCGGACGGCAACGGCAAGAAGGATACGTTCGGGATGGCCATCGGCGGCAACTCCGGCTTTTATAAACCTACTAATAATTATATGGCCGATACAGCCTTTGTCTTCGGCCAGGATCAGCCTTATATGTGGCTTAAGGGGGAGGACGGCAAACTGCAATACGGCTCCATTCAGCCTGCCATTAAGGAAGGGCTGGCAAAGCTGAATGAGTGGTACACGAAGGGATACATCAGCCCGGACTTCGGCACACAGGATGCAGCGAAAGCCATGGGGGACTTCACTTCCGGCAAAGCAGGAATTGCCTTTGCTCCCGGTTGGGCCGGCGGCTGGCCGGTGGGCACTGCAGTAGCGGAGGCCAAGGCCAAGAATGAAACGGTCGTGATCAAGCCTTATCCTCTGCCGTCAGGCATCAAAGGGGAGGTAGGCCGGCAGGAATCCCCTCCGTCCTATGGAACCTATGTGTTTCGTGAAGGCTTCACCCACATGGAGGCCATCTTCAAATACTGGGACACCATGTATGCCGGCCTGGTTGAAGATGAAGCGAGTCCGTTCGGCCAAGGCTACGGGGAAGGCTATGACTACGTGATGAAGGACGGCAAGCCCTCCTGGGATGTTCCGGATGGCGTGGTCAGCTTGAATACGTATTTGCTTATGTCACCCGGCTCGGGAACGGCTCCGATGAATGTTGTCAGCGGCCCGAATATTTATGAGCGGGTAGCTGCCGGCAAGCAGGATAATATCTTCGAGCAGAAGCTGAAGGCGAGCAACGGCGAGCTGACCATTGCCGGCTTCGCAGTCGCCCAGCAGCAATTCGGCCAGGATGTGAAGAGCGGCTTCTACGGGGCCAATACCCCGACGATGAAGGAGAAATGGGACCAGCTGGCCACACTTGAGGAGCAGACCTTCCTGCAGATCATCTACGGCAAGCAGCCGGTAGACTACTTTGATACTTTCGTGAAGCAATGGAATGATCAGGGCGGGGCGAAGATCACTGAAGAAGTGAATGAAAGCGTTCAAGATAATCAGTAAACAGTAAATCGGTCCGGGCATACAAGCCCGGAACCGCAGAGACAGGCAAATGCGGCAGACAAAGTTATTGCGCTGCGTTCTCCGCATTTGCCTGCTCTTAAATATAAGTCATGTTTATGGATAGGAGACTCTCCGGATGAAAACTGTGAAAGTAAATCTCAGTACAAAGAGAAATGCTGTCCGAATCCCCAAGCTGCGAAGCAGCCTCAATCTGCGGAAAACCTGGCCGCTGCATATGTTCCTTTTGCCCTCCGTAATCCTGCTCCTTGTCTTCAACTACACACCGATGGCGGGCTTTATTATTGGATTCAAGGATTATAAGCCCTGGCTGGGCATGTGGGATTCCCCGTTTGTAGGGCTGAAGCATTTCCGGTTCATGTTCCATGATCCCGTTGCCCTCAAAGTGATCTGGAATACCTTCCTGATCGCTGTATTTAAGATTATATGCGGAGCCATCGCTCCCTTTACCTTTGCACTCTTCCTCAATGAAATACGCATTGTCTTCCTTCAGAGAACCGTTCAGTCCCTGGTCTACCTGCCGCACTTCCTGAATTGGGTCATTCTTGGAGGGATTCTGTCAGACATGCTGTCCTCAAGCGGGATGATCAATCAGTTCCTGGGCTGGCTGGGCCTTGAGCCTATCTTCTTCCTTGGGAGCGGCAACTGGTTCCGGTTCACGCTGGTTGTCAGCGATGTATGGAAGGAATTCGGCTTCGGCACAATTATCTATCTGGCCGCCATGGCAGGCATCAACCCGAATCTGTATGAAGCAGCAGATATGGATGGGGCCAATAATTTCCGCAAGGCGCTGCATATCACCATTCCGTCAGTTATTCCGATCGCCATCGTTGTAGCCACCTTATCCCTTGGCAACATTCTGAACGCCGGCTTTGATCAGGTATTCAATATGTATAATCCGTTAGTCTATGACAAAGGCGATATCATTGATACCTATGTATACCGTGTAGGCCTGCTCCAGGGCTCCTTCAGTCTGGCGACAGCCGTAGGGCTGTTCAAATCCGTCATCAGTTTTACGTTAATTGCCACGACCTACCGTTTGGCCAGCAAGTATGCCGATTACCGGATTTTCTGAAAGGATACTGATTATGCTCAAATTATCGTTTTCCAACAAAATGTTTCAGGTTCTCAATAATTTGCTGCTCTCGCTGGTGGCTATTCTATGTATCCTGCCCATGGTCCATGTTCTGGCCGTATCGCTCAGCTCGGATTATGCTACCACTTCTTATCTTGTGAAGTTTTGGCCCGTGGGATTTAACCTTTCGGCCTACAAAAAGGCGCTGGAGAGCAACAACTTCATTATTGCATTTCAGGTAAGCGTACTGCGGACGGTTCTGGGCACGGCCATCACCATGTTTCTAACGATGCTGTCGGCCTACTCCATGTCCAAGGATGACCGCTATTTCCGCGGGAGAACGGTGTACGCCTGGTTCTTCGTATTCACTATGCTCTTCCATGGGGGGCTGATTCCTACCTATCTGGTGGTGCAGAAGACCGGACTGACCAATTCGATCTGGGCCCTGGTAATACCCTCTGCGGTAAATGTATTCAATGTCGTGCTCATGATGAATTTCTTCCGGGGAATCCCGAAGGAGCTGGAGGAATCGGCCATGATTGACGGTGCGGGGCATTTCCGGATTCTGTTCCGGATTCTCATTCCGATCTCCCTGCCTTCAATTGCGACACTTTCTTTATTTACGATCGTCTATCACTGGAATGCCTGGTTCGATGGGCTGATTTATATGAACAAAGCGGAGCTGTTCCCGCTGGCTACCTTCCTGCAGGCACTGATTGCCGGATTTGATTATACGAAGATCGGGCTTAATCCCACGGATCTGGAGAATCTCTCAGAGCGGTCCCTGAAATCTGCACTGATCTTCATCGGCACGTTTCCGATTCTGCTGGTGTACCCGTTCCTGCAAAGGTATTTCGTGAAGGGAATGACCCTCGGCTCCGTCAAGGAATAAATCCGGTATGAATATGGCTGTTAAGGGAGACCTTGGCAGCTATTTTCTGTGTATAATTAGGAGGTATCCGCAGAAGGGGGGAGCAGGCTGTGAAACTGATTAAAAGGGTAATCCTGCTCATTGTTGCCAGCCTGATCCTGATTCTGGCACTGTATTTCTATTCCTACAGGCAAAGCGTATCGGTCATCGAGAATCAGATTAACAGCCGTAACGATGAGAAGCTTGCATACTTCCTCAACCGGATTGAAGGCTTGCTGGATCAGAATATGCTGTTTGCTTCGCTGATGGCCAAAGATCCCGAGGTCAAGCGGGTCTCTTACGGCAATCTGCCTCCGGCCGGTTATGACCGGCTAAATGTGATCCAGTCGATGGAGTACAAGCTTAATTTATTCAGCATTACGAATCAGATCATGAACATCATCTCGATTTATTTTCCAAAATATGATTTGGCTCTATCTTCCGTACCTTCCATGAAATTCAACCAGGCAGAAATAGCTTCGGCGTACACCTCCAACTGGAAAATAAATACGGTTGAAGTAAGCGGCGTGAAAATGGAAGCGTTCTCCCGGTTTTTTGTCTCCCCGTTTCAGGCTGAACCGCCGGATTTGACGAAGGCTGACTTTATTATCCGCGTGGATTTCTTCACCAAGAATATTACGAATGTGCTGGATGAGTTCAAGCTGGGCGGTTATGGCGATGCATTCTTTTATCACAGTGAGGAACAGATGGTCTATAACAGCACAGCCAAGAATGAGCTGATCCGCCAGGTGATGGGGGCTCGTACCCCAGGGATTCATCATACGAAAGGGCAATATCATGAGATTGTGGAGGTGGATGACAAGAAATATATCCTGTATGTTCTTCCTTCAAACAAAATAGATTGGAGTCTCATGGATATCGAGCCGCTGGATGAGATTCTGCAGCCTGTGGTAGACAGCCGTAATTTGTTCGGGCTCATTATGTTTCTGCTGCTGCTGCTGGGGATTATCGCTGCCTTCCTGTTGTACTTCTATATACAGGTGCCGATACGTATTCTGATCCGCAGTGTGGAGCATATCCGCAACCAGGACTTCTCTTACCGGATTCATAGCCAGAAGCGAAATGAATTCCAGCAGCTGTTCGATTCCTTCAATAACATGGTTAAAGAAATCGACCATCTGATCAAGCGGGTGTACACGGAGGAGATCCGTTCGCGGGAGGCCGTCATGAAGCAGCTGCAGTCGCAGATCAATCCTCATTTCCTGTATAACTGCCTGGCGTACATCGTGAACATGGCTAAGCTGAACAAGAACAACTCCATCATAGCTATGGCCCATAGCCTGGGCGATTATTACAAGTACACGACCCGCAACGAAACGCTGGAAACTACGCTGTGGAGTGAGATAGAGCTGGCGGTCAATTATATGGATATTATGAATCATCAATTGGATAAATTCCGTTACACCCTCTCTATACCTGAAGCTATGAAAAATATCAAAATTCCCCGGCTCATTATCCAGCCCGTGATCGAGAACGCGATTGTCCATGGGCTCGAGGAGGTTGTGGCCGACGGACTGATTGTGATTAAAGGTCTGGAGGAAGCGGACTCCTGCCGGCTGATTATCGAGGATAACGGACCAGGATTATCTGCAGAGGAAATTGAGGAGCTGACCAGCAGGACGGAGATCGATGATAATCTTACCGAACAGACGGGGTTATGGAATGTTCACCATCGTCTGAAATACTACTTCGGTGAGCACTCAGGGATCCGGCTGGCTCCTTCGGCCTTGGGCGGACTGAAGATTGAGCTGTATTGGGAGAAAGTGGAGAGGGAGTGAGTCCTGGATGTACTCATTATTAATTGTGGACGACCACAAGCATCAAGTGGATACCTTAGCGGTTACGCTGCCCTGGGAGCAGTTCGGGATCACCTCCGTTCACAAGGCATATGACAGCCGTCTGGCGCAAGAGCTGCTTAGGGATATTCCCATCGATATTATGATTACAGACATCCGTATGCCGGGAATCTCGGGGCTGGAGCTGATCAGCTTCATTAACGAGAATCAACTGGATACCGATTGCATTTTACTTACCGGCTATGCGGAATTTGAGTATGCCAAGAAAGCGATTGAGCTGCATGCAGTGGATTATTTCATCAAGCCGGTGCGCGATGAGCTGCTTCTGGATACCGTGGATAAAATTATAGATAAACGCAGGCGCCATCAGCAGCATTCACGCATGTTCGAGCATGCCACCGCAGTTCTCCACCAGAACTTGCCGCTGCTCAAAGAAAATCTGCTGCTCGAAACCCTCCAGGGCTCCGGCTACACCAGGAATTATCTCACCGAGAAGCTGAGGATGTATCAGCTTCCTTATGCCTATGGGGATTCTGTTAAGCTTATGGTGATCAATTTCGAGTCCAGCTTCTATGAAACATATACTTCGGCCGATATTAAGCTGCTCGAGTATGCAGTCATGAACATGGCGGAGGATCTGCTGTCCCCCCATTTCCACGTATGGAACCGGATTCAATCCGAGATCAATTTGACGTTGCTGCTGTTGCCCCGGACTGCGGATTGTACTGGGGACAGCGATCACTGGAGCCCATCCAGCCGGGAGCTGTTGTCCGCCTTAGCTAACCGGCTGCTTGAGCAGGTGGACCACTATCTGAAGCAACACGTTATCATTGCCATCTCGGGTACAGCCAGGTTCCCGGAAGATATTCACGGTGTGTATTCCTCTGTCCTATCCAGTGTGATTAAGTCAGCGGAGCGGCAGGGGGTTATTGTTCTGGAGCAGCCGGGAATATCCCGAAGTATCGCTCCGCTGCGTTCCCTGTATCAGTCGCCCACCTTAATCCAGCTCATGGATCAGGGCAAGATGGAGAAGCTGAATGATAAATTCCAACAGATTTTCACTGAATTGGAGACACGGGAGTCCGATTCACGTGCCCATCTGCGTGAAGCCTATCTGCATCTGCTAAGCAGCTTTACTTATCTGGCCCATAAGAACGGCAAGGTGCTGGAGGATATTACTGGAACCGCATCTATCCATGCGGAACGCAGTGTGATTCATTCCGCCCGGCAGCTCAAAGCCTGGAGCCGTATCATTATAGAAGCCCTAATCGATCAGGGTCCGGCTGCCAATGATGAGACCCACCAGCAGCTGGTCAACAAAATCCACAGCTACATTCAAGAGAACCTTGAACGGGATGTGACCCTGCAATCCATCAGTGAGTATGTCTATCTGCACTCGGTCTATTTATCTAAGCTCTACAAAGAGATTACCGGGCTTAATCTCAGTGAATATATTCTGCGCGCCCGGATGACGGAGGCCAAGCGCCTGCTGGAGCACACCGCCTACAAAATCTATGAAATTACAGAGAAGGTGGGCTATCAGAGCCCGCAGCATTTCATCCGCAGATTTAAGCAGTACTACGGGGTCACTCCGGATATTTTCCGTAAACAGTAGATTTCCCTGAGTTTCAGGTAGTTAACAGACGTTCATGATCTTTAGAACCGATCATATGCTTCCCCTGGCTCTAGTGACATAATTAAGCAGGGAAGGATATTGATTCTTGGAGCATGGGGGAGCTATGGCATGAAGGACAAATGGCCGGAGATGGCCTGGCAGAGAGTAGCTGAGAAAATCGAACGGATCAGCCGGACAATAGGGGCAGCATTTCCAAACGGCTCCATACATGGCCGTTACCAGCTGGCGGCAGCCCATGACTGGATTGCAGGCTTCTGGCCCGGAATGCTGTGGGCCGTGTATGAGGAGACAGGGAAGGAAGAACTAAAGGAGCTGGCCGTGCAATGTGAACGGCAGATCAGCCGGACACTGTGGGACAGCTTCGAGCTGCTGCATCATGACGTTGGTTTCATGTTTGAGCTTAGCAGTGTCCGGCAGTATAAGCTGATTCAGGATGAGGAGGCCAGACGCCACGGATTGATGGCCGCCAGCCTGCTGGCTGCCAGATTCAACCCGGCAGGCGGGTTCATCCGGGCTTGGCCCAATTGGGGCGATGAAGACCATACGGGCTGGGCAATAATCGATTGCATGATGAATCTGCCGCTGCTCTATTGGGCTTCAGCAGAGCTGTCTGATCCGCGGTACCGGCAAATAGCCGTGCTTCATGCCGATACCGTGCTGCGGGAATTTCTCCAGGCGGATGGCTCGGTCCACCACATCGTCTGCTTTGATCCGGATACTGGTGCACGGGTCGAAGCGTTGGCCGGCCAGGGATATGCGGCTGACTCTGCCTGGTCCAGAGGAGCCGCGTGGGCGTTGTACGGGTTTGCGCTCAGCTACAGATACACGGGGCATGACAGATATTTAGCTGCTGCCTGTAAGGTTGCCGCCTTCTTCCTGAAGCATCTTCCGGAGGATCTGGTGCCGTACTGGGATTTCAGGCTGCCGGAGCCTGATGCCGCGGGTATGCCGAGGGACTCTTCGGCAGCTGCCATTGCCGCAGCCGGATTGCTGGAGCTGGCTGAAGCCGTGCCAGCAGAGGCAGGCAGGGAATATAAAGCTGCAGCTGCAGCCATTATTCGCTCCTTATATGAGAATTACGGCGCCTGGGATGAGGACGAGGAGGGGCTGCTGCTCCAGGGAACAGGCTATTACGGAAGAGAGATTTATGTAGACCGGCCGCTTATTTTCGGTGACTATTATTTCGTGGAAGCGCTTAAACGGCTTAAGAATAGTTAAGCAGATAAGCAGAGCAGAGGCTATGAATTGATTAAACAACCAAGACGAAAGGAAGATTCAAAGATGACAAATGATCGTGTGGTGCTCATTAAGCCGGGGAATTTCGGACAGATTGTGGCGGCAGACGGCCGCAGAGGTGAATTTGACATTGGTAATGAGGTCATTCTCAGCCATCGGCTGCCGGTGGATGCTGTATTTATCGGAGATTCCATTACCCACATGTGGGAGCTGAATGCTTATTTCGGCCGCAACGGCAGATTGCTAGTGAACCGGGGAATCGGAGGCGATATCAGCAGTCATGTAGCAAGACGGTTTGCCGCCGATGTCATCCAGCTACAGCCCAAATGCGCAGTGATCAAGATAGGCGTGAACAACTTCTGGGCGCTGGACGGCTGGACGGCGGCTGACCGCAAGCCTGTGGAAGAGATTGTCGCTGATCTGGTGAGCGATGTTCAGGATATGGTAAGGCAAGCCAAGGAGCACGGTATAGTACCTGTAATCTGTTCGGTTCTTCCAACGCATATGCCGCATTCGGGTAATGACGGACTGCGCAACACCGGGATTCAGAATGCCAACGAGCTGCTGCGCACGCTGGCCGCAGAGCAGGGCGCCATCTATGTGGATTATCATTCCAGGATGGTCCAGCCGGACCGGCTTCAGCTGCGTGGCGGACTAGCAGACGATGGCCTGCATCCGCATGTACGGGGCTATGATATTATGGCTGAGACCTTACGTGAGACACTGCGTACTACAGGGATTGATTGGCTGGCATAGGAGCAACTGCGTGAATGGGTGAATGATAATAATCTTTAACTATCATTTATCCATATGAAATGATCAAAATATCGGGGACTATATAATGATTTGGTTACATTAATCCATATTATTTTGCGTATTGCTCATAAATTCACAAAGTCCTGAGATTCAGTAAAGCTGAAGCAGGACTTTTTTGCTGGAAACTGAAAACTTGATGTAAAATACTGAATACTCAGATTATTTAAGGAGATAAATTAAAGTAGCATTATAAAACTGAGTTATATCTAAATGTTCAAATCCAGGATTACCTGATCTGATCAGTTAGACCGAGGTTGAATTTGGGTTAACTGTTTGGGTTAACTGTAATGAGACTTCGATGTTTAAAAAAAGTTACATCAGTCGGAGAAAAGAGTACGAAATTACATACCATGCAGCAAAGAACATGCCGATCAGCTAAAACCAGGTTTTAGCCGAAGATTGGTAAAATCAGGCTTAATTCAAGCTGCCCTGGTTTATTTACTTACTACTTCTTCACAAAACCCGTATTTTGTACATATGTTGATATATCGATTTCATGCCTAATAGCTACTGATTTTTTATTTTGGAACCTGCTATTATGTTCACACTTATTAAATGATAATCTGAAAATTGTAGCCATCTATTCTATCATAGTTGTTAACCCAGCCCCCGGCTTTTCTGTCCCATGATGCAAAACAGCGGGCCCTTGTTCTATAAAATGTCTACGTAGCTGGTTTGGCGTAACTCCATATGCCTTCTTAAACATGCGGTCGAAATACCCTACATTATCAAATCCGACTGTTCCAGCAATATCTGTAACCGTTCTTTTTGTAGCCAATAACATTTTTCTGCCTTGCTTAAGACGAAATTGGATCAAAAAATCTACAGGTGAAGTAGCTGCTCCTTCTTTAAAACAGCGCAAAGCCTCACTTTTACTTACTTTAGCCGCAAATGCAATATCTTCAAGACGAATTTTGTCCATAAAGTGGTTTCCAATGTATTCTATCATCAAACGCAGACGTGTCTGGGTAGTGATATAGGTTGCGGTATGAGGAGAAAAAATGCAGGAATCTTGATGCAAAAACACTTGGCGCCATATAGAGGTAGTTGCAATTTGTATATCCAGCTCCCTTGTCTCATCCCCTGAATTGCATAAGCTAAAAATATGGTTTAAGGATCTCCGAATATCCTCTTGCCAGCTAACCCTGCTGCTTAAGGTTAAGTATGAGATCTGAGAGGTTTGTATAGGCCGTATATATTTTTGATACACAGTCTGGTTTCCTCCAGCAATTAACTCCGGAGAGAATACTATATTGGGAACAAGTGTATGGTTCTCCGCTTCATAACCGTGAATTATCCCCGAATTGATAAAAATCCCTTCTCCTTTATGGAGCACAACCATTTGATCACCGATCTGATAGTTAGCCTCACCTTCTTGAATGAGTGCAAACTCTATTTCATCATGCCAATGGCAATTAACTCTGTGGTCAGGATAATGATTAATATCATCAAGATAATATTGAAATGGAAAATTTTTGGATCCATGCGTTGTTATTTCCCGAAGCTGGTCATTTGTAATAACCATATTATGTATATCCATCCTTTCTCAATGATTAATGTGATATTGTACAATATTTTTAGGTAATACTGCAAGTAAACTGGAAAGTTCATGTGATATATTACATCTCACATGCATCTCCAGAGGAGGATTTTATGGCAACGCTGTTACTGGTAGTCATTTACATCATTTTTATAAGTCTTGGAATTCCTGATTCTTTGTTCGGGGCAGCTTGGCCAGCTATTTACGAAGAATTTAGCTTACCAGTTTCAGCAGCAGGATCTGTGACGTTTACTATTTCGGCTTGTACAACCATTTCCAGCCTTCTTAGTGCAAGGCTTATTAATAAGTACGGCACAGCCAAGCTTACTGCAATCAGTGTTTTCCTGACAGCTACAGCATTATTGGGCTTTTCACTTTCTCCAAATATAATTTGGTTCTGTTTATTCGCTGTTCCGTTAGGACTAGGTGCAGGAGCTGTAGATGCAGCACTCAACAATTATGTTGCGCTTTATTATAAAGCCAGCCATATGAATCTCTTGCACTGCTTTTACGGTCTTGGAGTTTCTGTAAGTCCATATATCATGTCACTTGCACTTTCACAACAGAATAATTGGCGGGGTGGCTATAGCAATGCTTTTTGGATTCAGATAATTATCGCATTAATTGCCCTTTGTACTTTACCGCTCTGGAAGAAAGTACATCTACGCAAGCAAGAACCTGAAGATGAAGTTTTTCATATAGTTAGCATTACTAAACTATGTAAACTTCCCGCTGCAAGAGCAGTATTCTTTATACTCATCAGCTCTTGCGCTATTGAGTATACGGCTGGCATTTGGGGAAGCACTTTTCTAGTGAACACTAAAGGATTAACTGCCGAGAACGCTGCTAAATGCCTTGCCTTGTATTATATTGGACTAGCTACCGGTAGACTGTTAGCAGGTTTGGCAGCAACCCGATTGTCAAGCTGGAAATTGATTAGTATCGGCCAGAGTGTCTTGATTACCGCGATTTTCATGCTCATGCTGCCATTGCCTACAAGCGTTTCAGTTGGAGCATTATTTTTAATCGGTCTTGGTAACGCCCCTATATTCCCTAATATTCTTCACTTAACTCCACAGAATTTTGGAAAAGAGTACTCACAGTCCATGATGGGAGCACAGATGGCTGTTTCCTATGTCGGGATCGCCCTGATGCCTCCGCTTTACGGTATACTTGCACAAAAACTTAGCATGAGTATATTCCCTTATTTTATAGTGCTCTTATTTTCTTTGATGGTCTTCTCCATTTACCGTCTAAGAGCTACTCTGAAGGAACAGCAAATAAAACAGCATTAGATATTTGCCGAGAAAACACAGAATGATCGAGAGAAAATCACATTTTACGAGGTGTCTGAAATGACAGAAAAAGAAAAATCACATGCTGGCTTGTTGTACCAACCTAATGACCCCGAGCTTGTTGCGGACCGTGATGTAACTGTGAAGAAACTGTACGACTACAACAACCTACACCCTCTTGAGCGCGAATTAAGAAGTACCGCTATACGCGAATTGCTCGGTAAGGTCGGCGAAAATTGTATTGTGGAGCAGCAGCTTTTTTGTACTTATGGGTATAATACTACACTGGGTAATAATTGCTTCATTAATCTTAACTGCAAACTTATGGACAGTGGATTCATTACGATTGGAGACAATGTATTTATTGCCCCTAATGTTTGTGTCATAACGGAGAATCACGCAATGGATGTGGAGCAACGTTTGGCGGGATTAGAATACACAGCTCCTGTCACAATTGGCGATAATGTCTGGATCGGTGCTGGTGTCATCATATTGCCAGGTGTAACAATTCAGTAGGAATCGTTCTTTCGTTTGCACCAACTAACAATTATGGCATCCACACCTAACCGTTCTGCTTCAACACAACTTTGGACTGTAGGATTAATAGGTCTATGTACTAACTAACAGACGAGAGGAAGTACCGACGTGACTAAAATATGCAAAGGCGGTTTTCAAAAAGAGTTTATAGAAAAACATCCTTTCACTAACATCAAAAGGACGCGAGTTTATTCCCATTCTGGAAATGATGGAGAATTTCGGATTGAAATTCGGGGAAACTATCGATTAATATATTGGCTTAGCACATTTACAAGTAATTTCACACTCTTTTTAGCGCCTCAATGCATTCCTCTCTTCTGGCGGCAGGAACTACGAAATCGAAATAAGTTTCTTCGTTCTCTTCTCCCCGTACCAAGTGAATAAACTCCTGCCCAAGAATTTCTGTTCTTTGCTGGACTTGCGGGAGTTGTTTTAGGCTATCAATCATAAAATCAATAAACGTTCTAGACAGTGAGGAACGATCATGACAAGTATGAATAGATGTGAAATCCAAAGCTTTAATTCTCTCTAAATCATGGATAAACTGGTCGAGTGGGATCCACTTTCCGAGTCCATACAACAGGCGTCTGGCAACTGTATCACTGGTGAATAACGAGTTTGTCTTTTCATCCAATAGCAGAATACTTCCGTCCGTATAACCCGGCACATGAAAAATACGAATGACATGTCCGTTGCCAATATCCAGAACATCGCCTTCCCGTAGATAATGGATGGTTTCTGGAATGTCCTCGTAGTCATTTAATCCATATTCTCCCTTGAGCAGGCCCTCATCATTTGGGTGAATCCAGCATTGAGATTTCTTGCCCCTTAATTAGCCAAGAATTCCCTGTAGGACTCCCGAATTCTAAGCTGCGGCCCCAGTGGCTTCCGTTCTCTACAACTTCGCAGATGAAACCTCTCATTTTATTCAGAAGGAAGATCATAGATTAATCCTACAAAATTCCGGTTCAACTCTCCATCGCTTATCCGACTTTGTGATATCGGTTAAACGACTTCTAACGAAAAAAACCTTCCAGCTCATATCCTGATTGATACTAGGACATCAACTGAAAAGTGTATATATTATCTATAAATTCGTGACTTAATCTCTTTCCAAGTTTTGATCTGTTTTATTCACTTGCCATATACCGTTCCAGATACTCATTCATCTTCTCTATATATTTTGCATAAAGCTTATTGTCATTTTGCAGACCATGTCCCGAATGAGGGAATTCGAAATAATCGTGGGGCACATGGTTTTCCTCCAAAGCATTAATCAGATGTTTTACTGACCTAAACGGAGCTACCTTATCGTATTTTCCATAAGCAACCAGTGAAGGCACAGAGTTTTCATTAATCCACATATACGGTGAAATCCCTTTGACTGCTTCCTCATACTTTGGCGTTCCTATCATATTGGTTGTGATGGTGTTGCCGGACATTACGCTGAATAAGTCTGCCGCTGCCTCTGGATTCTTATCCAAACCGTAAGGAGTCCAGTCCTCCGGATAAAAGCTGGGAGGGCCGACCATTTCAAAGACCATTGTAACAGGAATCGGAGAGGCAGCTGCATCGCGGTATGCATACAATAGCGCCAGCGTCCCTCCCGCTGATCCACCGGATATCGCCATCCGATCGAGATTGTAGCCTAACTTTTCCGCTTCTGCTTTTACAACCGGAATACTTTCTTTGATTTCCTGTGACATGGTATACACACTGGCTTCAGGGTTATTGTCATTACGCAGCGTATAATTAATTCCTGCAGCGACGTAACCTTTTGAGGTGAGCCATTTCAGCATATTGGCGTCATCATTTTTGTCACCGGTTGAGAACCCTCCTGCATGGAGATATACAACAAGACCGTAAGTTTTCTTTGTATTATCCGAGGGAACATACAGGTCGAATTTGTTCTGCTCCTTTTCGCTGTAGGCGATATCCGTATATACACGGCCAACGGAGTCATTCCAATCCACCTGCATTTCTCCAGACAGCGGATTGTAGGTCATTTTGATGATGGCCGAAGCGGCAAATGCAATAATGAAAGTCCCCACATAAATAAATCCCCAAAGGACTTTTTTTCTGCCTTTTTCTTTATTTGTCATAGAAAGTTACCTCCGAATAGTGTGCCGCCGAGTAAAGTATTCATAAATGCCCGTACCGCAAGCCGCCCCATAACAGCGGCTACGATAATAACTGCAACTAAAATGATGGTGCGTTTTTGTTTAAGTGTCATCTCTTCATCCCCTTCCATTTGTTCGTTGACAAACTGCATGTAACAGTTGTAACTTTTTTGTGTTACAAATGTATCACCGGTTAAGGTGAGAATCAATACTCGGGCAGAAAATGATACAGAGTGGATATAATGTAACATGCCAGATCTAACGGGCATGAAAAACTGGCAAAAGGGCACCGGAATCAAAGCTCGGCGCCCTTTTTCACAAGTACAATATTCAGTGATTTTTCGCTACATCCTGCCAGTTAGCATTTGTAAGGATCTCAGCATCGTTGCCAAAGAATGCAGTTCCCGCTTGCAGATCGTCTTTCAGCCAATACATAAACCAAGCTGTCATATATCCGTCAGCATGATTCAGCATATCACTGTGGTCTGTGTTTACGCGCCTTGCCATAACCTTGGTTACCGTATCGGGAATAATGGAATAATTCTTGTTCATTGACCAAAGCGGAGCAATCCCCTGCCCTTCTGTAGCCCTTATGTCTTCTGCAGTACCTGCATCAAAATTCCCCGTACCAGCAACCATGAAGTAGGGTATATTAACCTTAGTTATGTCGTAGCTCCAATCCGTTCCGAATACATTTTTCTGGCCCCAGTAGCTTGAAGTGGCGCTTGCCGTAAACATGGACTTGTATAAATTACCATTCTTCTGATTGGTTACAGCATTTATTGTGCCCACGCCTCCCTGCGAATGTCCGCCGATCCCGATGTTATCAACATCAATTTTTCCATAAAAATCGCTCTTGGCGTCTTCATTCAGTTTCAGCAGAAACTCAAGACTTGCAGATGATGAAGCTCCTGTTCGCGAATTTTCGTCCTCATTGCCAACAACGACAAATCCCCAGGAAGCAAGATGTTTAAAAACAGATTTGTATTTTGAAGCCGTAATTCCCGTGCCGTTTGCCATTACAACGAGAGGATAGGCAGATGAACGATCTTTCATTTCGGACGGATACCAAATCTCATATTTCTTATAACTATCATGATCTGCGTCGAATTCTGCATAAGAAACCTTATGGGGTCCAAGTGCCGTATATTGGGCTTCTATTGGCTTGTCAGTCTTTACAAATCTATAATAATGATCATTGCGGTATGACAGATATTTGAAAACCGCCACAACTGCCAAAATAATTACAACAATTACGATAGCCACAAATAGGAATATTCTTTTTAATAGTTTCATTGTTTCCTCCTGAGAATGTTGATATTATAACGCTAAATTGTAAATGGTTGGGCTCCAATAGATTGATGTGCTATATCTGTGTATTACCATCCACAAAGGATGCATTATGATTGTGCAATTTGAACTCCCATTAATGCAACAGATGTATCTTTTTTTGTGCTGCAAATGTATCATTAGATAATATCAAAATCAATATACTAACGGATAATGATACAGAAGGGATAAAATGTAACATGGCCGATAAAAATAAAAAAAACACATTTGTAAAGCTTCAAATTACAAATTCACTTCTTGATCTGTTGAAAATAAAAGAGCTAAAGTCGATCTCCATCAGTGATCTCACCTCCCAGGCAAAGGTAAGCCGTGTTTCCTTTTACCGGAACTATAATGAAAAAGAAGATATTATAAAGGAATATGTCTATAAACTTATTGGGGATTGGCATGAGGAATATCAAGAGAGCATCAAGGCCTCTGAAGAAGACATGCTGGGGAGTATGTTTGATCACTTCAGTAAACAGAGGGAATTCTACCTGCTTCTTACTCAAAGAAATTTGTTTCATCTTCTAAAAGATGTGCTCAAAGCGCTCTATGGACCGAAGCCGGAATATCCAAACTTTGGTGCCTACGTGGCGGCCTATTTTGCTTACGGATTGTTCGGCTGGATTGAAGAATGGTTTGCCCGAGGGATGCAAGAATCAGCAGAAGAAATGACGATCCTTCTGAAGAATCGTGATTTATCGTAAACTGTAATTGCTATAGGGATAGAAAATGAATCCTGAAACACAAAGCCCGCACAGGGTGCGGGCTAATGAGGACTATGTTACCTCATGAATATGCGGTCAACTCGCTTTCCCGAATCCCCCTTTTCTACCCAATCCATTAAAGCCTTCATACCGGTTGTCTTGGTTAGTCCGGGACCATGGGTGTAACAATTTCCATGTCCGTCGCCGGGATTAAAGAACAACCGGAAGAATTTCCTGGTATCTTCATTGCTTCCGATTAGCTGGACGACACGGTTGTAATAATCAAGCACACCATCCGGCGGTACATTAAGAATCGGAAACGATTCGAAATTGGTATTGAATTTGGGATGTAAACTTGCATTAATAAACCGATCGGTTTATACTGAGTCAAAAGGTTTAGAAAGCGAGGAAATTTAATGATTAATTTAGCTCCCCCATTCACTCGTGAAACAGCAATTCAAAAAACTCGTATGGCAGAAGACAGCTGGAATAGCCGAGACCCTCAGCGAGTCTCACTTGTGTATACTGAGGATTGTTATTGGAGAAATCGGAGCGAGTTTGTAACAGGCCGCCAAGAAATTGTCTCTTTGCTAACCAGAAAATGGGCCAAAGAACTGGACTACCGCCTTATCAAGGAGCTCTGGTCATTTACGGATAACCGTATTGCAGTTAGATTCGCATATGAATGGCATGATGATAGCGGCAATTGGTTCAGATCGTATGGAAACGAGAATTGGGAATTCGCTGAAGACGGTTTGATGAAGCGTAGGTTTGCTTCTATTAATGATATGCGGATTAAGGAAGAAGAACGAAAATTCCATTGGCCTCTCGGTACGCGTCCCGCTGAACATCCAAGCCTAAGTGAGTTAAACCTATGACTCGCACTGTTTTTGAAAAATCTGATGTCATCCCTCTCGTTACTGAGGTATTTCGTGAATTAGGTTATGAAGGTGCATCGTTGAGTAAAATAACAGCCCGTACGCGTCTATCTAAAGGAAGTTTATATTATTTCTTTCCGGGTGGAAAAGATGAGATGGCTGCTGAAATTCTTGCTCATATTGATCAATGGTTTATCAAGAACATTTTTGAACCGCTCGAAATGAATGAACCCCGGGCAGCCATTGATCATATGTGGCAAGAGGTCGATTCTTATTTTCAATCTGGTCAGCGTATATGCCTTATTGGTGCATTTGCTTTGGACGAAACAAGAGATCGATTCGCTGCAGTAATTCGGCAGTATTTTAAAAGATGGATTGAAGCCTTAAGCGCGGCACTAGTTCAAACAGGTATCTCTAAAGAGACTGCTGATCAAATCTCAGAGGAAACCATTGCTAGCATTCAAGGGGGATTAATGCTGAGTAGAGCACTTAATGATGAATCCTTTTTTGAGCGTACATTGACAAATCTGTCACAACGAGTCTCGCAACTTTATGGGAGGTCAATATCATGAGCAATTTTGTCGCAGATCAATTGAGATTTGTTCGCCGTCAGGCAGTTGATCATGTGAGGAACATAAATGACTCTGCCTCGGAAAAAATTCCAGCAGGTTTGAAAAACAATATAAAATGGAATCTAGGCCATATGTATGTCGTACATGAGAAGTTCGCTTTCCAGCTTACTGGGGAAGAAACCAAATATCCTGCTAGTTTTAGTAAGTTGTTTGATCCAGGAACTAAACCGTCTGACTGGAATACAGAGCCTCCAACGTTGTCTCAGTTAATCGATTTGTTAACCGAACAAATTGACAGGGTAGAATCGGTACTTTCAAGCAAATTGAAAGAAGAAATCAATCCGCATTACAAGTCTTCTACAGGACTTACCTTTACAAATGTAGAACAATTACTGTGTTTTCTGATTTACCATGAAGCAATGCACTTTGCAACAATTAAAAACATCAAGAGCATAATTGACAGTTAGGATTAGTAAAGAATTGCTAACGCATCTCTAACTCAAAAACGAGGGGAGTCTCAAGCAGCCGTTGCATGGTTTTTGAGACACCCCCTTTTCTTTAAATACTGTTCTCCGGTACGGCCAACGGAAAGGCCAGGCTAAAACATCAGCTATTGTTCCGCGTTTTTATTAATTACTCCTTTAATCCTCCTAACTCCAGCAGCAGAAGATTGTTCTTTTGTGATCCTGAACTTCCCTAAGGTTGTCGTATCTTCTACATGAGGTCCTCCACATACTTCCCGGCTCCAGACTTTCCCGTTGTTATCTTTGATTGTATATACCTTAACGATATCCGGATATTTATCCCAAAAGTTCCCTTCAACATTACTTTCTTTCGCTTCGATTTTAGGCAGCTCTGAAATATAGGTAACTGCTTTTGATGAAATCGCATCATTCACATACTTTTCCAATTCAGCTATTTGCTCTGGCGTAAGTTTCTCTTCATGGTTGAAGTCAAACCGTAATCGTTCTGAAGTAATATTACTTCCTTGTTGATGAACATGATCCCCTAAAACTTCCCTTAACCCAGCAAGTAATAAATGAGATACCGTGTGCAGCGCTGTTGTTTCTGTTGAATGCTCAGCTAATCCGCCTGTGAATTTACCCGCAGAAGCAGTTCTGCTCTTGTCAGCATGTTTCTTTGCCGCCTCTGTGTAAGACGCCTTGTCCTCAATGCTATATCCGCTTTCCGTTAGAAACTCTTCCGTCAATTCCAAGGGAAACCCATAGGTTTCGTAAAAATAAAAGGCATCTGCACCTGTAACGTTGCCCTTATGCTTAAGATGTTTTTGTATTTCAAATTCGCTTTGCTGTAAAGTTCTATAGAAAAGATTTTCTTCCTTATTTACAATATCGATAATTTTCTTTTTATTACCGGTCAAATCTTCATAAGCTGTTGCTTCATCTATATAAACTTCAGACAGCTCACCTACAAAACTTCCTTGTATACCTATTTTTTTACCTGCCCGGATCGCCCTTCTTAATAACCTTCTTGTGATATACCCTGCATCACTATTAGCTGGCTCCGCACCATCATTAATTAGAAAAGTAGCCGCTCTCACATGATCAAGTATGATTCTAAACGACTTTACATCGTCAGTGTATGGTTTACCGCTTAACTCCATCAATTTATTCTTGGGGTTAAGGAAGAAAGCCGTATTATAAATATCCTTGTCACCACTAAGGGCCGTTGCAACCCTTTCTAATCCGCCTCCATAATCAATATTAGGATTTTGCATTTTTACAAATCCTGTGTCTTCTTTTTTGTAGCACATAAATACGTTGTTCCCGATTTCTAAAAACCTCCCGCTATCCGAAGCAGGATGATCCATTGAATCCCCGCCCGGTTCAAGATCATAGAACATTTCACTGTCAGGTCCACCCGGTTCACCAACAGGCATATGGAGTGGGCTTCCGGTTCGGCTCCACCAATTTTCTTTTTCATCGTACAAGAATATTCTTCCGCCTCTAGATGCCCCATATTGGTAGGGATCATCTTCAACGATAGGTTCTATACCCACGGATTTGAATTTTTCTGACCAGAGCCCAATGGCTTCCGTATCTTTCTGTATATTCAAATCATCACTTCCTATAAAAGCACTGATATACAGCCTGCCAGGATCAATGCCTAATTCGCTAATTTGCCAATTCCAAATGGCATCGATTTGCTTTTTCTTATAGTTAGCTTCATTTGCTTTAAATTCCCACCGGCCTATCATTTCAAAAAATGTCAGATGCGACATATCTCCTACTTCATCAATATCCCCTGTCCTTAAACACTTCTGAATATTAGCAAGCTCATTACCTACCGGATGCTTTTCCCCCAATAAATAGGGAACCATTGGCTGCATTCCACTGCCTGTAAACAACGTTGAGGGATCGTTTTCTGGCAACAAGCTGGAAGAGGGGACTTGGCTGGCCCCTCTTCCTTTCATAAAATCAATATACGATTTTCTTAACTCATCTGGTGTCATCTTCACCATGCTCACTACCTCCACTTTAATTATGTACTTAAAACAAAAAAGCCCTAAGCTGACATATTTCTTGTCAACTTAGGGCGAACTATAATGTCCGTGTTACCACCTAATTTCAGATTTCTCTGCACTCAATCAATACGGGATCTCTCCGATATTGTTTCCTGAATAACGGTGGAACTCCGTTGAAGCCTACTAAGATTCCTCTGTTCGGTTCACAGCTCCGAGACTGCTTCACTATTAGATCAATGAAGATTCGCACCAACCATCTTCTCTCTGTGAGATCCCTAATAGCTACTATTTCTCATCATAGCCTTTTCGTTTTAAGTTGAACCCATGGTATCACACTCAAATTGCTCCGTCAATTAACATTTTTGTAAAATTATAAATTTGAGGGTGGTGGGCCGCACCGCGGGGAAATCCCCTATTTTCATTTATTCGAAGTATTTTTTTGTAAACTTATCAAGAAGAGCCTCTGCCTTATTCAATAACTTAATACCTTCTGCCGCCTTCTTTTCACCTGCATTAAATTTGGTGAAGTTTATTTTGGTCGTCTTCAGACTGTCCCGCATTATAGTGAACCCTTCCAGCTGGAGTTTTGCCCCTGCCAGATGGTAATTGTATATTTCTTTCAACTCTGCATTATTATTGGGTTTGATGTTTTTTAGCCCGGATACAAACTTAGTATAATTGGGCACTACAGTATTGTTTAAAGCCAGGAAGATTGTTTTTCTGGTTGAATCGTTTACAACGTCATATTGGTTAATCGTAGTTATGGCTTTCTTTTCATAGGTTGCTATCAGATCCAACTGATCGATGTAATCTGACAAATCCTGTAACATGATCTCTGCTTGAGTAGGTTCCTTTACAACAACCGGTTGGGTTGGTTCAGAAGTTGGTTCAGGAATGACTGTATACTCATCCACCACTTGAACAGTGAATACGTAAGGTTCAAACTTGTCTCCAATATTAACCGTTAAGGTAGCCGTCCCCTTACTTATTGCATGAAGTTCAGAGACCCATTTTGTTTTCCGGACTACCTTGATAATATTCTCATCCGAAGAGGCTGGCGTGAAGTCATGGTCTGTAACATCTGCATCGGTCCAGTCAGAGATGGCTATCTCGTAGGACTTCCACTCTCCAACTTTAATCTCAGCAGGCTTGGTCACTTTAACAATGTCAGTGATGTTTCGCGCGGCCGCGTGGATGCTACCCGCTCCTGATACAACCGATACTATAATTGCCAGCAATAACGAATAAATCAAACTCTTTCGTTTCATAAAAGCTTTTCCCCGCTTAATATTAAGTAGTAAAGCATCAGCCTATTTTGCCAGAAAATTTCTTGTATAGGTTGCAAGTGGCGATAATAGTAAAATACTTTCCTTTTATATTATACGACTTAACTGGAAAAATTGTACTACTGTTTTTACTGCTTTAAGTTCCGCTTGCTGGTACCTCCGCATTTAATTTCAGTTTCAGCTGCTGCCTGGAGATAAAGAGTAGCAATCCCGCTCCAAGCATGGCACAAAATATATACATCCAGGAATAGGATAGCAGGTCCGCAACAGGACCAAGCAGCACTCCGCCAAGCGATACGCCGAGGTCAGCCATAGCAATAAACAGCCCGATCAGCACATTGCGCTTAGACTCCGGGAGAACGAAGGTCAAATAGGTCGTTAAAGTCGGATACAGCATCGCTTGGGCCAATCCCATCAGCAATGCACCGCAGTAGAATACCGCAAATCCGCCATAACCGGATAATCCGGTACACAGGGAAGCAGCAGTAAGGGACAAAATGACCGCTTTTATAAAGGCGGGATGCCATTTGCCGTCAGAGGGTATTTTTTTACGCAAAAAGAATCTTGCAGCTACAATCGTTCCCGCCTGCAGCATTAGATAGAAAGCTGCGCTGGCGTGCTGAATCTGCCCTGCGTACAATGGAATAAATGTCGTGACTCCACCGAAGATAACGGATGATCCAAGCATTAGCATGCCGCACAGAAACAGGTGAGGGTTAGTGAATAACTGGTTAAAGGAACCCTGCCTGTCAGCCTGACGCGGGATTGGGCGGTTATCTGCCGCCTTCATCGTAGCACTAAAGCCAAAAGCGCCGGTAAGCACAGCCATGCTGAGGATTGTTATTGAAAAAACACCCATGTTTCCGGATTCCCAAATATTCAGTGCCAGTAACGGTCCTATGACCCCGGGCATTGTGGCACAGAGCGAATACATGGATATGCCCTGCGAGCGGTCTTTTTCAGGCAGCGAATCGATAATACCAAGCTGCAGCGACATGGAGAAAAAGGCTGTGCACACGCCTTGCAGCATCCGTGCGAAGAAATATCCGCCCAAACCGGTAAACGTGTACAGCGACAAAGCCAGGGCGTTAATGGCCAGGATGATCCGCAGCACTTTTACAGGGCCCTGCCTGTAGATGACCTGACCTGCCCAGGGCCGCAGGAACATCGTTGTAAATAAATAGGCTCCCATGACTATACCTATGGCCGAGTTGCTGGCACCGAGTGATTCACCTTTTAAGGGTATAATTACATTCAGAATTGAATTTGAACTGAAATATAGAAGTGTCAATAGATATAATCTCAGAAAGGGCCAAGCCAAAGCTCCCCTCACAATATAATTCTCTCCTTCCTATCCCTGCTGTCAGTTAAACGTAATGCCATCTGCAGCATCGCTTTAGCGTATTCGGACTGTACCTCGTTTAACCGCCGGGCGGATATGATCTCTTCGATATGACCGCTGCGGATAAACATCATCCGGTCACATAAATAAGCAGCTGCCTGAAGATCATGTGTGATGAAAATATAGCTCATACCGTACGTCTCTTTCAGCTTCTTCAGCAGCTCCAGAATTTGGAACTGAACGGATGCATCCAGCGAACTGACGGCTTCATCCAGGAGAATATATTGAGGATCCGTTGAAACTGCCCTGGCAATGCACACCCGCTGTGCTTGTCCTCCGGACAGCTCATGGGGATACTTTTTCCGGTAAGAGCTGTCCAAGCCTACTTCATGCAGCAGGCGGTCGATTTTGTGATCAATATCTGCATGCTTACGTCCTTGAAGCTTGAGCGGTTCGGCCACTGCCTTTTCCACACTGTAAAAGGGGTGAATTGAGGAAGTATAATCTTGAAATACAGCGCTGATCTTTCCCTTTCTGCCGGCCCGCTCCCCTATATCCCTGCCTTCAAATTGAATTGTGCCGCGGTCCGGCTTCTCGATGCCAAGCAGCAGACGTCCCAAGGTTGATTTGCCGCTGCCGCTCTCTCCGATGATGCCCAGCACCTCGCCTGGCTCTAAGGTAAAGCTGATATGATGCAGCACCTGTTTGCTCTTACTGGAGAACAATTTGCCCCCGGTATATGATTTCTCCACCTGATTAACGGTCAACAAGCTCAAGCCCTCCCATACTCTGGATGAAGTGGCTATTCAGTGCCTGCTTCGCTTCGAGAAGATATTTGGTGTACGCATGCCTGGTATTGGTGAAAACCTCGGCAGCTGCTCCGCGCTCGACAATCTCGCCGTCCTTCATAACGACGATATCATCAGCAATCCGCTTCACTGCGCCAAGATCATGCGAGACAAAAATCATAGAGCAGCCGGACTCGGCCTTCAGGGAAAGTAACTGCTCCATAACCTCATACTGGGATAAGGTATCCAGTGCAGATGTCGGTTCATCGGCAATAATCAGTGTTGGTTTTAGGACGATTGCCAGTGCAATCATCATTCGCTGCAGCATGCCTCCCGATAGCTGATGCGGGTATTTATTCATCAATGTTACCGGATCCTTAAGCATAACGCTTTCCATGGCGCCAGCCATCTTCGCTGTAATTTCCGTGTGGCTCCAGCCATAATGCTGCTTCAGCGTCTCTTTGAAATGATTGCCCACAATACTGGAAGGGTCGAAAGCGCGCATCCCATTTTGCATAATCAGGCATAATTGCCGGCCTCTTTGCTTCCGCATTTCATGCTCGGAGAGCCCGCCGAGATTCATTCCGTTAAGCTTTATACTTCCGCTCTGTCTAAGGTTAGCCCTATTCAGACGCATAATCGCCCGGCAGGTTACAGACTTCCCGCACCCGCTCTCCCCTACAATAGCCAGGCAGCTCTCGGACTTGATCTGAAAGGAGCTGTCCTTGACAAGGATAGTATCCGTTAAACTATCCCATATACGTAACTTTGAAACCTCCAGTGTATTCATTGAAGCTATGCCACCTCCTCCCTCTTCAGTTTGGCAGACAATCTCGTAAATGCCCGCCGCGGTTTGGACAGCCCTCTTTGCAATTTCGGATCTAAGGCTACTTGCAGCGCATCAGAGCAGAAATTTACCGCGGATACCACAATGACGATGGCGAGCCCTGGGGCCAGCATAAGCTCCGGCCGGGAGAACATCACCCCTCGTGCTTCATTAAGCATCATGCCCCACTCTGCATGAGGCGCCTCGATTCCTAAACCAAGAAAGGACAGTCCGGAGATTTGCAGAATCATCGTTCCAAACGCACTGCTTGAAATGACGGCAAAATCCGGAAGTGCTACAGGCACGACATGCTTTATCATAATTGCCATATTACCCATTCCGGTCGTTTTGGCAAATCTTACATAGTCTGTATCGGCATACTGCTGGACCGAAGAGCGGATGACACGTGCAAACCAGGCCCATTTCATAACGACAAAGGCAATTAGAATGTTCCGGATTCCCGGGCCCAATATCCCTACTACAGCCAGCGACATGACATAACCTGGAAAGGAAAGCATTACGTCACAGACCCTCATGATCACACTGTCCGTCTTTCCCTTGAAATAACCGGCCAGCAGTCCGAGCAATGCCCCGAAAAGCGCGGATACAGCCAGCGCAACAAATACCCACAGGACACTGGGACGGATGCCGTAAATCAATCTGGATAATACGCAGCGTCCCAAATGATCGTTGCCAAGCAGGTATTGCCAGGTCGGTGAAGCATAGCGCAGCTCCATTTGAACTTGCTCCGGACTATGGGGCGCTAACCAAGGTGCAAAGATTCCCGCGACTGCCGTCAACATGATGATTATGAGGGATAATGCGGCAAGCTTGTCTCCCCACATCTTTTGGAATACGCTCATCTAGAACTCCTTTCTTAACTTGGGGTCCAGTGCTGCATTAATGAGATCCGAGAGTGTATTAAACAGCACGAAGGAGACGGCCAGCAGCAGGACATAAGCCTGAATGACCGGAAAATCCCTCCCCAGGATTGAATTTACGGTTAAAGTGCCTAAACCGGGCCAGGCGAAGATGCTTTCGACGACGACTGTACTCCCCAGAATAATGGGGACCGCCATGCAGAACACAGAAGTAGCAACCTGCATTGAATTCTTTAACATCATCAGCGTAATTTTACTCTCCTGCAGACCGCAGGCTCTGGCATACAGCGTGTAGTCCTCATGCAGCTGGCTTAGCATTGAACTGCGGACAAGACGGAAGTAAATACCTGCATAGCTGACCGTAAGGACAATTACCGGCAGAATGTAGCTGGCCCAGGAATCCATTCCGCTGGTCGGCAGCCAATCCAGCTTTACTGAGAAATACCAGATCATCATCGCTGCAAGCCATGCCGACGGCATGGAGGTCAGGAAGAATGATATACCCCGGATCGAACGGTCAAGTAGCCGCCCTTCTTGTAACGCACAGAGAACTCCGAGCCCGACGGAAAAAGCCAGAATAGCAATCACCGATACCATAGTTAACTTGAGCGTGTTCATAAAGGCCGGGCCAAGCAGCGCCCACACCGCTGTGCCCGTGATATAAGAGTTTCCGAATTCCAGGCGGAAGCAGGAGGTCAGCCAATCAAAGTAACGGATCAGAAAAGGCCGGTCCATGCCTAGTGCAGCTTTGGTCTCCATGAGCAAGGCTTCAGTGACTTGCGGGACCCCTTGTGCCCGGAGAACAACCTCGGCCGGGTCCAGCGGCGAGAGGTTGTTCAGAGCAAAGGTCAGGAATGAGATAATGATCAGCAGCGGAACCGCAAGCAATGATCTTTTGAGGATAAAACCGCCCATACAGACCTTCCTTTCCTTAACCGGTTATTCAAAAAACATATTCTCGAAAGGCAGCTCAAATTGCGTCTGCTTAAAGCCGATGCCCTGCAAGCCGCTTGGAGCCACTATAGTAAGATTTCCGTTCGTAACCGGAATGAAGACGGCTTCATCATGGACAATCGTCAGAATATCCGTGTACAGTGATTTTCGCTGATCCTCTGTGGTAGTTGCCATAACCCTGTTTATCTTGTCATAAAGCTGCTCTGCTTGAGCAATACCGCTTGTTGCATGATAGTATGAGGATTCAGAGGTAAATGCAGAAACTGTACTTTGCGGGTCATAGGCAAGGCCCCATGTCTGGTTGAACAGCAGATCATAAGTCCCTGCTGCTCTCCGGTTAGCGATGGAGGAGGAATCTTCGCCAATCAGCTTCAGCTCCATGCCGAGCCCTTTCACCGTATTTTGGATCAGTTCGGCTTGTGTCTTCTGGGATATGGAAGCTGCATCATAATAGAGCTCCATGGATAAAGGCTTATCGTCTTTAGTGCGGGTTCCGCCGTCTGAGACATTCCAGCCAGCATCGTCCAGCAGCTGTGCTGCCGCCTCCAAATCATAGGCACGCGTCTTTAATCCGATATCTGCATAGTTCACATTGGCGGAAAATAATGTTTCAGCGGGCGTTTCTTTTCCGCTAAAAATTTGACGGGCGATACTTTCACGGTCGATTGCATGCCAAATCGCTTCGCGGACTGCTTTTTCCTGTGCAGGACTTCCGGCTTTGCTGCTGTTGGCCACAATTACTTTCGTGTTCATCGGCTCACTTCTAACGACTTGATAATCACCGGCCGCAATCAGACGGTCCATTGCCTCTGTATCAATGCTGTCCGTTCCCCTGTCATCAGTAAAGACAAAGTTAACTTCCCCTTTTTGCAGGGCCAGGTAAGTTGTTTCTCCTGTCGGGAGCACCTTGGCGGTAATTTGCTTAATCTTCGGTGCGCCGTTCCAGTAATCAGGATTAGCTTCAAAGATAGCATACTGATCTGTCTGATGTTCGATGAGCCGGTAAGGGCCGGTTCCGTTATAACCGTTTACTCCATCCTTGGTTTCCCCGTGAATAAAGTTTTTCGGTGACAGGAAGACGTAAGGTCTGGTCATGGAAAGCTCAAGCAACGCAGGATAATACGGCTCTGACAAGGTCATCTGGAAGGTATATTCATCCACCGCTTTGGTATCGACAATTTTGGTGGACAGTTTGATCCACGAATGCTTGACCGCATTATGCTGCACTGCATCGATATTCTGTTTAACTGCCTCTGCATTAAACGGTTCTCCATCGTGGAAGACAACGCCTTGTCTCAGTTGAAACGTATACACAGTTCCGTCTTCGGAGATGGTCCAGGATTCTGCCAACAGCGGCTTGATTCCTTCAGGTGTGTTTTCGACCAGTGATTCGTAGACCATTCCTTGGGCCGGCATAGAGCCTGGATAAAGATGCGGATTCATATCGTTAATATCCTTGACTGTTGCGTAAACGAGCTCCTGCTTTGGACTGGACGCAGCGGTTTGTCCGTTCTCCGCCTTACCGCATCCGGCCAGCAAAGCCAGCGCCGTGACTGCCGCCAGTAAAGTGATTAATTTTCGTTTCATTTGATTTCCCCCATGTTATGTTTATAGTTTCTGGAGCTGCATCTGTATCACACAGTCAAATCACTGCAGATCAATTGAATATCTTCCGAAAACGCCTGTATTTGAAACGCACCGGAGAGGTTCTGTCCCTGAAGCAATCGGGCTGAGAACATTAATTGCTGCTCATACCGGTCAATAAAGGTATCAATAGTCGGGCAGCTCCGCTTCAAGTGCCGGGCCAGGCCCTGAATAATTTTGGTGCGGTAATAATCCTCCTTAGGCATTCGTGGAACATCCCACGCCCCGTCCCGGTTTGTGAATATAGACTGGATGGGAACTGCTGAGAAGTCGTAGTATCGTCCGTCCGAATCCGGTTCAGAAAACGGGTCGATCAGCAAGGAGGCATAACGGATGTACAGCAGATACTCCTGATGCACCGGTTCAAGCGAAATGAAGCTGTCGATGCTTGCCTGCGGCAAGCTCTCTGTTCTGACCGGATAATTATCCTCTGTCATAAACTTAAGGAGATTCATACTCTTCAGATTTAAAGCCTCAAACAATACAGACAGCTCTTTCCAGCATTCCAGCATTTCATGGATTAGCGTGTACGTAACCGGGCCTTCAGGAAATAATTTGTATACATACTTAACTCCTGATCTTTGCCTGAATACGGTATTGAGCGAGAAGTCATTCATAAACAGCGCCGGATGCACGAACAGGGAAATATTTCTGCTCTCGGCCTCCAGCGGGGACTTCATAACCTCCAGCATGATATCTAGGCGGTCGTACAGCCCGGTTAACCTGTTCACATTTATATTTTTCACATGCGTGGAGCCAATGAACAGCTTTCTTTTCACGGCCGTGGTTAGTACACAGTTTGACGGTTGTCCATCAATCCAGCGGGTATCGCCCAAATAAGTGGAGCAGCTGATTACTTCCGCTTCCAGGCCGGTCTTTTGTATGTATTTGTGAACCAGACTGTTAGAGCCCAAAGTTGGAGAAATCAACAGAATGCATTTTACATGCGCCAGCACATCCCTGTTAAGGCTGCTTAATACACTCAGATAAGCATCCGCAGTCACGTTAAGGATGATAGTATCCCAGCTCCCCGTCACGGTTTCATAGCCGTGAAATACCTGCTCCGGGCAGCACTCGCCCTCCAGCAACTGGTGGGATTCATTCTGCACCCTCGAGTACAAGCGGTTTCCGCCCGAATGGAGTGCAGCCATGAATAGTTCGGAGCGGCTTGAGACCCGTCCGGCTAATCCCAGCTCACAGTGAAAATCATTTTTGATCAGCACCGCCAGCTGAACCGCAGCAGGCCCTGTGCCCAGCAATAGAACGCGCTTGAACCCGTCCATTATGGCCTCCCTTCTTAAGCAAACCTCTAAACTTTACAGTACAATGCTACGTCAAAGACTTGACCGGGACACGATAGCTGCTCTGCGATCCTCCATTTGGACTCATCCACAGGCTGCATGGGATAATTGAAAAGCGATTTAAGCTGATTCCCGTAACGCATGGATACAACAACTCCCTTAGAGGTAAGTGCATGCAACCGATCCAGTAATTCATACTTCAAGGCAACCGTTGAGCTGAAAATAATATGAGTTGCCGCCTTTATTTCCAGCTTGAAATCATGTATTTCCCCTGTTACCAGACGTATAGGCAAAGTACTGCCCAGCTTTTTCAGGACATTGTTGCTAAGCTCAACCGCTTCCTTATCAATATCTAATCCAAGCACCTCCACATTCTTTTGCCGGCCTATGAGCATCGGAGTTATCGGAAACGCCCCTGACCCGATCATTACAACCTTTGAATCAGAGCTGAGGTGAAAGCTCCCGAATTCCTGTTCAATACAGGATTCAACATTTGCAAAATAAGCAGCTGCCTCTTCAACTCCGCCTAATACTTTAATTGCACGGTTCTTCTCCATAATGGAAACACATCTGGCGGAAACCTCTCTTAATTCTGCTGCTAGCTCATGCCCTCTCCTTGAGCCTGGTTGTTCAAGCTCCTCCCACAACGGTATATTGCTTGGGTTCATGATAAAACCGGTATAACTATCAATAAGTTCAGTGAGCTCTGCGCTTCTCTTTGCTGTACCATCATACATATCCGCTATTTGCCTGAACTTAGATGCGTAATCATGAAGTGAATACAGGGACATCTCCAATCAGCACCTCTCATTAGTATGAGTTAAAGATGGATATATGCTTTACCCTCTGCAACAATGCTGACATTGCCTGATATACTCACACCTGAAATTTTGTGTTCCTCGCAACTTGCTGAGACCCGGATAATTCCGCCGGGCTGTTGTATCGGTGCCTCAAATAATGTTCGATTCTTCCAAGCGGCATAGGCACCCACTGAAGCGGTTCCTGATCCGCAGCCTCTTTCCCAAACCAGACTATCCAGCGCCGGAACATACATAAGCGGGAGCAGCTCATTAGAATCAGGCTTGAACAACAGGACACCGATGAGAGGATAGGATGATGTAATCTCAAGCATCCTTGCTAAATTCTCAGCCAATTTCTTTAAGGAGCCGGTAAACTGCTGTACTTCTAGAATAATGTGAAGGAAATCGGAGTATTGGACTAGCCCGGCGGTGTAATTATTGCCCTCGTGCTTTAAAGTTCTGGCTTCTATATTCCTGGGGACAGGCATCATAACCTTGCAGAAGAAATCATCCTCATCTGTTTTTTGTACCAGACAGTTGATCAATTGATCTGTTCCGGAGGCCTCCAAATGAATTGTTGTGGATTCACTTGGATGGATTGTCTGCTGGTGTGCGGTGAGTGCAGCCAATGCCATACAGGCATTTCCGCAAAACTCACCTCCTGCCATATTCAGGGCAGCAACAGCACCGGGATGTGTAGCTTGTTTGATGAAGCCAACCTGCTCGGCAAATACATTGTCGTAGGACATGAGCCTTGAAGCAATCGGAGCATATTCCTCTTCGCTATGCATGCTTTTTACCAGAATGGTCATGTTTTGAGTGGGACTTAATTTTGCGAATGATATTTCCTGAAGCATCCCTCACCCCCGGCATAGTATTGAATGAAAAGCCTAAATAGTAATGATTACGATTAACAATGTAAATTATATCCATGATTATGACTTTGGTCAATATATTCTTTTTTTATTTTGCTAGGACTGCTCCTGTACAAAAAAAGCTTTCCAGCTGATACCTTAATTAGGCACAGGGAAAGCTTCTGTTCAAAATGATATACCGGGATACCTATCAAATCGGTAAAGGGAGCAGTAGTACGGTCTTTTTATACACTCAAATATCCCTCCATGGGGCTAACGTTAATCTCTTGTTACCAATCAAAAGCCTCGCACAGTTTTGGAAGCCACTTGTGCATCGCTTCTTCGTCGTCTTCGTCCCAATCCTGATCGATATCATCCGCGTACGTGATTTCGGATGTAATGGCCTCAACCGTTCCATCGGCAAGCGGATGGTTGTCAAGGGCAGCATAGAACAGCTCATAATCTGGCGGCAAGCCGAGCTGATGAAGATAGGCGTTGCAGGCTGCACCCAGGATGCGCTCAAAACTTACGTCTCCCTCGCAAGCCTCTACTTCCGCAAGCGAATCGGGATTGTTCAGCGCATTAAGGAAAACATCCTTGCCCTGGGCCGTCAGCCATCCGCGAAAATAATCAAAACCGTCGTCCGAACACCCTCCGTTAATCGTATAAGCCGCCGCCCAAAGTTTGTTTTTATAAGAGAGCTGCTGATACAGGCTGAATATCTGCTGCCACTGTAAAATTTCGGCCGGTTTAAGCGATGACAACGCTTGAACCAATGGCTCGTACATCCTCTCCCAGCCGTTTGCCAATGACCTGGCTTGATCAATGATGCTCCAAAAGGTTTCCTTATTCATGCTGTTGCTCCTTCTCACCTGACCGGTGTTTGGTATGGATACTGGTTTCCTAAGAGATTAACGTTATATGAGAACAGGAAGTACCCTTATTTATAGCTGGACCAAAGTCTTAAATAGATGCTGGGCTCAGGTTTGTTTCTCGCCAATTTGTCAAGTGTAATACTCCTAATCGTAATACATATAACCTTTAAGGAGTGAAATGGCTTGAAATCATCTAAGATTGGCGGGCAAACAGTGAAAAAGGTAGATAGAAAAGTAATTCAAGAATCGTGAAGAGGGCTACAACCTGATCAATTGGTTTTCTTTTTAATTTGAAACCGTAGTATAACCGGAATCAGCAGCAACGATAGAATCCCGCCAGCTAAAGAGAGCGTAGAGTAATCAGAATGAGCCACGATCAGGCCGGACAGCACCCCGCCTGAAGCGCCGGATAAAGCGATTAAAACATCGACTGTACCTTGTGTTTTGGCCCTGATATGCAGAGGTGTAGCATCGATAATCGTTGCCGTTCCGCTTATCAGCCCAAAGTTCCATCCTAAGCCTAAAAGTGCAAGTGCCAATATAAGCAACGGCATTGAGTCACTAGGCGCATATGCTGCTATTAACCCTGCTGACAACAGTGTCAACCCGGCTGCATAAGCCATAATAGTCCGGCCCAGTCTATCAACCAAGATTCCAGTAACTAATGAAGGTAGATACATAGCTGCCACGTGAATGCCGATTACCATCCCTACTGCGCCTAAGCCGTGACCGTGACTCTTCATATGCAAAGGTGTCATTGTCATAATGGCAACCATTACAATCTGTGTTAGAACCATTACCGTTGCTCCGGTGATGAGCCCGGGCTTATTAACGCTTCCTTCCATATCATGTGAGCTGCGTACATCACCATTTGTATTTTTTATCCGGTTCGCTTCTGCAATGGCTTTCGAGACGAGGTAAGGATCTGGCCGAAGAAAAATAAGCAGAACCAGGCCAGCCAGAGTATACGCCACAGCACCTAACATAAATGGGCCTGACAGCGCCGGTGCACCTAGCGAAGTGGCAACTCTCCCCGTAAAATTAACAAGATTAGGTCTTGCCACAGCACCAAAGGTGGTAAAAACCATGGCCATGCTTATAGCTTTGGCCCGCTTAGCCGGCGGCGACAAGTCCGTTGCTGCATATCGTGCCTGCAGGTTTGTCGCAGTCCCAGCTCCATATATGAATAGCGATAGAAACAGCAGAATGACATTATTCAATATTGCCGCAAGAACAACTCCAAATGCACCTGCCCCTCCCGCAAAAAATCCGGCTGCTAACCCTACACGCCGGCCTGATTTTTGAGAAAGCCGGCCAACCACTAATGCTGTACCAGCAGAACCAAGCGTAAATAAGGCAGATGGAAGCCCGGCATAATTATCTGAACCGATCATATCCTGTGCCAGCAGTGCTCCAACTGTAATACCTGCGGCTAACCCTGCTCCGCCAAATATCTGAGAAGCAATTACGACAGCCAACGTTTTTTTGTGTAGCTGATGCTGCTTTTCTGCTAATTCGATATACTCCCTCCATGATTCAGGGATAATAGTACTTTCATTTTCAAGACTGAAAGGCCTTACATCTGACATAATGTTCTCCTTCATGCCCATCCTTTCGACTGCTCCCGGACCAATGAGAGGAATGCCGCAGCCGGTGGTGACAACGTCTCCTGCTTCCGGGTACACACGGCAATCGGATTTAGCAAGGAAGCGCCCTTGACCCTCACACGCTCCACATCCCCGCGCTCCACATTGTCCCTTACGGCCAGGGAGGAGATAAAGACGGCTCCGTAGCCGGCCATGACGGCCCGAACCATCTCGTTCACCCCGTTAAATTGTAGACCAACCTTGGGAGGACTCACGTTTAAAGCCCGGCACAAGGAGAAGAGACGTTCCCGGGTAGAACTTCCTTCTTCACGCAGAATGAAGGGAACCTTCATCATCTCTGCTAAAGTAATTTCTTTCCCGGCGTATGGATGGTTTTTGGGGACGATAAACCAGAGCTCATCCTCCAGAAGCTCCTCCCATTGGATGCCCGCCTGCTCCTCCCAGCCGCCTCCGTATACGGCTACCTCCGCATCATACTGCAATAGCCCCTCCACTGCTTCCCGGGAGTTGGCCGTGGTCAGGACTACCTCCACAGAAGGGTGCTCCTGCTTGTAGAGAGCAAGCCATTCCGGAAGCAGCAGATTGGCTGGCAGATAGGTGGCGACGATCCGCAGGATACCGCTGAACCCGGCCTTATATTCCCGGACCACTTCATCCAGCTCCCGCTCGAGCGCAAACAGCCGTTTCGCGTGGCTGGCCAGCATCTGACCCGCATCGGTCACCAGAATGCCACGCCCTTTGGAGGCTAACAGCTGGATGCCCAGTTCCTTCTCCAGGTTGCGTACCTGGGCCGTAACCGCAGGCTGGCTAATCCGTAGTTCCTCAGCGGCACGGGTGACTCCTCCTTTTTCGACGACGGTGTGAAATATTTTAAGGGCGTGAAGATTCATAAGATGACCTGCCTCCTACATCAAAATTGATGAATAACGAAAATAAATATATTTTTCTGATGAATCTTTTTGCTTTATTGTATTAGTTAAGGAAAATTTTCACAAGTGTTCAATGCTAATTTATGAAGGAGAGAAAAATCCATGAACAAAACTAAAATCGTCTGTACCATTGGCCCCTCCAGCGAAAGTCCCGAAATGCTCCGGAAGCTGATCCGGGCCGGTATGAACGTCGCCCGCCTGAATTTCGCCCACGGAGAGCTGGACGAGCATGCGGAGCGCATCCGCCGTATCCGGGAAGCAGCCAAGGAGCTGAACCAATACGTTGCCGTCCTGCTCGACATCAAAGGTCCGGAAATTCGCATCGGTAAAATGGCCTCGGACTATGCGGAGCTGGTATCGGGTGAAGCCGTGGTTCTGACCACCGAGGAAGTACTCGGCACCAAGGACCGCATACAAGTCACCTACAAGCAGCTGCCCCAAGATGTCAAGCCCGGCACTATCATTCTGATCGATGACGGTCTGGTCCGGTTGGAGGTCGTAAAGGCCGAAGGCACCGAAATCACCTGCCTCATCCTGAACGGCGGCAAGCTGAAGCAGCGCAAGGGCATCAATGTTCCCGGCATCAAAACCAGTCTTCCCGGCGTAACTGAGAAGGACGTCCGGCACATCGAGTTCGGTATTGAGCAGAGGATCGACATCATCGCCCAATCCTTCGTACGCAAAGCCGAAGACATTCTAGAGATTAAACATATCCTAAATAAACACAAGGGCGGCCATATCCAAGTCATTGCCAAGATTGAAAATGACGAAGGCGTGGAGAACCTGGACGCTATCCTGAGCGTAGCTGACGGCCTGATGGTTGCCCGCGGCGATCTGGGCGTAGACCTGCCGGTGGAGGAGGTGCCACTGGTTCAGAAAGACATGATCAAGAAGTGTAACCTGGCCGGAAAACCGGTCATCACCGCCACCCACATGCTGGAGTCCATGCAGATGAACCCGCGTCCGACCCGTGCGGAAGCAAGCGATGTCGCCAATGCCATCTTCGACGGCACCGATTCCGTCATGCTGTCCGGTGAATCTGCCGCAGGCAAGTACCCGCTGGAGTCCGTCGAGACCATGGCGCGCATCGCCGCCCGCACCGAGTCCGTTCTGGGACGTTATGACCGCTACAGCCTCAAGGGTGATGAGGCTGCCGATAACGTAACCGGCGCCATCGGTGAAGCTGTTGCCCGTACTGCGCTCGCGCTCTCCGCCAAGGCCATTCTTGCCCTGACCGAAAGCGGCTTTACCGCCCGGATGATCGCCAAGCATAAGCCGGCTGTACCGGTCATCGCTGTATCCACCCAGGAGAGCGTGCTGTATGCCCTGTCTTTGACCTGGGGGGTAACTCCGCTGCTGCGCAAAGAGTCCGCTTCCAGCACGGATGCAGCTGTAGCAGCCGCTGTTGAACTGGCCAAGTCAGCCGGATACATACAAGATGGCGACTTGGTGGTCATCACCGCCGGTGTCCCCGCAGGCTGCACCGGAACCACCAACCTGCTGCGGGTTCACCAAGTAGGCGAAGGGCTCTAAAAAAGAAAAACATCCGCAGCAGGAGCCTATCGCACCTGCTGCGGATGTTTTTGGTTTACCCTGCGCCTTTATGATAACCTTCCTGCATCTTCCCCTCTTTACCTATTTGAATGAGTTAAACCAATCATCTAACGCCTGGACGACACTCCGGAGTTGTTCATCTTCGGTAATTTCAGGTGCATGATCTCCCTTTTGCATCCCGTATGATCCGAACTGTCCGTGGTTCCCTCCATCAATGCTGACGAATGTTGTGTCCTCAGGTAGATTCGTTTGGGTCTTCTCCCATTCTTCCTTGTTCAGTACGCCATCATCGGTTCCTGTAATTTGTAATGCAGATAAGCTGGTATCCTTTAAGCTTCCACCGTCATCTGCATAAGAGGCCAAGTAAAAAATACCTTCAAGCTTCTCAGGCTGCTCTGCAGCATACCGGGAGGCAAATGCGCCGCCCAGCGAATGGCCGCCAATGACGAACGCTTCATCAGGATGCTCTGCAATGAAAATGTCGGCTTTATTCTGACCAAAGATGGCTAAATTGAGCGGCATCTTGGCAATGTATACCCGGTGGCCTTGTTCCGCCATTGCTCTGGCGAGCGGAGCATAACTTGCGGGTTCTACCAGACCTCCCGGATAAAAAATGATATTGGGCTCCACAGCTTCTTTTCCCTGCGGTTCAAACCGGTAACCCTGCTTTATAGTGGTGACATGTACCTGATCGTCGCTTAGCATTGCTGCTTCAGCATTTCCGGACGGGCTATACGTAACCGATTTGAGATATACAAACACTCCTGCCACAAGGGCGACGACAACCACGCTTATCCATATCAGTATTTTCTTCCATCTGCTCATGCGTTTTGCCGTTTTCAATATACAACCACCTTTAGTATCGCTATTTTGACTACAGATTAATTATATTTACCGGTAAGTAAAATTACAAGTGGATAGTAGATATTGTTTATGCCCGGCTTGTGTCATAATATATCTATGAAGGAGAGTGTGCAATGCCAGAAAAATCAAGAAAGCGGTTGCCGGGTAGACCCAAACAAGCTGACACAGACTTATCTGTTCAGCAAACGATTATTTCTACTGCATCCTCATTGTTTAAGGAATACGGCTACGAATCGGTCACACTCCAGCAAATCGGGAAACAATGCGGTGTCTCCAAGCAGGCCATTTATTATCATTTCGCAAGCAAACCTGAACTATTCAAGGTCGCCATGACTGCGATGTTTCACAATATCCATAGAGTCACTGCCGAGCTGTTGAATGAAGCCGATCATCTGGAACAGGGGTTGGTCCGTTTGGCGGAAGCCAGCTTAGCAAATCCCCATACTGAGATTGAATCGATGATGAGGGATGCTGAGCCTTATCTTGAAAAAGAGCAGATTCGGATAATCCGGGAAGCCGAGCAACAAATTATCGGATTGTTAGCTGTCCATTTCAGGAACGCGATGAACCAGCAGCTTCTTCGTGAAGACGATCCAATGTTCCTGGCAGAGACCTTCTCGACCCTGATGTTGATTGGGAATCGTCCGCTTAAGTATGAATCTCATCTTGTCCTGGGCCGGAGGCTGGTGGCCCTCTTCCTTCGGGGGGCAATTTGAACAGTCTTAATATGAATAATCGGAGAGATCGATCAGGAGGTGTAATATTCTTTGATTAAGGCACTGCTAATAGATGATGAACGACTGGCTATAGTTAAACTGGAGTTTATGCTTAATGAAATGAAAACTGTGGAGGTTGCAGGATGCTTTACGGATCCTGTACAAGCTCTTGAGGCTGCTCCCCGCTTAAGTCCGGATGTGATTTTTCTGGATATTGAAATGCCGGAGCTTAACGGTCTTATGGTCGCAGAACAACTTCAGAGCATCTGTCCCAAAGCAATGATCGTTTTTTTGACAGCCTACAATAACTATGCCGTTGATGCCTTTGAGCTTAATGCGCTGGATTATATTCTAAAGCCTGTTAACCGCAGCAGACTTTCGGTAACACTTGAGCGGCTGGAGAAGCGTCTGGAGGCGCAAGCGTTGTTACATCCGGTCAAAGCTACTCTGGTGCACTGCTTCCAATCGATCCGGTTCGAATACGGGGGCGTTATAATTCCCAATTTCCGCTGGCGCACTACGAAGGCTCAGGAGCTGTTCGCGTATTTATTGCACAATCGTAACCGCTTTGTTCACAGGGATGCGCTTATTGAACTGCTATGGCCTGACTTTCCAGTCAAAAAAGCCTCCTCGCTACTGTACACTACAATTTATCAGGTTAGGCAGTGCCTTAAACAGGGGGAAATTGATCTGCAGATCAGTAATGTCAGTGCCGGTGAAGGCTACCTGCTTGAAGTTAAAGGACTGCATGTCGATGTCGACGAATGGGAAGAAGGTATTCAGCGTCTGTCCTTAATTCATTCCGGCAATGTTCTGGAGCATCATCGCTTATTCGAACTTTACATAGGGGACTATATGGGGGATTATGATTTCTTATGGGCAGAAAGTGAACGGCAGCGTCTTCGCACGATCTGGCTTCATCACGCTATGAATATTGGTAATTTCTATATCTCCTGCAACAAACTTGCTGAAGCAGTAACGGTGTATCAGCGAATCGTTCAGATGCAGCCCTACTTTGAGCAGGCGCATTTCGGATTAATGAAGATCTATGAGACCGTCGGGGACCGGCCAGCTGTTGAGAGTCAATATAATCATCTCTCGGAAATACTTCTGTATGAGCTGGGGATAGAACCTATCACTGAAATTACTAATTGGTATGAAACATGGAAACAAGGTAATCACAAGAATATACCGCTTGAAGACAAAACCGCCGCTTCGTTATGAAGTGGCGGTTTTGTCTTCGACTTGATTATTTTTTAGATTCCCTGAATTTCCTGGAGAGTATGAACCCGAGAAGGATCAGTCCAATTCCAGCTGCGTAAATCAAAATGGGTGCTTCCTCTCCTGTCTGCGGAAGCTTGCCCGGCAGACCGCTTTGGTTCGCAGGTTCTTGTTGCACTGGTTCGTCTACGGTCCCTTTCGGCACCTCGTCAACCACTACCTCGATTTCGAGCTCTTGCTCCTCACCATTATTATTAATGATGATGGTAAACTTATCTTTGCCTGTATAGCCAGGGTCTGGTGTGTATTTCCATTTCCCGTCAGGTGTAATTACGACGGTTCCATGTTCAGGCTTGTCACCAATACTAGGTATCCCTCCAAGCGGGATCTCACCCTCAATCGGAACATCCTCTATTGTAGTGACAGCGGTGGGTTGTGGACTAGAAGGACTGCTAGATGCAGGTGTCACTCCCGGTGCAACAGTAGGTTCTGGTGAAGCTGTTGGAGTCACTGCTGGGGTTACTGTTGGACCCGGTGTGACTACGACCCCTGGTACGCCTGGAGTTGGCGTCGACGACGGTAATGATGGTACATATGGTGTTTCTGTTGGTGCCATTGTTGGCGCAGGAGTCGGCGTTGCCGTTGGTGCTATTGTTGGCGTTGCTGTTGGTGCTTCAGTCGGTGCTACTGTCGGCGTTGCCGTTGGCGCTACAGTAGGTGTTGCTGTTGGCGCTTCTGTCGGTGCTACTGTTGGCGTTGCCGTTGGAGCTATAGTCGGTGCTACTGTTGGTGCTACTGTTGGCGCTAAAGTCGGCGATGCTGTCGGTGACGGTGATACCGTTGGCGCCACTGTCGGCACAACTGTTGTTTTATTTGTAATTTGCAGCTCTATACCTGTAGTTGAATTGATTTTGACTGGATGAGGCGTCGTATCTAACACGTAACCTGCAGGTGAAGTTTTTTCGATTACTGTGTAATCGCCTCCGAGCAATTTAGTGAATTCAAGCTTACCTTCTACATTAGTAACTCCCGAATTAATCCAAATCTGCTCATTGCCGGCGATACGGAATAAATCAAATTCAGCTCCCTGGAGAGTTTTACTATGATTGCTGGCATCGATCTTCTCAATACTAAGGGTACCTCTTACACCGCTTCCTGTACCAGATCCGCTTGAGAGCTTAACCGTGATTTCGGAATTGCTGTCTTTGGTCACTTCTTTTACATTTTTCCCTTCGAGGTTTACCTCATTACTAACCTGCTCGTTATTCTGTGCAGCAATCAGTGACTGGTACTTAAGGATATAGGCTTCTGAAATTTCACTTACAAACTTCAGCTGGAAGCTTTCTTTACCGTCACTGTCCTTCAGAAATTTCAGAGTATAATCCTTCCCGTTAACCAGTTCCTCACTGGCTGGCGTTATTGTTCCGTTGGCCGCAACATTTGTCTTGTAGAGATGATAAGTGTTGGTGAGCAGAATTTGGTTCGCACTCGGAAGGTCTGTTAGTACAGCATCCTTCACAACAGATTGATTCCGGTTAATATATACCGTCCAATCAATCTTATTTCCGTTTTGCGCCCCTGTTTTGTTGATATATTCGCCCCCGTTAGGAATGTTGACAGAAGCATTCAGGTCAGCGGATTCCCGGGCCGTACCGTCATACAGAACCGCAGTGTTGTTAACTTCCTTCAGGTCGATAACCTGACCGGCGAATGAAGTCTTAAAGGTAACATAAAATGCATAATTGATCGTTTTATTAAAGCTTATCTCCAGCTTCCCGCCGCTCAGAGTCACCTTGTAATCCTCTTCATTGACGTTTACATCCTCATCAGGGTTCCCGTTCTTGCCGTAGACCCATTTGAACACCTTAACGGAATCCAGATCTACAATTTGGCCTTCGCTGATCGTATCTGTCAGTTTGGCCTTGGCCAGGGATTTCATATTATAGTTAGCCCCGATATTCCAAGTGATTTTCTTGGCAAGAGCATCGTAAGAACCGTTCTTAAGGCCGTTATTTTTCACTTCAGCTCTAGGATTGAACGTTGAAGTTTCCGTTATTGTCCGCACATCGGTTTCTCCGGTCTCTAACCATTCCAGCACTGCCTGATTAACGAAGCGGTCTTCTCCCTCCGAGAGCCAGTCATAATTGAACTGTGTGGTATAGGTGATGGTATACGGTTCATGAATCGGCGCTTTGAAAATGATCGTAAACCCGTCGGTTGCCGTCACAGGGTTGTGCTCCGTATAGACTACCTCTGTAACGACGGCAGCACCTCCCCCGGCCGGTTTAATTACGAGGGTTCCTGGGACAAGCTTCAGTCCTGCGTTAAGGAAGGTATCCGTTACCTTCAAATTATTCATTGTTTTGGAGTCTTTGTTGATTGTAATTGTCCAGTCTACTGTCTTGTTCAGGTAATGGATATTGCTGTTTCCCTTGGACAATATTTGTTGGGTGATATTCTGGGAAGATGATTCTTTATGTTCACCAAAAATCACTTCATTAGTGACATTACCATTTTTGAATACACGTTCTGATGCCTTTGTCTTGTATTCGATGCGGTATGCCGAGTGAATATCATCTTTGAATTTAAGTGCAAACTGATTTTTACCATCTACCACTGAGGTAGTAACCGTGTATTTATTGTCCGGAAGCGGCTGTTCATCCTTGACCCCTGTACCATCGGCCGCAATAGTCACCGGGTATACCATCAGTGAATTTGCGATGAGCTCTTGTTTGAGGTCTACAGTATCCTTCAGCAGCGCATCGTTTGCCGGAATCAGCTTTTCATTGTAGTTGAATTCAATGGCCCAGCTGATAGTCTGGGTGGCAGAATCGTAGCCGGCAGTCACTTTATTAAGCGGCTTACCTCTTCCTGCGGTAACGGTAGCCTTTGATTCTTTGGATAATCCGCCGTCGCCTGTAAATACCGCAGTATTCTCATAACTAACTGCGTCTTCACCGCTGGCTGTAATATCGGTGGTGAATTCTATACGATACGCCTTGATAATCGGACTCTGATTAAATTTCAATTCCAGCTTCGCCGGGGCAGACCCGGAAGTGTTATAACTGCTTCCCGGAACAATGGCTCCAGGCGTGACTGTGCCATCCAGATTCACTCCAAGCTCGCGCACTACAATGGTACTCGTATCCAGTGACAAACCTGCTGGAATGACATCGGTGACGGCAGCATTGCCTACACTTTCCAAGGCCTTGTTTACATCGACTGTCCAGTTGATTTGCTTCGGATTGTAGAATTGAGGTGCTGGAGTTCCTTTCTTCTCTACGGTCGAACTGACGTTAGGCTTGAATTGTAGTTCAATCACCTGGGTGCCGCCATGGATAGGAAACTCCACAAGCTGTTTCGTAGACCCGGATATTTTTTTAGAACTAAGCAGTGAGCGTACAGTGAAAGTGCCGCTTACTTGATCGTACTGTTCAATAAATTCATTGAACGTAAAGACCACATGATTGCTGTCTTTATTGACATGGTACGTACCGACCGCTTCACTCCCAAATAGAAGCTCTCCATCTAAATCGTTATAGAGCTCGAATTGCCCCGGAAGATCAAATCCAAAAGTGGAGCCTGCTTTATACCCGTGCCCGTCATATAATGACCAGTTGTAGTTTAATTCAGTGTGGGAATCCAGCTGATACACATTCCCGGTGACTGTCTCTGAGTAGTGGTCATCCGTATACACGGCAAGTGTTACACTTTGGATCAGATTTTCAGTAATATTACTGGGTTCTGCATAAGCGCTTTGTGTGAAAGATCCAAAGCTAGTGGTCCATTGGGTAACCATCAGGATAAGAATGAGCCACAGGTTAATTTTTTTCACTTTCATGAATGAATACTTCCTCCTTCTTGGTCATCGATTGGGTTTGACTTCATTGTCCGTTGTACAAGCAATTTCTGGGATCATTGCATTGACAGCAGTTTAAGTTACTGTAAACTTGGCATATGAACAATATCTGAACAATGTCGGCAACCCAATTAATTACAACAAAGAATTCTATTCTTTATTGTGGAAATGAGCGCTTCATGCAAAACGATAATTCAATCTTCCCGTACAAATATAAAGTTGCTGCATTGCTCGCATTGTTTATCCTATTGCTGCTAGGCTGCCGCTTAATCTGGTCCATGGTTAACAGCACACCGGATCACCCTCAGGTGTCCGAGGGGATTCTTGATATGCGCGGCTGGGATGTGGAGCAATCCCATTCCATCCCTTTACAAGGCGAATGGGAATTCTATCCGGATCAGCTGCTTGGACATAACGGATTCCCGGGTCGGAATGCTGGCTACATCCAGGTTCCGGGTGACTGGAGTAACAACCTGGAGGTATCAAAGCGCAGACCAGCCTTCGGATATGGAACCTACAGGCTGCGTATTCTTGTGGACCCGAAGGCTGAAGCTGCTTACGGATTCTGGATTCAGCGGATTCAATCCGCTTCAGAAGTCGAGATTAATGGTGAAATCACGGCGGTCTACGGCAGGGTTGCAACGGAAGCGTCTTTTTATCAACCTGTAACGAGGTCATATACGCCTAACTATACGGGGGGCCAGTCTGACGATGAGCTTGAGCTTGTTATCCGGGTAGCCAATTTCAGCCATCCGCCACAAGGCGGAATTGTGATGAATATCCGTTTTGGCTCACAGGAGGCCATTGCGAGGGAACGTTCGTTATCCATTGGGTTACAGCTGGTTACTTTTATGATTCTGTTGCTTCACATGCTGTATGCCGGCATTCTATATTACTTCAACCGGAAGGAAAAAGCGCTTCTTACATTTCTGTTGCTTTTGGCGGTAGCCGCCCTTTCCATCATGTCTAATCATGATTCTCTATTGCTGCAATGGCTGCCGCTTAATGATATTTGGATGTTAAAGGTCAAAATGCTGGCCTATTTATATATTCCCTTCTTAATGCTCATACTGGTCTGCCAGCTGACTGATTTGCAGGACCCGCTGAAACCACTTATGATTTTCTCCTCTGTACTTGGAATGGTTACACTTTTTATATTAGGGTCTCCTCTGTTGCACATTTATAATTACATAGCCAGCGTCCTGCTCGTGCTGCTTTATGGGATATCTTATATATGGCTATTTATTATTACTGGAAATCTGGTACTCCGCAGGTATAAATATTCATTATTTTTGCTGTTTACAGCTACTGCTATTTGTTCAAGCTTAGTCTGGGGATCGATTCAGATAACCAGCAGGGATTCTGGTATCTATTATCCGTTTGATCTGATTGCCGCTCTTATAGGCTTCTCGACCTTCTGGTTTAAGAAATACTTTGAGAACACCAAAGATAATGCCGAATTGTACCGCAGGCTTAGTGAATCCAGCAAACGGAAAGATGAATTTTTGGCCAATACCGCACATGAACTGCGGACACCCTTGCATGGGATTATCAATCTGGCTCAATCTGTGCTGAGCAGTGACAGGCAGGGTGAGCACCAAATGCCGGTTAGAAACAATATGGGGCAGTTAATCTCAATCAGCCGCCGCATGTCCTATATTGTGAATAGTCTCTTAGACCTCTCACGTCTGCGGGACCATAGGCTCGCTATACAACCAGGGCCTGTGTCGATCCATTCAACTGCAGCCGGAGTAACTGATATGATGCAAAATCTGATACAAGATAAACCGGTTACGTTATCCGTAGATATTCCACCGGATCTTCCCTTAGCCTTCGCAGATGAGAAGCGGGTCATCCAAATATTGATTAATCTCTTAAATACTGCAGTCACATTCACAGAAAGCGGAGCAATTTCCATAACGGCCAAAGCTCTAGAGAAACACCTGCTTATCCAGATCAAATATAAGGGTTATGGTATAGCTGCTGCTGAACTGGACACGATTACCGGGGTCTATGAAATTGCCGGAGAAGAGAATTCAGGAATTGGGCTTGGGTTGATTATTAGCAGGCAACTGGTTGAATTACATGGCGGTTCATTTCAAATGAGTTCCACTTCGGGGGAAGGGAGCCTATTCAGCTTCACGCTTCCAGTAGCGGATACTTCAGCGGAGATCTCCCAGAATATGAACCTGATCAGCGGCGGGAATCAAGGAAGCAGCATGAATGCCATGGTTCAACATGCTTCCGGTGATAAGGGCTTTGAAGATCAGCTTGCTCAATTGCCAGAGCATAAACTTAATATTCTAGCCGTGGATGATCATCAAGTTAATTTGAAGGTTCTTGCCAGCATCCTGCCTGCAAGTCAATTCAGTATAACGATGGCTGGCAGCGGCCTTGAAGTATTGAACCTGCTGACGAACTCAGCACTGGAGTGGGATCTGCTGATAGCTGATGTGATGATGCCCCAGATGTCGGGATACGAATTAACGCGCAGGATACGCAAGCGTTACTCACACTCTGAGTTGCCCATCCTGCTCTTGACTGCCCGTAATCAGATAGAAGATATTCATGCCGGATTCTCAGCCGGCGCCAATGATTATGTATCCAAGCCTGCTAATGCAATAGAACTGCAGTACCGGGTGTGGTCTCTGGCAACCCTCAAACGTTCAGTACATGAACGTCTGAGGATGGAGGCTGCCTATTTACAGGCACAGATCCGCCCGCAATTTATTATCAGCACACTTAATGCTATTATGGCCCTAAGTATCACTGATATTGAGCAGATGCGTGACCTCAGCGAAGCATTTACTACGTACTTACGGATAAGCTTTGACACTGTTAACTCTGACCAGTGGATCATGCTCCGGGATGAGCTTGATTTAGTGCGTGCTTATCTTCATGTGGAGAATGCACTGTTGAGTGAACCCATTACTATTATATGGGAGATCGGGGCTGATTTAAGCCTTCCTGTTCCTCCACTCCTCCTTCAGCCTTTTGTTGAAAATGCTGTGAATCACGGCCTTCGGGATCATAAGTCCGGACAGAAATTGTATATACGCGTTGTGGATCAAAGCAGCTCGACCTTATTCCAAATACGCGATAATGGAGTTGGCATGGAGGACAGCCAGATCCATGAGCTGCTGAACCTCGGCCGGCATGCAGAAGGTGCGGCAGGTATACCGAGCACGAACCGGCGGCTGCTTCAGCGTTATGGCCGTGGACTTACGATAACAAGTATTCCTGGAGAAGGCACTTCGGTTTCTTTTGAAATTCCGCAGCGACAAAAAATACGGCCATAGAAGGTATTTAAACTATGAATAAAGAATCTGTAAAATACTATTTGAGATATGTTGTACTAATCCTATTCTTTTTAATGCTATTCCTTAGCTTACAATGGGTATGGCAAATGAGGTTCATTACACCGGAGCAACCCAGAGCCGAGCAGGGTGTAATTGATTTTCGGGGATGGGATTTCAATCACTCCCATTCCCTCCTTCTGGACGGAGAATGGGCCTTCTATCCGAGTGAGTGGTTGACCCTGGACGATATTCCGGGCGGTGCTGACACCAGCAGCCATACCATTCAGGTTCCCGGAAGCTGGAAAGAGGAAGTAGGATCTTCATTAGGATATGGCACATACCTACTGCGCATTCTGATTGATCAGCCGGTGGACCAGCCATATGTCTTCTGGATTCATCAGATTCAAGCTGCTTCAGAGATCGAAGTTAACGGGAAAGTCCTATACACTATGGGAGATCCTGATGTTATTGAAGAACAATACAGACCGGAATCGGTTCCTTTTACGGTAAGCTATGATGCGTTGAACGGGAATGAGCTTATTGTAATCATCCGGGCAGCCAATTTCGATCACGGAACAAAGGCCGGTATCTCCTACTCTATCCGCTTCGGGACTGAAGCTGCCGTTGATGCAGAACATAAGTATTCAATGGCATTTCAATTCGGAATTATCCTTATATTTATGCTGCATGTGATCTATTCCGGTATACTGTTCATTATGTCCCGGGAGCGTGACTTATTGATTTTTATGTTTCTGCTCATTTGTACCGTCCTGTCCGTTGCTTCCGATAATGATGCATTACTATTAAGTCTGCTGCCCCTCAATTATACGTGGGGCATCAAAATCAAATTGTTAGCTTACTTATGGATGGTCTTCTTTAATCTGCTAATAACCTATAGTTTTAGCGGCTCCAAGGCTGAAGGGAAACTATTTAAAGCCTATCGGATGATACTCTCCATTTATAGTCTTTATCTGTTGGCATTTCCTATTAAAGTGGTGCTGCTCTATGCAGATTGGATCTTCGGAGCCTTATATGTTGTTCCGGCCCTTTGGATGTTAATTATATATGTAAAAATGGTTTGCCTGCGAAAAAAAGATACAGGGTATCTATTGTTTTCCGCATGCGCCATGATCTCTGGAGTGCTATGGGGGTTTGCTGTGAATAGCGGAGAGAAAACGCTCCCGTTCTATCCGGTCGATATTCTTGCTGCCATCATAGGGTTTACGGCTTATTGGCTGAAGCAGTTTTTTCGTAAATCCCAGGAGAATCAGAAATTAACTCAAAAGTTGCTGGAAGATCATCGGGATAAAGATCAGTTCCTGGTTCAGACTTCGCATATTTTGAAAAATCCGCTGGAGCATATTCTTCGGATCGCTCATTCACAATTTGCTGTGATTGATTATTCTACCGGCACAACTTCCAAAGATCATATCGGTTTGTTAATCCAGATTGGCAATCGTATGTCCCTTCTGCTTGATGATCTGCTCGACGCCCCTTTACTTGATGAGCAAGGAATACAGATGGATCTCAAAGATTTGGATATACGGAATGCCATTATGGATGTGATCAACATGCTCCAGTATCTAATAGAGGGCAAACCTGTAGAGATACAAGTTAATTGTCCTGCGACATTACCGTATGTTCATGCAGATGAGAAAAAATTGTCTCAAATCCTATACAACTTGCTGCATAACGCAATTAAGTATACAGAACAAGGTGAAATTATAATTGAGGCCGTTCCTGTAGGTGATCAGGTTAAGATTAGCATTAGGGATACAGGAATAGGAATGGATGAGGAAACGGCTGCCCGAATATTTAAGCCTTACGAACAGGGCAGCCAAATGATGGAGGGTGGTATTGGTCTGGGCCTAAGCATCAGCAAATGGTTAGCAGAGCTTCATCACAGTCAATTAACGGTGTATTCTAAGCCTAATGAAGGATCCACCTTTAGTTTTTCGTTAACCGCATCAGCCAATGGCATCATGCATCCTGAAGAATCTGAGATGATCATACATCCGGTTCATGGGTTAAACAGCCCTTTCCGCAGGAGCAGTCAGCATATTATTCTCACTGAAGATCATTCCGGGGCAGACACCGCAGGGCTTCCTAATGAAATGAACAGACCCCATATTCTGATTGTGATGGATGATCCGGTTCAATTGAAGGTTCTGAATAGTATTCTCTCCGAAGATAATTATAGCCTGACTACAGTCTCCAGTACGCATGAAGTACTTGATCTGTTACGTTCTCAGTCCTGGGATTTGCTAATAGCAGATGTAAAATTGCCCCAGATGCCGGAAAATGAGCTTTTGGGACTGGTCAGGCAGCATTACAATGCTACGGAACTGCCTATTCTCCTGTTAATTTCCAGTTTAGCTTCAGAAGAAGTGTATAGGCAGTTTATAAGTAATGCTAATGACTATGTAACGAAGCCCATTGAGAGAGTGGAATTTAAATATAGAGTACAAGCCTTAATTTCGTTAAAACAATCGGTTGACCGAAGTATACGTATGGAAACAGCCTATTTGCAGGCTCAAATCAAGCCGCATTTCCTGTTTAACACCATGAACTCCATAATGGCCCTTAGTGAATTTGACCTGGGACAGATGCGCAAGGTTACGAATGCATTTACCGATTACTTAAAGTACAGTGTTGACTTCATGAATTCCAGTCAGCTGGTTAGTCTGGAGAATGAAATCTCTTTGGTAAAAGCCTATCTATTTATTGAAAAAATACGTTTTGAGGACAGGTTATCTGTAATTTGGGATATTCAGCCGGATATTCAGTTCAAGCTTCCTCCGCTATCCATCCAGCCGCTGGTGGAGAATGCAGTGAGACATGGTTTACTTAGCCGGACCAGAGGCGGAGAACTGATTATACGTATATATGAGACGGAAACTGCTGCATGCGTACAGATTATAGACAATGGAAAAGGAATTGCTGAAGCTGAAATTGAAGCCATCTTAAGCCCGGACCGGAATAACTCTGGCGGAATCGGTCTAAGAAATACTAACCGCCGTTTGATCCAGCGGTATGGTCACGGGCTTCGCCTTCAAAGTAAACTAGGGACAGGTACGACGGTCTCATTCTTAATTCCATTTAACAAAGAAGCCGATGCTTAAGCTGCATTGGCTTCTTTGTTAAGATCGCCTGTCCCAATCAGCCGTTTCGCAGATTTTGGGGCAGGCCTGAAAAAATTTAAAGATCAGGTACTCAACTTGTCCTCGCAGGAAGGAATTCCGAGTGGTCTTGCTTACAGGTTGTGGTCGGTAATTCTTCCTCTTTAGCCGTTCTACTAAGTTCCTGATGTTTGATTACAGATTCTCCTCATACCTACCCCTGTGTTTTGTGAGAGATTGCCAATAATGTGTTATGAGCAAAGAAAAGAATGGCTGTTACGGACAAAAGTATAAAGGCTAGTGGTACAGCAAGCGACATGAAACCTAAAAAGAATTTGCCCCAGAAGTACCCAAAGAAAGATGGGAATATTGCTGAGAATACTATAGCAAAAGTAGAAACAATAGAAGTTATCCCGATTATTATAAATCCCTTTACGGTAGGTAAGCCGAATTTATGAGAATTGGAAACTATTCTAGATACTCTTCTGATTATCAAAAATGTTAAAAGACAAATTGCAATAAACAAGACAATACTCGCGGCTGACGTGATCGTGTCCAAAACTGCAAAGATGGAATCGCCAGGCATGGTCGGTTTGCCGCCATGAAGCAATACATTAATTCCTTTTGCAACGTCTGGGGCAAAAATGGATGAAGAGTTTGCAAGAACACTAATCGTAACCCCTTCGTCCGGAAGTATAATAACACGGGAGTTAAAACCAGGCACTTCGCCATCATGATGTATCATAGAACCATCTTCAGTTATCATCCATCCGGCGGCGTAATAAGACCCGTCAACCGCTTCAACGCTTGTATCCGGCGTTAATGCACGTTTTACAAGGGCAGTCCAAAAATCTGAAATATAAGTTTTGCCTGAGAAAATATTAAGCCATCTGGATATGCCCTCGGAAGAGGCTAATATAAAGCCTGTTGATTTGCTACCATCGACCAAGGCAGCTGGCATGACTAAAGAGCGTGTTCCGAAAAACGCAGGTTTATGGCCTACAGCTAAATTGCCCGCAGCGTTTTCTTGAAAAAGCAGCGTATTTTCGTGTAAGCCTAATGGCTCAAGAATTTCTTCAGTCATAAACGTTGCAAAGCTTTTACCCGTAACAGTCTCTATTAGGTAGGCTAGTACATTGTAATTCGGAGAACCGTATTCGTATTGGCTCGATGGCTCAAAAGCCAGGTCAGCACCAACTAGCGCACGAACATTTTGTTCAAGAATATCCTCAGAGTTTTCCATTACACTTAGTTTCAAATGCTTTTTGTTTGTGAGACCGCTTGTGTGATATAAAAAGTTGGCAATTGTAACTTGAGAACCGCTATATTCCTGTCCGTTTAGGCGGAAGTTAAGCCATGGTATATACTTTGTTATAGGTTCATTAATGTCTATTTCGCCACGTTCGTCCAGGAACATTATTGCAAATCCTGTGTAGGATTTACTAACTGAGCCTAGAAAAAAAAATGTATTGGGGTCTACACTGGTCTTTTTACTTTTATCAGTGTAACCGTACGAGTAGAATTCCGTACCACTTTTGGTTGTAACAGATGCCGAAATTCCTGGCGTATGGCTTGCTTTTGCACTATCCTCAGTGTAACTTTGAATCGTAGACTGACCATTCGCCGATGCATTAAGGCTAGGAGTTAGGCATGCTGCCACCGCAATTAGTGTTAGTGTAATTGCTGCCATAAAGCGTTTAATTGTTTTCATTTTTATTTCTCCTTATAAATATTTTTTTTACAATAGTTGTTTTAGCTCCCTCATTCACATTTGAGGCGCACCTAACCAGGCCCCTACCATATGTAAGGCGCCAAGAGAGGATATTAAACTGAATTTACGAGTTATGCTATATTTGCTTACTCTTGATCGGAATTAAGCTGGCGGAGTAAACAGCCGCTCCCAGTATCAGGCAGAGTAGGATTTGTACGATGGAATCATTGTGGAAGATAATCAAATTGAAAAACCATATCAATGCTACACGTAATGAAGCAAACGGAGTAAAGATGCTGATGATCGCTATGATAAGGACATCGACTACCCAGCCATACCAGCGGCCCTGTATCAAGGTCAGTGTGTGCAAAACACAACAGGACAGCGTTAGGAAGGCGAACATCTGGATAAATGCTAATACTGGCCCATGCGCCCAAAAACCAAACACATCCATTAGAATGATTATGTCCATTCCACTGTTAAGCAGTAAAGGATACAGGGTGGGATACAATACGGTACTTACCAAGGTCACAATCGCAATGACGGACAGATAGGCCATGATGCAGGACTTGAAAAAATCCATACGCTGGCCGCCTAAATTCATCAGTTTGGTAAAATGCTGTGACGGAATTAAAATGGCCATAAGCAGCGGGAGTAGGTACAGATAATCCCCCATTGCAATCGTATTATCGCTCCCCGGACCCAATATGGCTGTGGTTATGATGTCACCTGAAATCGACAGAAGAAGCACCACGCCGACGATATAATATGAAATCTTCGTTTGTTTCAGGCCGATTTTAGCCATGTTCAAAGCTGTTTTCATACGGGTTGCCCCCTTTCATCACCCACTAAGGCGATAAAAAAATCCTGCAAACTCAAAGCGGCCACGGAATAGCGGTCTCCATCGTCAATGCGCTTATCGTACACATGACGCGAAAGAAAGCCTCCCGCCGTTATTTCTCCAATCACGTTGAGACCCTCGGTTGCTGATTTAACCTGCTCGGCAGGGCCGGTAACGCTGTAGGCTTTCTCGTCAATTTCTGACATGGCGCAATGAACCACCAACCGCCCGTGATCGATTATAAGCAACCGCTCGGCGACCTTCTCAATTTCATCAATGATATGCGTGGACACAATGATAATTTTGGACTTTCCCGCGCAGTTTTCTTCCAATAGCTCATAAAATGTTTTACGCATTACAGGGTCAATACCAAGCATCGGTTCATCCAATAGTAATATTTCTTTGTTGGAAGCCAAAGCAATCAGCGTGTTCGTCAGAGCCTTCATGCCAAAAGAAAGCTGTTTGTATCGCTTCTCCAAATCCAACCGCAATCGCTTCGCCAGTTTCAGCGCGAAGTCGGTGTCAAAGCTATTGTTGATTTCAGCGGCAATATGAAATAATTCTTTCAGCTTAACATTAAATTGTGAGGCTGCGCTTCCCGCAAAATATACATTCTGCGGCATGGCCATCATACTTACCTGATTGTTATTTACCGCAACCGAGCCGGAAGTGGCTTCGATATGCCCAGCAAGCATTTTAAGCATCGTCGTCTTCCCCGCGCCATTTCGCCCCAGCAGGCAATAAATACCGGGCTGCTCAATAGTCATCGAAAAATCATTGAAGGCAACAGTTCTGCTGTAGTCTTTGGTGACATTCCTAAACTCAATCATGCAAATTCTCCTTTAAAATCTGTAATAGCTCCGTATCGGAAATACCGATTTTTTTCGCTCCGTTGATAAACTCTTGTACAACCTTTTCATAAAATTCCTTTTTTCGCTCGTTTAAAATCATCTCTCTCGCCTCTTTGGTCACAGCCATACCAACACCACGCTTTTTGTAGATGACACCACGGTCGGTCAGTACACCGATGGCCCGTTGTGCCGTAGTGGGGTTCACCGACAGTAGCTTTGATATTTGCGGCGTTGAGATAATCAGATCATCCACGCCGTAGGTGCCGGAGAGAATATCGTCCTCTATCATTTCAATGATCTGAACAAATACAGGCTTCTCACCTTTCAATGCTATTTTCCTCCCTGCATTATTGGTTAAATGGTTAATGATCTAAGTCATTAACTAATTTATAACCCATTCTCTGTCTTTTGTCGAGAGGAATTTATCTTTCCATGCCAAAGTAATTGTAAATAATTCACTAACAAAAAAGTGGAAGGGGCAGGGGTTACGGTTTTAGAGATCTGTTGTCGGGCGGATCGTTAAGAAGGATTCGCGCACAAAGCTAATCCATATCGAGCAGAAGGGCGGAGATACTGAAAGGGTGCCTTCATGGATATCATGAAGGTGAATGTAGCTTTTTGATGACAAATGGATACGAATGGTAATATACAAAAGAGCCGTATGGGAAAGCATCCCTGCGGCTCTTCATTTAGTTTATACATAAATTCATTTCAGTCATCCATTCTCGTCTTCCGGAAACAAAGATACGTAAAGATGGCTGCGCCAAGTACCCATATCCCTATAATGCCCATCGGCATCCACGAGCTGGTATCGTGAGCCTGGACAGCCTGCATCACAGGAAACTTATCGAGGATTCTGAGCCCGATGCTGTTGTCGGCAAGCAGACCCAGCGTACCGATCATCGGTGTGAAGCCGAACAGGAATGTGAACGGCATCAGATAAGCAGTGGTTCCGGCAACCGATTTGGCGGACAGCGCAAACCCTATGCCAAGCAGCAGGAAGAACAAGAGCAGTAAGACTAGTCCAAGCACAGCCTTCAGGTCCAGAAAGGGGCCTATGCCGACAATCAGCAGTGACACTATTAATGTAAATAAGGTTGCGAGGACGGTGACCAGACTTTTTCCGATAATAATATCCAGCAACGAAGCAGGGGACTGAATTAATCCGCGCAGGGTCTTCTTCTCATTCTCCTCTGCCATCATGCTCATGATCGTGCCTGTTGTTACTACGGCAAAGGTCCCTCCGACAATGATATAGACCATCGCTAGGGTAAGCTCGGCGCCATTACGGACACGTCCAAGTACTAACGCAATAATAATAGGAGTAAACATCGTAATTAACATCGTTAAGTTCTTCATAAGGTCTTTGATGTCTTTTTCAAAAATTGCATTGATACGCCGGATACTCATTAGTCCAGCTCCTTTCCGGTCACTTTTAAAAAAATCTGCCCGAGGGTTGGATCATCGGTGTGCATGTTCTTTACTTGACCGCTGGCGACCAGCTCTCTGATCTGCTCCGCGTGTTCCGGCTTATTGGCAATGACCAGCCTGTCTCCGGTACGGGTCTCCACATGAAAAGCATGCGTCGAGTATTTATAGCGCAGGGCAGCCGGACTGTCCAGCTCCTGAAGCTCGCCGTTATGCAGGAAGGCCACACGGTCACATAAAGCCGTTGCTTCCTCCATATTATGTGTGGTCAAAAAAACTGTAGTTCCTGCTTCGTTCAGCCTCTGTAGGCCTCTGTGAATATGTGTCATATTTCCGGGGTCCAGCGCCGAGGTCGGTTCATCCAGAAAGACCAGCTGAGGGTTATGAATCAGTGCTTTAGCCAGCAGTACGCGCTGCTTCATGCCTTTTGACAACTTAGAGACAGTCTTGGCCCCCTCATCCTGCAGGTTCACTACGCCCAGAATCTCTCTAATACGGTTTAGCGGTACATCATACAATTTGCAGAATAGCTTCAGGTTATCGTAGACACTCAGCCGTTCGTACAGTGCACTGTTATCTGATAGAATTCCGATTCTGGATTTGAAATCTGCCGTGTCAAATTGTGCTGGTTCAAAGCCAAGCACTTTCAATTTACCGGCCGTCGGCGCAAGCTCACCGGTTAAAATTTTGATGGTTGTTGTTTTGCCTGAGCCGCTGGGTCCAAGCAGCCCGAAGATTTCACCTCTTTTCACATCAAAACTTAGCTGCCTGAGGGCCGTATTACTACCGAATACTCTCTGCATCCCTTGCACTTCAATTGAATTCTGCATGTGTCTTCCTCCTTCGTTCAACTTACTTCAAGCATATCGAACGCAGCAGGAAGTGTCTGCCGCCTGGGGATGTAATGTACCGTGCAAAGGGTTGAACTGTACCTATTCCAGGCTGAATTTATCCAGAACTTCCTGCAGTCTGGTCCGGGAGAGCGGAATGGTGGACTGCACTTTGTTGTCAATCCGCAGGGAATATGTATTTTTTGACCAGGTAATAATTTCACGGACCTTCTGCAGATTTACAATATAAGAGCGGTGGCAGCGGTAAAATCCATATACCTCCAGTTTCTTTTCGACTTCCGCCAGAGTAGAATCCATCGCGTACTTCTCATTGTTGATGACAATCACGGCCTTCCCATCCTGGCCTTCGATGTAGTCAATCTCCGGGGGATCGAACAGAATGATTTTATCGTCCACTTTAGCGGGTATTTTGAACAGCTTTACCGTCTTCGGTGTCAGGATTTCTGCTTCAGGCACTGCTCCCTCTTCGATAATTTCAATCTGCTGTATACCGTTTGGCTGGAGCTTGTAAGCATTATCCCCGAGAATCAGCGCATGCTCCATGCTCGATACCAGAATGAGTACAGCGCTGTGCTGATGCTTCATGATGTTCAGCATATTGATGAAGCTATTAATCGTTCGTACATCAACCCCCTGGATAGGCTCGCAGAACACCATATTCTGAACCCCGCTCATATAATACTTGGCATAACAGACCCGGCGGATTTCAGATTCTGAGCACTTATGCAGCGGGCGCTTAACACAGTATTGCAGCTCGAATTGCACAAGAATTTCAGACAACGGGATTGTGCAGCCGAACCATTTATGAAAAAAAGCGATATTATTCTCTACCGTCAGGCGCATGTATAAGCCGTCCTCACTATCTAGCACCGGGATCCCCGTCTTGCTGCGCAGAGCCTTTACCAGTTCAGCCTGCAGATCGGTATCGCTATAAACAGCGGTTACCAGCAAGTCATTCAGGGTAAGCGAAAACGCGGGAAGTGCCTCACTGCCTAACATTTCCGAATCAATACTAAAACCTGCCATTCTTTATTCCCCTTCCTGACAGCTTAAGTTGCTTCTTCTATTTCTACGCAACATTGAGACTTATGGACTCAAGTTTACAAAGTAAAGACACCTCTAAATCTTGACGTTGGCAAGATTTAGAGGTGTCAGAGAAAATCTGTTATGACAGTATTACCATACCTTCACCCGCTTCTCAGGCGCAAGGTACATACCGTCCCCCTCGTGTACATCATAGACGTCATAGAATCCATAAAGGTTCTGGACCTGTCTGTTCACGCGCAGCTTGTAAGGAGCATGGGGGTCACTTGTCAGCAAATATTGTACCGTTTCGGGAGTCGCTTTAAAACGCCAGAGAGTGGCCCAGCCTTCGAAAAATTCCTTTAGATTGCCACCAGGCAGTTTTTTAACGAGCTCGAATGTACTGGACAGGCCGCCGGCATCGGACACATTCTCATTTGCAGTCAGCTTGCCATCCACCTTACCTCCCCCGGAGGGCAGGCCATCAAACAGCGTTACCATCGAAGCAGTACGCTCCTGATAAGCTTTATAGTCCGCTTTAGTCCACCAGTCGCGCAGACCTCCGTACTGATCATATCGGGCACCGTTGGTATCAAAGCCATGGGTGATCTCATGGGCGATGACCGCGCCGATACTGCCATAAAGGCGGCTGAGCGAATACTTGGGGCTATAGACGGGTTCACCCAGTATACCCGCTGCTATAAAGACCGCATTGCCCTGCAGATAATGGGCAGCGTTAGCAACATGTGCCGGGAAATACCATTCATCACGGTTCACCTTTTGTCCGCATCTTTTCAAGAAATCTATGCTATGCACCCGCAGGAGACTGACATAGTTATCGAGCAGATTACCATCTTTGACATGCAGCTCTGAATAGAACGGGCTGATGTAATCCGGATAGCCGATATGCATTTTCATTGCTTTCACCTTGGTAACCGCCATCTTGATCGTCTCCTTGCTCAGCCAATCATTGGCTTGCAGGCGGCGGATATATTCTGAGCGGATATTCTCCGCCATATCGGTCAGCTTGTGCTTGGCATCTTCGCGGAGGTAAGTGCGGCCATAGTATTCGCCCACCAACTGGTCAAAGGGAGCTGAAGCTAAGCGGTAAGCCAGCTTCTTAGGATCGGTAAGCTCTGTTGATCCCAACACCGACATGTTATAGGACTCCGCTGTGTTTGCCATCTCTTCTGTTAGGGCCAGAGCAGAGCCGAAAACCGTTTGCCCGTAAAGCCATCCCTTGAGTAACGGAAAATTTTTCTCGTTAAATATTTTATCCAGCGAGTTGTAGAAACGTGGATTTCTAAGAACGACAGTAGTAGGTGACTTAGGCACCAATGCAGATATTAACGCCTTGATGTCAACTGATTTGGAGCTGGCGGCAAGATCTTTGAGCAGAACTGGATTGTATACGGATTGACTGGCGAGTTTCTCTGTTAAAGATGGAGCATATGCCTGTAGCACACGGTCAAAGGCAAGCGTCTGATCCGCGATTTGAGCCGCCTTCTTGGGCTTACATCCGCTCAACTTCAAGAGCTTTAGCAAGTGTTCCTTATAACTTGCCAACCTCTTCCTACCTGCAGGCGTATCATACAGGCTCGCATCATTCAATATGACGTTGGGCATTTCCAATTGCAGAGAGTTGTACTGTGCATTCTTCATATCCTGAACCGCAATGATCGTAAATGGTGAGGCCATTTGCACCAGGAAGGGAGGCAGCTGTGGCAATGAACTTCCTTTGAGAACAAGTTCTGGCAAGGCTTTGTTAAAATCCTTCAGGTTTTGCAGCTTGTCAATGACCTTCAGGTACGGCCGCAGCGGTGCCGCACCATCCTTGTTCCGCTTTTCATAATCTAATGTCCTGTCGTAAAATTTCAAAAATTCCGATAATTTTTCAGCATTGGGGGATTTCGGGGTTATTGTCGCAAAATCCGCCATGAGCCGGTCTTCTATATCGCCGCCCAGATCTTCAAGCCCGCCTACTGCTATTTTCCCGGCGGGGATTTTGGCCGAGGCTAACCATTGCTCATTGACTGCTGCATACAGGTCATCCTGCAGCCGGATAGAAGCAGAAGCGTTCGCTTCGGAAGTATCCATAACACCAGCGGCAAGAACCACCGGGCTTATGAGCATGATACTGGCAGTAAGCAGTACGATTTTTTTCCAGGGTCTGTTCTTCATCTTGTTCCAACCCCCTGTTCCGATTCGCCAGCCATTGGCGTAAGCTCACCGGTTAAGATTGTAATGGTTGAATTCTGCAATTGACTTCCTCCTTCGTTCGACTTGCTCAAAGCATATCGAACCAGGCAGGAACCGTCAGCTATTTGGGGGTGGAATGTACACATGGTGAGGTGAACTGTACCTATTAACCAATAAGTCGACTTTGCCATAACAAAGCCTGCCCCAATCAGCCGTGTTGCGGCTTTTGGGGCAGGCCTGGAATAATGTTAGGATCAGGTTTTGTCAGCGGTGAAATCCCGTATTTTCTCAGCGATATCTTCGGGATGGGAACGGTACAGATAATGATCCGCATACAGTAAGGCAATTTCTCCATGCAGAGAATGCCCGATTTGCTTCTCGTGTTCCGGAACCCACTGGTCCGTCACCGGGTGATTCGCCTGGAGAATGAACAGGACTGGTAATTTGGCGGGAAAGCTCAGCTGTTCTGCTGCGTTATAGTTGGAGTACATGCTCACTGCCTCATTTAATTGAGTTGAATTATACATATTTTTACGCATCAGAATGCGGATCTGTTCTTTGGTCTGCTCATCATAGGCCAGGCCTTCATAAGAGTCGGCACTCAGCTTCAGCTGGATGCGGGCGAAGCCAAGATTGCGGAACCATTTTACCGGACCTATGTCAGATGAAGTAATCCTCTGTTCTCTTAATGTAGGAACACTGCTGTCCAGCCCGATATAAGCACTCACTTCATCTGGGTACTGGTTCACATAATTCAGACTATAAAGTCCTGAGATGGAGTGAGCCATCAGAATGTAACGATCGATCTGCAGACTTTGCAGCGCTTCATGAATTTCACTTACAATGTTTGCGGTAGTGCGTTCCTTCCCGGTCAGGTCACTTAATCCATAACCAAAAGGCTCAACCACTACTACTTTATAATGCGGGCTTAGCTCTGATATGAGCGGCTTGAAATCGAGTGCAGGTGCTGCTGTACCATAACCAGGCAGAAGCACGATGGTTTCTTCACCCTGGCCTGCAATGAACACATTCATCTGCTTACCGTCTACAGGTACAAGCTGGCCATAAGGCTCCGTTCTTTTTTGTTCCGAATAGGTGCTGATCTTGTTAACCGCAAATACGCTGGCGATCCCAAGCAGGACGAGTATCAATAATGCGGCGATTATTTTCAGTACAATATGAAGCACTCTTTTGATAGTGAAACGGTTCTTTGCGTTCTCTCCCTTTGGGTTAGTCATACGTCTCTTCACCTCTTGGTGTCTGTATTATTGGATTTGCTGCATATACTCTTTGAATGCCTTGGCGATTTCCTTGTATTTCGTATGATGCAGATAATGTGAGCCTTCCATCGGGATCATCAGGCCTTGCGACGATAGTTTGACCTGTGCCTCATGCAGCGGAACCCACTGCTCATTGTGTTCGTTGTTCGATTGGACAAAGAGAAGCACCGGCAGATCATTTGGATATGTCAGCTGCTCCCCATTCTTGAAATTGGATCCGAGATGTTTGAGCTCGTCCATCATTGTTGCATTCCCTGCGACTTGATTTGAAATGAGCGTCATCTGTTCTTTGGTATGCTCATCGTAGTCAAGTGACGCATAGGGATCACCGCTAACTTTTTGGAGCAGTCTCATCAGACCTGATTGCTGCAGAAACTGCATCGATTTCAGCGGTAACTTAACATCCATCCCCGGCTGATTCGGAACACTGCTGTCGATGCCGACAAAAGCAAGAACCTCGTCAGGATAGCTGTTCACATAAGACACACCGTAAAGTCCGGTGATCGAATGTCCCATAAGAATGTAACGGCCGATCCCCAGCTGCTGCACAGCTTCGTGAATTTCGCTGACGATATTCTCCGTAGTTCTTGCCTTCTCCGTTGGGTCACTGAGTCCGTATCCGAAGGGTTCAATGGCGACCACCCGGTAATCGGGAGACAATTCATCTATCAGCAATTTAAAATCAAGCACAGGTGACGGGGTCCCCTGCCCTGGAAGAAGGACAATCGTCTGCCCGCCGCTGCCTTGAATGAACACATTCATCTGCTTGCCGTCCACAGCGACGTATTGGCCGTACGGTTCAATTTTCTTTTTCTCGACCCCTTTACTGATCACATTAACGATAAATAGAACACCCATGAACAACACAAGCACCCCAAGGATTCCTCCAATTATCTTTAACCCCAGTCTCCGTTTCTTGCGGATTCCGGTCCCGTTCTTGATTTCCATCGTCTCTGTCACGTTCATCTTCTCCTGTCTCTTTATCTGTAGCACCGCTTTAGCGGCATATTTAAAGTGTAAACAGGCAATATGTCCCCTTCGTGACGTCAGTATGAACGGAGTATGAACAGGTACACAAAAAAGAGGCGTTACATCTAAATGATGTATGCACCTCCTTATCAAAGCGTTGATTTCGATCAAGCCTTTCAGCTATTCAGCCATCAATTCGTATACCATTGCTCCTGAGACTGGTAGAGGCGGGCATATTCACCACGCTGTGAAATCAACTCGTCATGTGTCCCCTGCTCGACCAGCCGGCCGGCCTTCATCACAATGATGCGGTCAGCAAGCTTTACCGAGCCGAGTCTGTGAGTGACGATGATGGCGGTCTTATCTCTCGATATTTCTGCAAAACGCTTATACACCTTTGTCTCTTCAACCGGGTCGATGGCCGCTGTTGGCTCGTCGAGAACAATGAGCTTGTGATGGCGGAAAAAAGCCCGGGCGATGGCGATTCTCTGCCACTGGCCGCCGGACAAGTCCACGCCGTCAAATTCCCGCGACAGCATCGTGTCATATCCGTTCGAGAAGCTCCGGCCGTCCTTGTCTAGTCCTGACTTGACGCTTATCGCATCCAATTCGGCTTCACCTGCCACGGCGTTGGTGTCACTAATCCCGATATTTTCACGCAGGGTCATCTGATACCGCTGGAATTTCTGGAATACGGCAGAGGTGTTCTTGAACAGCGAGGCCATGGAAACCTCTCCGGTCCTGGCCTCGCCATACAGGACTTCGCCTTTGTCCGGCAGGTAGAGGCCGGTGATTAAGCGAACGAGGGAGGTCTTGCCCGAGCCGTTTTCCCCGACCAAGGCAACCGTCTCGCCGTCCTTGATGGTCAAGGACAGATCTTCAACCGCATTCCGGGTCACGTTGGGGTAGGAGTAATACACGTCCCGCAAGGCTATGTCAACATCCGCAGGCATTTCAATATCCATGCCTCCCCGCTCCGGCATCTGCAAAAACCTGAGGTAGCATTGAACCCTGCCGAAATCTCGGGCGATAGCCCCCCATTTGTCGGAGATTAATTGATCCATAAGCTTAAACATCGTATCTACAGAAGCAAAGATCGCTGCAAAGGCACCAACACTGATCTCCTCCTTCATCAGCCCGTCAAGCAGCAAGAGGAGGATTCCGGCAGTGCCGCCAAGTGACAGCAGCTGCACTCCGAACTGCGTCAAATCAGACTTAGCGGCTGCACGAAACCTCAGCTTGTTCAACAAAGCCAGCGAATCGGCATAGAGCTCCCTGAAATAGGGAAAGGCGCCTAGAATCCGGGTCTCCTTGAAGTATTCCCTCCCGCTCATGCAGCTCTCATAATAATCGGCCTTCCTGCGTACCGGTGCCGATTTGTCCTCGGCCTTGGCGAAAATTTGCATCCGGAAAATCTGTGTCAACAAAACCGGCACGAAGACAAGCACCAAGCTCACAACCAAAATCGGCTTGACCCGGAACAAGTAGACCGACATGATGACAAAGTAAGGAAGGTAGAAGGTGAAAGTGTTCAACATATTCCCGGTAAACAAGACGGCCTCCTTCTTCCCTTGGAGCGCCTTGTTCATATCGTCAAGGATCCGGGCGTCTTCAAAGCATACCGGTGCAATCTTGCTGACTTTATCATGCACCTCTATGGAAAGGAGTCCATCCGCCTTCTGGTAATATATTGTCATACAGAAATGGACAAAGCCGTTGATCGCGCTTCTGCCAATCTGAAACACCCCCAGCAGGACCAAGCCTATAGCGGCAAAGGTCAGCCCCGCTTTGCCGGCAGCATAATCAGTTGCTCTGTCAAAAAACAATTGCATGACAGGGGCAAGCAGACCGATGAGAATACCCTGCACCACAGCGGAAAGCATCCACATTGAAAACAGCCCCGGGGAAACTCGTACCATTTTCGGGAGCATCGTCATAAAAGCCCGGAACAGTCGGAAATTCTTCAAATATACCACCCCCGTTGCGCCTCGAACATTTCGGCATAAATGCCTCCCTTGTCCATGAGTTCCTTATGTGTGCCCTGCTCGGCCATGCGGCCGTCAGCGATGACAAAGACTTCATCCGCAATCCGGGCCGCGCCAAGCCGATGCGTAATCAAGATCGTTGACTTGTCTTGACTTGCCTTTCTGAACAATTCGTACAATTCACTCTCGGCTGCCGGGTCAAGGGCGGCGGTAGGCTCATCCAGGATATGTATCGGGGCGCGGCTCACGAGAGAGCGTGCAATGGCCACCTTCTGCCACTGGCCCCCGGATAAATCTATACCAGCTTCATGTATTCTGCCGAGCGGCGTCTTGATTCCTGAGTGCATCCTGGACACCGCCTGCTCAAGCCCCAGCACATTGAGCGGGCGGTCCAAGTTCTCCATAGGCATGTCTCGCACATCCCCCAAGCCGATGCTGTCAACCACGGGAACCTGGTACCTGGCATAGTCCTGGTACACAATTGAGAACAATGACTTTAATTCCGCTTGTGCAAAGTTACGGATGTTTCTCCCGTCGATGAGGATTTCCCCGGCATAATTATCGTATAGGCCCGTCAAAAGCTTGGTTATCGTGGTCTTTCCGGCCCCATTGACTCCAACGAAGGCATAAAGCCTCTTGGAGAATAATTTCAGGCTGAGGCCTTTAAGGATCATCACGTCCGTTCCGGGGTAGGCAAAGGAAACGTCACGTAGCTCGATGCACTGCGGCACGGCCATTTGCTTGGCTGGCAGGTCTGTCGCGCCCGGCGTTTCGGAGAGCCCGCTGAACGCCGTCAGGTCACGCATGTATTCCCGGCCATTTGCCATGTCGTTTGTGGCGTTCGTCAAATCAAAAACGATGATGGGCACCAGCCCAAGGGTGGTGGTCACAAGCCCCATGAACATGCCGGTGCTGATCTGGCCGGAGCCAAGCGGCGCAAGCAGCACTCCTGCGACCAGAATTGCGACCAAGACAGTAATCATGCCGGAGCCGCTCATCTTCATATAGCGGCTGCGCTGCATTTTCATGTTTATGCCATACGCAGTCAGAAACTTGTCCTTGTAACGCTCGTTCAGTTCGCCCGAATAGCCAAAAAGCGCCCGCTCCTCCACATAGTCCCGCCCAGTCAGCACGTCCTGGTAGTACGTGGCCCGGCGCATGTGTTTTGCTGCCTCTTTGGCGGCTTCGTAACTTAACTTTCCCGCCTGAGCAAGGGAATGGAGAACGCCACAATCACAAACGGCGCCCACCAGACGCGGAGAAGCAGGATCATCAAAATGGAGCCGATACGAATGAAGAGACCGGCCATAATCACCAGGTTCCGAAAGCCTTTGCCTATTTGCCCGGCAGGGTCCTTTCCGACGCGTTCAACCAGGTCCCACGTCTCGTTGTTCTCCACATGGCGGTATTCCAGTCGGGCGCGTTTCTCTGTCACCGCGGCCCGAAAGGCTTTAGTCAGATTCAGGTTCAGCTTTTCACGTACTAATCCCATAAGGACCATCCAATAGTTATATGAAACGAAAAGCAAGACCCAAAAGAGAGGCAGGACGATCCGGCTTCTGTCCGCCTGCCCTTGGAATATCCGGATGGCCGTGTCTATGAAGCTTGCCGTTGCAAGCACTTGGAAGGTCGGCACCAGGGAGCTGATGATTCCATCGAATAAGACTTGCAGTAGCACCATTCCCGGTGAGATGGAGAGCGGGATCTTCACGAAATCCAGCATTTTGTATGTACGGTTCTCTATCTTCATCGTATTCTCCTACATCCTTCTCTCCAATTACAACTTTTGCACAACGTAGATATATCTTCCTGAACCTGCACCAATCTCTAAAACTTTATCAGTCAAATTAATATAGCGCTTCAAAATATCAAGATGTACCTGATATAAAAAGTTCGCCATGCCCGTCTTTTTCAAGACGTGTCCATTCACGGTCACTATAGTTATCATATCGTCTTCTTGGAATTTCGGGGTTGTAGCTCATACAATCATCTCCTTAGAATCCGTTTGCAACCATTATACTAAGATTAGCAAAAAATCCCATTCTCATTTTTCACAATTCAGCCTTCTCTTTACGAAAAAAACAAAAAAAGCAGCCAGCTTCCGCTGCCTGCTTCTTGAACATATAAATTCACGGGATTCCCTGCAGAATTACTCTGCAAATCCGTTCCAATGCGTTACCTCCGCGAGGGGCAATCTTGCTGTGGAGTGGGCTTCTACGGCTGCCTTGCCTACGGAGATGAGCATTACCGGCTCGTAACGGCCAGGAAGATTGAACAGCTCACGCAGCCCGTCTGGATTGAAGCCGCCCATAGGTACGGTATCGTAGCCTCTTGCTTTGGCTGCCAGCATCAGCTGCATGGAGACCAGGCCGCCGTCGACAAGAGCGATTTCTTTCAGCTTCGCTGCCGGCAGTTTGGAATAACCGTCACTGCTGCGTTTAGCCATCGCTGCCCCTACTTCTGCGGTTATGTACCCGGCAGCTACCGCATCTTCACTAATCCGTTCTGCATTACGGTAGGCTTCAGTGTCACCGACCACGACGATCGTAGCCGATGCCTCGACAACCTGCTGCTGATTATAAGCGATAGACAATAACTGCTCCTTCAGCGCCTGATCTGTAACCACAATGAAACGCCAAGGTTGTAAATTTGATGAGGATGGAGCCAAAATAGCGTCCCCCAGAATCTCTTTAATGTCTTCCTCGGAAATCTTCCAGGCTGAGTCATACTTCCGCACCGAATGCCGCTCCCGGATCACCTTGTTGAATTCCACTTCTGCCTTCAGTTCTGTAGCCATTGTCTAACGCCTCCTCTTCCTGATCCAGTATAATTGTATTCTGTGTGTATAAACGCACAGTTAACTCCAAAAAAATATACATTCCTGTAATAGAGCCATAGCGGCAGTTAACTGTGATTTATTATGCACAGTATAACCCGCATAAAAGCACTCCGTCAACAACCTAACTTGCGTAATAGGTCAGCCAGTGTATATTTTTCCAGTACGGCCATCATACTCCGGTCCATTTCCTCAGCGATATCGCTATAAGCCTCCAGCATCTGCTCACCCAGTACATTGCCGTGCATCGTCTCATTCACCGTCTTAGTACATGATTCGCCTGTCTCAAGCGCCTGATAAATTTCGGCAAGCGTCAGCTCTTCAGCGTTGCGGTTAAGGCCGTAGCCGCCGTCGCGCCCTTCTTTGGTTACCAGGATCTGGGCACGCGTCAGCTTTGCCATCGTCCTTCTCAGCAGTGTCGCCTCGGAGGAGAGCAGCTCGGCCATTTCACAGCTTGAGCAGGTATCACCTTTACGGGCCAGCACCACAAGCGCCTGCAGCACCAGTCCGAAGGATTTATGCTGGAAAACACCGCCGGTTCGTGTTTTGATCATGCTGTTGCCCCCTTCTGCCTCTTTGTTGTACGTTAAGTATAGAACGCCGGAGCCTATTTTGGCAAAAAGAAAGCTCTGCCTTAACGAACCATAAGTCCGGACAGGGATAGTTAGCTCAGTAAGAAATCCCTACACGACACTTGATATATTGGCTGTCTTGCATCTGATGGTACGCAAATTCTGCTGTATCCATTACAGAGATCTGTGTACCGCCTTCAGGTAAATAATCTCGCTCCACACGGTAATTCCCCGTATATTCTCCATAAGGTAAATAGGTTGGGCATACTATGGTCCATTCCAGGGCTGATGGTTTGAGTAACGAATATACCCTGTGATGTTCTTCTGCTGCACGGGTGGATTTGCGTCTGGATTCACTGGATTGATACCGCAGCATATTGGGGCTGACCCTGCTCTGCAGGATACCGGCAGTACCTATAGTGATGATCCGCCGTATATTTTCATGATACATCGCTTCAATGATTAACGGGATGCTGCCTGACAACGTTGTTGTTTCATCAGTATTCAGGGCACTAATGACAATATCAGTTCCAGGAATGGCGCAATCGATATCCGCCTGAACCAGCACATTGCCTTGGATAATCTTTAAGTTCTCATCATGCACCTGAATTCGCTCCGGTGTTCTGACCAATGCCGTCACATGATGCCCGCCTTTAAGCGCGAGTGCAGTGATATGGCTCCCTACCCGTCCGGTTGCCCCTAGTATTAATAGATGCATAGTACTCTCCTATCTGCATAAGCTGATTAATTATATCTCCAGATAGATACGCACTCCTTGTCTGATAGTAGCGCTACAGGATGAACTTCCCCTTAATTTGCCCTCACATCATTTCCTGTGATCTTGTATGTGAACGTTCCCGGACGATCGATACAGCTGCAATAGCGGCTGCAATCATTACCGATCCGGCGCTGATCCAGGGAATATCCAGGATAGACAAGCTCCTGATGGAGATCCCCCCTGCTCCCGCGCCTGCTGCAAATCCGAGCTGCACAAATGAACTGTTCAGGCTTAGGGCGATACTGGAGGCTTCCGGTGCAAGCGAGACCAGATTGAAGTTCTGGGTTGGGCCAAATATCCAGACCGCAATCTCCCAGACCACAAGAAGCAGAATCATCCCGATGATCCAACCGGATACGGAATTCAGCAGTACCAGAGCAAGCGCTTGGACAGCCATCGCACAGAGCAGTGTTCTAAGTATGCCGATCCGGTCCGCCAGAAAGCCGCCCAATCTCGATCCCAGCAGACTTCCTAACCCTAAGATCAGCAGAATGGCGCTTATTCTGTTCTCCATCGCGGGCATTGCTGCCGCCAGAAAAGGTGTAATATACGTATCGACTACCGAGAATCCGATGAATACAAAAAAGGTTACGCCCATAGTAAATGCGATCTGCGGCTGCTTCAGGAAGTCCAGGCGGCGGGATAACGGGATAGCAGCTTCCCCGTCCATCACTGGTATATATTTGACTACTACAATGACTGCCGCCAGGCATAATACGCCTATGCCCCAGAACAGGGTCTTCCAGTCATAAGACACTGCAATGATCCGGCCGAGCGGAACGCCGAGCACCAGCGAGGAGCTGAAGCCCATAGCCACATTGGACATCGCAGAGCCTTGCTTTCCGGGTACAGCCAGCTTTGAGGCCAGCGAGTAGGCTGTAACTATGAAAATACCGGTTCCGAGACCCAGAATCACCCGGGATACCATCAATAACGCAAAGCCCGGAAGCGAAAGGGTTGCAGTGATGCCTATCAGGATAATGATAAGCGCCATCAACAATTGCTTGCGCTGATTCATCTGCGCAGTAGCAATCATTACAATGGGTGTACCTATCGCGTTACCGAGTGCGAAGACTGTAATCAGCTGACCGGCAGTAGATACGGATACACCGGCTGAGCTGGCTATTTTGTCAAGCATCCCTACAATACTGAACTGCGTTGTTCCTACCAGGAAACTAATTAAAGCGAGCATATATATCTTCCAGCTGTTTCTCATTACGGTGACTGTTCCTCCTGTTTCCATTGTGGGCCTAAAGCTAATTATGCAGGAAAAAACATATCACCGTTATCCCGATCGTATTGAATGATTGCCTATTCCTGTCACAGAGAATTCCAAGCCCGGCAATAGCAGCAGCCCAAAAAGCCGCATATGGATGCGGCTTCTGTAATGGGAAATACAATGTTGTGGAGTGCTTACACTTCTATAATAATCTGACCCTTACGGACATCACAGCCTTTATTCGCTCAAAAAAAGCCTCTTGGGCTGGTTTACGGACATCACAGCCCTTATCCGCCGCTTTTCCACATCTTAAAATCTCTCCAGTCCGTAACGCTAAGCTAGTCACTTGAACAACCGTTGTGTGACTGGTTACTTTCTTAATAGAGCGCAGAAGCGCTCATCGTAATTCTGAGTTCCTGTGCACTCTTATATTTCTTGCAAACGCCCTCCCCTATTATTCATACCGCAAGGCATCTATCGGATTAAGCTTAGCCGCCTGGTTGGCCGGATAATATCCAAAGAACACGCCGATGCTCATGGAGAATAAGACGGTACCGCCAATGACTGCAGGTGAGAAAACAGCATGGGTATTCATCAGCAGGGCCCCTCCGGCCCCGGCTAATAAACCTATCATAATCCCGATGATGCCGCCAACCAGCGACAGCATCATCGCCTCAGCAACAAATTGCTGGCGGATTTGATGATCCCGTGCCCCCAATGCTTTCCGTACACCAATTTCATGGGTACGCTCCGTAACGGACACCAGCATAATATTCATTACACCAATCCCCCCGACCAGCAGGGAAATTCCGGCTATGACCGCGACGGCAACGGATAAGGTTCTCATCATCGTGGTCATTGATTCAACTTCACTTTGCATATTAAAAGCATAACCTTCCCAGTCTGAATTACTCTGAGTCAGATGCTTAACATACGTATCCAGCTTGCCGGTAATCAGATTAATATCTGTATTCTTATGGGGCATAATCGTAATCATGGCAAAATTCTTGAAGGCTGCTTCCTTCTTGGCGCTGGTTACGGGGATGAACCCGTTCGTTTCAATATCTCTGCTGGAGGATGTCATGAACTGTGACTGCTCATAACGATAGATGCCTATAATTGTAAACTGTTTGATCGCCCGCTCCATATATACGCTAACGTTACCACCGATTGCCGAACCGGAGGAGCCGTAAAGGGCTTGCGCCGTTTGATCCGAAATCACAATGACACTGCGGTTCCCCTGTACATCTGCATCACTGATAGTTCTGCCCTGCAGCAGCTTTATATTGTTGACCCGGCTGTACCCGGGATTCACTCCTATTAAAGACATATTGCTGTACTTACGCCCGATGCGGGCCTTCCCTCTTCCCAGCTCCTCCGTTAGGGAGATCGCTTCAATATCCGGATAGTTGGCCAGCATGGATTCAATTTGCTGCATGGAGAAGCGGTCTTTATCCTTCGGCTGCACAGCACTTAGGGTCTCGTCGTAGGGAGAAGGAGCCTCTTCAGAGCGCAAATGTACGCCGACGGTAACATTATTGACTCCAAGCCCCTGCATCTGGTTTGTAACTGAAGCAGTAACTACATTCCCCAGGGAAATGATTGAAATTACTGAGGATATCCCGATAATAATACCCAGCATCGTGAGGAACGAGCGCAGCTTATTCGCTCTCAGACTTTCAAGGGCAAGCAGAAGATTATCAATCATTGATGAATCCCTCCGGAATTGCCGCCCGGTTCATCAGAAACGATAACACCGTCTCTAAGCGTAACGATCCGCGGGCATAGCTGTGCAAGCTCAACCGAGTGAGTAATGAACAGAATTGTTTTCCGGTCCTCGCGGTTAATCCGCAGGAACAGGTCCATCACCAGATTTCCGGTCACTGAATCGAGTGCGCCGGTAGGCTCATCAGCCAGTATAATGGATGGGTTGTTCGCCAGCGCCCGGGCAATCGCCACACGCTGCATCTGTCCGCCGGAGAGCTCATTCGGCTGATGATGAAGCCGCTCCCCCATCCCGACCATTTCTAATAGTTCTTTCCCGCGTTTTGATCGTTCAGCTGCCTTCATGCCGGCATACATCATAGGCAGCTCTACGTTCTTCAGTGCACTGTTGCGGGGGATGAGGTTGAAGGATTGAAACACAAAGCCGATCTTCTGATTACGGATGTGAGCCAGCTCCTCCCGGCTTAGCCGCTCAAGCGGCATTCCATCCAGGACATATCCGCCGCTCGTTGGCTGATCTAGGGCACCGATAATGTTCATTAAAGTTGATTTCCCTGAACCCGATTGCCCGACTATGGCTACGAATTCCCCTTCAGCTATACTAAGATTCACGTGATTGAGCACGGTGATTTCATTTGCTGTGCCTGTGTAATACTTCTTAACCAGATCACTGATCTCAATCATGCCTCATTCCTCCCAGCGTAAGCTTGGTGAAGTTGCCAGCAGCTCTGCAGCAGCTTGACCGTTCGCTTCAATAATCATACCAGGCTCGAGGGCAGCCGCCGTTATTTCCACCAGGATGTCATTTTGAATTCCTGATGCTACCGGAAGCTTCTGGAGCTTATCTGCCCGGCGCACATAGATGGCCTCACCTTGCGCATCATTAACTACAGCTTCAATGGGGACGGCAAAGACATTATCTTTTTCCTGCAGTACAATGTTCATCCGGGCATTCATACCTATGCGGATGCGCGGGTCAGCTTGAATCAGGTCAACTTTAGCTGCGAACTGCACATTAGTGCTTCCGGAGGTCTCGCCTGTTGCCGTCTTATCGGCCGCGCTGGCAAGAAAACCTACTTGTGCCTTGAATTCCTCTTCAGCGGTACCATCGGTTTTGATCACTGCTTGTTGTCCAAGCTGCATCACCCCGATATCGGATTCGCCTACTGTAGTGGTTACGGTCAGGTGGTCGGCATCCTCGACTACAAACATTAATCCTGTGGCAAACTGGCCAGCTGTAGAGTTGCTGAAAGTTACAGTTCCCGAAATAGGAGCCAGGAGGACTGCATCTGTCAGCTGTTTATTCAGCTTATCCAGTGTAACCTGCTGCAGATCAATGCTTAGCTGCGCTGCCTCAACCGTTTTCTGCTCAGACGCCTGCAGACTTAATTTTGCGGAGGAATAGCTGTTCTCAGCACGCTGAAGCGCCGTATTTGCGGTGGTATAGGCATCGCTTTGATTTTTCAAAGCACTCTCATAGTTAATATTTGCCCGTTCCAGTGAATCCTTAGCGGTAGTCAGTGTATCCTGTGTGCCGCTTACAGCACTTGAATACGCATTTTGTGCTCTTTGCAGCGTATCCTTGGCCGTGCCCAGAGCATCCCTGGAGGCTTTGAGCGCATGATCATAGGCCTGCTGTGCTTTGTCTAAGCTGTCACGTGAGTTGATCAATCCCTCGCCGGCTGCGGCCACCGCGGAGTCATAACTAATTTGCGCCCGTTCTATGGCAAGTCTGGCCTGTTCCAGATTATCATCAGAACTTTCAACGGATTGTTTATACTCAAGTTCTGCAGATTTCATGGATTCTTCTGCCGATTTGATGCTCTGCTTCATTTCTTCAGTAGCCGCAGTAACAGCAGCCTGCTTCTCACTTACAATAGCCAGGTTCTGCTTGACAACCTCTTGCAGGGCGGGGTCTCCGTCCGGGTTCTCTACAGATCTGCCGGCTTCGTATTTGGTTACCGCTTCATTATAATTCCGCTGGGCATTCTGCAAATCATTGGCCGCCTGGTTTAATTTGGGGTTGGACTGGGCCTGGCGGTGAGCTTCTATTGCGGTGTTGTAACGGTTCTGGGTAGCACGTACGCTAAGTGAAACATTATTCTGCTTCAATTGAGTGTACTTGTTAACCGCAGCATTCAGCTCTGAACGTGCGCTCTTAACTGCTGCTGTATTATCAGATTGGGCCTGCAGGGAATTATAGACACGCTGAGCCGTTTCCAGCTCCTTTTGCGCTGTAGCTACATTCTCCGTCCGTTCACCTTGAGAGTACAGCTGTTCATATGTCCGCTCGGCAACCGCAAGCTCAGTCTTGACTGACAATCCGGCAGCACCCGTATTCCCTTCAGCGTGGGATTTAGCTGTACTGTATTGCCGGCTAGCGATTTCCAGCTCGGCTTTAGCAGTCTGAACCGCGGCATTGGGGTTTGATTCTGCTTCTCTTCTTGCTTCCTTGTACTGGCGCTGTGCTGAATCCAGTTCAAGCTTTGCAGCTTTCAGGCTGGCAGCATTGGTGGAAATGGTATTCTTAATTTCAATCCCGGCGGTTTCCTTCGAATTCATGGCAGTCAATAAATTCAACCGGGCTGTCCGGATATCCATCTCCAGATCGGCCGTATCCAGCTTAGCCAATACTTGTCCGCTGCTCACGTGCTCACCCTTCTTAACCAGCACCTCTAGTACTTTTAACGAAGAAGGTGCATATACCTGCCGTGAGTTTTGGCTGTTTACGGTACCTGACAGCAGCAGTGTGCGGGATATCCGCTGCTTCTCCAGCTGCAGGGTAGTCAGGTTATTGAGTGCCTGCCCTTGCCGCTGGCTGCCCGTTACCAAGAATGAGATAAGCTGCCACACCACCAGGATCAGCACAACACTTAGCACCAGAACTCTTTTTTTCTTGAAAAACCTTCTGCCGGTGCCGTCAGATTTCCGGATATTATCCAAATTCGCAGTATTCATCCTCTATTGCCGCTCCCCCATAATTCATTAATTTAAATAGTACCTTCACTGTAGCGGAGGAATCTTAAGAACGGCCCATACCAGATCTTAAGAATTCTTAAGTTGCCGAAATAGTGTAGTTTCTTGTCAGACTGCATACTATACTGAGGTTACGACTGGAGGGAAACGGATGGACACAACGCACAATATCTTAATTGCCGATGATAACGACGAAATCAGGGAAATTGTCCGGGTCTTACTGGAGAGTGAGAACTATAATGTCACTGAGGCTGTAAACGGTGATGATGCAGTCAACAAGGTGGATGAACACACGGATTTAATCATTCTTGATATTATGATGCCGATAAAATCCGGGTTTAAGGCTTGTGTAGAAATCCGCGAAAAAACAAGTGCACCTATCTTATTTTTAACCGCTAAAACTCAGGATTCAGATAAATATATGGCCTTTTCTGCCGGGAGCGATGATTACTTATCCAAGCCATTTTCGTATACAGAGCTGGTATCCCGCGTAAAGGCCTTGTTAAGAAGATATTACGTCTACAAAGGCAAGGATAAGCCGCAGTCTGCTGATCATCTTTCGCTCCATGAAATCAGTATTAATACAGCAATTAACGAGGTGTTCGCCGGGGATAAAGAAGTCCAGTTAACAGAGATTGAGTACCGGATCCTCTTACTGCTTGGACAGCACCAGAAGAAAATTTTCTCAGCCCAGAATTTGTACGAGAGCGTATGGGGAGAACCCTACTACTACAGCTGTAACAACACCGTAATGGTGCACATCCGGAATCTCCGCAGCAAGCTGGAGCAGGATCCGCAAAACCCTAAGTTAATCAAAACCGTTTGGGGAAAGGGGTATCGGATTGAGTAAGGACTTCTTCAGGGGAAAATTAAAAATCGAGCTGATCCTGTGTCTAATCCTTTCATTTGCTGCAGCAGTCGGTTTGTTTTTTGTATTACAGGCAACAGGAGAAGGCTTGCTGGATAACTATTTTAGTAAATCTACCTATATTGAAGATCAGAGAAAACAGGTGGTTAATGATTTCAAACAGTATGTATCAGATAAGCATCTAACCGTCTATGATGAGGAGGAAATTGCACGCTGGGTTAAAAATGAACGTTATATCAGTCTGTATATGTTTGTAGAAGACAAGCTTATCTTCAGTTCCACAGAAAATGAATCGGAGCCGGGCGGAAGTGACATCCTTATGTCTCCCCTGTTGATGAACAAGCCTCTCTACGACGTTCCATTTAACGGTACCGTTGCCCAGACCTATATTGACAGCTACTTTGAGTATAAGTACTACTTTGTTGTTTCATTTATCGGCATTTCAATCGCTTTTCTGTTTTTTATCTTTGTCATGCTCTTCTTTATCAACCGGAAGACCTCTTATATTGCTGTGCTTGACAAGGAAATTAAGATCCTGGAAGGCGGAGAATTGGATTATCCGATTACCAGCAGAGGCAAGGACGAGCTTGCTTCATTAGCGCAAAGTATTAACGAGATGCGGAAATCCTTTATTGAACGGCTGGACAGCGAGGATAAAGCCCGGAATGCCAACAGTGAGCTGGTCACGGCGATGTCACATGATTTACGTACCCCGCTCACCGCGCTCATTGGTTATTTAGATATCATCGAGTACCGGAAGTATAAAACGGATGAGCATTTAATGCAGTACATCCATAACAGCAGAGAAAAAGCCTATCAGATTAAACAGCTCTCCGATAAGCTTTTTGAGTATTTTACGGTTTCTAATCTTACAGAGGATCATTTGGAACTTGAATCCTATGACGGAATCCAGCTGCTCGACCAGCTTTTGGATGATCAACTTTTAATCCTGCAAAATAGCGGTTTTCAGTTTCAATACATCCCGTCCGATCGCCCTTTCCAACTTGAGCTGAACGTGATTTCTATGCGCAGGGTATTTGATAATATTTTCTCAAACATTACAAAGTATGCCGATAAAGCTTCATCTGTCATCATTAAGTACCAGTTACGGAATCAGATGCTGCTGATAAGCATTTCTAACGAGATTAGCCGGACCTCAAGAGACATAACAGGCACAGGAATCGGGGTAAAGACATGTACCCGGATTATCGAGCAGCATAACGGGAAATTAGCTATAACCAAGGGAGAGCATACGTATTCCATTCATATCAGTTTGCCTGCTGCCCTCACTCCGGTTTAACGAAGGAATTCATTTCCATTCTCATACCTCTCTTCTTTTTTTATTTTGTTCCGTTTGGTAAGTTGATGAATGAGCTTGTCTTTATATAGCCACCCGAGCAGAAAAGCGAGAACGGACAGGACCGATATAACCACTGTTGTTACATAATTCTGCTGATAAATAGTAGAGCCTACGCTTGCCGATAGAATAATCCAGGGCATTCTTCCCAGCAGTAAAATTATAAAAAACTTTAGCGGCTTGATTGGGGTCAGTGCAGCGAGATAGATGAACAAATCCTTAGGCAGCCCTGGTATAACAAAAAAGATAAAAAGAATAACCGGGAAATGCTCATGGTGCATGATGTTAGTCATCCAGCGGGACTTGCTCTTGCTCAGCAGCTGTTCTACGAAAGAACGGGCCATATACCGGGTGAAAAAGAATGCGATTACCGCGCCAATGAGCATTCCTGCGGTTGTGTACAGGCTTCCTATTGACGTACCGTAGATATATCCGCCGGCGATTTGAACAACTTCCCCCGGAATGGGGGCAACGACGGTCTGAAGAATCTGAAATCCTATGAAAACAGCGGGTCCCCAGTGTCCGGAAGACAGAATGAATTCTCTGAACTTTGGTATGGACACTGTAATTTCGAGGATGCGAGGCAAATGAATAAGAATCACTGTCAGAATAGTAACGCCCACTATAGTCAGCAGTATTTTGCTTGCTATTGCTTTTTTGGTTTTAGCCACAGTAAGTAGGCCTCCCTCTTATCTCTTTGTATATAAATAAAGTTTAGACAACACTTCTTAAGTTCAGCATATCGAGGATCTTAAGAATTCTTAAGTAAGGCTTGCCGTGTGTGACAATAGCTTAAATCTATGTTATTATTAGTCCGAAATCAGACTATTATAAATGAAAAGGAGTCTATAAATGTCAAATGATATAAAAGAAATGATTCGCGGTTACTATGATGTGTACTTTAATATTGGTGCCATATATGAAGAATTCGCTAAAATGCATGGACTTACCTCAAGCTCTCTCTTTGTACTCTACATCGTTCATCAGCAGCCTGAGCAATGCACCCAAGCAACCATTGTAGAACAGCTATTCTATCCCAAGCAGACCGTTAGCAGCATCCTTAATTCATTCGACAAACTGGGTTACATCACGAAGAATATTTCTGTCCAGGACAGACGGATCAGGCACATCTCCCTTACAGAAGCGGGGCAGCAATTCGCCGGTCAGGTGATTGCGGATATGTTAGAGCTTGAGGAAACGGCCTTTATTCGTATGAAAGATGCGGAGCGGAAAGGAATGCTTCAAGGGGAACAGGCTTTTCTTAAGCAGCTTACCTGGTCTATGGAAACTTTACAGGCCGCAAAACATGCCTCGGACTAAAAAATCACAGGAGGATTTGGGTGTACTATGAAATATTTAATTCAATTCTTAAAAAGCCGCAAGAAATTACTCTTTCTGATTGTGTTTACTGCTTTAATTCAAGCGTTCGGGACGTTAATGGTACCGTACTATGTTTCTGAAATGATAGACGTTGGGATTGCGAAAGAAAACATTTCGGCCATTGTAAGGATCGGGGTGCAGATGCTGGCGGCCATCGGGATCACGGCACTGGTTTCATTATGGGGGAGTTATCTTTGTGCTGATCTGGCTGCCTTGGCGGGAAAACATTTCCGGGACCGGATTTTTGATAAAACACAGTTGCTCTCTATAAAAGAGTTCAATTCATTCGGCACTTCCTCGCTGATCACCCGGACTACCGGAGATATTACGATCATACAGCAAACTCTGATTATGATTACTCAGATGGTGTTGCCTACACCGCTTATCGTGCTTGCCGGTATTATTCTGACCGCTGCTATTAGCCCAGCCTTAATTTATATCCCCTTAACAGCTATGCTTATTTTTTTTGTCTTTGTCTATCTCTTGTTCAAGAAGGCTGCACCTGTGTCGAGAACTATACAAAACCGTGTAGACTCGGTTAACCGTGTTGTCCGTGAATCTATTTTAGGTCTCCGGGTCATTCGTGCATTTGATAATACAGAGTTCGAGCGGGAACGTTCAAATGATGTTTTTACCAAATATGCCAATAACGTAATCAAGTTAAACCGGACCTTCGCCCTCTTCAATCCGACAGTATGGATGGTTATGGGGCTTGTGATGGCTGCAGTAGTCTGGTTTGGCGGGTACCAGGTACTTAAGGAAACGATCGGTGTGGGAAGTATCTCCGCTGTGACTGAGTACACGCTTATGATGCTGATGTTTTTGATGATGTCAGCGATGGCTCTAGTCATGCTGCCAAGAATGCTGACCTGTCTTTCACGGATTGAAGAAGTTCTGGATATAGTTCCGGAAATCAGAGATGATGCCGAAACCGCTGGCACGCCTGATGCTGCAGATTCCCGGAAGATTGTATTCAATGATGTGGACTTCTCCTACAACGGGACAGACAAGTCCGTATTAGAAGGAATCAGCTTTACTTGCCTGAAAGGCGAGACAACCGCAATTGTTGGCGGAACAGGCGCAGGGAAAAGTACTCTGGCTGCTCTGATGCTGCGTCTGTATGATGTTCAAGCCGGCGGAATTCTGTTTGAAGGACAAGATATCCGGCGGATCTCTCAGCACGAGTTACGGGAACGGATCGGCTATGTGCCCCAGAGGGCATTCTTATTCAGTGGAACGATTGCGGATAATCTCCGCTCGGGCAACACCGATGCGTCCCATGAGGAGCTCCGGCATGCTGCGGCAATTGCTCAAGCAGACTCTTTCATTTCATCGCTTGAGCTAGGTTATGACAGCCCTGTTGCACAGGCAGGTACGAACTTTTCCGGTGGGCAAAAGCAAAGGCTCTGCATCGCCCGTGCCTTAGCCAAGAAAGCCCCTGTGTACATCTTTGATGACAGCTTCTCCGCCCTGGATTATAAGACGGACGCCTCTCTGCGGGAAGCTTTGAAGCTCGAGATGTCGGAAGCGGCCGTTGTGATCATCGCTCAGCGAATCAGCACTATTATGGACGCAGATCAGATTATTGTCTTAGATAACGGTAAAATCGCAGGCATCGGCAAGCATGAAGTGTTAATGGAAACCTGCAGCGTGTACAAAGAAATAGCAGACTCTCAGTTTATAGATAGGGAGACACAAGTGGTATGAAAAAAATCAGGAAACAACGCAAAGACAGAGTAATCCACTCTGCAGAAATGACGGATGTCCCCAAAAACTCAAAAGCTACGATCAAGCGGCTGCTGGAACTGCTGATGCTTCAAAAAGGCCCGCTGAGCCTGATTGTTTTTGCAACTTTTGTAAGCATAGGATTGTATACAGTTACCCCATTAATCTTGGGAAGAGCGATCGATCAGCTGATTGAAGGCATTCAAGAACAAGGACTTAGCGGCGGGTTTGGTATGCTCTATAATACAATCGGCGCATCACTGCTATTGTTAGTTGGCTTTTATATGCTAAGTGCTGGCTTCTCATTCATACAAGAATATACGATGGCCAGTGTTGGAGAACGCCTGGTTTTGTCCTTACGTAAAAAGATGAGCGAGAAAATTACTAAATTACCTTTGAGTTACTACGATTCCCGCCAGACTGGTGATCTGCTTAGCCGGGTGACTAACGACCTGGATAAAGTGGCAGAGGTGTTAAAGACCGGTTCGCTGCAATTTATGAATGCTATCTTTAATATTACACTTAGTGTTATTCTGATGCTGACTCAAAGCTCTCTGCTCACGGTGTTAATTCTGGTATCCTTGTCTATAAGTGTATTTGCAACCAAATGGATTTCCGGTAAAAATTATAAGGTTGCCTCCGAGAACCAGACGGTGCTGGGTGAGCTGAACGGTAAAATTGAAGAATACTATACAGGTAATTTGATTATCAAAAGCTTTAATCAGCAGGAACAAATCACAGAGACTATGAGAGAAATCAGTCAAAGACAATACAGTGCCAATAAAAAGTCCCAGTTTGTGCTCTATGCCATTTATCCCGCTATCCGTTTTCTAACCCAGCTTGCTTTTGTTGTTACAGCTGTTGTCGGCGGAATCTTCGCAGTAAACGGACGGATAACTATAGGTACCATTCAAGCCTTCCTGCAGTATGTGAACCAAATTTCCGACCCGATCACCCAATCGTCTTACTTCTTAAATTCACTGCAGTCCGCCCTGGCCTCTGCTGAACGGGTTTTTGAATTTCTGGATGAACCAGAAGAAGTTCAGGATACGGATTCACCCAAACTAATCTCCTCTCCTCAAGGTGCGGTAAGCTTTGAGCATGTTCAGTTTGGTTATCATCCGGATAAGCTTTTAATGCAGGATATCAGCTTTAAGGTCGAACCTAATCAAATGGTAGCGATCGTCGGCCCGACGGGTGCGGGCAAAACCACGCTTATTAACCTGCTGATGCGGTTTTATGAATTGAATGGCGGACGAATTCTGATTGACGGTACGGACATTAAGGAATTGCCCAAGAGCGGACTGCGTACAATGATTGGCATGGTCCTGCAGGATACCTGGCTGTTCAAAGGCACAATCGCCCAAAATATCGCTTACGGCAAAATGAATGCTTCCCGTGATGAAATCATTCAGGCCGCCAAAGCCGCTAGATGTGACGCATTTATTAGAACTTTAGAACATGGCTATGACACAATCATATCCAGTGAAACCGGAAGCATCTCACAAGGCCAAATGCAATTATTGACCATAGCCCGGGCGATGTTAGCTGATCCTGCACTGATGATTCTTGATGAAGCGACTTCCAGCGTGGATACCCGAACAGAAGTGGAAATTCAAAAAGCTATGGCGGAGATGATGAAGGGCAAAACCAGCTTTGTGATTGCGCACCGGCTCTCTACGATCCGGTCTGCTGATATCATTCTGGTGATGAAGAATGGAACAATCATCGAAACGGGGACGCATGAGGAGCTTCTTGCAGGCGAGACCTTCTATGCGGATTTGTATAACAGCCAGTTCGCTAATGGCGGAATGCCGGCATAACCAGATACCATTATTAGAACCAGGGTGATCATTTTATGAAGTATTATTATACCTGCTCATCAGAGCCGCTAATGTACTCGACATGCGGAAATCTGATGAGTAAGGACGGGTTTCTTCACCACAGACGGAGATTTGACTATCATGTGCTGATTTTCGTTCTTGAAGGAACCTTGAACATTACCCAGTCGGAAGTTAGCCATGCAGTGGCCCCGGGGCAATATATTGTCCTCAAAAGCGGAGAAGAGCATTACGGGCATCAGCCCTCCACCGGCCGGCTTGCTTATTTGTGGGTGCACTTTGCTTCCGGGACCCCGTGGGAAACCGGCCGGTATGGTAGCAGCCTTAAGCTTCCAGAGGCCTACTCCTACTTAATTCCTGAGCATGGAATCTCCGGAAGCCTCCAGCGTATAAGCATGTTATTCCATCAGCTTATTGATTTCTCACGCCAGGAGACCCGTTATACTGAAGCCATCCTAAACTATGCTATGAGTCTGCTTGCTATGGAGATCACGCAGCAGTTTCTTGACGGTCTGTATAACCGCAACCACAATATTTCACCTACGATTTACACGGTCATGGAATGGATTAAGTCCAACTGTCACAAGCCGCTTACCTTGCCTGAAATTGCCGGGGAATTTCATTATAATCCGGAATACCTGTCCTCGCTGTTCAAGAAGGAAACCGGTATGAAGCTTATCTTCTTCCTGAATAAGTCCCGAATTGAGATCTCCAAGAACCTTCTGTCCAGCAACAATATTACAATCAAAGAAGCCGCATATTCATGCGGCTTCCAGGACGAAAAATACTATATGAAACTGTTTAAAACCTACGAAGGGATGACTCCCCTGCAAGTCCGCAGTCGCTGTCCGTAAGGCCGGCAAGGACAATCGGCCCGTCAACTACGGCTGCCAGCTCAGGCATGTCAGGGAGCGGTTCCATAACGAGTGCACTCGGGAAGAAAATATTAATGGTGTCGTCCTTCCATTCTCCCGTAACAATCAAGTATCCGCCGTTAATCTCCGGTGAGGAGATCACTTGCCCGTTAACATGGACTACAGGACTACCTTTAACCCAAGCAGGCACACGGAAGAGTACAGTGAATGATTCTGCTACAGAAGCTGTGATCTTGAATTTCAATGACCACCGCGACATTTGACTGTCATCCTGCTCATCGAAGAAGGCTTGAGCATTATAGTATTTCATATCCGTAGTCTGCTCAATACATACATCCGCTCCGCCGCGCCGATACTCCATCCGCGATGGAATGTACTGGCTGATAATCAGCTTGCCTGCCCCGGCATCCTCTAAGTATATTAAGTCATTATACATCGATTGTGCCTGAACCATGGTCCCGTGGCAGCACCAGAAATCTCTTGTTTTGCTGCCCCACTTTTTACGGCTCCCTGCAGCCAGGGGAAGAAAATAAGCGGGCATTCCTGTCTGTGCATTGTGCTGGGCCAGGAAGCCGTTGTACAGATTTTTTTCAATATAATCCGCATATTCTGTATTGCCTGTCCATTTGTACAGATACGAAGCTGTCCGGACCATGTTGTACACTGTGCAGAACTCCTGATTCCGCTCACCGAGGAACTGCCCTGACATGAACGGGGGCTGCCAGAATTCGCCGGCGTTTTGTCCGCATGTACAATAAGTCCCCCGGTCGGTTACGGCATTCTTCCAGAACAGCTCTGTAATCTGCCGCCATTTCTCATCTCCGGTTATTTCATACAGCACTGCCGCTCCATGCGAGAACGGGATACTTGCATTGGCATGACAGTTGGTTAGCGCATCTTTACCCTCCAGAAGCTTGCGGAACAGGCTTGGATTCCAGTAACGCTCCGCCAGGTGCATATACTTCGCATTCTTGGTAACATCGTACAGGACCGCCCATATTTCAAGCATTCCTGCCTCTTCACCGCTGTACACGGCATGAGGATTCTTCAGCAGCATCGCATCGATCCAGCGGACATACCAGTCGCTCAGCCGGTCCAATATTTGAAGTGCCTGTTCATTGCCGGCATCTATATATGCGTGAGTAAGCCCCATAATGGTTTTGTGCATTACGTATTGCGGAGACCATATATGCTGATTGTTCTCCAGCTTCTCGAAATACTTCTCAGGTATGGACCCGATCCATTCCCCGCCGTTCAGCTCCTGGCATCTCGCGAGCTCCGCGATGATTGTATCCAGCTTGGCCTTCAGCTCCATATCACGCTCAGAAGCAACGTAGGCAGCCGCAGCAGAGAGCCAGTGGCCGAGGAAATGCCCTCTTAGCTGGCAAGTGGGAGCTTCCCAGCCCCAGTGGAGCTTCGCGGTTTCCGGATTATCGACTACCTGCAGCCCGGGAATAATAATCCCCGCCTCCAGATAGAAGTTTTGCAGCAGGCACTGGGTATCGAGCTCCATCAGGTATTCTCTGTTCACGCTCATCCGCTCCCGGAATATCCCCGGCAGCAGCTTAACATTCCGTTTATCGATTGTTGATAGCAATGTCTCATCCTCCGCATATCTGAAATAGATTAAGTAAGATCATCTTAATTTAATATCACGGATATGTCGGTAGACAAAAACCCAGAAAGGGTCGAGAGAAATTGGCACTTTCTTATGTCTTGTTCCTTCTGAACAAATAGACTGCATTCTCGGCAGAAGGCGGAAGAATTAACGAGGATAAGTGCTCACTGAGCTCCATACTAAATAATCCATTATTTAGATACGTATCGAAATCACCAGTGGAGTCCGGATTTCTTGTGCCGATGACAATATACAGCTCTACCGAAGATTTTTTAAACACATGTCTTTCATAATTGTTGCGGGGGACCGGCCATGAACATAAGACTACCTCGGGAGAATATTTGAGCAACGCGGCCTTCGCGTCTAGCCGTTCTACAAATTCGGGATAGTCAATATAATGCTCCCAGCTGTAATCATCCGTTGCAGTACATTGTACATGCTTATCCCTCAGGATTCTTGTCAGCGTTCCGTCTCCTGCGCCGATCTCAATACAGCGCTTATTCCCGATCAGTTTGGCAAGCTCATTAATCAGAGGCTTGGAATAAAAGCAGTAAATCCCCTTCTTGTTAACCAGCGGCATCAGTACCTTCTTATCCTTAATGAGCTTCCAGAAGAATTTGAAGCTCGTTAAGGAGACTGCTTTCCTTTCCAGGCCCTTCTTGAATAACAGCCTTTGCAGAATTGTTCCGTCCCACAGATTGAAGCGGATGTTATCCTTTGCCGTACTGGAGGACAGCTTAACCGTTATTTGCTCCAGCAAATAAATAGCCATCCGTGCCTTTATGACCTTCGGCAAGAAAGTATTAATGGCAGTTTCATTGAAGCCGCTCTTGTGAATCTTACTTCCGGCCATCCGGGCGCTGGCAGTATATTTATCCATCATGGCTTGAACCAGCTTATCCGCATGCCTGCTTTTGAGTACCCCGATTTCTTTGAGGACTTCCTCCTGGTATTCAGGATAATTGTCTAATAACGTGTTTACTTTAATCTGGTTTGTTAAAATGTTCTCAGCTGTTTCTTTGGAAAAATTCTTCATTCGTACACTCCGCTTAGTTATTGGTTACCGGTTCAATTACAACCCAATTCTGGGCTCTTATGGACACCACAGCCCTTATTCGCTCAAAATAGGCCTTTTGGGCGGTTTTACGGACACCACGGCCCTTATCCGCCGCTTTTCATGGGATAACTCCACTTTTCAGGTGAAATAACGGCGCTGGTGTCCGCAAGTCTGGCACTCTGCTGCCTTTCCATTGGCTTAACGCCTCTCCTGTCCGTAACGCTTAGCTAGTCGCTTGAACAACCGTTAAGTGACTGGCTGCTTTCTTAACAGGGGGACCATTCAGTCCATAGATTTATATTTATATCTATATAGGTTAAATAGTAACGCTGTCTGAACCTCACGGTCAATCTTTCAAATAAACACAGCCTTATGTTTCTTACGGTTGTAGCTGATCATTACAGATTCACCGGTCCGAACCGGATTCAGCAACTTGTCGGCATAGCCTGCCGCAAGATCATCACCGCTATAGTATAGAATATCACTGCCCAGCAGCTTATGGAATTCAGTCCCGCTACCGGTAAAATTCTCAAAAGGGATCTGTTCCAGTAGAGCAGTGGCGTCTTGAAATTGTTGAATATCCCAAGGTGCATTTTCATCCGCAGGTTACGGTTAAGATTGTGGGGAACGGGGTGCTGAACTGACCTGTTCAACCGCTTATCTGCTCTCCCGCAGACGCTGGGGCACAAAAAATAACTGCTCCACTTCATCAGCCGGTAACGGCTTGCTGTAATAATAGCCCTGCACATCCTTGCAATCCTGTTCAATGATAATGTCGAGCTGGGCTTTGGTCTCAATACCTTCAGCAATAACACCCATATTCAATTGTCTGGCCATGGCTATCATCGTTGAGACAATGGCTCTGTCATTGGGGTTAACCGCTATATGCTCAACAAAAGAGCGGTCTATTTTCACCTTGTGAATGGGGAACATCTTCAGGTAGTTAAAGGAGCTGTACCCTGTTCCGAAATCATCCAGACTGATGCGGATTCCCAGCTCTGTCAGCTGATTGAGGATATCAATGGATGCCATGGCATCCATCATCATGCTTTCAGTGATTTCCAGCTCCAGGTATTCCGGGCTTAAGCCTGTGTCCTGTAAGATTTCCTGGATCTGTTCCACCAGATTGGGCTGATGGAATTGCCGTGAAGACAGATTGACCCCGATGGAAATAAGCGGTCCTCCGGCCTCATGCCACTGCTTCATCTGCTTACAGGCTTCATGCAGCACCCAATACCCGAGCTCGGCAATCATGCCGGTCTCTTCGGCCACGGAAATGAATGTCCCCGGAGCCAGCAAGCCCCTAGTGGGATGATTCCAGCGGACCAGGGCCTCCACACCGACCATGCTTCCCTGATCAGCGCGTATCTGCGGCTGGAAGTAGAGCTCGAACTCTTCACGCTCCAGGGCTTTTCTCAGATCATTCTCCAGATTCATGCTTTCCTGCAGCTGTGCCTTCAGCGCATCTGAGAATACAAGATATCCGTTCTTACCATTCTTCTTCACCTCATACATGGCGATGTCCGCATTCTTCAGCAGATGCAAAGCATCTTCGCCATGCTCAGGATAAACCGCAATTCCGATGCTGCCGGTTACGTGGAACTCACTATCCATTACAACATAAGGCACTTCAATTACCCGGGTCATTCGCTCAGCCAGCTCTTTCATATGCGCTTCTGATATGTATTCCGGAAGGAGTACAGCAAATTCGTCTCCGCCCATTCGGGCCAGGATAGTTTCTTCATTTTTCAGTTCATTCTTGAGCCTTCTGCCCATTTCCTGCAAGGTCAGATCACCATAGATATGTCCTACGGAATCATTGATAATTTTGAAACGGTCAAGGTCGATAATCATCACAATGAACTTCTTCTGCTCATGAAGATGGGTATCTATCGTCTTAGATAACATATGGTTCAGCATTCTGCGGTTAGGCAGTCCGGTTAGTTCATCATGAAAGGCCATGTGCTGGTTCTTCAGCTTCATCCGCTTGTCCTCGGTTATATCCCTCATGATGATGTAGTTTCCTGTGACCTGTTCATCTACAATGACAGGTGCAATCAATACTGCGATTTCAATCCGTTCCTGTTCACCAATGTACAGGGTGGTCTCACTCTTCATCTCTTCCCCTCTGGCGAAGGCAGCTGCGAACATCAGTCTGATCCGCTTCCGTTCCTCCTCTGCAATGAGGGGCAGCAATGCTCCAATCTTTTGAAACAGGAAATCCTGCTCGTCTATGCCGCCAATCCGGATAGCTGCAGGGTTAATTCCGATAATCCGCCCCTCCAGATCTACAGAGATAATGCCGTCCTGATTATGCTCATAAAGTGACTTGTACCATTTCTCATTTACCAGCCGTTCAGATTCTTTATGGGCAAACAGCCTTGAGATATACACGCCCACCAGGGACAGGATAAGCGTCAGCAAGCTACCGGCGGAGATGATATAGGCGAGCCGCTTCTGGTCAAAGATGATGTTTAATGACGGAAACAGCCGGACCGGAACGACCCCTGTTCTGATCTCTACGCCTAACATTCCTACATAATGCATGCCTGCAATGGCTGCTCCCATAATGAGGGCACTGCCAGCCTTCTTCAGGACAATGCCTGAAGCTCCGGACTGAAGGAAATAAGCGGATAAGCATAATGCTGAGATGGAAGCTGCAAAGGCAATTAGTATGGAGAGAACAACGTACAATGGATCGTAATGAATCTGCACCTGCATTGAATACATGCCGCTGTAATGCATGAGTACTATACCGAGTGCGAACAGGCATGCTCCTCCGAGCAGCTGCAGCAAGGGTACTTTGGGCCTGGACACCACCAGCAGAGCCAGCAGCGATGCTAACATGGCAATCCCTACAGAGATTAAGACAATTCCAAGATCATACGATACAGGGGTCTGGAAGGACATGGCCATCATACCGACAAAATGCATCGACCAAATCCCCATTCCCATGGCAAATGCTCCAAATAACAGCCAGATCCAGCGGCTTCTGCCGTGAGTCCTGCTGATTCTGCCGGTAAGATCAAGCACAGTGTAGGAGGCTACAACTGCGATCAGGTAAGATATCAGGACGAGTACATTATCATGTTCATGTGACCCCACAGTATGCCAAACTCCATGATGAAGCGGATGTTCCATTATTGCTACCTCTCATTCTCTCTCTGTATGTAACTTACTCTATTAAAAAGTTTACATCTAATAATAAGCTTTTCCTGTGTAGAAGGAAATCATTTAAATATTTAATTTCAATGATTTGAGTATTTACAATACATAATTAAAACAAAAAAATCCGCTTACGCGGATTAAATTGTATATTCAGATGGACAATGTTTTATTACTTGCTGCCGCCCAGTAACAGATTCACTATCGTATCCAGCTGCAGCTCCAAAGAATAGGGATCTTCCATTACGAACTCATCATGATAATTATCACCGTACAAATATACTTTGCCGTTCTTCACAGCGGGTACAGTCTGCCATATTTCACTGCTCATCGCGCTGCTTGTAACTCCGGCATCGCCATTATATACAAAGATATAATCGCCTAAATATTCAGGAAGCACTTCAAGTGAGATCGCTTCGAAGCCCTCGGACATCTTCTTGGCACTTTCTGTAGCCGGCAGCTCCAGCATTTCGTATACGGTAGAAGAACCATAATTGCCGCCAGTTGCCGCTAAGACATATACGGCCTTTTCCGTAAATTGAATGATAGACACGGTTTCCCCTTCTTTAATGACTCCGGAAATTTTGGTCTTAGCATCGGCAACCTTCTGTTCGTATTCTGCAATCCATGCTTCTGCTTCTTGGTCTTTCCCGAAGATATGGGCTACATTTCGGAACTTATCCAGCGGGCCTGCCGTTGACAGCTCTTCCCAATAGGGAAGAAATACAGTGGTGCCAATCTTCTCATATTGATCGATATAATCTTCAATCGAACCGATAATAAGGTCCGGTTCAAGCATGGTCAACTTCTCCAGGTTCATAGGGAAGTCTCCCAGATCTTCGATCTTGTCGAGTGTTTCCTGGGGGATATCCGCCTTCTCCATCCAGCCCTCGTCCAGCATGAACGATCTTACCCCGACAGGTACAATACCTAATTTCAATAAATGCCCCATATATTGGTCTGCTGCCACTTTTACCGGCTCTGCGGGCACTTCCACCTCTCCTCTGGGCGTCGATATCATCCGGGTCTGCGGACTCTCTTCAGCTACGGCTTGACTCCCATTCCCATTCACATTCCCGTTGCTTTGCTCCTGCGCGGTACCCGTCCCGTTTGAGCAAGCACCCAGTAACAGAGAGCCGCATAGCAGCATCGCTGCCATAGATTGTGATTTTGCGTGTTTAAACATATGTAATTCCCCTTTTTCAGCATTATTGTGATAATGATTATCATTTACAATATACTGATCTTCGCTATTTTCAGAAATAGAGGATATGGGGATGTTTAATGGACTTTCAGCAACTTTGTGCCGCTCTGTCTCTCTTAACCGGTAATGGGCAGGTGATACGCCTCTTCTTTTTTTGAAAATCCGGCTGAAATAATATACGTCCTTATATCCAACGCTTGCTGCAATTTCACCGACTGAAGCCTCAGTTGTTCTTAGCAGCTCTGATGCTACTTCGAGCCGGAAGCGGATCAAATAGTCGATCGGGCTAACACCGGTATGCTCCTTGAATAAGGAGGACAAATGATAGGCGCTGAAATTGAAAACTTCTGCAAGTGAATCTAATGTGACCGGCTCTGCATAATACTCCTGAATATAAGTAATTACCTGCACGGCAATACTGCTCTGCCGCATCTTTGGCTCTCCTCTGTGCAGCTCCTGCAATACCTGATGGATAAATTTATAAAAGTGTGATTTCACGTTAAGCCGTTCTTCCGGCTCGTTCCATTTACAGTGCATCACCTGCATATGGTTATACAGCGCAATAGGATTATCTGGTGTAATACAAAATGGATTCTGGAAAGGCTCCTTTTGCTGGATCCATGCACGGTAATAAAGGATATAGTACACAAACCTCTTGCTTGTTGGAACAATATCCAGGATGGCCCCTTTTCCGCCATGGAGAAGTTGAAAGCCTGTGCATGCAAATTCAGCCTGATCCAGCCCCACTTGCGCGCTTCCCTGTACGGAGAGTAAAAAAACACTGGCGGGTACCTTGTATCTATGAAGAAACTCACCTTCCGCCATTTCGATCTGCCGCATATCGATCAGCTTGACTGCAGCCTGCTCCCAAAGTGCGATGTGATTACTTAACTGCATAATTACTGCCCCTCCGTTTTCTGTCTACTTACCATCATAAATGATAACCATTATCATTAACAGTCAAGGCAACTAAAAAAACCGGGCAGCCCCTTAACAGGAGCCATCCGGTAAAATATTTCATTACACAATTCTATTCATTCCACAGTTTCACGAGTGCCTGGACGTACTGCGTCTGGCTTGCTTCCATCTTTTCTACGCCGGCATCAATCAGCTCCTGCTGGTATTCATCCCAGAGCTTATCGAATTCCTCCGGCTTCGCCATAATGACCTTGGGAATCCGTTTCCAGGTAATGTCCTTCATCTTGGTGCCATAGATATTAGCATCACTGTCACTCGGAACAGGAATATTCCATACCGCTCCCCAAGGCTTCACAGGGAACTCCTCTGCTTTCGGGAACAGGTCAAGCCATGTAGTAGCACCATACGCGGCAAGGGTTTCTTTATCGGCTGCTGAATATCCCTGGACGATTTGTTCCGGGAAGCTCTTGGTGAAATAATTGCCGGTAGAGTCCTTAACCCCGTCTCCATAATGGGCGCCAATATTTACATAAAGACCCAGACCGGATTCCTTGGTATAAGCCGCACCGCCGTTATCAATCAGGTTCTGGATATCCTCAGGTACGACCCGGGTCCCGTTCTCTACAACATACTGCTTGCCTTCGACACCCCAGTTAATCAGAACCTGGCCCTGCTCAGAGGCGAGGAAGTCGAGGAATTTGATCGCCCGTACCGGGTCCTCGCATGACTTGGTAATCCCTATCCCCCAGCCTGCCATGAAGCCTGTCGACTGCATGCGGTTATCCTTGAATTGATCGGACACGGTTACAGAATAATGGCCGTAGGTCTGGTCGAACTTTCCTTCTGATTTCAATACCTTCTCACCGTCGTTATAATCCCAGTCTGCATCGATCAAGCCAATGACGCGGCCGGAGGCGACCTTGGCCAGATATTCATCATACTTTTGTACGAAGCTGTCTTTGTCCAGCAGGCCGGTATTAAACATATGATTCAGCCATTTGAAGTACTCTTTCTCCCCTTCGGTCCGGAAATGATAAGTGGCCTCATACGTTTCGGGATCAATATAATACTCTCCGTCACCGGATTTGCCCGTTGTTTCTGCAGCCGGATTCGTTACTGAAATGTACATCCGCCAGTCATCAGCATTTAAGCTGAGTCCGATATTCTTATTGCCGTTCTCATCGGTCGGATACTTATCCAGATAAGCCTTGATGACGTTCTCATAATCCTGAAGCGTCTTCACCTCCGGGTAACCTGCCTCCTTCACTGCACGGTGCTGAAGCTCGAAGCCGCCGCCTGCGACGAAACTAGCAGCGTCGACACCGGAGTAGGTAGGGATTACATAGATAGCCTGGTCCTCGCTGCTGTACCGCAGACGCTTGATCTGATCGCCAAAGAGCTTCTTGATATTCGGGGCATGCTTGTCGATCAAATCGGTGAGATCCAGCATCGCTCCTGCATTCACCAGCTTATTCAATTCGCCTGTCGGGCTAATGAGATCCGGGTAATCGCCGCTTGAGGCAATCAGGGCGATTTTCTGCGCCTTATCCCCTACTTCTGCTTCCCCATCCAGCGTAACACCGGTAAATTTGGTAATTTCTTTGCCGATATCATCCTGCATTTTGTTCCAATTGGAGCCTACACTGTAAAAGGAAAATGTGATTGGCGATGTATCGTCCGTCTGATTGTTGCCTGCTGCTGCATTTGTACTTGCCGGATCGGCTGTACTGCTGCCTTGGTTTGCATTATTGCTGTTCCCTCCGCAGCCTGCAAGCAGGCCAAGTGCAAGTGTCAGTGCCAAGCTGATCTTCATGAAGCCTTTTTGTCTATTCACCTGAAATCCCCCATAATCGTTATATTGTATAAACAGGTTAGCCTGCTGATACCAAATTAGCTTTTCACTGCGCCAAGCGTCATGCCTTTAACAAAGTAACGTTGCAGAAAAGGGTACACCAGCAGAATGGGAACGGTGACGATAATCGTAATGGCCATCTTGACTGATTCAGGTGAAATCCGGCTCATTACCTGGTTCATGCTTTGACCGTTGACACCGCCGCTGGTGGAGCCGGCCTGCGTACTCTGCAATACCTTCATCAGTTCGAACTGCAATGTGGTTAAATGCTCTTTCGAGCCGTTATACATGTAGGTATCAAACCATGAGTTCCACTGCCCGACTGCCAGGAATAAAGCGATGGTTGCCAGTGCGGGTAAGGTTAACGGAAGAACAACCCTCCAGTAGATCGTGAAATCATTGGCCCCGTCGATCGTAGCGGACTCCTGCAGAGCATAGGGCAGCCCGTCAATAAATGAACGGATAACAAAGATATTGAAGGCGCTTACCAGTCCGGGTAAAACATAGACCGAAAACGTTCCAAGCATATGAATATCCCGCAGCAGAAGATAAAACGGAATCAGGCCTCCGGACACGTACATCGTAAGAGCAAGAAAGGTCGAGATAAATCTCCGTCCGTCAAAATCGGCACGGCTCAGTACGTAAGCGACCATAGATGAAGCAGCCAGCCCCAGCAGAGTGCCGATAACCGTCCGCAGCACGGATATTTTCAGCCCGGTCAACAGACCGTCAAAGGAAAAAATGAGCGAGTAATTCTCCAGCGTGAACTGGCGCGGAATCACTGTAATCCCGCCTTTGATTGTGTCAGATGAGTTGTTAAGCGAAATCGCCAGGACATTTAGAAACGGATACAGCGTAACTATAATGACAAACCCGACTACAATATAAACTATGAGATCAAAGACCCGGTCCGATAGCGGAGTTCCGGATCGTTTTATATTCGTCAACCCAAGTCCCCCCTACATGATGCTCTCTTTAGTAACCTTTTTGAAAATGCCGTTGGCCAGGAATAACAGCATTAAACTGACTACTGAATTGAAGATGTTAATGGCTGTACCAAATGAATACCGCCCCATTCCGAGCCCGTAATTCAGAGCATAGAGATCGAGTACCTCTGACTTCTCCTGCACCAGATGATTGCCAAGGAGGAACTGCTTCTCAAAGCCGATACTGACGAGGTGGCCGATAGACATAATAAGCAGAATAATTACCGTTGAGCGGATACCCGGCAGTGTAATATGCCAGATTTGTCTCAGCCGGCTGGCACCGTCTACACGGCAAGCTTCATACAATTCAGGTCCGATTCCGGCAATCGCTGCCAGATAGATAATCGCATTCCAGCCGGTCTCCTTCCAGATATCAGCGCTGGTGACGATATACCAGAACAGATTTTCTTTGGCCATAAATTGAATCGGCTCCTGGATGATGTGCAGCTGCAGCAGAAGCTGGTTGACCGCACCATTATCTGTTGCGAGCATTTTGGTCACGATGCCGGCTACGACCACCCAGGAGACAAAGTGCGGCAGGTATGAAACCGTTTGAGCAAATCTCTTCAGGAAAGAGGAGCGTACTTCATTAATCAGGATTGCAAAAATAATAGGTACCATAAATCCTGCAATCAGCCCCATAAAGCTCATTGCCAGCGTATTGCGGAGTGCATTGAAGAACTGGGAATCCTGAAACAGCTCCTTGAAATTATCCAGTCCAACCCATGTCTGGTCAAAAAACGGCTTGCCGATCTGGAACTTTTGAAAGGCCATCGTCCAGCCCCAAAGAGGGAGATAGCTAAACACAAAGGCCCAAATTACAAAAGGTACGGACATCAGATACAGATACTTCTGCCGGGCCACCCGGTGCCAGAAGTTCCTTCCCCGGCTTACCTTCTGCTCATTCTGTACTAACGGTATTTCAGACAAAACCCCACCACTCCTTGTTGTTCTTATTCACGCTTCCGTCATTTACTATATAGCAGATCATTATCCGCGGCCTTAATAACATGGACACGGTTTAGCATAATACGGACATTTTCAATTTTTTTGTACGAATTACGAATGCTGGGTTAATAAAAAAAGACCCGTTAATAAACGGATCTCATCCTTTATTACAGGAAATGCAGGAGACTGGCATAACCTAACATAACTCCTGGTAATCGAACCAGTCAAAGTGAGCCGGAGCCTGCGAACACTTCCCGTTGCCTGTAGCGTACATTGCTATAAATACCCCGGTAAAACCGCCTGCTACTTCAGTGGACAACAGCCCGCTTTCCCCCTGTCCGATGATTACCGGCTCGCTCCCGCCATCCGAGTAATTGAAGACATATTGAGACTTGTCAGCACAGATGGTCAGTACGGCAGTATCTGATGCCCACGGGATCTCCTGCTCAATCCTCCATAGTGTCCCCAGTCGTCTGCGGAAAATCAGTACGCGTACGCCGCCAAGCTGTGTTACTGCAAGCTCATAATGAAACCGTTCGTTCATAAAAACTGTAAGTCCGGCTTCTTCACCGTCCTGCTGCGGTGCAAACGTCAAATGCGCTGCGAAGCGGCCTGCGAAGTGCTGCTGTCTGCGCCCGACAAATGCAGGGGTGGCTGCTTCATTCAATGTAACCGGCGAACCGTGCAGTGTCAGACTGCCGCTCTTCTCTGTAAGTGACCAGTTCTCACGGTCAGGGGTACGCAGGAAGGTCCAGCAGGGAGCCAGCTCCTTGGCTTCGAAATCATCCCGGACCGGAGCCGCTGGCAGCGGCTGCAGCCTCAGACCGTCTGCGGGCATGAGCTCGCTGACTATTCCGTTATCGCCGATGACCGGCCAGCCGTCAGCTGTCCAGCTCACCGGCGCCAGGAATGTTTCCCGGCCCAAATGATGCTGCATCGGATAGCCGACAGGCCGGATTCCCAGGAATACCGCCCACCAGCCTCCGTCCGGTGCTTGAATCAGATCCCCGTGTCCTGTAGCCTGGATCGGGCTCAGCAGGCTCCGGTGGGAGAGGATCGGATTATGCGGACAGCCTTCAAACGGGCCGTCCGGCCGCTTGCTCCGGGCAATAGTGACCATATGCCCGTATTCGGTTCCGCCTTCGGCGATCATCAGATAATACCATTCGCCAATATGGTAGAGGTGCGGTGCTTCAGGATGCTGGCCGCCGCTCCCCTTCCATACGAGCTGAATATCCGTCAGGCGTTCGCCCGTCTTCACATCAATCCGGCTCTGATAAGCCCCTTGGCCCCCGGCGTCGTGTGCACTGGTATAATAGACCGCCCCGTCCTCATCGAAGAACAGATCCGGATCGATCCCCGGCTGATCCACATAGACCGGATCGGACCATTCTCCCCAAGGATCGTCTGTGTAGACGAAGAAGTTGCCCCCGCCTGAGACATTGGTAGTTGTCATGTAGAACCTGCCGGCGTGATGCCGGATGGTAGGTGCGTAAATACCTCCTGAGCTCCCGGTATTACGCAGATTCAATTGCGAAGTCCGTGTCAGGACATGGCCAAGCTGCTGCCAGTTCACCAGATCTGTACTATGAAACAGCGGCACCCCCGGGAAATATTCAAACGAACTGGTTACTAAAAAATAATCTTCTCCTACCCGGCAGATGCTGGGATCGGGATGAAACCCGCTGATTACGGGATTCCTGTAGCTTACAGGCAGCTGAACAGCCAAAATGGTACCACTCCTCTAAATAGGTAGATTTCATAACTATTATAGAGAAGCGGCTGTTTCTAATCCTTGATTATAAGGCCTAAAGTTAGCATGATCAGGCCATAAGCGAAGTGTGTGTCTTCACTAAATCAACACGCATTTTTTGGATATCTACGGAATATTACAACCATCCGCCCAAATATACATGTGGAGATATGGAGCAAATTTCTAATCTGCGGAGGGAGAAAAGTATATATGGCGTTTCAGCTCAGGTATAACACGACCATGAACGGAGCAATGACGTTCACGGGCAACACGCTCGGGCTTAACAAAACAACAAACCAGAATAACCAGGGGATCGTTGGCTCGATAGGCGCCTTCTCTACGACCAATAACACACTTCAAGCCGGCAACTTCCCGCTAGGGACAACGCTGAATTACACGTTGAACTCATCTTCGGCTATTCTGAGCCTGCCGGCAGGAGCCAGCGTCCTCTATGCTGAACTGGTCTGGTCGGCCAGCTACAACACCGGAGGCAACAACCTGATCGGCAGCATCGGGAATTCCATCACATTCACTACACCGGCAGGCGTATTCTCAGTTGCTCCAGATCCGGCAACGGCAGTCAACACGGCTCCTGCAGCTCCTGACTATGTCAATTCTGCCAATGTAACGGCCCTTGTCCAGCAGGGTGGAGCAGGCACTTACACTACTGGCAATGTGGTCGGTACCGTCTCAGCTTCTGAGAACAATGCAAACTTTGCCGGGTGGACGCTCGCTGTGGTGTATTCCAGTCCGTATCTGCCCTCCCGCAATATGAGTGTCTTTGTAGGCGCGGAAGTGGTCAACCAGGCCATTGGCTCTTCGTCTGCAACGATCAGCGGATTTGCAACACCTGTCACGGGAGCAGTTAGCGGTCGTCTCATGGTGAGTGCCGGTGAAGGCGATCCGCAGATCGTAGGCGACCAGGTGTTATTCGGTCCGACTGCCGGCTCACTAACCGCCATCTCCGGACCAAACAACCCGATCAACAACTTTTTTTGCTCGCAGATCAATAACGACCAAGGACTGCTCGATACGAACGGTACGTTCGGCAGTCTGAATTCAACTCCAGGCACCGCCAGAATCGGCGCACGCCAAGGGTGGGATATCACGAACGTCAACGTCTCCCCGCAGCTTAGCAACTCTCAGACTCTGCCGTGATTCAGGTAACCTCACAAGGCGATGCGTATGTGGTCAGCAGTCTTGGGCTCCAGGTGGATGTCAATGCTCCGTTATTTGTGTTTAACAAAAGCTCTAATGTATCCTCCGCCCTTGTCGGTGACAATATCCAGTACACCATTACAGCGAGCAATAACGGCACTGCTTCCGCTACGCTTGTTCTGCTGCAGGACAGCTTCCCGGCCTCCGGTGTATTTGTTCCCGGCTCCCTCTCGGTCAACGGAATTAACCAGCCGGCTGCCAATCCGGTCACAGGCCTGAATCTGGGAGTCATAGCTCCAGGGCAGACCGTTACGATAGTGTATTCAGTACAGATTGTATCCCGCCCGGCCGGTTCTACCCAATCCAATGTCGCTAACCTGACCTACAACTTCCAGAGCCTTCCTAACGGTCCTGTCTTCAGCGGTATGGCACGCTCAAACGGCAACAATGTGGCTATAGGCAATAGGCCGCCTACAGTTCCTAACTATGCGCTTACTACAACTGAAGGTGTGGCTGTCTCGGGTCAGGTAGTGGGTGCAGATATCGACGGTGATCCGCTGACCTATTCTCAGAACTCTGTTCCCACGAATGGAACGGCCAGCGTTAATCCGGACGGCACATTCACGTATACCCCCAATCCCGGTTTCGTCGGTATGGATTCCTTCACTGTGCTGGTCAGTGACCAGCAGGGCGGAACAGCTATTTCGACGATTACAATTACTATAGTGAATCAGCCGCCGGTTGCCCAGAGCCTTAATCTGACCACTAATAAAAACGTGCCGGTTCCAGGCCAGGTCATTGCAACCGATCCGGATGGCGACCCGCTTGTGTATGCGCTGAACACTCCGCCGGGGAACGGCAGCGTAGTTGTTAATGTGGATGGCTCTTTCACCTACACGCCTAACCCCGGCTTCGCCGGTACCGATATGTTTACGGTGCTTGTCAGCGATCCGAATGGCGGTACAGCGCTGTCTACGGTAACCATTCAAGTTATTAATTTGCCTCCGGTTACCAGTAATTTGAATCTGACAACACCTGAAAATATTGCCCTTCCCGGCCAGGTGACCGGGACTGATCCGGATGGCGATCCCCTAACCTTCACGCTCGCTTCCCCGCCGGTAAACGGGACGGTAGTAGTTAATCCAAACGGAACGTTCACGTATACACCGGACTTGAACTTCATAGGAACTGACACCTTCACCGTACAGGTAAGTGATCCCAGCGGCGGAGTCGCCATCGCCACAGTCACAGTTCAGGTCATTAACCTTCCACCGGTTACCAGTAATGTTACCGTATCTACCCTGCAGAATACACCTGTTCCCGGGCAGGTCACAGCAACCGATCCTAACGCAGATCCATTAACCTTCTCGCAGAACTCGCTCCCGGCAAACGGAACTGCTGTTGTGAATCCCGACGGCACATTCCTTTATACGCCGAACCTTGGTTTTGTCGGAGTTGATTCCTTCACTGTACTGGTCAGTGACGGCAGAGGCGGAACGGCACTTGCCACCGTAACGGTCAATGTAGCCAATCAGGCACCGGTTGCCCAGAATTTGACGATTACCACGAATGGTAACACCCCTGCTGCCGGCCAGGTCATAGCTACCGATCCGGATGGCAATCCGCTCACCTTCACACTGAACACCAGCCCGGTAAATGGAACGGTCCTGGTGAATCCGGATGGTACATTCGTCTACACGCCTAGCACCGGCTTCACCGGTACAGATTCCTTTACGGTTACGGTCTCTGATGGGCTCGGCGGTACAACAGTGGCCTCTGTAACGGTTAATGTGCTTGATCTGCCGCCGGTGACCAGCGATGTAGCACTCTCCACCCTTCAGAATATCCCGGCTTCCGGGCAGGTTACCGCTACCGATCCTAACGCAGATCCGCTCGTCTTCTCTTTGCTGACTCCGCCAGTGAACGGAAGTGCAGCAGTGGGCCCGGATGGTTCATTTGTCTACACGCCAAATACGGGCTTTGTGGGTCCGGATTCGTTCTCGGTGCTGGTCAGTGACGGACGGGGCGGAACAGCGGTCTCCACCGTTACGATTAACGTGCTCAATCAGAACCCGGTGGTACAGAATCAATCTCTGGCTACACCGCAGAATACGCCTCTGGCCGGCCAGGTAGTCGCTACGGATCCGGACGGTGATGCGCTGGCCTATGTCCTGCATTCTTCACCAGGGAACGGTACTGCCGTAGTGAACCCGGATGGGTCCTTCACTTATACCCCGAATATCGGATTTGTCGGAACCGATTCCTTCACCGTGCTGGTCACGGACGGGAAAGGCGGCTTAGCCGTTGGTACCGTCGTCGTTAATGTATTTAACCGTCCGCCGGTCGCACAGGATCTTTCGCTGGTCACACCGGTCAATGCACCTGTAGCCGGGCAGATTCCGGCCACAGATCCGGATGGCGATATTCTTACCTACACAGTGTCTGCACCGCCGGCAAACGGTACGGTTGTGCTTAACCCGGACGGCTCCTTTACGTATACGCCGAATTTCAATTTCATCGGAGTAGACACCTTCTCTGTGCTGGTCAGTGACGGCAAGGGCGGTACGGCAACTTCCAATGTTACGGTTGCCATTCCGGTGGCTGCACCGGTCACTTCTGATCTCACTGTCACTACCACTACTAATATTCCTGTAGGCGGCCAGGTCATTGCAACTGATCCGCAGGGGCAAACGCTGACGTATACCCTCTCTGTTCCACCGGCTAATGGTTCAGTTGTTCTTAACCCGGCAACCGGTACCTTCGTCTACACGCCTAATCTCGGTTTTGCCGGCACGGATACCTTCTCCGTACTCGTTACGAATACGAGCGGCGTATTTGTTACTTCAGTAGTTACAGCGAACGTATCAAATACACCGCCTGTTGCCCAGAATCTGACGCTGAACACACTGCAGAATACACCGACAGGCGGACAGATTCCTGCGGTTGACCCGGATGGCAATCCGCTGACGTATACATTATCTGTTCCTCCTGCACTTGGAACTGTGCTGCTGAATCCGGATGGTTCGTTCACCTATACACCTAATGCCGGAGTAGTTGGAACCGATACGTTCAGTGTGCTGGTCAGTGACGGCAGAGGCGGTACCGCTACCTCCGTGGTAACGGTTAATATTATCGATCAGCCGCCAATTACGCAAAATGTACAGCTCAGCACACCGGCCAATACACCGGTGGCCGGCGCAGTAACCGCCATCGACCCTGATGGGGATGCGCTCACCTTTACATTGAATGCTGCCCCTGTCTTCGGTACTGCGGTGGTGAATCCGGACGGTACTTTTACCTTTACCCCGGATGTTAATTATATCGGACCTGATTCGTTCACCGTACTCGTCAGTGACGGCAAAGGCGGAAATGCTGTTTCTACGGTGTTCATTAATGTGTTCAATAACCCGCCCGTAGCTGTCGGAACCAGTGTAACTACACCGGAGAATGTCCCTGTGGCTGGTGCAGTAACGGCAACCGACCCGGAAGGCAATCCGATTACGTTCACGCTGCTGAACCCGCCGGTTAGCGGAACGGTTGTCGTTAATCCGGATGGTACGTTCCTGTATACACCTGACTCAACGTTTGTCGGCCAGGATAACTTCACTGTACTTGCAAGCGACGGGCTGGGCGGTACAGCAATCGCTCCGGTCATCGTAACCGTAACCGACATTCCGCCAATTGCTGCAGACACTTCAATCAGCACGAACATTAACACTCCGGCCTCGGGGCAGATTATTGCGGTTGATCCGGGCGGTGACCCGCTCACATTCAGCCTGCAGTCACCGCCGGTTAATGGTACAGCTGTAGTTAACCCGGACGGCACTTTCACCTATACACCGAATACAGGCTATTCTGGTACCGATGCCTTCACAGTCCTTGTCAATGACAATCAGGGCGGTACCGTTGTTGCAACAGTGCGGGTTAATGTCGTGAATCAGCTGCCGGTAGTTCAGAATGCTACATTGAATACTACTCAGCCTCTGCCGGTCAGCGGAGCTATCATCGCATTTGACCCTGACGGCGATCCGTTGACGTATGCTATCGGTACCCCTCCAGCATCGGGTACAGTAGTGCTGAACCCGGATGGCATCTTCACCTATACGCCTGACCCGGCTTTTGTAGGCACAGATTTCTTCACAGTAGCAGTCAGCGATGGACGCGGCGGCACTACCCTCGCCACCGTTACTGTGAATGTAGCCCCTAATCCTCCGGTCGCCACGGATGTAACATTGACGACAGGCAGCAACACCCCTGTAGCAGGCCAGATTACAGCAGTAGATCCGGACGGGAATCCATTCAGCTTCACCCTGCTGTCACCGCCGGTAAACGGCACTGTAATTGTTAATCCGGACGGTACCTTTACGTATACACCTAATCCGAATTTCATTGGCACGGACAGCTTCACTGTTCTGGTTACTGACAGCACAGGAGCAACCAGCACTGGAACGGTTACCATTAATGTGGTCAATCTGCCGCCAGTCGCCATTGGTACCTCGCTGACTACGAACGAGAATATTCCAGTCAGCGGTGCTGTTACAGCTACCGATCCGGACGGTAATCTGCTGACCTTCACCCTAGGTATGCCACCGGCAAACGGCACTGCGGTGGTTAATCCGGATGGAACATTCACCTACACACCAAATCCGGGCTTCGCGGGTACAGATGTATTCGCTGTTCTCGTCAGTGACGGATTAGGCGGAACCGCAATGGCCAGTGCAATTATAACAGTGTTGAATCTGCCGCCGACCGCACAGGACCTGTCTATTGGCGGTATCCCCAATACTCCGGTTAACGGGCAGGTTATCGCATCTGATCCAAGTGGAGATCCCTTAACGTATACAATCAATTCATTCCCTGTCAACGGAACCGCCGTGCTGAATCCGGATGGTTCATTCACTTATACACCTGCGTTCGGGTTCACGGGAATTGATTCCTTCACAGTTCTGGTGACTGACAGCAACGGGGCAAGCGCCTTATCTACAGTAATGATAACCATCCCGCTGCTCCCGCCAGTGATTACAGATGAGGTGTATGATACCTTCGCTGATGTGCCGGTAGCCGGACAGATTACCGCTGTTGATCCTGAAGGCTCCGCATTAACCTTTACGCTGGCAGGACTGCCGTCAAATGGCGTTGCCGTTGTCAATCCTGACGGGACCTTCACGTATGTTCCGAATATGGGCTTCGTTGGTGTAGACAGCTTCACGGTTACCGCAACAGATATCTATGGTGCATCAGCTACCGGAACAGTCACTATTCAGGTTATTGCTGTACCTCCGGTTGCGCCGGATATTGCACTTACCACGCCTGTCGGCACATCAGTCAGCGGCCAGGCTGCAGCGACCGACCCGGATACGACTGTCTTGCTATATACGCTCTATGTCCCGGGACCGGCCAACGGGGTTGCAGTTGTGAATCAGGATGGAACATTCACGTATACGCCGAACCCTGGCTTTCTCGGCGTAGATACGTTCCCGATCATCGTAACCGATACCTTCGGGCTTAATGACATTGCTGTTGTCACTGTAACTGTCGTTGCTGACGTACCTGTAGCTTCACCAGTTGCTGTCAGTACCTCTGCTGGTCAACCGATTACCGGTGCTGTAATCGCAACTGATCCGGCCGGGCTGGCCTTGACCTATAGTTTGGGGACACCTCCGGCGAACGGAACAGTTGTGGTCAACCCGGACGGCACCTTCACGTATACGCCAAATCCGGGCTTCGCGGGTACAGACAGCTTCACAGTCATTGTAACGAACAGTGCCGGTGTCAGTATTACCGTCACAGTAACGGTTACTGTGACGCCGCTGGGCGGGCCGGTTACGACCAATATCGGAATTGGAACCATACAGAACCAGCCGGTATCCGGGCGGCTGCCTGCAACCAGCCCGGCGGGCCTGCCGTTGATATATTCGGCAGGTTCCCAGCCGGCTAACGGTACGGTTGTTGTGAATCCGGACGGCACCTTCACATATGTGCCTAATCCCGGATTCTTCGGCACCGACAGCTTCATTATTACCGTTACTGACAGCTTGGGACGAAGCGCTCAGGCTACCATCACTGTTATCGTCTATGACCCGCCGAGTCCCGCTCCGATTGTCCTGAATGCCGGACTTAGTACGCCTGAAGGAACGCCAGTTAGCGGTGTTGCGCCAGGCGGAGCCGGTGCCGCATATGCTCTCTTGACGCCTCCAGTTCATGGCGTGCTTGGTTTTGGCGCAAACGGCTCGTTCGTATATACACCGAATGCCGGATTTACAGGTACCGACACCTTCATTCTGCGGATTACCGATGCGCTGGGCAATGTATATCTCTACACTGTCGCCGTTACAGTCATCCCTGTTGCAGGTGCTTTGACCGTCAACTACTCTACAGAGGCGAATGCAGCCTTGACTGGTAACCTGAACAACATCGGTCTGGGCGGCATTACCGGAGCAGAGCTGGTAGCTGCACCGGGCAACGCCAGTCTGTCCCTTAATGCGGACGGCACCTTCACCCTGATTCCGAACACCGATTATGTCGGTCAGAACCAGTTCACGCTGGGGGTCACCGACAAGGACGGCAAGAAATATAAAGTTGTCGGTAAAGTCGATACACTTCCGGAAGGTGAAGAGTAATCTGCTGTAATGATTAGCTGCAAGGCAGGAATGGCAACGCCAGAAGCAACAAAAGCAGGGGCGGTCCCGGAACCGGAAACGGTTCTGGGATCGCCCCTTGCTGCATTCCTCTTGGTCCACCAGCTTTACCTGCCCGCTGCCTGGGTCCGCCGTTTGCCGGAAGACGGCCTGGTTTTGCTCCGCTGAGCCGGTTTACGCCGGGAGGTGCTGAGTCTTTTATTGCGCGTTCTGCTGTTGCCCCTGCTTCTGGCCGGCCGGCTTACCGGCAGTTTGACCGGCTCCAATCTGCCGGCCTGCTCCGCTGTTTCCGCTGCAAGATGATCCAGATAAAAAGGCGGATCCCCTCCTTCATCCATTCCACTCTGCATGCGCTGGGCCTGGATATATGCAGGCTCTTCAAATTTCAGCTTGGCCCGGAAGCCGGACAGCTCACCAGGTGATACCGGCTCTTTGACTACAAGCAAATGATACATAATCTGATAAGCGACATTCAGCTGGGATTGCCGCAGCAGCGCCAGCTCCGCCTGGCTGTAGAAGCCATGATATGCAGGATAATAGAAAAATTCCATCCGCAAGAGGCGGAAATCAACCAGTGGATCGTTAAGCTCCCCCTCATAAGAACGCGCCTGCGGACCGGTCAGCGGGAATTCGTCGGCATACAGTGTATCATCCGGATGGGCAGTCCAATATTTAGGCAGATGCTCGTCGAACTGCTGTTTATATTCGGGATTGACTCTGCTCGCTGTGGCATGGGCATAAGGAGCAACAATGACGACAACCGCGCTGTGACGGCAAACCCGGTAAATTTCCGCCATTACCTGTTGCAGATTATCCACATAGCACAGGCTGTTCGAGGCCATAACAAAGTCCACACTGCTGTCGGCCAGCGGTATCGGCAGATTGAAGTCATGAATCAGGTCGGTTCCCTTGTAGCCCACGCGGTCAATCCCGATGCAGTTGGCATGCTTGCTCCTTCCGCTGCCCAGATCGATTCTCATGCAGCTCCCTACCTTCTTTTTGCTGATTTCCCATTAGTGTATTCCGGGCAGGGTATTTGTGTATGAGCATTCACCCCGGCCCAGCCGGACGGATTCATGAAATTTGCTTCGTGCGGGAATCAACTGCGAACATAACAAAACCCGCGCAACGCGCGGGTTCCAATTACCTCAATCAGCCTGCCTGACAATCAGGTGCGTTTGTTCTCCACCGATTTCATCCGGTTCTGATCGTCAGGCACCCGGTCGACACTGAACTCCTGGCCGGCCTCCACCTCACCGTCGCTGCTGACATTCCGGGCGAAATTGGTGAACTGACGTTTCTGCTCATCCTGTGCATGCTTAAGTTTAAGAAGCTCCTGCGGATCCTGATTTGTCATTATGCACCTCTCATTTATGGAATTATGCATGAATCGCACAAATAAAGTTTTCCATAATAGGGCGGTGCTTATGCAGGGGATGGTTATTTCTTTTGCAGACAAAATCAATCAAACACCTGCCGTAATCGCTCTGTCCTTCACCGTGTCCCTGCGGGTCCGGCATCCGGGGTTAATCCTCCTTTGGAGTAGAACGCCGGATATCAATTACTCAGCAAAAGTATGCTCCTCCATAAAGCTCCGCACTTCCTCAACCGCCGGCGCTTTGCTGGCACCACCGATCCGCAGCGTAGCCATTGCTCCGCAGGCCGAAGCGAAATCCAGGCTCTCCGCCGGCGACAGTCCCTGAAGATGTGCATAGATCAGCCCGGCATTGAAGGAGTCTCCGGCACCCGTTGTATCGATAGGCGTGATGCGGTAGGCCGGGCGTTCCAGCAGCAGCCCGTCTTTGGTCCGGATGAGTGCACCTGCAGATCCCCGCTTGACTGCAACGGTTCCGTTCTCTGCGGGCAACTTCTGCAGAGCTTCGTGCTCATCTCCTACACCGTAGATGGCTGTCAGCTCGTCCCGGCTGGGGATAAACAGTGTGGTGAACGGCAACAGCTCACTGATACTCTCCGGCAGCCACTCTTCACGGATGTCCCAGCCTGTGTCGAAGGAGGTGCTGCAGCCCTGCTGCCGTGCCTTGCCGAACACATCCTTCCAATGCTCCCGCATGCCATCCTGTAAATAATAGGAGCCGAAGTGAATATGATCGGCCTGTTCGTACAGCTCTTCAGGGAGATGCTCCGGCTGCAGCAGCGGAATTGTTCCCAAGTAGGTCAGCAGCGCCCGGTCCTTTTCACCAGACAGTGAGAGCGTGACACCGGTCGCACGGCTAGGGTCAAACACCACTCTGCTTGTATCCACATTCATAGCGGTAAGTGCATCCACACAGAACCGTCCGAGGGCATCATCGCCGACGATACTGACGAACCGCACATCCAGGCCTAAGCCGGCAAGCACTACTGCTGTAATGGCCGAGGAGGAGCCGAGCACAAGATTAAAGCGTTCCAGCAGCTTCTCCTTGTTCCATTCCGGCGTCACATCCCGTCCACCGGCAATCATATCCACATTGAGTTCTCCAAGCACGTATACGGTTTTTGCCATTTACTTAATGCCTCTCTTTCTGGCGCAGCACAGGTATGCAGACCCGCTCTGCTTCGTGATTGTATCAAAGCCCGTTCACCCATTATAGCCCGCGCCGCAGCAGCGTTCCAGCAGAACCATCCACTTGCGGACAAATATAGAGATAGAATGAATTAGTTTCTGAACCCGGAACGGTATTCACTCGGCGGCATCCCGGTAGCTTTGCGGAATTGCTTCGAGAAATAGAGGGCATCATTGAAGCCTACAGAAGAGGCAACCTGCTCAATGGTCAGCGGCCCCTCCAGCAGTTCTCTCGCTTTGTCCATCCGCATTTTGAGCAGGAATTGCTTGGGTGACAGTCCGGTTCTCTGCTTGAAAGCCTTGGATAGATGAACCCGGTGGTATCCGAGCGAGGAGGCCAGATGATCGATGCTGATCTGCTGATGAAATTGCAGCGATATCCAGCGGATCGCCTGATCGATCTGCCGGTCGATGATCTCCGGCATTGCCGCCAGATGTTCAGGCAGCGCATTCAGATTGCCCCGTCCGAACTGATGCAGCAGCAGCCGTACCCAGCCCGAAGCCTCCAGACTTTCCAGCCGCGGGTATGCTGACTGCTGGAAAGAAAGCCGGATCCGCGTATATAGAGTATGGAGTTCAGCGGCGTTACCCTCATGGAGAAAAGGCTGGTTACGGGTAATGCCAACCGCCGCCAGCAGCTCATGAATCCCTGTGCCCTGCAAAGCTACCCAGGCATAATGCCAAGGGGTATCCTGATCCGCCTGATAGCTGAAGAGCGAGCCGGGGAAAATAACGAAGGTATCCCCCGCCCGGCAGCGTGCCGAGAAAGTCCCGCTCTGAAACTGCCCCCCGCCTTCCAGCACGGTATGGATCAGATAATAATCGTGAACAGACGGGCCGATCTTGTGGCCGGGATGCGGCCTCCCCTCTCCGCTGAACAGCACCGAAAGCTCCTGCTCATCCGGAGTAAGATTAATACCGATCATGAAATCATAATGTTCGGGATTCAAATGCAACATTCCTCCATATCTATCTTGTCTTTCTCCATAGTCATGCTTTGCCTTCTAATCTATAGTAATTATAGACGACAACAGCGAAGAAAGCTTCTGCCACAGCGGAATTCGCCAATATTTCATTTATAATCAAGTCGGGCAGAAGCTGGTTCCGCAACTTATAGGAGGCTAAATTCCAATGTCCAAGATTACATTTATCGGTGCCGGAAGTACAGTGTTTGCCAAAAACGTCCTGGGGGATATCATGGCTACCCCTGCTCTGCAAGGATCTGAGCTGGCTCTGTTTGATATCGATCTGCAGCGCCTGAAGGATTCCGAGAATATGCTGAATAATCTGAAGAACAGCGGCGGCAGCACCTGCACCGTTACTGCTTACACCGACCGCAAGGAAGCGCTGCGCGGGGCCAAATATGTAATTAATGCGATTCAGGTCGGCGGTTATGATCCGTGTACCATTACCGATTTTGAAATTCCGAAGAAATACGGTTTGCGCCAGACCATTGCAGACACAGCAGGTATCGGCGGCCTCTTCCGCAACTTGCGTACGATCCCGGTTATGCTAGACTTCGCCGCGGATATCCGTGAAGTGTGCCCGGATGCGCTGTTCCTCAATTACACCAACCCGATGGCAGTACTGACGAATGTAATGAATACTTACGGCGGCGTCAATACTGTGGGATTATGCCACAGCGTGCAGGTGTGTGTTCCCGGCATGTTCGAGCATCTTGGAATGGACCAGACCGGTGTGCAGGCCAAGATTGCCGGCATCAACCACATGGCCTGGCTGCTCGAAGTGACCAAAGACGGCAAGGATCTGTATCCGGAGATCAAGCGCCGTGCTGCAGAGAAGCAGCTGGAGCCGCATGGCGACATGGTCCGCTATGAGATGATGCTGAAATTCGGCTACTATATTACGGAATCCTCCGAGCATAATGCGGAATACCATCCGTATTTTATCAAAAGAAACTATCCTGAGCTGATCGAACGGTTCCAGATTCCGCTGGACGAATATCCGCGACGCTGTGTAGAGCAGATCAGCCGCTGGGAGCAGATGCGCGGGGAGCTGGTGAATAATCAGGAGCTGAAGCATGAGCGTTCCCATGAGTATGCTTCTTACATTCTGGAAGCCATGGAGACCAATATCCCGTACAAGATTGGCGGTAATGTTATGAACACCGGACTGATTACGAATCTGCCAAGAGAAGCCTGTGTTGAGGTCCCTTGTCTTGTGGATGCAAGCGGCGTAACGCCAACCTATGTCGGTGATCTTCCGCCGCAATGTGCTGCGCTTAACCGGACGAATATCAACACCCAGCTGCTGACGATTGAGGCGGCGGTCACCCGCAAGAAGGAGCATATCTATCACGCGGCTATGCTCGATCCGCATACCGCAGCCGAGCTGTCCATGGATGATATCGTAAGCATGTGTGACGAGCTGATTGCAGCACACGGCAGCTGGCTGCCTGAGTATAAATAACGGAAATCTGCTGTAACCGCCGATGCGGATTGCAGTGAATACCTCTGCAACCCGCATCGGCGGTGCCTGGAATTAGTTGGATTTTCTCCACTTATTCTTGAACGGCAACGTCCATTTCAAACAGCAGTTGGATAAATAGCACTTAATTCAAGGCCAATCAGCCTGAATAGAGGAAATGCATCAATTTAAATGACGTTTATCCAACTCATTCCCGCAATCTCTCCAAAACCGCTTAATTAAGATACGTTTCTCCAATTATTTATAACGCCTTAGGATTGGAACCCGAAGTTGGGGTTCCGAATCCTATTCGGGCGGATAATGTTCATTAAATAAGCAGCCCAATCCTCCAAGAGGATGGGCTGCTTGTGTTGCGGATCTTTGCGGGCTTACTAGCTGCCGCTATTCCTCTATCGCACCGTCACAATCATCTTCACAGACTTCGTCTCTCCTGCCGCATTACGCAGCACACCTTCATATTCGTACATACCTGGAGCCTTGCCGGAGATATTCGTTACGGCCGACTGGGCGCCCGGGGTGCGCGCCTGCAGCGCTTGGGTATCTACCAGCTTGCCGTTCTCATAGAGTGCATATTCAGCAGCATTGGTTCCCCACCACAGATTCATGGTGACGTGATAGCTGCCGTCTCCATCCCAGTTATCGTGTGACAGTACCCCTTGACCCGGAGCGGCATCCGTGACGGTTACCATAAGCGGATCACTCTTCGTCACTCCCAGTGCATTAATCAGTTCAGCTGTATAGACATACGTACCGTTACGCTTGCCTGCAATCACAGTCTGTACCGATTGGGCTGACGGAGACTGGTCTGCCAGCGGCACATCCTTGATCAGCTCCCCGTTCTCATACAGCTTGAACCGGGTACCGTTGCTGCCCCACCAGAGATTCATTGTAACTGTATAATCCCCGTCCCTAAGACCGGTGTCATACCCGTTATTATCGGACAATACCGGAGTGCCCGGAGCACTGCTTGCCAGCGGTGTTGCCTGGCTGAGCCATGCTGCCCACTTCAACAGTGCTGCAACTTGTTCCGAAGCAAATATGTTGCTTCTACTGGCTTCGTTGCTGTAGGCTGCGAGCAGCTGGCGTGCTCTCGCCCCATCATGCGACTCTGCTGCTGCTTCCGCTTCCTGAAGCTTAGCAGCAAGCTGCCCGGCAAATGCAGCTGCGCCGGGGTCAGAAGATTCTGCTGCGAAGGCACGCGTCAGCTCAGCAAGGCTTGCGAAGGTAGCCGTAACTCCGAAGCTGAACTCGGCAATGCTCTCCCGGCCGGCAAGGTCAGACACGGATGCAGTGACTTGATTAAGACCGGGCTCCAGCGTATAAGCCGGTGCATTCAGCAGTGCACCTTCTGGCTCGGCCACGCCGGAGGCTGTATCGGAGGCAGTGTAAGCAATCTCTACATGCTCTGCTATAGAGTACTCCGTTTGACCTTGAATAGAGATGACCGGAGGCGCAAGATCGATGCGGACCGCAAGTGTCTTAGCTGCTTCCTTATTGCCCTGCTTATCGACACTCCAGTAAGTAATGCTGTGCGGTCCTTCTTCACTAAGTGTCAGCTGCAGCCCGCTTGCTGCCTCACTTCCGTCAACCTGGTAGTACGTGGCATCCACTCCTGAACCTTCGTCGGCCGCAGTAAACTTCACTTCAACCGCTGAAGTATACCAGCCGTTCCGCTGCTCTCCCTCAACAGCTGCTATGGTATGCGGAGCGGTGGTATCAGATGGCTCTTCTTCAAGGGTAACGAGGGCAGACAGCGGAATATCCAGCTGCTGTACCAGCCGTGCCACCATTTCGGCCACCTTGACCGCACCGTTCATCTGGAGATGTGTATTATCCTCAGCCGCTCCTACCCACATAAAGATCGATTTGGTTCCTTCGGTGCCAAGCTCCTGGAAATATTCCCAGCTGACCTGATTCAGATCAATCAACAGCGTACCTGTTTCCTGTGCCGTTTCTTTCATGGCCTGCACATATTCCGGGAAGCTCTTATTCAAGACCTCTCCTGTAAAATCACGTCTATTAACCGGTGTAACCAGCACCGGAGTTGCGCCTCTTTGCACCGTACCGTTAATGTAATCCTTCAGATACACCTTAAATTGCTCGGGTGTAAGATAACGCTCCGGACGGGACGGCGTGGAATCATTATGCGACCACTGCATGAACAGATAATCTCCCTCATGAATATCCAGCAGAATATCGTTAAGATAACCGCCGACAAGGAAGGTCTTGCTGCTGAGTCCGCTGACCGCCCGGTTATCGATGCTGGTCTGGGTCAGATCGAAGTAACCGCCCAGCGTCTCACCCCAGCCGGTCTGCGGACGATAGCTCTCCGCATAATTGGCCACTGTAGAGTCGCTCGCCAGATAAATGACCGGCTGGCTGCCCGTACCGTTCTCCGGGAGCCGTTCAATCGTCAATGCATTGATCTTCGGTGCGCTGCCCTGGAAGGTAAAATCAAAGATACCGTCAATCAGAGCAATGTCATAGGACACTTCGGTAAACTGGCCTTTGGCTATTGCAGTAACCGGGAACTTTGGCATCTGCTCGACAGTAACGCCCGCATTGGACGTTTCCTGTGCGTCACCCAGGGTCAGCGTTACCCGGTAATTGGCCGGTTGCATTTCCACCAGGAAGGAGGAGCCGTTGATCCGGACGAAATCCCCGGTCAGTGCATTTCCGGTCGCCCTGTTCTCATCCTGGACCAGTGCCGTGTCGGCAAAGCCATAACCGTTTCCTTCGATGTAAGCCTGCTTGGCATCAACTTTGGTATATCCCGGAGCAGCGTCCCCGGAGCCGAAGTCGAATTTGTAGATACGGATATCTCCCGCCGGCTGACTGCGCAGTGAATTCTTGGCTATAGTCAGCATATTGAAGATATGATTGACCTGAGCTTGAGTCGCTTCCTTGCCAATAACGGCTTCTGCTGCAGCTAAAGCTTTATTCAGTACAGCAATGGATGCTTCGGTATAAGCTGACAGATCCAGCGCTTTTACTGCGGCATGGAGTGCGATCAAGGCCTTCTGATCACCGGCTACCGGCGGCAGCATTTTGCCCTCAAGCTTTACATTATCGATTTGCGTAGTCCAGCTAAGTGTGCCGCCGCCGCCTTTTCTAGTACCGAGGAAGCGGATTCCCCTTACATTATTGGCGTAGACACCCGGATTCATTGGAATATCCTTAATCATCTGCGTCACAGAAGGATCAGCAAGGCTCGTTAATGTAAGATCAATGGTCTTCGCAGCAAAGTTAATATTAGCATTTACGTTGACCCACTGGTTCTTCAGAAGTTCCGTCGCAATTCCGCCATCAGGAACTGCTGTAGTGCCGGTTCCGTAATCTGGGGTGTACGGGCCGACAAAATAATGGATTTTGGCAGCAGGACTTGCAGTTTCGGTCTTGGTCAGCAAGGTGAGGATAATATTCTCATTCGCATCCTGCAGCGACAGATGACCTTCAGACGGGGAGGCCCCTACATTGCCGGAATGCCAGTCGAAATTGACATTGACGATATCACCGTTCACAGCATCGAACAGTCTGAATACCTTCGCGCGGTTGCCTGAGCCGGACCCGGTCACGGACAGCGCCTTGTTTCCATTCTGCGTGGTCACGGTTCCCGTCATCTGCCCGGCAATGCCTGTGGCATTAACCATTGAATATTGTGCCGCTGAAGCATCACCTTCAAAATCCTCTTCATAGACCTGAACCTCCGGTTCCGGCTCCGGTTCAGTAAGATCCGGGTCAATAACATACGGCGAAATGCTCAAATTCAGCTCTTTCACTGCTCCAGCAACCAATCCGGCAATGACCTGTGCGCCGTAGCTGCTGAAATGCGTATTATCGCCAACGCCGTTCGGGTATTTCGGATATTCGCCGGGGTTGGCGTACAGGAAGATTTTCTCCGTAGCGCTTAGACCCACCTTATCATAGTAAGCGATGCTTAACTGGCTCAAGTCAATCAGCGGTACATTCAATTCGGTTGCTACCTCTTTGGCAGCTTTCACATATTCCGGGAAGCTTACGTTGAACTCCTGGGTGATGGTATTGAAATCTCTGCGGCCTACCGGAGTAAGCAGCACGGGCGAAGCCCCGCGCGCTCTGGCGCCATCCACATAGCGGGTGAGGTAGGTTTTGTAATCAGCCGGTGAGGCATACCGGTCAGGAATTCCTGCGCTGGCATCATTGTGGCCGAAGGAAATGAAGAAATAATCTCCCGGCTTAATCCGCTGCAGAATGGAATCCAGACGGCCGTCAACCATAAATGACTTGCTGCTTCTGCCGCCGATCGATTCATTCTGGATCACAACACCATTTGCAAAATACTTCCCGAACTGCTGCCCCCAGCCTTCCTGCGGAGCTTGTGCCGCACTATAGGACTGCATGGTGGAGTCACCGGCCATATAGATGGTCGTCGCATCTCCTTTTGTTTTCTCCGGGTACTTAGCAATGGTGATCCCCTGTACATCTATGGCTGAGCCGGAGAAGACAAACTCCAGCTGTCCGTCTACCAGGGCAATATCATAGGAATAGACGAGCGGCTGCCCCGCCTCTATATCCGTCACAGCCAGCTTCTGCACGAATTCCGACTTCACACCTACCTTGGAATTACGGGCTTCGGACCCGAGCCTGAGTGTAACCTTATAATTGGCATCCGGCAGGTCGACAACGAATCTGGCATTCTCCGGCAGCGTGGCGTGATTAGCATCCACCGTGATTCCGGTTGAATCCTCGAAGCCGTATCCCGCTGCCGGAGTGTATAGAGTATCCTGTACTCCGGTGGTTCCAGCAGCTGGTTCCGTACTAAATGCAAAATCATACACCTGTTCCGGCTGTGCCTGTGCTCCGGTCAGTGACAGATTCGCCTTAGGGAATCCGGTTGCTTCTGTCCCGAGATAGAATCCGGTGTGCGGCGGCTGGTTATAACCTACACACTGCCAGGCTACACCGAGACGGTACACCGGGTCCTGCATCAATGTTGGAATTCTATAAGATGTAGGGATAGTCGTTGTATAGAGCCGGTATTCCGAGCTGTCCTCGCTGCGCAGCAGAATCTCCTCGCGCCAATCACCGAGCAGATCTGCCTGCAGGACCGGATTCCCCTTGGTGTGGTTATTGGTTAAGGTTCCCGTTGCCCGGAAAAGCTCCTTCAGCTGCTTGTTCGCATAATCCCACTTGTAAACCAGCGGTATGCCTTGGGCTGTAGTGTTATTCCATTCATGGTCGAACAGCTCGCGCTGCAGGTCCCCGTCCCACCAGATTGCAAAGTTGGCGCTGCGCGGAACCTCAGTCTGTTCATAGATAACCTCGCCGTTCGCTGCATATCCGCGGGATAACGGGTCCATCTGTCCGTCCACAATGGTGGAGGCCCAGGATTCGTAACCCGGGTAATTCGGATCAATATCCGCCGACATTCCGCGTCCGGTATCCTTGCCTGTATACTGGCCCCAGAGAATCTCCCCTGTAGCCGCATCACGCATCTCAAGCCCGTATTCGGCATTCGTGTGCTCATGGACACTTACAATCTGATAGCCGTCCCGGTCAGGATCAAGCTTACCGGCGTGCATCGCATCGCCGTGACCGAGTCCGGTGCTGTACATCAGGGTTCCGTCGTCATCAATAGCGAGTGAGCCGTACATAATTTCATCTTTGCCGTCATTATCGGCATCCAGCACACTCAGATTATGATTGCCCTGTCCTTCATACTGTGAGCCGGCTTCCTTGGTATCAAATACCCAGCGCTGTACCAGCTTGCCACCTACATAGTCAAAAGCTGCCAGCACAGTGCGCGTGTAGTAGCCGCGTGCCATCACCACACTCGGCTTCACACCGTCCAGATAGGCAATTGTTCCGAGGAAACGGTCTACCCGGTTGCCGTAAGCATCACCCCAGGCGCTGACATCACCTCTTGGCGGAACATAGTCGACGGTGGATACGGCTGCGCCGGTCATTCCGTCAAACAGCGTCAGATATTCCGGCCCGCTCAGGATATATCCGCCGTCATTGCGGTAATCCTTAGTGCCGTCACCGATTACCGTGCCCTGGCCGTCCTTCGTGCCGTCCGCTGTTTTGACGACAACCTCAGCTTTGCCGTTGCCGTCCAGATCATACACCATGAGCTGGGTATAGTGTGCTCCGGCACGGATGTTGACGCCCAGGTCGATCCGCCAGAGCTTCGTACCGTCCAGCTCGACAGCATCAATATAGACATTGCCGGTATAACCGGCCTGTGAGTTGTCCTTCGAATTGCTCGGACTCCACAAGAAAACGATTTCATAATCGCCGTCACCATCGAGGTCTCCTACAGAGGCATCTCCGGCATAATACGAGTATGTCCCTCCGTCTTTGGTCCGGCCGTCAGCCGGTTTATCCAGCGGAATAGGCAGATAATTATGATGCAGCACCGCTGCCGTCTCCGGCTGCATCTCTTCCGTGTTGCCCAGAACCGTGGATATCTGGTATTGCGAGCTGTCTGCGCCGGAGCTGTCCACATAGTTAGTAGAGTCGCTGATTGGAGCCGCATTTACTTTGAGTCCGTTTTTATATACATTGAAAGCGATTTCATCCGAATCCGTATTTAAGTACCGCCAGCTCAAATAGACGCCGTTATCCGTCAGAACTGCAACCAGGCCGCGGTTCAGATACTCCGCCTGCCTAGCAGGCAAAGTGCCTGCAGCTGATTGTGCATATCCCGGAGCCGGGGGGACTACAAGCGATATAACCATGAGTAGTGACATGCAGAACGCAAGTACTGATTTCTTGAGGGAAGCTTTTAAACTCATAAACTTAACTCCTCCTGTTCATCTGAAATCCATGGGTACCGGTCAGGCTTGCCAATCACATCCTTTCGCTGCATCAGTTATATATGGTTATTACTCCCAACCAAATATGCACAATCATATCAATAAATGGGACACGATTCTTCGCAAAAAAGAGCATTTTAGACTTAAAATCGACTATTTAACTTTTGAATTATTTTCCCCTGGCCGCTGGCCGGTCATTATGCAGTTACACTACCTGCGCAGCCTCAGCCTCATCTGACACAGCAAAAAGACCCTGCCAATTAAACAGGGTCCTCTCATCACATTATTTCTTTAGCGGATATAGTTGTTAATGGCGGCATTTAGCTCGGCAATGACCTGCGCTTCATTACCATGATGTACGGCGTCCACCACACAGTTCTCCAAATGGTCCTTCAACAGCAGCTTGGCTGCGCCATCCAGCGCTTTCTGTACAGCAGCAATCTGCAGCAGGATATCCGGACACTGGCGCCCGTTGATGGTCATTTCTTTCACAGATCGGATATGTCCCTCGACCTTCGCCAGACGGTTAATTATTTCTTTCCGGTATTTATGCTCGTGGCTATGCTCTTCAGACATGTGTTCCTTACCTCCCCCGGGCGAATCCTTCTTGAATGCACACTTACTTTAATAGTACCGCTGTCTTGGCAGGCTGTCCAATTCTCCCGGTCCATTACAATATTTCGATGTAACCTTCCGTTCCGTGGACGCGGATGCGCTGCCCGTCTTGAATGATGCTGGTAGCCTGCTCCACTCCCACTACCGCCGGTAATCCGTATTCACGCGCTATTACCGCTCCATGTGTCATCAACCCGCCGACCTCGGTGACCAGTCCTTTGATCGAGACGAACAGCGGGGTCCAGCTCGGATCGGTGAAGGCTGTAACCAGGATATCCCCGGCTTCCAGATTCGCTTCTTCAATCCTCCCGATTACCCGGGCCCGCCCCTCAACCACTCCGGCAGAGACAGGCAGACCGGCAAGCGCCCCCTCGGGCAGATCCCCCCGGTGATAGCGGCCGGTAATAATTTCACCATCTGAGGTCATCATCCGCGGCGGAGTCAGCCTGTCGTAGATTTCGTACTCTTCTTTGCGGTTGCTGATGAGCCGGTAATCCAGTGTACCGGTGCTTACGGTCTCGCGGAGCTCCTGGAACGTAAGATAGAATATATCCTCCACGGTTTGAATATGACCCTCCTGCACGAGCAGCTCCGCTTCCTTAAGCAGCGCCTGCTTATACACGAAGTAACGGTTGACGATGCCGTATTTCGGATATTCCCGGTAGCCGCTGAAATTGCGGATCAGGCTAATCTGCTGCCTGGCTGCTGCAGCTTTCTGCTCCCCGTCCGGTAATTGCATTAAGCGGCTTATCAGCTCCTGCTCCTTGTTCATGGCTTCCTCCAGTCCTCGGGCAAATTTCTGCCTGCTGGCTCCCGGGGCTGCGTTCTTAATGTTATTCAGAATCAGCGGGAACAGGATGGACGGCTGCTCGCTCCAGCGGGTGCGGGTAATATCGATTTCCCCGGTGCAGCGCATTCCGTATTTGTCGAGATAAGCTTGGACTGCTTTCAGTGCTTCCACTCCTCCGTCAAGCTCCGCCATCTCTTCTCTCCACTGACCGGCTTGGAATTGCTGCAAATATCCGATCACCTCAGGGTATGGGCGGATCACATCTGCGACATCAAGCAGTGCCAATCCCATCTCTGAGGTAATGTTGTCCGGAACCGACTGGGACAGCGTATCGGCAGCATTCTTTTCCCCAAGCCACTCGTTCATTTGCTCATTAATCCAAGCGGAAGCATTCATGCCAGCCATTATAAGGCTAATGCTCTGCGGGTCGAACAGAAGCTGCTTCAGCTGCTGAACATCCTCCTGGATATAATCCATCAATACTGCTCCAGATTTCGTCCGGATAGTCTGCCGCAGCTCCTCCACTGAAGCTTCATTGCGCCGAATCAGCAGCTTAACGGCCGCTGGATCAGGTGCCGGAGCGGGCTCGCTCCAGGCAGGCGGCGCAGCTTGGCGGCCTGAACGGCTGTTGTGATCCCTGCCAGCAGTAATGGGAATGAATTCCCGCTCAATTATGGTCTGGATTGCGTCCCTGAACAGCGGGTCTGATCCGCCGAGATTGTTCAATAACAGATCACAGCCTTCCGGTGTGGCTAACATCCGGGCAATATCGACGAACAGCCGGCCTCCGGCTTTGGTCATCGGTGCCGGTGTAATCATCAGGTAGAAGGACAAGCCAAGCGGCTTCATGGAATCCGTCATCATCTGCTGATGCCCTACAGATACATATACATGATTGTCCTGATCATTCACCTCTGGGACCGGGTACAAGGTCGTAACCGGCCGGCTCTGGACGATATAGAACTCATCCCCGGCAAGACACCATTCGATATCCTGCGGACTGCCGAAATAAGCTTCTATCTCTCTACCGGTCCGGGCCAGCCGGAGTACCTGCTCTGCGGTAAGGGCAGGCTCCTGCTGCTGTCCGGGAGCGACGGGCCGGATTTCGGTTCCTCCTTCCTTAAGGGCATAGACCGCTGCTTGCTTGCCGCCTATCCTCTGTTCAAGGATATCTTCCCCTTGTACTTTATAGCTGTCAGGAGTAACCAGACCCGAAACCATTGCTTCTCCTAGTCCGAATCCGGCATCTATAGTTAACAGCTTGCGGCTGCAGGTGACAGGATCCGCAGTGAACATAATTCCGGAAGCCTGCGGAATGATCATTTTTTGAATAATAACGGCTAAATGCACCTGGCTGTGGTCAAATCCGTTCTGAATCCGGTAGACAACTGCACGGTCTGTATACAGGGAGGCCCAGCACTTGCGGATATGCTGCAGGACTGCATCCAGGCTGGTGATATTCAAATACGAATCCTGCTGCCCGGCAAAAGAAGCCTGCGGCAGGTCCTCGGCAGTCGCGCTGGAACGTATGGCATAAGCCTGCTGCTCCCCGAAACGGCTGAGGTAGTGTGCAACAGCGTGTACCACTGTGGATGAAATTTCTGCTTCCAGTATGGCCTGGCGGATCCTTCCGCTAATATCAGCGATCTGTGTGCGGTCTTCGGCGTGTATCAGATTCAGTTTTTGGAGTAAGGCGGGGTACTCCCTGCTGGACAGGAGCGCCTGCTTAAATCCCTCGGTCGTAACACAGAAGCCTTCGGGCACATTGATTCCCGGAATTGCTGCGAGCTTCCCCAGATTCAGACCTTTGCCGCCAACAAGGTGGAGCTGTGTGTCATCCATTTCCTGAAAGCTGAGCACCAAAGTATTCATACCCGATCTCTCCCCCGCACTAAAAATTATTTGACAAGATAATCACTGCATGTTATATTAGATATATAAGATGTATTATTTGTGTTAACATTTATATTGAAAAGTTGCAGACTGATTATATCACCGCATTTGTATATATGCAATATGAAAGAACCTGATCTTCCGATCAGGTTCTTTTTTTGAGCATAACAACCGTTCCCCCGGCAAAGCACTGGTTCTTCAGTTCCCGGGAGAATCCGTACTTCCTCTAATACTCGCCTTTAATAACGAAAAATGAACCGCGGATCGTTCCGGCCAGCTTAGACTTCTGTCTGGCAAATTTAAATTTGCTCGCCAGCTCCTGCGGAATCTCCATCCCTTCAGACAGCTTGAAGCCTACGGCACGTTTCTTCGGGTCATCCACCGTATACATAACGTTCAGCGCCAGTCCATCCTCATAGAATACATAAGTAAACTTAATATTCTCCACTTGAAAACCCGATGTTTCGAGCGGCTTGGCAGCAAACGTAATCTCCCGCTCTTTGGTCAGAATGCTGTTCACGTAATCCAGGGCATCCTGGCTCTCGGCAGCAGGTACAACTGTGAATTCATGCTTGTATTTGTTCATGAAATACCGGGCTTCATTCGCACGCAGACCGGCCAGCGCATCTGCTACCGGCGACGATTCTAGCCCCGCAGTAGACACATTTTTAAAATCCACAATATAGGACATTCTGTTCCCTCCGCTGGTCAGATTACTTTCTTATTACAGGAATCCACATTTCGCCAATGATCTGTCCGCCGCGCCGTTCCAGCTCCACTGTAGTATTGGGACCGCCCACATAGGCAAGATGACCGGCTTCCGGCAGAGCCTGTCCGAACGCAACACCGGCAAGGTTGTTAGCCAGCTCTTCAGATGTCGCAGCTGTTCCTTCCACAACGAGATATTCTCCTTTCGGAAACTGAATCAATCTGGCTTCTTCCGGTGCTGCTGCCGATGTCATTACCCCGGCATAGAACATCATTTTGCCGTTCACCGCTTCATTCACTGCAAAGATATAGTTATTAGATGCGATAGACTTCAAATGCTCGAGCCGGCCATCCCGGCTGACATTCTGCCAAAAGTCTGACTTCTCCTTGCTAATTCCCGCATAATCGGTATATGCACTCTTAAGTTCGGTTCCCAGACCAGCAACGATGAAGCTGTCTTTCTCTACCACAGTGTAATTTGCCATTTTCTTATCCCGCCTTCTCTTAGAGTTGTCTTCTTCACTTCATGTGTTTATGATAGCTGTAAATCATGTCAAATATTGATACTGTTTAGGAGCCGCGATGAAAAAAGTTGAACGGATTAACATCATCATGCGTTACATCAACAACCGTGCCCGTTTTACCATCTCAGAACTCATGCAGGAATTCAATATCTCGCGTTCGACTGCTATTCGGGATATCAGGGAGATTGAAGCGCTGGGCATGCCGCTGGTCGCTGAGGTAGGCCGGGACGGCGGTTATTCGGTCATGCGTAATTCGGTGCTGCCTGTCGTCCGCTTTACGGATAATGAGGTTAAGGCGCTTTTTATAGCTTTCATGGCGACCCGGAACAATCAGCTGCCTTACCTTAAGAGCCGCCAGTCGCTGACAGAGAAGCTGCTGGGTCTGATCTCGGAGAATCAGCAGGAGGACCTCTTCCTGCTCAATCAGCTTCTGCTGTTCGAAGGCACCAATCCGGGGAATCCGGATCTGCTTGATCTGTCCGATCTCCCCCATCCCATGCTGGAGAAGCTGATTCAGACCCTGCTGCAGGACAGGTATCTGCTGCTTACCGTTGAGGTTCAGAATGAAGTTAAGTCTGATTCTGTGTACCTCCTGCAGCTGTACCGCGAGAAGAGCCAGTGGCTGATCGAAGGCTTTGACTTATTGGCAGAACAGAAGCAGATTTATCCCGTTGACCAGCTGACGGATGTAAGCCCCCTCCCGATGCGGAAATGGCCCAGCAGGAAGAAGATATTAGAAACGCTTAGCAAACAGGATGCGGGCGCTAACCTAGTCCTGGAGCTTGGCCCGAAGGCCATCGCCCAGTTCAAAAAGTACCACCCGTTCAAAATGCGGCTTTCCTACACCAATCCTTACCAAACTACAGCTGTTCTAAAGAGTTTTATCAATATCAGTCAGCCAGAAGAAGTGAGCGAAATCTTCAATTGGCTGCTGTTTCTGGGCGATGATATCCGGCTGATAACCGTACCGGATGAGGTCCGGGAAAGGCTGCATGCACGGCTGCATTTATTTTATCCATAAAAAGGGTCAGGCTATCCGTATCACTTCCCGGAGGCTGCAGAAACTTATCTGACAAATGTATTGACAGCTTATATTAATCGAAGTAGTATTTTGGAATACGCCTACAAGTACAAAAAAGAAATAATTATTCTAAGGAGGCCGGATAATGATTGAAGCACTGCGGAAACTGGGCTTGTCCGACCTGGAAGCCCGCTGCTATCTGGCGCTGCACGGCCAGCCGCCCTCTTCGGGCTATGAGGTTGCCAAGCAGGTGTCAGTATCACGCTCCAACGTATACGCAGCCTTGCGCAGTCTGGTGGACAAAGGGGTATGCCGCGCTGTAGAAGGCGAACCGATCACCTTCACGAACATTCCGATCGGGCAGGTGATCAAGCTGCTGCAGGCGGATTTCGAGCATACAGCCCGCCTGCTGGAGAGTGAGCTGACCGCTCTTCCGGCGGCACCTCCCTTCTTCAGCAACTGGAAGGGCGGGCAGCAGGTGGAGCTGGCGGTCCGCCGCCTTACTGCGAACGCCAGGGAGGAGATTCTGGTTGACCTGTGGGCGGAAGACCTGCACCGGGTAGAGGAAGCGCTGCTTGCCGCCGAGCGCCGGGGAATCGCTGTCCACCTGATGGTCATCGGTGAAGCCCCAACTGGTCTGAAGAGAGTTATCGTACATAGTGTACCGCAGGGCGGCCCGCCGAAGTCACGGAATTTCTCACTGCTGCTGGACAAAGAGACGGCAATTCTTGGCAGCTTCAGCAGCCACGCACCGCCATCGGCGCTGGAGAGCAATCATCCGGCGGTACTGAATGTACTCGAGACCTCGTATTACCATGATGTTGTGATGATGCGGATTGAGGCAGATTTCGCAAGTGAACTGGAAGAACGGTACGGGAAGGATTACGACCTGATCCGCCGGGAGCATCCCGAGATGCTGCCGAAGAACTGATTCAATGCCTCACATTTGAAAGGATGACTTAAATTGAATGAAACCGGTCCCTCCGTCCTCCATAACCGCTCGTTCCTGCGGTTATGGATTGCACGGATCTTCTCAACCAGCGCGTTCCAAATGCTGTCAGTCGCTATCGGCTGGCAGATGTACGCCTTAACAGACAGCGCATTTCAGCTCGGCCTGGTCGGGCTGGCCCAATTCCTGCCCATGCTACTGCTGACGCTGCCGGCCGGACAAACTGCAGACCGCTATGACCGCCGCACCATCGTGTATCTCTGCCAGCTGGTGGAGTGCGTTGTGGTGCTGGTGCTTGTCCTTGGCAGCATTCAGGGCTGGCTCGGTGCGGTTCATCTGCTGGTTGCCGCCGCTCTCCTGGGTGCGTCCCGCACCTTTGAGGGCCCGGCTTCAGCGGCACTTGTCCCGGACATTGTGGACCGTGAGCAGCTGCCGAAGGCAGCCGCCTGGTCCGCCTCAGCCATGCAGACGGCGATGATCGTCGGACCGTCGCTTGGCGGTGTGCTTGTCGTCTGGGGTACGGCAGCGGCGTATATCGCTTCCCTGGCAGCCCTTCTGGTATCGACCGTACTGATCTTCTTCGTCAAGACGGTTCACTTCGTGAAGAAGCTGGACGCGGTCAATATGGATACCTTCCTCAGCGGGCTGAAATTCGTGTTTGCCCGCAAAATCATCCTGGGCACCATCTCGCTGGACCTGTTCGCCGTGCTGCTGGGCGGCGCGACAGCCCTGTTGCCGATCTTCGCCGAGGATATCCTGAAGACCGGGTCGCTTGGTCTGGGTCTGCTGCGCTCGGCTCCGGCGGTTGGCGCCATCGTCGTTTCGCTTATTCTGACCCGTTATTCTGTGGAACGGGCCATCGGCAAGACCCTGCTTGCCTCGCTGGTTGTGTTCGCTTTGGCCACGGTGCTGTTCGGTGTCTCCCACAGCTTCTGGCTGTCCCTATTCGCCTTGTTCCTGATCGGCGCATCCGATGTGGTAAGTGTTGTTATCCGTTCGACTCTCGTTCAGGTGAACACGCCGCAGGATATGCAGGGCCGTGTCAACGCGGTCAACTCACTGTTCATCGGCACCTCGAACCAGCTGGGCGAATTCGAGTCGGGCACGATGGCCGGACTTGTCGGAGCGGTACCCGCTACGGTGATCGGCGGTCTCGGCACACTCGCGATCTCTGTCATCTGGTTCTACTGGCTCTTCCCGGTTCTGCGGAATCTGAAGACGTACAGGGCTGAAGAGGTTTAGGATGTAGCAGCTCATCAAGGCTTCAGGATCTTAAACGGGTGCAATAAGCTTTTTTATCTCTTTTATAGCGTTTTCCGAGAGCCGGACTGCATCCGTATCGCTGATTTTATAAGCCGAGGTATCCTGGCGGGTTGGTGGCGAGTCCAGCGTAATATAATCCTTTATGTGCTGGTCCAGCACAATCGCCGGACTGGCTCCAGTCCGTTTCAGCAGCTCTGCCATCAGCTTAGGATTCTCGCCGTCAGCCCCGCCGCTGATTGATAATAAACCATACGCCTGCCGTTTTGATTGCAGAGCATGTAAATAAGCGCGAACCGGTGAAGCTACATTCCCCATCCATACAGGGGCAACAAACAGGATCAGATCATATTGCTGAAGACTATCCGGATGCGGATGCACCTTAGGTGTTCTGGAAAAAATCATATCCAGTACAATACTTTTCATTGCAAAAGGCTTTTGAGTGGTGATTCTAATATGAGTGGCTGGTAACTCACTGGCTAGAGATGCCGCGAACTTATCATTATTACCAGTAAAAGAGTAAGAGACGATTGCGATTTTCATTAATATCCTCCTCCGTCATTTGGGTTGTGCCTGTTTCAACGCATTCTCCAAAGCCTTCAGGTGGGCTTTGGAGGTAAGCGTTGCTCCGCTGATTACATCCACTTGTAATGATTGGTTGTCCAGTACCCTTTGAAATAAGCTGCCTATGGTCATTCCATTGCCCAATTCGGCAGGAACCCCCTTACTGTCCAATGCGCCTTTCAGTATGCGTATCTTGATAATTCTGCCCTCAGATACGGAGGCTTCAACAATTGCATTCCTGGTACTTCCCCTGGTTCCGGCATATTCTCCGACATAGGTTCCATCCTGTAGATGGGCAAAATCGATCCTTTCAATTTCCAGCGCCTGAATTTCCCGGCGTTCTTGCGCATCTGCAAGAAAAGCAACTGCCGTTGCCAGCCCGGCTGCTAGCAGAATAATGCCGATAATAAGCCCTATTCTAAACCTTCTCCTGTTCTTTCTAACTGCTCTCACGAAACTATCCCCCTTCTCTGCACAGCTGCTCATTTAAAGATATGTTTTACCTTCCATTGTGATGAATGAATAATATTATATTCGTTCATTTTCTTTCAAAAAAATGCTGCTCCATTTGATCCCTAGGAGCAGTCCATCAAGCTTGCCATAATAAGCTCCGTCATTAGATGCAGCAGCTCGGGGAAATAATCAATCCCGATTTCCTCTTTATGTGTATCCACATTTATGATTGCCGCGAAAACCATCATAATCATCTTACTGTCAATATCTGTCCGCATTTTCCCTTGCTTCTGCCACAGTGAAATGAGCTCCAGAAAATTGTCATAAAGGAAATCCACACTTTCAACACCGTTTTCTTCACGAAACATTTGTTCCAGCTTTTCAAATACATTTCTGTTGTACCATTCACGCAAAATGGGGTTATTCTTCGTTCCATTTACATTTAATTCAAGCATCTGGCCGATTACATCCATTGGACTCTGTTCCAGATCCAGTGACTGAAAGCATGCCTGCTTGAGCTTGGCATTTTCATCCAGGAAAATTTCCATAAAGAGCTTTTCTTTGGATGGATAATAGTTGTAAAAAGTCCCTACGGCCATCCCGGCTTTTTTTGTGATTTCTGAGATATTGGTATCCTTAAAACCCTTTGTGCTGAATATTTCCTTGGCACATGTATAAATGATTACCTTCTTGTCTTCCAATTGTCAGCCTCCACTTTAAACACAGGAATATGAATGAAAATAAATATGTTCATTCATATTATGGCTGTTACAAATTGTTTTGTCAATAAATAGTAATGCTATACAGCTTGAACTGGAAAGCTATATGTTGATTTAGGATACAAGAATGCCCAAGGAGCTTCTTGCTGAACGGCCGGAATTCATTCTGTTGTATTCAGGGTGGAGCTGGTTATAGAGGGCCAATGCCAGCTGTCTGGTTCAAATCCAATCCCAAGCTGACCCAAACGTCTCTCATGTCCGTAACGCTAAGCTAGTCCCTTGAACAACCGTTGCGTGGCTGGCTGCTTTTCTTAAATGGAGGGCACACTCACCCCATTTACCTGCGAGTGCCAGCTCATTGTACATGATTTTCCGCTTAAAGATGAGACTCTCTTTTTCAAAAGTTTTTTAGTTCTATCTATATATATCAAAAAAGTCCCGGATGATCTGAATTAGCATCAACCGGGACTTGTGATTAGCATACTAATCTATGATCCGATTACTTCTTACTGGCAAGGAATTCATCCAGCTGTCTCTGCTTCTCGGCAATGACTTTATCAAGTCCTGCCGATTTCTGGGCCGCAATATACTTAGGCAGCATTTCATCCAGATCGACCGAACCTGTCTCAAGTGCTTTCTGATATTCTCTTAAGACGTTGGCCAGCGCCCCGACTTCCGACTTGACCGGTTCGCTGTCAAAGGTGAAGCCGAGTGCCGGTGAGGATTTGGCGCCTTCGTTGAATTTCTTGAACTGCTCCCATTTATCCGGTGCCTCTGTGTTCCAGACATAGTTCAGGAATTGGTTACCCAGCTCCCAGGCAACCCCAGGTGCGTACTGGCCGGATTTGTCCGTCTGTGTCATGACATTGCCGGCAAGCGTGAAGTGTGTGCCTTCAATCCCGAAGTTCAGCAGATTGACAATTTCCTGATCGGTATGCAGCAAGTTAATCAGCATCATGGCACGTTCCGGGTTCTTGGATGTTGAAGAGACGGCCAGCATGGCACCCGTGGTCTCCGAGGTTGCGACAGTTTTGCCTGTCAATGTAATCTGGGCAAGCTTGCCGTCAAGCGCTGTGGCCGAGGCGATTTCCTCTGCCTTCCCCGGCTTGAGCGGTTCTACCGTAGAGAATACATTGCCCGTTTTGTAAGCATCAAGCGATGAAGTCTGGGAAGTAGCCGCATCTTTGTTGACATAACCCTTCAGGAAGTAATCACGGGTTACTTTCAGTGCATTTAAATATTGTGGGAAATCCTCTGCAGGTTTGACTACCGCATCTGCCCCATTCTTGTCGATCGCCCCCGGGATGGTTGTATCACCCAGGAAATCCAGCTCCACAAAGGAGTGGGCAGCGAACGTACCGCCGGTCGTGTATAGCGGATACATGTTTGGCTTCTTCTCTTTGACGATTTTATAGACTGCTTCGAGGTCCTCAATCTTCTTTACCTGGCTCATATCGATACCGAGCTCATCGGCAATATCCTTCCGGTATACGATACCTCCAGACGAAGCGAGCTCTTTATTGGTTGGAACGCCATAATTCTTGCCGTTAATCTTAGAACCGTTCAGGAAGGCAGGGTCTAAGCTGTCCTTGATGCCCTGGCCATATTCATCCAGCAATGGCCCAAGATCGAGATAAGCGCCTTTAGCTACATTCTTCGCATAGCCGTTCCATGAAGCGGTAAACAGAACATCCACCGGCTCACGGGAAGCGATCATCAGGTTGATTTTATCATCCCATGCTCCCCAGTCGATAGGGGCGAGATCGATCGTTGCGTTGATTTTCTCTGTCAGCAGCTTGTTCAGCGCTTCTTCGACGATGGCTTCATCCGCCTGCGGTGCGCCTTCGTAGACGAGCTTTAGCTTATAAGGCTCCAGCTTCGGTGTATCGGACGAGGCGTTGTCTGTGGCCGGACTTGCGGTGGAAGCAGGTTCTGCTGTGCCGGAATCATTGGAATTTCCGCAAGCTGTAGCAGCGAGTGACGAGACAATTAACACTGTTAGCAGAAGTGCAGCCTTACTTTTGTTGTGTTTCATTTACAAGTAATCCCCCCATGAATAAGATTAATATTTGGTTGCCGGCCGCCTCGGCGTCAGCCTTTGACAGAACCGACAGTCAAACCTCTGATGAAGTACTTCTGAAAGAACGGGTACGCAAACACGATTGGCCCGACACCTACCACCACCATTGCCATCCGGACAGTCTCACTCGGAAAGTTAATCATTCCCCCGGCCCGGGTAATCTCTGCCATTGCATTCGGGTTGCTGGACAGATACTGAATATTGACCATCATCTTGTACATGAAGTACTGCACCGATATGTTGTGGTTGTCGGTGATAAACACCAGACTCAGGAACCAGTCGTTCCAATAGGTCAGGGTCTGGAACAATGCGACTGTCGCCAGAACCGGAAGGGACAGCGGAAGTACGATCCGGATGAAGATCCGCAGCTCTCCGGCACCGTCAATTTTGGCGGATTCCAGCACAGCTTCCGGAACGGTCTCCTTGAAGAAGGTACGCATGATCAGCACCCAGAATGCAGACATAATCAGCGGCATAATAAGTGACCACAGCGTATCCTTCAAGTCCAGCATCTGCACGTAGACCAGATACCAGGGAACCAGACCGCCGGAGATCAGCATCGTCAGAAAAACAAAGAAGGTGAAGAACTTGGCCTGCGGGAAGTTATTCCGCGAAATGGGATAAGCGTATAATGCGATTGCCATGACACTGAGGAGCGTACCAACCACCGTTACAGTGATAGATATCCCATAGGAATGAACGATCTGGTCAATATCTTTTATCAGGAACCGGTACGCCGCCAGATTGAAGTTTTCCGGGAGGAAACGGTACCCGTGTGTCATTACCGACTGCTCATCGGAGAGCGAGACGGAAATAATCAGCAGCAGCGGCACGATGCAGAGCGCTGAATAGATTACGAAGAAAATATTAATCAGGAGCGATGCTGTCCCGGACAGCTGATTCTTGGAATTGGTACTGGTCATAAATTCACTTTTAGTATTGGCCATAGGAAATCCTCTCTTAGAACAGCGCGTTCTCGGGATTGATGCGGCGGACGACCCAGTTGGACAGGAAGACGAGCATGAAACCGACGACCGACTGGAACAGGCCTGCCGCTGACGAAAGTCCGATATCCCCGACCGTCAGGAAGGTGCGGTAGACATAGGTATCGATAACATTCGTCACAGGGAATAGGGCTCCCGATTCACGCGGTACCTGAAAGAAGAGGCCGAAATCAGCATTGAAGATCTTACCGATCTGCAATAGCGTCATAATCGTAATAACCGGCAGAATTAACGGAATCGTGATCTTTTTCATCTGCTGCCATTTGTTCGCTCCGTCGATAGTTGCCGCTTCATAGAACTCTTCATCGATGCCGATAATAGCCGCCATATATACAACTGTGTAGTAGCCCATGTTCTTCCATGTATTAATGATCGGCAGAATGACCGGCCACACTTCCTTCGTGAAATACCAGCGCACTGGCTCAAGCCCCATCGCCGGCAGCAGCGTACCATTGAAGTAGCCGCGCTCATCGCTCATGAATCCGTAGACCAGATAAGAGATCACGATCATCGAGAGAAAATACGGCAGGAACATTATTGTCTGATGCAGCTTCGAGAGGAAACGGTTCTTCATCTCGTTAAGCATCAGCGCAAAGGCCAGCGGAAGCCCCAGGTTCAATACAATGAACAGGGAATTATAGAGCAGTGTATTACGGATGATGATATATGAATCTTTGGAAGCAAACAGATATTCGAAGTTCTTCAGTCCCGCCCAGGGACTTCCCAGAATTCCGTCCTGATAATTGATTGTCTTGAATGCAATTACGATCCCGAACATAGGGATATAGTTATTAATCAGAAGCAGAATAATTCCCGGCAGCATCATCACATAAAACATCCAGTACGTCCGGAGATTTCTCGTGACGGATAATTTGCGTCCCGTCCGTACGGACTTCTGGTTCACTGGAAGCGGCATAGCTTTCAATAGAGTTGTTTCATTCCTTTCAATGCTCCCCCCTATCCCGCCGTGAGGCTTCAGGAATAGAGGGGGGCACAGTTCCATTATTTTACGGATATAATGTTCAAGCTATTGTTTAAGGTTCAATTCCCCACTGAAGTGTGCCTGCGATATAAGCGGTTGTTTTGCTCCAGTCCGCATAGGAGGTTCCTGCCGGGACGAAGGAATAATCATCGGCCTGCGAGTAGTTAGACCAGTCATTTTTGCTGATGCGGATCTGGATTTCAATGCTTGCACCTGCAGCCAGACTTCCGGCTCCACTGGTAAATCCCAGCTCGAATAGGGTGTCGGCTCCGCTCACCGGAGCGGCTGGCTTAATGAAGGTGCCTGTCACGTTAGCGCTGCCGACAGTTGACCAGTCACACCAGTAGCTCTGATCCTTCTCCCCGTCAATGCTGTAGTAATAATGCAGCTTCACGTCAGCCAGGTTAATCGCCGAAGTTCCGGTATTCACCAGCTTGATCCGCGGACTCAGTGTATTCCCTGTTGCCGTGGAGTTATACTGCTGAACCTTGATGGACCCGGTTCCGCCTGAGGTTGTATTCACCACAGTAACTGTAAGAGCAGCACTTGCCCCTGCACTGAAGTTGAACGTTAATGTAGTTGTTCCGACCGGCTGGGCTGCCAGATAAGCTTTCTGGAGGGTCACTGCTGCCCCTGAAATAGTGTAATCTGTGCCTTGCACCAGGGACACTGAGCCGTTCTTAATGCCGGTGAGCGTATTGCCGTTCAGTGTCAGGGCTACAGGAATGTCAGCCTGGCTGGCGGTTTTCTTGTCAAAGCTGGCGGTTACCGGACTGATTGCCGAATTGGCAACTGAAGAGTCTGTCACTATAACGGACAGCTGTGCTGACGCTCCGGCACTAAACTCAAAGGTGAGATGGACCGTCCCTGTCTGCTGCCCGGCAAGATAACCTTTAAGCAGCGTGACTGTGTTATTGGAAACCGTATAATCCGTTCCCTCAATCAAAGACGCTGTGCCGTTCCTGATTCCGGTAAGCGTATTGCCGTTCAGCGTCAGGTTTACCGGAATATCGGACTGATTAGCCGGTTTCTTATCAAACGCGGCTGTAACGGGACTGATGGATGAGTTGCTGGTGGTGCTGGTTCCTGTTGCATAAGCAGCTACGAATACGAGCCCTGAATTCCAGTACACGGTATGCTCATTCGTTGTCCATTCCTGGAAGTTGTCGGTATAGTTCTTGCCGGCGAACCGGGAGATCTGGTTCCCTACAGTGATATCATTGGAGTATCTGTTGGGTCCACCAACCAGATAACCCTTAGGCACTCCAGGCAGATTATCTGTGCGGAACATGATGCTGAACGGATACTTCACACTGTTGTCGCCATACCCTGAGACGAAGGATACACCTACCGGGTTCTGGCCGAGAATCCAGTCCAGCTGGCTGTAAGTAACCTCATCAATGACTGCGCGGTTGCTCTCGAAGGTTCCCAGCAGCTTCGTGCCGATAATCATTTCCATCGGAGTGTCCGCCACCTGCATGGTGATCCCCCAGTAGTAGTTACCGTCTTTAATCACGCTTTTCCAGGCGCTGTCGTTGTATCTGCTTACTTTGTCATTGAACCATTGCTGGAATTTGTCGGTATACCAGCTGACAACGGCGGAATCCGGAGCAGCAGCTTTCAGATAGCTGAAGAAGCCTGTGTTCCAGGTGTTCGCCCAGCCGCTGGCGAAATCCAGCGCATCCTCGAAGAAGATGGCCATATCCGCATAATGGGCCAGGAAATAATTATTGTACTCAGCTGCACCTGTTGAACGGTACAGGGAGCCTGCCGCCCACAGACGGTTCGAAGCATCATCTGTTACATCGTAAGGCCATCTGCCTGTGTTAGGTGTACGGATATTCTCCGGATGCGCCTCCAGATATCCCCATGCCGCTTCAGCTGCATCCAGGCAGCTCTGTGCAAATGCCGGATCGATATTCTGATAGATCAGGTAAGCATGTGCAAGCACACCGGCTGCTGTAGCCGTATCGGCGGTTGTCTTAATCCCTGTCCGGGAGCTAACCGTATCCTTATCAATAATCTGTCTGTCAACCATATTGTCATCATCCTGGAAGGTTACACGCGCATAGAAGCCTCCCGTAGCCTCATCCTGCATCTTGAGCATCCATTCCAGTTCCCAGCGTGATTCGTCCAGAATATCCGGAATACCGTTCCCGCTCTCCGGAATATTGAACTGGCTGTCAGTGAATTTCTCCGGCATAAGTTCATAGGCCCAGAAGAGATCGGATAAGGCTTTGGCGCCGGCATTGACGTACTTGCCTTTATCGCCTGCATCATACCAGCCTTTGGATACATCTTTGCGGATTGAAGGGTTGGACATTAACGGCACTGAGGTATCCGGGGTGAAATCGGTTCTTTGATAATTCTGGGTGTACGGGCTGGTAATATTGATCCCGGTTCTCTGGTAATAGAAATACCGCGTTACGTCATTCAGAAAAGGTTCATACAGGCTGCCGGCATCCCCGATCGTGAATTTGGGTGAATTCTGCAGACCCTGCACTGCAACATAGTATTGTCCCGGAGCGGTTAAGCCGGTAAAATCGGCGGTGAAGATCCGCTCCCCGCTGTCGATGGCATCATAATTGCTGGTGAGCACAAGCGCTCCGGTGAAAGCAGCGGTATTCGTTGCCGTGTTAATGACCTTGAACGGGGTACCCGCATCAGCAGTGAGAACATCCTCAAAGCCGGTGACGAGCGCCTGCTTCACCCCGTCTGCGGGATAACCCAGCTGATTAACCTTGATAGGTGCGTACTCCTTCTCCTTATCCGGAGAGGTAACCCTGATGTCATTAAGCCAGACCTTTAGCGGCTGAAAGCCGTTATTCTTAAGAGATAAGGCATCGATGGAGGAAATGTTGATGCCTTGCGAGACCTGCATCAAATCCTTCAGCGGGATCTTCACATGCTTCCAGGCTGTAGTGATGCTGGTATAGCTGTTAATGTTGACGGTTGTAGTGATTTCATTGCCGGCAGCCCGTTCGAAGACTCTGTCCTTGAAGCCCAGCAGGAAGGTCTCTCCGCCCGCGTTCCCCTTGATATTGAACTCAAGGTATCCATTGGGATAATACGAGGTGAAGTCATACGCTTTCCATCCGGCAACCGTAATCAGGGCGTTGTACCAGGACGGGCTGGAAGGTGTCTTCGTATTGAGCAGCAGCGAAGGCAATCCATTATAAACCGCAGCATTGTCAATCGGCAGCTTGCTGTCCACCGTCTCCAGCCCAAATCCGCTGTCACCGGCCCAGCCGTCCGAAATTGTACTGAAGATACGGTAGTCCACTAAGTCTCTCCACCCGGCGGGCGCTTCGCTTACTGCAGCCTCTGTCTTTGCCGGAACCGAAAAAAGAATAGTCGCAAATAAGGTAACCGCCAAAAACAAACTTACTTTTTTCCTCAATTCGCTCTCCTCCTGCTTGATAGATTTGAAAACGTTTTCCATATATCTATTCTAAATCGCGCCCAGGATGTAGTTAAATAGAAGAAATGAGCGAATATAGAAGAAAACAAGCCATTCGGTCATGGCTTGTTCTCCTGGTACCACTCATTCACTTCATCCGTGATGACATCGCCGCCATTCTTATAGAAGAGGTCCACGAACTGATCAAAATAAGATAGCGGCTTCTCGCCGTATATAATACTGATATAACTTTCTGTGGCGAGCTTCTGCAGGAAGACCCCGTTCTTCTCCATCCCGTCGGTTAATGGTCCGTGATAGCGGTTCGGGATTTCCAGCTCCTGCTCGGAAACGGCAAGTCTGGCTGCGGCCAGCTGTGCTGAATTGAGACCTTTGATGCTCTGTTCAATCGGCGTGCTCACTTCAGTACCCGATTGCTCCGACAGCTTCCGGATGGCCTCAGAGCTCATATAGGGCAGCACCAGTGCGCCGCCTGTCAGCGGATAGAGCATCCAGCGCATATCTATGGACGATCCGTCTGCAAGCGGCCATTGGTCTCTCGGCACTCCTTCCGCTGCGAAATTAACGGTAATGATCTTCCCGTCCCTGATTACATAATCGTAGCCTTCGTGATATCCTGTAGCGAACCGCGGGTCGAAGTAAGGATCCTGCGGGCCGAAATTTTTGGCAAGCAGCTTGTTATAATAAGCGAACCAGGCTTCTATATTCGTGAAATCCTTGCTGAACACGGTATAGATCCCGTGGAGCGCCTTCTGCGCCTTCCCCTTCAGCCCGTCCGGCCCTGCTGGAAGCGGGTATGCCTGCCACTCGGCTCCCGGGGCGTTCTTAACCGTATCGCCCAGCGGCCAGGCCCCCATCCAGAACGGGCCGAACATTACACCGGCCGTTCCTTTAACGGCCAGCTCGGCGGCTTTACTGGAATCCTGGATGCCGGCATCCCGGTCTATATAGCCTTTTGCCATCCAGGAGGCCATGATCTCCAGATATTTGCGGGCATCCGGATGTACAGCGCCATAGACCAGCTTGCCGCTCCCGTCATCATTCCAGAACAGCTTAATATCTGATGTGCAGAGCATCTGGGTCGAGAAGGCACCTGCGATTGCATCTGTCTGCCCCATCCAGCTCCACGGACCCTCCTTCAGCGGAACGGCCAGCCCGGTTTCATCATCTATGCCATTTCCATTGGGATCCTGCTCGGAGAAAGCCTTCAGTACATTCTCCAGCTCACCGATCGTTGCTGGCGGGTCCAGCGACAGCTTCTCCAGCCAATCCTTGCGGATCCACATTACCGTCCCTTCATCACCTGCGACGAAACGGGGAAGGCCATAGCTCTTGCCGTCAATAGTCACCTCAGCCATGGAATAAGCATATTTCTTAATCGCTTCCTTGAGCTTCGGGTGGGCGTATTTCTCAATCGCCTCATCCAACGGCAGCAGCCGGCCTGCCTTGAGCAGGTTCTTCAGGATATCCCCTTCAGCATAGAAGGTATCCGGCAGCTTCCCGTTCACCGCGAGCGCGAGCCGGATTTTGGTGTCGTAATCATCGAACTTGCTGACAATCCAGTCAAATTTCGTGATGATCCCCAGGTTCTCCTCCATCCAGCGGGTATGCACGTTGTCTGTCAGACTCTCACCCGGCTTGAAGGCGTTCGGCCGGTTCTCATCCACAATCGCCGTTGTAATTGTAATCGGCGGATCATATTTGAAATCCCATAACGGCTTCACGTCACCGCTACCCGGATTGTCCGCCGCCGCTGTTCCGCCGCTGTCCCTGCAGCCTGCCAGAGCTGCCAGCAGCAGCAATGCCCCGCTTCTTTTCCTGATCATCCGTGCGCTCACTCCATTCCTGCCCGGGTTCTGTCCCTGTATTCCTGCGGCGTCATCTGATACAAGTCGCGGAATTTCCGGATAAACCAGTTCGTATTGGGATAACCGATACTTTCGCCAATACAGTAGATTTTATCATTAGTGGCTTTGAGCAGATCGCAGGCCTTGAGCATCCGCTGTTCATAGATATACTGGGATACTGTGGAGTTCGTAAATTGCTTGAAGAGCTTGGATAGATGGTTGGGATGGATGAAGACCAGCCTGGCCAGCATCGTAAGCGACAAATCCTTGCCCGGCTCCTTGCGGATATACTCCTGTGTCCTGCGGACAATGGCCTGATTATGGTCCTCCGTCACTTCTCCCAGCTGGCCGCGGAGCGTAGCCAGAGCATCCAGCCCCCAGCTCTCCAGCTGAGATGCGTGCAGCATAGCTTTGCCCTTCATGAACGCAGACTGGCCGGGGGTAAGCACCTGAGCCAGTGTTCTGCCGCTGCGGTTCGCAATATACTGGAAGCTGTTCGACAGAAAGAGAAAGACATCGCGCATCAGATCGGGCGAGCCGGTATGCAGCAGCGGCGAGACGAATGCGCGGATCTTGGCTTCCGCCGCCGCCCACTGCTCTGTCTCCAGCAGATGGGTCAGCAGCGGCGCTTCGTACAGCTTGCGCATGAGCTGCTGCTCCTCGGCGCTGCCCTCCAGCAGCTGCCCGGAATGGAAGCCTCCCGTTCCGAGCCGTGATTTGGCCTTCATATATCCGGCCTGCAGCCCTTCCGGAAAGTGACATTCCGCTTCGCTTGCAGATATCTCACCCTTCAGAAGATTCTGGACCTCCTGGCACAGCAGGCCCATCCGCTCATGTACCCAATCCGCCGCCGGCGGCGCACCGGACAGGTCGTACACCAGCACCAGCAGGTTTCCCTCCTCATCTGCCGCAGGCCAGCAGTCATAACGCTCCATCAGCAGCTCTTCCAGCATATTCGTCACTGCGAACCGGATCAGGAACTGCGAATAGAGATCCTGGCTGCAGAACGGCGGGCCAAGACTGATCAGACAGAGCAGGACAGAGCCGGGTACAGGAATGGGAAGATCGAACAGCTTCAGCTTTCCGGCGAGAGCTTCACCGTTCAGCTTCCCGCTTAGTACCTTAAGCAGCAGACCCGCTTTCAGCTCTGTACTATTATCCCGGTAGATCCGGAAGCCCTGCTCCATGGAGCGCTCCTGCTCCAGCTGCCTCACGATCCGGCCCATGGCATCAAGCAGCTGCTCATCCTTGGCCGGCTTGATCAGGTAGTGCAATGCCTGCAGCTCAATAGCCTTGCGGGCATAATCAAAGTCTGCGTAACCCGTGAGCAGCAGGCATTTAAGTCCCGGAATGAGCTCTCTCGCCTGCTCGATCAGCTCCAGCCCGTTCATGCGCGGCATCCGGATGTCGGTCATCAGAATGTCGACGGGTGAAGACTGGATCAAGGCAAGCGCCTCACTTGCACTATAAGCTTTGAGAACATGGGATATGCCCAGCGTCCCCCAGGGAACCGTCTCCGCGAGACTGTCTGCATAATGCTTCTCGTCATCCACCACAAGCAGGTGAAGCATGGCTATCCCTCCTCCGTTTCTTCTACCGTTCCTATTCTCCAGAGCAGCTGTACACTTAACCCGCCCAGCGTGGAGCGGCTGATGATAATTTGGGCATCCGGCCCGAAGTTGCCCTGCAGCCGCTGGTACACATTCCAGAGACCGCAGCCGGCATATTCACCTGCCGGGATAAGCAGCTCGGCGTGCAGACGGCTGATCTGCTCATCGCTGAGGCCTTTGCCGTTATCAGCCACCTGAAGCTGAAGCAGGCCTTCCTTCACTGAGACACTGATCTCCACTCTGCCCGGATAATCAACATTCTCAAGCCCGTGCACAATTGCATTCTCTACCATCGGCTGGACCAGCAGCCGCGGAATCCGCAGCCCCGATAATCCTTCCGGGAGCTCGATGCTATAGCTCAGCGTGTCGTTGCGCAGCCGGAGAATTTCCAGGTGAACGCTTACAAAAGCCAGCTCCTCATCCATACTGACGCCCTGATTATCCATACGGGTCGTATAGCGGTAATAATCAGCCAGATGATAGGCCATATCCATAACGGCCTTCTTGTGCCCCATCTTGGTCATATTAATGATGTAGCCCAGGCAATTGTAGAGAAAATGAGGGTGGATCTGCGCCTGCAGCTGCTTCAGGGTAGCATCCCTTGCCAGAATGCGGGATTGCAGGACATTCTCGATCAGATCCTGGATCTGTGTTGCCATCTCGTTGAAATTCTGCATAAGGAAGGTGAATTCATTACTTGATTTCTTCGGCAGCCGGTATGCGTAGTCGCCGCTCTTGATCCGCTGCACGGCGCGTACCAGCTGGAAGATCGGCCGGTGTACGTTCCAGTACAAGGCAGAGGCGGCGGTGATCCCGGTTAAAAGCAGAATGACCGAGGATGCACCGAATAATAACCTTTGCTGCCTGATCGGCCCGATGATCTGGTCAAGCGGTACAGAATCGACCAGATGCCACTCCAGGAGACTGGAGTAATAGTAGGTAATCAGGTATGATCTTCCGCTGTACGAATGGATCAGGTAGCCGGAATCCCGGCCGCTGACCCGTTCGCCCAGGTCTCTGATTACTTCATCCACTGCCGGTCCCCCCGCAGAGCGGCTGGCAATGAAGGGCCGGCCTTTTTTGTAGAAGAACGGGTTGTCCGAATGGCCGGATTTGTAGGTGTCGAGCAGATTCTCGAAGCTCCATTTGTAGAGGTTAACCCGGACAGCAACATCCAGATCCTCAGAACGGGCCGGTTTGTAGCCGGTGGTAACATAGGTGCGGGTGAAGCCGGAGCCGATCTCAAGGTCTTCGCTATAGCTCCAGCTAAGGGAGAAGCGGCGCTCGAATTCCTGCGGATCATACTCATAAGAGGGGGATGAAGAGATGCTGTCATGTGCCTGCGGGAAATAGACTGTCACATCGTTGCGCCAGTTGCCCGATGCGCTGGCCAGGGACAGCTTTTCCTGGATCAGCATTCTTGACTTCATTAGAGCATAGTCGCTCATTTCGAGGTTATACAGGTATTCCAGCACGCTTGTATCTACAAGCATCGGGGCGGAGGCCAGATCGAATTTCTCAATACTGGCGTCCATCTGTGCCACGAACAGCTCCATCCGGTTCAGGCTTGCCTTGATCAGCTCGTCCTGGATGACACTAATGCTCTTGGATGTAGAATAATAGTACAGCGCCACGACCGGCGTCAGCAGAATCAGCAGCAATACTAGCATTTTCTGAAAAATGCTGAATTTGATCCGCATGTTATTCCCATCCTTGTTTCGTAATCGCACTTTACCCTGTATTTTACAATATATTGTAAGCGTATACTATATTAATCTTTCATTTAGTTTAGAGTACTTTGGTCATGATATAATCCGTCTGCTCGTCATCCCCCATAACGAAGGAGTGGGCACCAGTCTGCACGAACCCCATCCGCTCATAAAAAGCGCAGGCGTTTACATTATGCTCCCAGACGCCAAGCCATAACTTCTGCTTATTCTGTCCGTTTGCGAACTCCACAGCTTTACTCAGCAGTATTCTGCCAAGCCCGTGCTTCTGAAATTTACGCCGGATATAGATCCGCTCCAGCTCAAGCGTGTCATCCCCCATGGATTCAGATTGGGCACCATTAATATTGACCTTGGCATAACCGGCCACTTCCTGATCAAGCTCAACGAACATGAATTGAGATTCAGGATTGGCCAGCTCCTGCTGCAGCTGGGGCAGATTAAAGGCCTTATCCATATAAGCCTTCATATTCTCCGGTGTATTTTGCTCCTTAAAGGTCTCGCTAAATGTCTCAATGCTGACTGCTTGAAGCTCAAGCAAATCCTCCGGTGTACAAGCTCTAATGTGTATGCTCATGAATGCTGCAGCTCCTTAGTAGAATCAATAGTTTCGCAAATTGCCTTTTTTCACGTATTCCCAGTCCTTCTCGACGTTAGCCCGCATCTTCTGCAGCAGCCGGGACAGGGTTTCTGTCTCTTCAGCGGAGAAGCCGGTCAGCGCAACAGCGTCGGTATGTTCATGTTCTCTTCTGAGAAAAGGATAGACCTGCTCCCCCTTCTCTGTCGGGAAAAGCTTCTTGATTTTTTTGTTCAGCGCGTCATCTTTCTTGACTATAAATCCGCTCGTCTCCAGCTTCTGCACCGCACGGGCCGCCGTGGTCCGGTCAACCTTGAGCATCTCGGCCACTTTCTCCTGAATAATCCCCGGATGCTCGCAAATCCGCACAAGGTACAGGTATTGTCCTTTGGTCAGGTCATATTCTTTGAATTCGATATTGCTGATGGAATCTAATGCTCTGGCAATCATGCCGATTTCCCGGAGGATTTGCTGCATAAGGTTCTCCTTTGGTTTTATTGTTGCACTCTCTATAAAGCACTTGAAGGTACTATATCTGAATTTTGTTGTAAATGCAACGATATTCTGCGGCTGGGTACGCGTTAAGCCCGGCATATTTGCCTACCAGATTCGAAATTGTACGTAATAAAATCATTGTATCTTTCCGCTGGAAACTATTTGAACCTGTAGTCGTTTAAAAAAGTATTGACTCTAACGGGACGTCATAGTGTAAAACTAACATTGGATAATGACAAAAGCCACTGCCGGCAGAGGAAAAAAACAGAAACGGAGGTTCAGCCATGAGAACGGTAAAGCAAGTTTCCGATTTGACCAGAATCAGTGTGCGCACACTGCATTATTACGATGAAATCGGACTGTTGAAACCAAGTGAAATTACTGACGCGGGTTACAGGCTTTATGACGATGAGGCTCTGGAAGCCCTGCAGCAGATCCTGTTTTTTAAAGAGCTTGATTTCCCATTAAAAGCGGTTAAGGAAATCATGACAGGTCCGTATTATGACAAAATACAAGCACTGAATCAGCATAGAAAACTGTTGATACTGAAACGGGATAGGCTGAATGGTTTAATAGAGCTTGTCAATCAAACCATACAAGGAGATAAGACCATGAGTTTTGAAGAATTTGATATGAGTCTGTATTTTCAGGCATTGGTTGAATTTAAACGGGAGCATGAGCATGAAATAACGAAGTATTTCGGCAGTGTGGATCAATTTAATGAGCTGGTGGAGGATCTCAGATCGAGGGAGTGGACGATTGCCAAAAATGCGATACAAGAGTTCGGGAGCCTGGAGAAATTTACTGATTACGCAAAGAACAATCTCGGAAATCTGCCAACTATCATGGAGCAGTACGATCAGTTCAAGAAAGTATATTTGGAAGAGCAGCTCCGTAAAGGAAATGAACTTCAACAGGTCCTTACCTCTGACTTAAGCAAAGATCCGTCAGCAGAGGAAATTCAAAGAATTGTGGGGGATATTGTCCGCTTGAGTACGGAAAACCATCAGCTTCTGAAAATCGAAATGCCGGACAACTATTGGGGCTATATGATCGGGAATTATTTGTCAGAGCCGGCCTTCATCGAAGCAACCGACAAGAAATATGGCGATGGTGCATCTCAGTTCATTGCAGAAGCTATGAAAACTTATTTCAAGTATACAAGCTGAAGAGGCAGGAAGCCCCTGATTCCACGAGGGCACGGGGGCTTCCTGCTGCCGGGCATGGTTTTCCGCTTGCCGGATCTACAAACCTTGCTTACCGTAACCGGTTAAAGCTTCTACAGTCTGCGGGTCATAGTGGGAGAAGAACACACTTTCTCCGGTATCCAGCGCTGTGATCTGCTCCATATCGGCTGCGCTCAGCACGAAATCAAACACATTAAAGTTAATCTCCATCCGGTCTTTGCTGACTGTCTTCGGAATCACAACCACACCCCGCTGAATCAGGAAACGGAGCGCGACCTGGGCAGTTGTCTTATTATACCGGCTGCCGATCTCCTGTAATGTTGGGTTAGCGAACAAATCCTTCCGCCCTTCCGCAAACGGGCCCCAGGATTCAATCTGCGTATTGTATTTCTGCATAATTTCCTGCGCCTGGTGCTGCTGGTTGAAGACATGGGTCTCCACCTGGTTCACGGCCGGAACCACTTTATTGAACTGTACAAGGTCGATATAGCGGTCCGGATAGAAATTGCTGACACCGATTGCCTTAAGTATGCCAGCCTCATACAGTTCCTCCATCGCCCGGTATGTTCCGTAATAGTCCCCAAACGGCTGATGAATCAGCAGCAAATCCAGATAATCCAGCTGCAGCTTGCGCAAAGACTCCTGAATGGAGGCCTTCGCCTGCTCATAGCCGGCATTCGAGATCCATACCTTAGTCGTAATGAAGAATTCTTCCCTCGGCACGCCGCTGCGCTTGATTGCCCGGCCGACAGCTTCCTCGTTCCGGTAAGCCTGTGCTGTATCAATCGAGCGGTAGCCGGTTTCAATTGCGTCCAGCACGCAGCGCTCGCATTCTTCCTGATCCGGTATCTGGTACACGCCGTAGCCGAGAATCGGCATCCGTACCCCGTTATTGAGTGTTACATATTCCAACTTAATTCCTCCTCTTAGGCGATGAATATTTCTCGCAGAACGTTATCTTATTATGCTGCAAGTGCCGGGCTGACCGTTATCCCATTCATCTTAAATCCTTGCCTAATCCTATCTTAAAATCGTACTTTTATCTTACTCAAATCACAAAAATAAGCCCTGCCGGTCGCAATAACCGGGCAGGACTTGCCGCCAAATTTACAGCTGTTCGCCGTTAGTCTCAATTACGTTTTTGTACCAGTAGAAGCTCTTCTTCGGTGTTCTGCTCAGGTCACCGTTACCTTCATTGTCCTTGTTGACATGAATGAAGCCGTAACGCTTCTTCATCTCCCCGGTGGAGGCACTGACAAGGTCAATACAGCCCCACATGGTATAGGCAATCAGATCCACACCGTCCGCCACAGCTTCTTTCATCTGTATGATATGGTCACGCAGGTAATTGATGCGGTAATCATCGTTAATGGAACCGTCCTCTTCCACGACATCAACTGCACCAAGACCGTTCTCTACGACCATCAGCGGAATCTGGTAACGGTCGTACAGATGGTTCAGCGTATATCTCAGACCCTGCGGGTCAATCTGCCAGCCCCAGTCGGACGCCTGCAGATAAGGATTTTTTACACCGCCAAGCAGGTTGCCGCCGACCTTTTCCACAGCAGGATCAGCACTTTCTACCAGTGACATGTAATAGCTGAAGGAATAGAAATCAACACAGCCCTCTTTCAGGATCTGCTCATCGTCCGGGTGCTGCTCAAGCTTGATGCCCTGCTCGGAGAAGAAGCGTTTGGCGAAACCAGGGTAAGCTCCGCGAACCTGAACGTCGCCGCAGATCATGTTGGAAATCTGGTCTTTCTTTTGCGCAAGTACAATGTCATCCGGGTTGCAGGTATTAGGATACGTAGTCATGAAGGCGATCATACAGCCGATCTGGAAATCCGGATTGATCTGATGGCCCAGCTTCACTGCCTTGGCACTGGCCACGAACTGGTGGTGCAATGCCTGGAACCGGGTCTGGGGGTTGTCCACGCCATCGGTCAGCGAGGTTTTGCCGTCAAACAGGACACCTGCAGCCATATAAGCGCCGAGCGGCATGGTCAGACAGTTGATTTCGTTGAAAGTCAGCCAGTATTTGACCACATCCTTGTAACGGTTGAAGATCGTGTCACAGTAGCGCACATAACAATCAATCACTTCACGGGAAGCCCAGCCGTTGTACTTCTCTGTAAGACCGAATGGCGTTTCGTAGTGGGAGATCGTCACCAGCGGCTCGATATGATGCTTGCGCAGCTCGGCAAACACCTTATCATAGAATTTCAAGCCTTCCTCATTAGGTTCCAGGTCATAACCGTTCGGATAGATACGCGACCAGTTGATCGACATGCGGAACATTTTGAAGCCCATCTCCGCCATCATCGCGATGTCTTCCTGGTAATGCCCGTAGAAATCAACCGCCTCATGGCTCGGGTAATACGTGCCTTCTTCCAGAACCGGTGTGATACGGCGCGGTGTCGTATGGGTTCCCCCTGTCATCATATCAGAGGTGCTTGGCCCTTTACCGCCCTGGTTCCATCCGCCTTCAAACTGATTGGCTGCCGTAGCCCCGCCCCAAAAGAATCCTTCTCTCATCTTCATGCATCTAACCTCCTCGAATTGTTAAGCTCACAGGACTAGTGTATCACCCATACCCTGACAGAGTTTGTCATGGTATAATCTTGGCATGGAATATAACCGATTATTCAGAATGCTGCTGCTGCTGCTCGACAAAAAGAAAACAACCGCTCCGGAGCTGGCACGCCTGTTCGAAATTTCTGTGCGTACCGTCTACCGGGATCTTGACCGCCTTAGCGCGGCTGGTATTCCCGTGTACACGACAACCGGCAAATACGGCGGCATCCATCTCATGGACAACTATGTCATGGACAAGTCGCTGCTCAGTGAGGATGAACAGAATGAAATTCTGCTCGGCCTGTACAGCGTAAGCTCCATTCCCCACCTCAACAGCGCCCATATGCTGTCCAGACTGACTACATTATTCGGCCATAAGCTGGACTGGATCGAATTCGAACACTCTCCCACAGGTAGTATTCCTGACAAGGAGCTGTTTAACCTGGTGAAGCAGGCTATCTTTGCGCGTCACCCCGTTTCATTTCATTATGTAGATTCTAACGGGAAGGCAAGCATAGAAACGGCGCAGCCGGTCAAGCTTGTATTTAAGAACAACACCTGGTACTTCAGAGGCCTGAAGCAGAATGAACAGGGACACGGAAGCATGGACACGTTCAAAATCAGCCGGATCACCGAGCTGCGCTTCGTTCACGGCGGGTATGCTGCTGATGCTGCTGTTTCCGGCATAGGCATAGAAGATATGGAACAGACTCCTGCGGATCAGATCCGGATCGATCTGCTGTTCTCCGGCTCTATGGCCTACAGGGTACAGGATTTCATTGATCCGCTGCTGATTCAGCATGAGCAGGACGGGCGGCTGCGTGTGTTCATTCATGCAGGGGAAGGTGAACGGCTGTACTCTTTCCTGATGTCCTTCGGTGCGGATGTGACGGTCGTCGAACCGGTGCGTGTGCGTGATGAACTGCTGCGGCGACACCGTTTGGCGGTGGCGCATTTGCTGGCTGTACAGGCGCCGTGAGACAGCAAACAACCGCCTCCCGGGGCGGTTGTTTGTGTTAGCTGCGGAGCGGTTACGCTTCCTGATTCAACTGATTCATTGGAAAGGTGAAAAGATAGCTGCCCGACCCGACGTTCAGCTTATAGCCCTGGCGGGCAGGCACAATCGCGGTTACACCTGCCGCGTCAGCAAGCGGTACGCCACTCTCCCGAATACCGTCCTGCCGGCTGGCCGGGATGATAATCTCGGCGGCTGTGTTGGCCGGGACTTCAACCTTCAGCTCCGCGGTATGATCTGCTCCTGTCTTCCATGCGGAACGGATCGTGCCGTAAACCGAATCATAAGAAGCCTCAACCCAGGTCAGATGCTTGCTGATCTGCGGCTCGATGCGGATTTTTTTGTAGCCCGGCTCCAGCAGCTCGATACCAGCCGCATGGCGGTACAGCCAGTCTCCGATCGCCCCGTAGGCATAATGATTATAGGAGTTCATATCATCGCTCCAGAAGGAGCCGTCCTGCTTGATGCCGTCCCAATGCTCCCAGATGGTGGTAGCCCCTTGAATAACGGAGTACAGCCAGGACGGGTACTCCTTCTGCAAGACCAGCTGATAAGCGAGATCGGTGTAACCGAACCTTGTAAGCACCAGGCACAGGTATGGCGTTCCGACAAAACCTGTCGTCAGATGAATGCCGTTCTCCCGGATATGCTCAGCTAACATTCCGGCTGTCCGCGGACGGTCCTCTTCTTCCAGCAGATCAAACATCAAGGCAAGCACATAGGCGGTCTGTGTCGGAGAGGCCACCCGGCCGGCCGGCGTGACGAATTCTGTACGGAAGGCCGTGACAATCTGCGAATGCAGTGCCGTGTAGGTTGCCGCATCTGTGGTCCGGCCAAGCAGTTTGGCCGTCCGGGCCACTAGTTCAGTAGAGTAAGCATAGAAGGCTGAAGCGATCAGATCTTTAGGTGTGGCTCCGATATAGCTGTTCTCCTTGGCATCCAGGCCCAGCCAATCCCCGAAATGGAAGCCTGTATTCCATAGATGCTCGTTATCGCCCTGCGCCCGGATATATTCCACCCAGGCACACATGCTCGGGTATTGAGTCTCCAGGACACGAATGTCCCCATAACATTGATACAGTGTCCACGGACAGATGACGGCGGCATCCCCCCAGGCAGATGATCCATAGCCGGCAACCGGGACATCCGGAACGACATGCGGCACACGTCCATCCGCTTCCTGATCGGCAGCCAGATCCTTCAGCCACTTCCCGAAAAACGGCACAACATTCATATTATAAGCAGCCGTGCGGATGAATACCTGAGCGTCCCCGGTCCAGCCCAGGCGCTCGTCGCGCTGCGGGCAATCGGTTGGAACATCAAGGAAGTTGCCCTTCTGTCCCCACAGGATATTGTGCTGAAGCTGGTTTATCAGTTCATTGGAGCAGCTGAAGCTGCCCGTTTGTCTCAGATCCGTATGGATTACGCAGCCTGTGAATTGCTCCAGCAAGCCCTCCTGCGGCACTCCCGACACTTTCACATACCGGAAGCCCTGGAAGGATAAGTACGGCTCATACGATTCGATTCCGCCGCCACGGCAGGTATAAGTAACCGTCTGTTTAGCGGAACGCAGATTGCCTGTATAAAAGTTCCCCTCGCGGTCCAGCACCTCGGCATGCTCCAGCGTAATCACATTACCGGCTTCGGCCTGCACGCTGAATCTCATCCAGCCCACCATATTTTGCCCCAGATCTAGAACAGTCTCACCTTTAGGTGTAGTTATGACCGCTACCGGTTTAAGCGTTTCAGTTATTCTTACCGGCTCATTCTCTTGAGCGACCAGCACCGTCAACGGCGGACTCAGGGTAACAGCTGCACACCAGGCCTGATCGTCAAACCCGGCTGATGCCCACCCGTCTTGTTCAAGCCGGGCATCATAAGTTTCACCGTGATACAGCTCTGACATCAGCAGCGGTCCTGACGAGCTCCGCCAGCTCTCATCTGAAACGATGATTTGCTCTGAACCGTCGGCAAGTGTCACATGCAGCTGGAGCAGCAGTGCCCGTGATTTGCCGTAAAGGTCCTTCTTCCCTTCCCAGGCTAAGGGGCCTTTATACCATCCGTTGCCGATTAAGGCACCGATGGCATTATTGCCTGAAGTAAGCAGCGGCGTCACATCATAAGTCTGGTATTGCAGACGTTTGTTGTAGCTGGTCCATCCGGGTGTGAACAGTGTATCGTCAGCCGGAACGCCGTTAACATACAGCCGGTACAGCCCCAGCGAGGTCGCATATATCCGTGCAGATACTGCGGCCTCGGGTATTGTGAATGCTGTCCGTAGATAATCGCAAGGCTCTGCGGCATCAGCAGGCATTGCATCTGCAGGCCTGCTGATCCAGCTTGCCTGCCATTCTCCGGCTGAGAGGAAGGCTGTCTCCCAGCTGCCGGCTTCACTCCAGGCGGAGACCTCGCCCTTCATGTCCCAGGCACGGACTCTGAAATAATAACAGGTACGGGACTGCAGGGCGGGCCCCTCGTATCCAATATGGATATTATCCTCTGTTTCCACCTGACCGCTGTCCCAGACAAGTTCAGCTGAGAAGTCAGGCAACAGGGCTACCTGGATTTGATAAGCAGTCTGGACGAAAGTTCTGCTCTCCGAGCTGATCCGCCAGCTGATCCGGGGCCAGGTGTCATCGATGCCAAGGGGATTGCTCCGGTAATTTACACTGAGATCTGTAACTGCAAACTGGGTCATGATTATCGCTCCTAGTTATGGATTTTTGAGATTGTGCTGCTACATTCATTGTAAGGGGCGGATTCCTTGCCTTCAGGGGATGATACTGACATTTTTATAGGGGGATCTGGACATTATGCAAGCGATTTCGTACGATAAACACAGAGTGGTACGCCGGGTGCGGGAGTGGGTATGGAGAGTTTTATGGAGAGATTAGTTAAGAGCTTAAAGGCGAATTTTGAGGAGTATTCAAAGGGAGTGTAGCTATGAGTATCAGACACAGCACATATACGATGACTGGAGAGGGATTCTTCGAACCGGGCGTGCCAATCTTTGTTAACCGTGCGTTCGAGACATTCGATCTATCAGAGCATTCCCATGAGTTTGTTGAGATCACCTACGTCAGTGAGGGCTCAGGCGTGCATTATATTGGGGGTGAAGCTGTTCCGGTCCAGCATGGAACCTTGTTCTTCATTCCGGTTGGGCGAAGTCATGTGTTCCGGCCGATGACGCTTAAGAAAGACCGGCCGCTTATCGTGTACAATTGCTTGTTTCCGGTGCACTTTCTTGCAGATCTTAAGGCCGGATTTCCGCAGTTCGCTGAAGTTTACCGGATCTTTGAGCATGAAGAGCTATCCTGGTTCGCAGTGAAGGACACCACCGGCGAATACCACGGGATGTTCCGGGAGATGTACCGTGAATTCTCGGCTAAGCCTCCAGGTTATCTGCCCGTATTGGCATCTCTTGTTGTGCGGGTCTTAACCGGCTTATACCGGCACCGGATGCAGCCTGCGGATACGGCAGCAGATAAACCGCAATGGCTGACCGTCGACGAGGCTATTGCCTACATTGACGGCAACTATGCATCCGTACTCAGGCTGGGTGAGTTCGCCGCCAAAGCCAATCTCAGCGAGCGGCAATTCAGCCGCTTATTCCGGCAGCAGACCGGTATGAGCTTCATTGACTATGTGCAGGGCAGCCGGATGGATGCCGCCTGCCGGCTGCTTACGGCCAGCCGTTTAAGCGTAACGGAGATTGCAGACACCGTCGGGTATACTGATATGAAGTTTTTTCACCAGCTGTTTAAGAAGAAGATCGGAACCACTCCCCGGGAGTACCGCAATACGCTTCAGGCGGGGCCTGGGGGTTCGCGGAGATAAAGGGGATTTGCCCTTTATTATCGTGTTCGCGGCACCCTTCCGGCTCGAATAGAGGGAAAAATCCTATTATATTGCTCATATCAGCCTGATTTGGGTTTGAATAAAGGGAATTTTCCCTTTATTCTCGTGTTCGCAGCACTCTTTCAGATCAAAAAGAGACCCTGCCATCATAAATGGCGGGCCTCTTCTTTGTTTAACGCATAGTTGGCTGGTTACTTAAGACGAGGTTGTAACAACTCGCTTAGTCCGCTCCGCCTTGCCCGTAACCGCCTCCACCGCCTCCTGCCAGCCGGAGTAGTTCCGCGCCCGGGCAGTCTCATCCATATGAGGGAGATAATCCTCGTATTGCGAAGCTTCGGCTTGAATCGCTTCCGGATTAGGCCAGAAGCCGGTGCCCAGTCCGCCGAGATACACGGAGCCCATCGCCGATAATTCCGCGCAGCCGGAACGTTTGACCGGGCGGCCGAGAATATCGGCCTGGAAGGACATCAGCCACGGATTGGCAGAGGCGCCCCCGTCGGTGCGCAGATCAAGCAGCCGGGTGCCGGAACGCTCCTGGATGAATTCAACGGCGTCACGCACCTGGTAGGCGGTGCTCTCCAGCGCTGCGCGGAGGATATGCCCCCTGCCGGTGCCGCGGTTCATCCCGAGGATCGCTGCCCGGGCATCCGGCTCCCAGTAAGGGGCGCCTAATCCGACGAATGCGGGCACAAGGTACACGCCTTCATTATTGTCCGTACCGTCCACCAGCTGCTGCATTTCAGCAAAGCTGGAGAACAGCCCCAGATTGTCCCGTGTCCACTTGATGCTGTCGCCGGTCGTGCGGATAACCGCTTCCAGGGCATAGGTTACCGTTCCGCCTGCTCCCCAGGCAATGGCCGTTACCAGTCCCTCTCCGCCATCGACAGGCCGGCTGCCGATATTCATCATCACGGAGGTTCCGGTACCGTAAGTAGCCTTGGCACATCCCAGATCGAAGCAGAGATGTCCGTAAAGCGCTCCCTGCGAATCACCGATTACCCCGGAGACCGGCACCTGTTCAGCGAACAGATCGGGGTCTGCCGTATACCCGAACACCGTATCGGAGGCTCTGACCTCCGGCAGGATGGAGAGCGGTACACCGAAAATAGCTGACAGCTGCTCATCCCAAGCCAGCGTATGAATGTTATACAGGGAGGTCCGGCTGGCATTGCTGTAATCTGTAGTATGGCTTGCTCCGCCGGTCAGCTTCCAGATCAGCCAGCTGTCCATCGTCCCGGCCAGCAGCCGGTCTTCACTAAGCAGCTGAGCGGCACCGTCAGCATGGTCAAGAATCCATTTAAACTTGGCAGCAGAGAAATAGGGGTCCAGCATCAGGCCGGTGGCGGCCCGCACAGCTGATTCATGACCCTCCTGCTTCAGCCGGGCGCAAGTCTCAGCGGTCCGCTGGCATTGCCAGACCACTGCATGATGTACCGGAAGGCCGGTTACTTTATCCCACATGAGCGCGGTTTCCCTCTGGTTCGTTATCGTTAACGCAGCGAGCGCAGATGGTGCAACACCGGCCTGGGCCAGCACCAGCCGGGCGGTTTCTTTTACATTACCGTAGATCTCCAGCGGATCATGCTCAACCCAGCCGGGCTGCGGATAATATTGCCGGTGCTCCTTGCCGGCGCGGGCAATAATCTCACCCTGATGATTGACTAATAAAGCTTTAGTTCCAGAGGTGCTTTGATCGATTGCCAGGATATATTGATGTGCAAGCTCCATAGTCTCCGCCCTTTACTTCTTTGTCAGTTCCAGCGCAACCGCTTTGAGATTGTCCCCGGTAATTCCGTAATGGCTGAACACCTCAGAGGTCTTCCCGGCAATCGCCGGTTCATCCGGAATGCCGATGATCTTCATCGGGACCGGAGCATTCTGGGTAACAACCTCGGCAACCGCCGCACCAAGCCCGCCGTAAATGCTGTGCTCCTCAACCGTAATAATCCGTCCGGTCTCCCGGGCAGCCGCAATGATCGCTGCTTCATCGAGCGGCTTAATGGTATGCATGTTGAGCACCCGGCAGGATACACCTTCACCAGCCAGCAGTTCAGCGGCATCGAGCGCAACGCGCACGGTTTCCCCGGTGGCAATAATCGTCAAGTCACTGCCCTGCTTCAAGGTGACTGCTTTGCCGATCTCAAAGTGGTAATCAGCAGAGTCATATACATCCTCTACCGCATTACGGCCGATCCGCACATACACTCCGCCTTCATAGTTCACCAGCGCTTCAGTCATCTTCTTTGTTTCGTGACGGTCAGCCGGCAAAACAATGGCCAGTCCCGGGATGGCCCGGGCCACCGCAATATCCTGCACCGAGTGATGGGACATGCCCAGTGCGCCATAGCTTACACCGCCGCTGATCCCGATCAGCTTCACATTCGTGTGTGAATAAGCGACATCCACCTTCACTTGCTCTATGCTGCGCATACTGAGGAAGCAAGCCGGCGAGGTGACGAACGGCTTTTTGCCGCTGTGGGCCAGTCCGGCTGACATCCCGACAATGTTCTGCTCTGCGATACCGACCTCTACGAATTGCTCAGGATAAGTGTTTGCGAAGGGAGCCATAGCCGCAGACCCCCGGGAGTCACTGGCCAGCACCATAATGTCGCGGTCATCCTTCGCCAGCTCCAGCAGCGTCTCACAGATCACCTGACGGTTGGGGATTGTATTCATTGTTCAGCCACCATCCCTTCCTGTTGTAATTGTCCGATGTATGCCGTCAGTTCACTATGGGCCAGCGCCAGCTGCTCATCGCTTGGGACATGATGATGCCATGCCGGAACATTCTCGGCGAACGATACACCTTTACCTTTAACCGTATTAGCCATTACCAGTGTCGGTTTGCCCGGAGCAGCCGGAGCTTCACGGAATACATTGACAAGCGCTTCCATATCGTTGCCGTCAATCGAAACGACATTCCAGCCGAATGCCGCCCACTTATCCTCCAGCGGCTCCAGACCCATTACCTCTTCCGTTGAGCCGCTGATCTGCAGCCGGTTACGGTCGATGATCCCGGTCAGATTATCCAGCTTATAATGTGCACCGGCCATGGCTGCTTCCCAGTTGGAGCCTTCGGCTTGTTCGCCGTCCCCCATCAGGCAGAACACGCGGTAAGGGCGCCCGTCACGCTTCGCCGCCAGTGCCATACCCACCGATATCGGCAGCCCGTGTCCGAGTGCACCGGTATTCATCTCAATACCCGGCACCTTATTGTTCGGATGGCCGATTAGCCGTGTACCGAACTGGCTGTATGTTTCCAGCTCCTCTTTCGGGAAAAAACCCTTGTCTGCCAGAATACACCACAGCGATTCCACAGAATGCCCTTTACTTGCTACGAACCGGTCACGGTCCGCAAGCTTCGGCTGTGCCGGATCAACCTTCATAATCTCATAATAAAGTGCAGTCAGAATGTCCGTGTTGCTCAGGGACCCGCCGGTATGTCCGGTTTTCGCCCGGTGAATGATCGTCATAAGATCCATCCGGATTTGGGCGGCCTTAATTTTCAGTTCCGTAATATCCATGTTGTCCTCCTTGAAAGAAATAATGGAATGAAGAAGAATATGTTATTAAAATTAAAATCCTCTAGATAAGAACATTCGGACGGGACGAACGGGCCAGATCAGAGCCCCGCAGCCAGCGCTGGATTTCCTGTTCGGTCGGATCAACCGGATCAGGGGTCAGGCCGGGAATATAATTGCAGGCTTCGTAAATCGCCGGAATGACATTGGCATGGATACCGACAGAGTGATGGACATACGGGCCTTTCACTAGCTTTTCTTCCCACAGCGGCCAGTCGTTTACCTCTACCCATACATATGAACCACGGGTGTACGGGCCTTCAATACCGCGTGCTTTGCCCAGGAACATGGAATATTCACCGTGGTCGCCGTCGAAGCGGGCAATCGTCATATCGCCGCCCTTTACCTGGCCCTCATGGGTACCTGGAGCATGGTCATCAAACAGGAAATGCTTGCGCAGCTTAGGCTTGTCTTCAACAGACATCGATACCGGGAAATTCCCGCAGTGGAACAGCAGCTCGCCGTTGTCGTTCTCCGGATGCCGGACCGTAATATCAGCGAAGAAGGTAGGCTGCTCATTCATGGCTGCCGCCTGTACCATAATGGAAGTAATCGCACCGTGAATATCGGTTTCACAGGTCACCGGAATCTGCTCATCGGTCAGGATCGCATTCGCCAGACAAGGCATAATCGACATTGCCTCCTGCAGGGAAGACCAGCACTGGATAGCAATTGCGCTGCTGCCGGTTTCGCGGGCGAAGGATTTCATTGCTACCTTCAGTGCGGCAATCCGCTTGACATCATCCTCAGTCACTTCGCTGTAATCAAGCTTCGCTTTGATGTAATCGACCGTTTCCAGCAGCTCTGCGCTATTTCCGGAAGCGATCTTCCGTGTCCGCAGCTGGATGTCAACCAGCGTAATCGGATGAATCTCAATGCCGAAGCGCTCCAGCAGCTCTCCCTCATTGCACATCATGGTCCAGAAGGAAGCCGGACGCGGGCCGATTTGCAGAATGCGCAGACTCTTGAACTGGCGTACAACATTGGCTGCAGCTACGAAGTTCGTGAAGCCCCGCTCGAAGACAGGGTCTGTTACCCAGCTGTTCGTTATATAGGTGAAGGGTACATTGAAGCGGCGCAGCACTTTACCTGTTGCGAAGATACCGCACTGCGTATCACGCAGGCGCATGCCGTCTGCCAGAGGCGCTTCATCACGCGGTCCCCAGAGCAGTGCCGGCTTGCCCAGCTCCTTGGCTACACGCGCGACTGTGTCTTCCGTCCCGAAGTTACAGTGCGGGAAAAAGACTGCATCCACTTCCTCCTTCTTGAAATGTCTGGCAATCTGCTCTGCATTAATGTGGTCGTCATAGAGCAGGCCTTCCTCGTTCAAGCCTTCCAGATCAACAATGTCAATATCCATGCCGAAGCTTTCAATCTGCTTGCGGATTTCCACTTTGTACTTGAACGCATCCTCTGCACTGAACGTGAACCGGCGGGTCGGGGCGTATCCCAGTTTTAGCTTTTTCATCAAAAAGACTCCTCATCAGTTTTTAGCTGAAACCAACTTAAATTAACTTAACTAAATTAACGAAAATTATTATATACCCTTACACTTTCAAAGTGTAGCACCCGAATACAAGGGGGTCAACAGTATTTTTAGCGATTATTAAGTTTAATTTAGTTGTTTATCGCTTAATTAACACTAAAATGCTGTAATAAAACTAAACTTCATTGTTTAATTCTTGCTTAGTTAAGCTAAATACTATAAAATTCAGGTAACGTTTATCTCAATTGTTTGGATGGAGGAAGAACGAGAATGAAAATGGAAGACATCGCCAGAATCGCTAATGTGTCGAAGGCCGCCGTGTCTCTTGCCTTCAGCGGCAAGCCGGGGATCGGAGAAGAGACCCGCGAACGCATTCTGCAAATTGCGCATGAATCAGGATATAAGCCCAGAAACCGGGTTACGGCTGCTGCAGCCCAAGTGCATAAATCTTTGCTTTTCCTTGTGTTTACGAACTCGGGGATTGTGACAGAGGATTATTATCAGCAGCCTTTTTTCAAGGAGCTGATTCAATTTATCGGTGAGCGCTGCCGGGCGAAAGGGTATGAGCTGGTCTTTTCCACCATAGATATCGGTTCGTTTGACGAGGGGATTCAGAATCTGGCGGAGGATAACCGCAGTGACGGGGTCATTGTGCTGGGGACGAACTTAACACGCGGGCAGATTACGGCCATTGGGGATAAGGTTGCCAACCTGGTCGTGCTGGATACCTGTTATGAGATGCTCCCGCTGCAGTTCATTCAGATCAATAATGTAATGGGCGCTTACCGGGCGGGCAGCTATTTAATCGAACACGGGCATACTGAGATCGGTTACATCGCCTCCAATGTGCGGATTCATAATTTCGAGGAACGTGAGCGGGGGTTCCTTAAGGCCTTGAGTGAACATGAGATAACTGAAGCCTGCCGGCTGTCTGTGGCTCCGACCATTCTCAGCTCGCAGGAATCCCTGAAGCAGCAGCTCAGCGCCTTTTTAAGCGAGGGTCATCCCCTGCCTACTGCCTGGTTCTGCGAGTGTGACTATATTGCTATCAGTGCGATGAAGACCATGTCCGAGCTTGGCATCCGTGTTCCCCAGGATTGTTCAATTATCGGTTTTGACAATATTACCGAGTCCTTAATCGTCACCCCGGAGCTGACTACCGTTCATGTGGACAAAGAAAAGCTGGCTGCGCTGGCCGTCGACCTGCTGGCAGATTACATCAACCATCCGCAAGACGCTCCAAAAACAAAGTTTATGATTGACACCAAGTTCATCGAGCGCAGCTCCTCGGTCGTCAGACAGTAGTTACGAAACAGAGGTGCTTCCGGCATGCAGCATGCGGGAGCACCTCTGTTTGTTTGTTGTGCGGAATCAGATTTCTGCAGCAACACCATAATGATCGGATACAACCGGACCGTTCGTGCCGTTCAGTGCAACCCTCACGCTAACTGCCTCTACCTGGTGATTCGCAAAAATATAATCAATGCGCAGCGGCTCACTATTCCCTGCCCACCCGCCAATGGCTTTGACTACGGTAGCCCCGTCATCTTTGTGAAGAGTACTCACATACAAGTCATTCCAGCCATACCGCAGAATATAGTCGTATCCCTGTCCTCTGACCTCCGCGACATTGTTGAAATCCCCCATAATGAAAAGAGGCTGTCCCATATAAGGCGCCAGCTTGTCCTCGGTCAGCTCCCATTGCCCCTTGAACGGTTCCTGCTCATCATCCCACCAGTTGAAATGTCCGTTAACAAATGTAATCAGCTTATCTCCGATAGTTGTTTGGATACCAAGGATTTTGCGCGTACGGTAGTTGCTGTAATCCCTCATGTGGGATACATATTCGGCGAAGGCCCCTTCAATCGGAGTACGGCTGAGAATGGCCAGTCCCTCATCATATTGGGAGAATCCGGTATGGGTCGGTATCCAGGTCCAGTAATAGGGTTGATCCAGCTGTCCGAGCAGAACACAGGCATAGTTGTCTTGCCTAATAACCGTATGCTCTTCTGCCACATAATAACGCTCCAGTTCAGCTGCCGGCAGCAGCTCAGTATTCATGGATTGATTTACCTCCTGCAAAGCGATAACATCGAACTGCTCTGCATTGATGTACCGGGCCAGGCCGGTAATCTTGGCCAACTGCTCCTCTTCCATCCAGGAGTGGGTATTGAGTGTCAGCAGTTTCATGATCGTCTCTCCCTCCTTATCTTTAACCTCTGACAGCTATACTAATATCCGAAAAACGAGCTTTTGATAATATTCCGCTTAGCAATCTGCTTGCTCTGTACATAACTGCCTGGAGCATCAAGCTCCTCCCGGTACAGAGGCGCCTTGTTGCTGTCCAGTCTATGTTTTGATTATTCGCAAATACGAAGGTATGCACCTGATCCCCCTCCCTATAGGATTCCACTAATTCAATCTCCTGTTTGGTGAACATCTTGAGCAAATCCCCGAAAAATCCCATGCTCCATCCCCTTTCATAATGTGAAATATTAAGTTAGCTAAAGCGCGTTACACTTTACCTTCCGGTCCGTGATCAGTCCGGATTTCTTAATCCAGCTCAATCATTTCATTCACAGCATCCCTAAACCAGTCCCAGAAACCGGCATATTCTTTCCGCTGCTCGTAACCTGGGGAAGCATAATCATGAATGAGTTGCACTCGTTCCCCGTTCAGGGGTTCAAAGCACGCTATATCGTCGTTATCCCATCTTCTTGCAAAAGGGATAAGTGTTCTATCAGGGTACCGCTCCTGCAGCCCCTTTATTCTTGAGATAACTTGTTCATTGTTCATAATAACCCAAGGATCGAGATCTATTAAATTCAGCCGGACGACCTTTAATAACGATTCCGGGTAATTAAATCCACTAGGTAAAGCTGATTGATCAGGTAACCTGAAATCCATTTTAATCACTATTTCACCTCTGATTTTATTGCTCGCTATCCTTTAGATCGCGGTAGCTGCTTTGCGGGTGGTTTTCCGGTAGGCGGTGGGTGACATTCCTTTTTTGGCTGTAAATTGCTTGATGAAATAAGTGTCATACTCAAACCCGGTGGACCGGGCAATATCGTTCAGATTCATATCGGTATGGGTCAAAAGCTCTCCGGCAACCTTAAGCCGGTGCGCAAGCAGGTACCCCATTGCGGTAGTCCTGCACCGCTCTTGAAACATTTTGTTCAGGGACACCCGGTTCAACAGTGCGCATTTGGTCAAATCCGCCAAAGAAATCTTGTCCGTATAATGGGTGTGGATATACTCAAGAACCAGATCGACAGGTGAGTGTTCCTGAGCAGAGTTCAAATCCTCCAGCAAGCCTAACAATTTAATGAAATACTTCTTGATTCTGCAGGCCCAGCGTTCATCGCTTTGGGCAGATACCTCTGTTCCCAGCACGAAAAACCACTCCAGCAGCAGAGGGAAGGCGGCAGCGGTAACCCGCGGCACACCCGAACAGCGGGAATTTCCGCCAAACAGCGAAAGTCCGGTTTGAATCCTTGGGATAGCTGTATAAGCTTCCAGGGAGTCAGAAAGATAAGTGCTGTTGAGAAAGTCGGCATGGAAGCTGAAGGATTGCGCGGCCAGCTGCTCTCTCTCCGATATGTTAACTGCGTCACCTTCGGCCAGGCAGAGAATGCCGGGAGCTGCTACAGATATTGGACGGTCATTCACTGTCCCGCCGACTCTTCCGGATGTTATAAAGATCAGCGTATACCGCTGCGGATACGGCAGTGAAGTGAGCTCCTCGACCGGCTGAAATTCAATATTCACGATGCGGTTTTTGTGGCGGTCCCATTGCGGCATGTTCTTCGTCACCTGTCAGATAGTATAGTGTAATGCTTCATTTATGACAGTGTATCATATATGCCCAAGGGATATAATGACAGTGAAATCTAATAAGTTATCCAAAAAGCTTGCAGATGGAGGAATTCCTATGGCTGTTGAACGTTTTCATATCGGGGTCGCAGATGAAATTCTTGAGGATTTGAAATGGAGATTGAAGCATACCCGCTGGCCGGAGCAATTAAGTGATGTCTCCTGGGAACGCGGAACTGAATTAACCTATTTGCAGTCACTCGTATCCTACTGGCAGCACCAGTATGACTGGCGAGAGCAGGAAGCGAAGCTGAACCGCTTCAACCAGTTCCGCTGTAACATTGACGGGATTGACATTCATTTCGTACATGAGCGGGGCCGGGGGCCGAATCCGCTCCCTCTGATACTGACTCACGGATGGCCGGACAGCTATTTGCGTTATCAGTCCATCATTCCGCTGCTTACCGATCCTGCCCGCTACGGCGGCAATCCGGAGGATGCCTTCGATGTCATTGTCCCTTCCCTGCCCGGCTTCGGCTTCTCCGGCCGCCCTGCCCAAAGCGGAATTAATAATGAACGCGTCTCTGAGCTGTGGGTGAAACTGATGACGGAGGAGCTTGGTTATACCCGGTTTGGTGCGGCTGGCGGAGATCTTGGGTCTGGAGTCACCAGATATCTTGCCTTCAATCATCCTGAGCTGCTGACCGGTATTCATCTTACTGATATCGGCATCCTCCGCGATCTTATGAATACACCCGTTTCGGCTGAGCTTACAGAAGAGGAGCTCCGCTATAAGCGGAATGCGCAGGAGTGGATAGCCCAGGAGGGGGCGTATATGTCGGCTCAATCGACAAGACCGCAGACGATTGCTTACGGGCTGACCGATTCACCAGTGGGACTGGCTGCCTGGCTGATAGAGAAATTCCGGGCCTGGAGCGGCTGTAATGGTGACCTCCAGCGAGTCTTCAGCATGGACGAGCTGCTCACCCACATTATGCTCTACTGGGTCACAGGGACGGCGGGTTCTGCAGCGCATATGTATTATGAGAACGCCCATTCCTTGCCGCCGCTTGGCCGGATTGAGGTGCCGGCAGGCATAGCAATTTTCCGGGCAGATGTCTTGCAGCCACCCCGGAAATGGGCAGCGCGCAATCTGAACATTACCCGCTGGACCTCCATTCCCCGTGGCGGACATTTCACTGCCATGGAAGAACCGGAGCTGTTTACTGAAGATATCAGGGCTTTCTACCGGACATTAAGAGGGGGAACTGACCGCTAGCGGAAAGGGTTAGGAGGATTGGCTGTGCTGCAGCTAAGAGCTTATTGTTGTACAAACTGCAACTTAGCTGGCACAAACCATGTGATTACGGGAGATTGTTGCAGAGAATGCAGCAATATCTTGATCAAACGGCTGCAACGAAGAGAAATCCTGCATCGCATACAACAATTCCTCCTTAGATCCGATTATGGATAGGAATTGTTGTATTCTGGGCAGGATTATCAGGTGGATAGGGAGGTTATTCTAACCTACCTAGTAATGGGCTCGTATCAGCTTAAAGCTTTGTGCAGATGTTATTTTTTCTATCTCAATTACATCGGCTTCATCCGGATTTAGGAGCTCGATTGCATATTTAGCAAAACCCGCAGGCCAGATATACTTCAATTCGTTCAGTGATACGAGCGAGCAGCAGCAAGGCGTGGTTACCAGCAGATCATTGAATTTATTCGAACTGCTCACATCCACTTGCTCTGCCCACCACCCGGTATCTAATTCACGAAGGCAGTGATTACAAGCTATCCCTTCGAAATTAGCTCCAGCATCTATAAAAGTGACTTCATCATACAGCCGTTCAATGATCTCCGTAGAGGAAGTTACTTCTTTTAATTGATTGATGATACTTGTCCGTTCTGTTTGTGAGGGAACAATCTTATCGTTCTCCGGTATAATTTTCACAATATATGAGGACATCGCTCGCTCTCCTCTTCTCCCAATTACACAGCTGCCAGCTTCAAAGCGAAGGGCTATACTCTTCATAGGAAGCAGTAATATGCTCGCGGGTCAGCGGACCCTGCTCGATGATGGCTTTGCGCTTCGCCTTAAGGACAATTTGTTCAATATCGGCGAAGCTGCAGCCGGCCAGGCGTGCACAGACTTCTTCTGTCAGTCCTGCCTCGCCGGCGAAGCTATTAATCAGCAGCTCTACATACTGGCGTCTGCTGTGCTCGTCCGGCAGCGAATAGATCATCTTCGTATCGAACCTGCGCCAGATGGCACGGTCCAGCTCATGCTCCAGATTGGTCGCAGCCACGAATATGCTGCTGTCCCAGAAATCATCGAGACATTGCAGCAGGGTGTTCACCGCCCGCGCCATCTCCTTCACTTCATCATTGCTTTCCCTTGTTCTTGCGATGGCATCGAATTCATCCAGGAAGAGTACGCAAGGGGTGGCCTTCGCATAGTCAAAAATTTTACGGATATTGCTTCCCGTCTCCCCCAAATGGCTGTGAATCACCGCATCCAGCCGGACGAGAATCAGCGGCAGTTCCAGCATCTGCGCCATGTGGAAGGCGGTTAAGGTTTTCCCGGTGCCCGGCGGGCCATACATTACTACCTTATTGGGGATAGGTACGCCATTCTGCTCGAAGGTGTCACGCATTCCCAGAATGGTGATGAACTCCTGCACAATCTTCCGGTTCATCTCAGGCAGGACAAGATGTCTGACCTTCCGGGCACATTCCTTGGGCGAATAGACCGTTGCCATATCTATGCCTTTGGCCCGCGGAAGCCGCTGGCTGCTGCTGTTCTTGTTCATTATATGTGAAGCTCCTTAGTATGCAAAGTTTATTTCGTAATAATTACGAATAAACAATATCATACCGTTTAGACAATTCTGTTGTCAACCTGCAGCCTGCTTTTTCCGGATCACACGGTTTACACTCTCGGCACTCAGGAACATAAACACGAGGAACAGGATTACCGCAACCGGAAAAATAGCAACACTCGTACGGGTAGCAATCAGGCCGAACAGCGGCGGCAGCAGTGTTGAACCCGTATAGGCAACAGCCATCTGGTATCCCATCAGCCGGGAGGAATTGCCCGCGCCAAACCGCGCCGGAGTTTCATGCAGCAGTCCCGGGTAGATCGGGGCCAGCCCGATACCGATCAGAATGAGACCGGCTAAGGCGAAGTAATCCGGCAGCGGCAGCAGGATCAGAAGCCCGCCGGCCATGGCCGTCAGCTGGCCTGTGCGGATCAGCACCAGGTTGCTGACTTTTAGTGTAATGAAGCCGGTGATCAGCCGGCCGACGGTAATTCCGGCGTAATAGAGTGATACCCAGGCAGCGGCCGTCTGTGCGTTAAGTCCCCTGACCCCGACAAGGTAGCTTGCTCCCCATAAGCCTACGGTTAGCTCCAGCCCGCAGTAGAACAGGAAGGCGATCAGCGTATTCTTCACACCTTTGATCTGCAGAACATTCACGCGTCCGCCATTACCGGCAGCAGGTGCCTCTTCTTCGCTGTTTGCCGGTTCGTGGCTGCCGGAAGCGCCACTTTGTTTGTGGATGGCGGCGATTTTGCCCCACAATGGCAGGGTAACAAGCAGAATAATAACCAATCCGAACTGGATGAGCGATACCGCCCCATAGCCGCTCCGCCAGGAGTTGTGCTCTGCAATATAGTAGGACATAATGATCGGCCCCATCGTTGCGCCCACTCCCCAGAAGCAGTGCAGCCAGCTCATGTGATGAGCCTTATAGTGGGTGGCAACGTAATGATTCAGCGCCGCATCTACTGCCCCAGCCCCCAGTCCAAGCGGGATGGCGAGGACAATCAGCCAGAACAGCGAAGGGGCTGCGGAGAATCCGTACAGTGCACCCGCGGTCATCAGGCAGCTGATCAGCGTGATTTTGCCGGTGCCCAGAAGCTCTGTCATCTTCCCGCTGAACAGGCTGGAGACAATGGTCCCGCCTGCGATAATCATTGTAATCAGACCGGCTGAGCCCAGGGAAGCTCCCAGTTCAGGCCGCATCACCGGCCAGGCAGAGCCGAGCAATGAATCCGGCAGCCCCAAACTGATAAAAGCAAGATAAATGATAGTAAGAAACCAAGTTGCCATACGATCCCTCTTCCGCTGCTAAATTAAATTTGAACTTGACAGTTTACTCTGTAATCTCGATCTGGCTGCCCTCTGGTCCTAGGATACAGCTCTCATAATACCCGTCGCCGGTTGTGCGCGGGCCGCTTAACACCTTATAGCCGGCTTCCTTCAGCCGCAGCGTTAGCTCATCCACCTTTGGTCTGCTGCCTGCACTGAACGCGAAATGAATCAAGCCTGTCCGCGTCAGAGACTGTTCAGCTTCTGTCATCTCCGGCCGGTTCATCAGTTCCAGGCGCGGACCCTGTTCAAAGCTCAGGAAGTAAGTCCTTAGCCCGGTTGCCGGGTTATGGTACATTTCGTTGGCTGTGGCCTGAAAAAAATCGATATAGAATTGCTTGTTCAATTCCAGATCCTTAACATACATCGCAAGATGTTCGATTCGCATAACTTCCGCCTCCACTAAATAAAGTGTCTTTATAAAGATGTCGTAATAACTATGCGGCAGGCTGCGGTTTTTGTCAATACATTACATATCAAATCCCCTGAAGATTTCTTCAGAGGACCTGGGCGGTATAACCGGTTACTGCCGGATCAAGCTGATTCAAGATCAGCTGGCGCATTCCGGCTTCATAATCTTCCTGAAAGCTGTCCAGCAGCAAAATCTCCGGATACTGTGGCATCGGCTGTTCCATACGGTATCTCTCCCAGAATGGCGTCCACTCTGCCTCTCCGACGAACTTTTGGTATATTACAATTTTGTCAGGAGCGAGCACGGCATTGACACTTTGGATGATCTGACAGGCAGCATGCATGAAGGCGGACGGAGCAAGCTCAGTATACCAGTCCGCAGCCAGCGGCAGGAATTTAATCTCCCCGGCCATTCCGTTTCTTCCCTTGATGATCCTGCCATCCAGATAAATCCCCATACCGGGCGGATATTTCCCTGGAAAATAAATACCCGCCACCGCTTCGCCCGCTTCAGCCGTCTTCTCCCGGGCTGCGTAGCCGATAATTGCAGCATTCACATCATTCTCCACGATTACCGGCAAGCCGGACTCGTGTCCGATTTCCGTTACAATTGAGGTTCCTTGAAGCTCCTCATGGCTGCTTACAACAATAGTCCCGTCAACGGTCTGCCCGGGTATTCCGAGTCCGATCATTTGAATATCCGGATGCGAGCCCATAAACTGGTGTACGATCTCCCGAAAGAACTGCCGGTCGTATGCAGGAAGAATATATTCCTGTTTCGCAACGGCCCTGTTGCCCAGGTTAACCACGATGGCTGAGGCGAAACGCTCTCCGCCCTGCTCCTTCAAGCAGATGACCAGCGCCTGCCTGAAGTTATAATTATAGCTATAGGTCAGGGCAGGCCTTCCGCCATTCGAAGCCACCACCTGATTCTCATAAATTTCACCGCGCTCCAGCAGCTCTTTGGCCAGCGAATTGATCGTAACCACACTCAGCCTGGTTAACGCGGCGAGCTGCGGCTTGGTAGCCGTCTCCGCCTGCTTCATGACCAGACGGACGAGATTCATGTTCATTTCCTTCATCAGATTGGCATTGGCAATCTTCATCGTAAACTCCTTCCGGGCATCACAATACTACCACCGGGCATTCTCCCTGTTGTTCTCAATCACCTCAAGGAAACGGTCGGGGAAATTAGTGTAGACTCCATCGACTCCCCAGGAATAGGCTTTGTCCATGTTGACCTGATAATTGACCGTATAAGGCATCACCTTAAGTCCGGACCGCTTGATCTGTGACACATACGTAGGCGTAATTCCCTGGAAGTTGGGACTGATCCCGACGGCATAAGTCTTCACCTTATTCAGATAGGATTCAGGGATTCTTGCAGCTGTGTAATCATTCCATACGAGCTGGTACAGCGGAATGTCCGGATTAATGGCATGGAATCGCCGCAGACTGGACTCGCTGAAGGAGTGAACAGCAACCTCATGCTCCAGATCATATTTTATAATCATATCGTTTAATATGGACTCAATATTCACGTTGGGCCTGGCATCCTTGATCTCCAGCATATACCTGATGTCCTTGCCGAACGTCTCGAAGACCTGTTCCAGCGTCGGAACCGGGGTACCCGCATACTGTTCTCTGGCAAACATCGGATACGCCTCATTGAACCAGGTGCCTGCATCCAGCTGCCGGATCTGCTCCAGACTCATATTTTTTACATATCCCTTACCGTTAGTAGTACGGTTCACCGTATCATCATGAATGACTACAGGCACCAGATCCTTCGTTAAGTGGATATCAATCTCCACATATTCTGCTTTCATTTCCTTGGCCAGCTCGATAGCGGGCATTGTATTCTCAGGAGCATAACCGGAAGCGCCGCGGTGGGCAATAGTGTAGACATCATTCGGCGGATCAATGATCTGCTTGACAATGACCCGGATTCCCGGCGAGTATGCATACAATGTGGAGATTAGGAAACCGAACATCAATACGTGAATTCCAATAAAATAAGCTTTGTGCCGGAAAAATTTCATCATTCTGCTGTCCTCATTCTTTGTTAGCCTTAAATTAACGTATGTATCATAGTACCAGTTAGATTAATGAAAATCCACATTTTTCACAATGCGCATCTCACAGATAAGGACACAGACGCAGCAAAAAGAGCAACCGGAGTGTAGCCTGGCTCCCGTTGCTCTTCTAATGTACTGCTATTAATGCACTGTTTTTTTCTTCCGGGTCAGCGTCTTATACAGCACGTAGATTAGCATAAGGCCAATAGCACCCCAGAGAATCGGCTGGGTATAGGGCGCTGCCTTCTCATTAATATTCTCCCAGTTCTCACCCAGAGCTTTGCCGAGAGAGACGAACAGAATTGCCCAGGGAACGGAAGCCAGTCCCGAGAACAGAAGGAACTTGCCCATATTCATCTTCGCGATCCCCGCCGGAATGGAGATGGCTTGCCGGACAACTGGAATGAAACGTGAGGTGAATACTACACCGACTCCGTATTTCTGGAACCAGCGCTCGGTCATATCCACATGCTTCGCTTTGATATGCAGATATTTCCCGTACTTATCGACAAAGGCCCGTCCTCCGTATAGTCCGATCGCATACAGAATGACCTGCTGCAGCAGGCAGCCTATGGTGCCGAAGATAACAGCCTCAACCAGATTAATCTGCCCCTGGTAGACCAGATATCCTGCATAAGCCAGTACAATTTCACTGGGGATGACTTCAAGCGCCAGTCCAAGCAGAATTCCCCAATACCCCATTCCGGTAATGAATTCCAATATGCGATGTATAATTTCCCCCATCGTCTCCACATCCTTCGCTGATTACTGATAACAACTGCGATAACCTTGAACAGTAATTATACTATATCAGACGAAAATTGGGTTTTGATTAAAATATTCTGAAGAACAACAAAAAGGCCCCGGAGGGCCTATGCTGAAAGATAAGAATTGCTGGGTTATTTTATGATTGCTGCGGAATTAATTCACGGACTTGTCATATTGTAGATAGACTACTTGGGTCTGCAGATATTCGTTCAGCCCGTGCTTGCCGTCTGCGCCGCCGATGCCTGATTTACGCCAGCCGGCGTGGAAGCCCTGCATCGCTTCAAAATTCTCACGGTTAATATAGGTTTCACCGTATTTCAGTCGTTTAATAACTTTCATAGCCACATTCAGATTCTGCGTATACAGCGAAGAGGTCAGGCCGAATTCACTGTCATTGGCCAGGGAGATCGCCTCGTCCAGCGTTGAGAAAGCAATTACCGGAATGACCGGTCCGAAGATTTCATCCTGTACGATGTCCATATCGTTGGTCGCACCGGTAATCACTGTCGGCTCGAAAAAGCTGCCCGCCCCCTCTACTTTTTTGCCGCCGAGGGCGATGGTTGCCCCTTCCTGCACTGCACGGTCCACCTTCTGCTGTACTGATTCCTGCGCGGCTTTGTTAATCAGCGGTCCCATGTGAATGTCCTTATCCTGCAGCGGGTCGCCATATTTCACAGCCTTCATGGCTTCAATCAGTCTGGCCGTGAATTCATCCTTGATAGCCTCATGCACATAGACACGCTCCGCACAGTTACAGACCTGCCCTGTATTAATCACCCGGGAGTCAACAATGGCTCTGACCGCCAGATCCAGATCCGCATCATCCATAACGATAGCCGGTGCCTTACCTCCAAGCTCAAGGCTGACCTTGATGATGTTCTCGGCTGCGGCTTCCATAACCTTCTGTCCTGCCGGAACACTGCCTGTGAGACTGACCATTCCGACCTTCGGATTGCTGGCCAGCTCATGCCCGACTTCACCGCCCCGGCCTGTAACGAGGTTGAACACCCCTTGGGGTAATCCGGCTGCGTCGACGATCTTACTGAACGCCACGGCATTATTCGGGGATTCGGCACTTGGCTTGACGACAATCGTATTACCGGTGATCAGCGCAGGAGCCATCTTCCGGGCGATGAGGAAGAACGGGAAATTCCACGGCAGAATGCCTGTGGTGACCCCGATCGCTCTTTTGAATACAAATATATTTTCGTTATCACGGTCGCTCTGGACGATCTCACCTTCATAACGCCGTGCCCATTCAGCCATATAATCCATATAGTCTGCAGTAAAATTAACCTCTACGGTGGATAATTCCAGTGTCTTGCCTACTTCTTCAGAGATCAGCCGGGCGAGGCTGTCTGCCTCCGCACGGATTCCGTCAGCAATGGCATGCAAATACTTGCCGCGAGCTACCGCCGGAGTCTCCTCCCAGGCAGCCTGGGCTGCTTCTGCTGCGTCAATGGCGCGTATGACATCATTCCTTGTAGCCTTGGGAACCTGTGAGATCACTTCATCTGTTGCCGGATTGGTTACTTCGATCCATTCATTATCCTCGGATGCGGTAAATTGGCCGTCAATATACATCAAATGCTTAGTCACTGTTTCTCCCCCTCAAGGTAGATTATTCCAATAGCCCAACCATAGTGTAAACGCTATCAATATTTATTGTCAATAACTTTCACATTTAAGAATTGTTTTTGTGTTGTTTTTCATTGACTTATTGAGTTAAGCTATATTCATAGGGTTACATTGATTGGAGGGATAGGATATGAAAGTCAGTATTTTCTCGACTTGTCTTGTAGACCTCATGGCCCCGAATGTCGGCATAGCTATGGTTCAAGTGCTGGAGAGGCTTGGCTGCGAACTCGATTATCCGGCTTCACAGGTCTGCTGCGGTCAACCGACCTATAACAGCGGATACCTGAAGGAATCTAAGCTGGCGATGCAGAACATGATGCTTGCCTTTGAAGCTTCCGATTATGTCGTCGGCCCGTCAGGCTCCTGTATTGCCATGTTCCATGAATACCCGAAGATCTTCCAGGGCGACCCTCACTGGGAATTGAAAGCGATTGCTTTAAAAGAAAAGTCCTACGAATTCACCCAGTTCATCGTCAAGGTGCTCGGTGTAACAGATGTTGGCGCGAGTCTTGAAGGAACCGCCACCTATCATCGCTCCTGCCATATGACCCGGCTGCTTGGAGAGAAGGAAACGCCGTTCCAGCTGCTGGAGCATGTCAGAGGGCTGCAGCTTGAGCCGCTCAAGAACAGTGATAACTGCTGCGGCTTCGGCGGCACCTTCTCGGTGAAGATGCCGGAGATTTCAGCGCAGATGGCTGATGAGAAATGCGGCTGTGTCCGGGATACCGGCGCAGAAATTCTGATCAGTGCGGACATGGGCTGTCTGATGAATATCGGCGGCCGCCTGTCCCGTAAGGGCGAACCGGTACGAATCATGCATATTGCCGAAGTACTGAACCAATTGGAGCCGGAAACGGCTAAAGGGGGGCATCCGGCTTGAGCCTGCAAACCGATACACGCCAGTTCAGTGAACGTACTTCAGACGGCCTTGGTGATGCCTTCATGCGCAGTGCCGTCGGCTCGGCACAGGACAGTCTCAAGACCAGGCGCCTCTCTGCGGCAACCGCACTGGGAGACTGGGAGCAGTGGCGCAGTGCAGGCCAGCTGATCCGCCAGCATACGCTGCAGAATCTGGATTATTACCTGAACCAGCTTGCGGAGAACATCGAGAAGCAAGGCGGACATATCTATTTCGCCGCTACTAAGGAAGAAGCCAGCAGCTATATCCGGGATGTCATAGTGCGCCAAGGCGCACGCAAGGTCGTCAAATCAAAATCCATGGTCACAGAGGAGATTGAGCTGAACCATGTGCTGATGGAAGCGGGCTGCGAGCTGGTTGAGAGTGACCTTGGGGAATACATCCTGCAGATGGATGACTGGGACCCGCCCTCTCATATTGTTGCCCCGGCACTGCACAAGGACCGGAAGCAAATCCGGCGGGTATTCGCCGAGAAGCTTGGGTATACCGGGGATGAGACGCCGGAGAACCTCGCCGCCTTCGCCCGGACTGTTCTCCGGGAGAAGTTTCTTGACGCAGAGGTCGGCATTACAGGCTGCAATTTCGCTATTGCCAATCTGGGGGCGATTAATCTGGTCACCAATGAAGGCAATGGTGATCTCACCGCCGCCATTCCGAAGACGCATATTGCCGTAATGGGCATGGAACGGATTGTGCCGACTCTGGAGGAAATGGAGGTGCTGGATAATCTGCTCTGCCGCAGTGCAGTCGGGCAAAAGCTGACCAGCTACATTACCGTGATGGGACCTGCCGCTGCCGGAGATACGGACGGCCCGGAGGAATTCCATCTGGTAGTCGTGGATAACGGGCGCTCCGATATTCTCGGAAGCGAATTCAATGAAGCACTGCAGTGCATCCGCTGCGGCGCCTGCCTGAATGTCTGCCCCATCTACCGCCACATCGGCGGGCATGCCTACGGGTCGATTTATCCGGGACCGATCGGGGCAGTGATCACCCCGTTGCTCGGTGGATATGACGATTACAAGGAGCTGCCGTTCGCCTCCAGCCTCTGCGGCGCCTGCACCGATGTCTGCCCGGTCAAGATTCCGCTGCATGAGCAGCTGATTTTGCACCGGCAGAACATCGTGGATCAGAAGCGGACCAGCTCCGGCGACCGGCTGCAGATGAAGGCGGCCAGCCGGCTGCTTGCCTCCCCTGCCCTGTTCGGCAAAGCGCTGCGGCTGGCCCATCCGGCGACTAAGCTGCTGAGCAGACAGGGGCGGATTGTCCGGGGACCGGCACTGCTGCAGGGCTGGATTCAATCCCGTGATCTGAACCAGCCGGTGAAGCAGCAGGACAGCTTCCGCGCCTGGATGGAGAAGCGCAGCAGCCAAGGAGGGGACAGCTGAATGATGATACCGGCGGATAACACAATTGGGACGAATCCTGCACATACAAGAGATAAGACAAACAAGGAAGCTTTTCTGAACACTATAGCCGCCAAGCTGGGCCGGGAACGCAGGCATGAGGTGCAGCGCCCGGCACTTCAGGAAGTCCTGCCGGACAGCTATGGTCCCCTGACTGAAGAAGATTTGGTAGAGATGCTCAAGGAGCAATGCTTCTTTATTCATACCCAGGTGATTGAATCGGTGCCGGAGCTGCTGCAGCGGACTCTGGATGATCTGATTGCAGGCAATGGCGGCGGACAGGTGATGACTTCCGGCGATCCGCGGTTTGCCGGCTACGGATTGCAGTTCCCGGATGCATCCGTTTGGGAAGAAGCCGCCGGACGTGAGGCTAATATCAGACATGCGGAAGCGGCGAATACAGCCATCGTATTCGCCGACTATGCCCTGGCGGAGTCCGGAACAGTTGTCGTAGAGAGCCGTCCGGATCAGGGCCGCGCGCTGCACTTCCTGCCCGCGCATTATATTGCCGTAATTGAGAAGAAACGGCTGGTGCTGCGTTCCACTCAAGCCGCCGCTGCGTTGAACCGGAGGGTCCAGGATGGCGGGGCGTTAGGCTCCTCGATTAACTTCATCTCCGGTCCTTCCAACTCCGCTGATATTGAGATGAAGCTGGTCGTCGGTGTGCATGGACCGCTGCGGGCTACTTATGTGCTGATCTAAGACAATGCGGCAGCCCGGGACGGGAAATCCGGTCCTGGGCTGCCGCTGTTTTTATTATAAAGTCACTTCTGATCATCGTCGCGGTAACCGAATTCTTCTGTCTTCACGCCGTTTTCATACACCTCAATAAATCGTGCGTGGCCTTCTTCACCTGAAGCAGCAATCATCCTGGCTGTCGCTTCGTGTGCTGTAGCTCCGGCGATTTTCTCTATCTGCTTATCATTGTGAAAATATAAATCTATCACCACATACACCTTATCTTCAAGATTAAGTTTAATTTCACTCATTGTTGTCGCCTCCAGTTCCTTAAATATATCCCGTAAGGAATAATATGTAAATGCATTGAAGGACCCTATATGCGGCTTCTACTTATTACCTATTATTCATCTACTTATAATCTTCCACGTCAAATTCCCTGTCTTTATAGTAATATTTCCGGTCTTCTTCGGTAATCTCACGGATGACCCGGCAAGGGCTGCCCACGGCAATTACATTGTCCGGGATATCCTTGGTCACTACACTGCCAGCCCCGATTACAACATTATTACCTATGGTTACGCCTGGATTTACAACAACATTGCCGCCAATCCATACATTATTTCCGATCGTTATGGCAATCCCGTACTCATACCCTGAATTCCTGGACTCGGGATGAACCGGATGCCCTGCAGTATACAGCGACACATTCGGAGCAAACATGACGTTATCACCGATAACAACTCTGCCGACATCCAGAATAGTACAGTTGAAATTAGCGTAGAAGTTATTCCCTACCGTAATGTTCGTCCCGTAATCACAGCGGAAAGGCGCTTCAATATGGGTGTTCTCGCCAGCCTGTCCGAGGATATCCCGGATTAGCCCTGCCCGCTTCTCATGTTCGTCAGGTGACAGCTGATTGAACTGGTGGACCTTCAGCCTGCTGGCTGTCCGCTCCTCTAATAATCCGTCCAACCAGGCTTTGTATGGGAGTCCTGCGAGCATTCTTTCTTTCTGATTCATGATTTTGTCCTGCCTTTTCTGAGAGTTGTTTTGTACGAAAAAAGTATATTCAAACCTTCTTCCGACTTTTTATATAACTTATAATAAGTATAAACATAAATTATTTTTAGCTAAATGTCCACTTTTATAATGTCCGGAATGTATTACCGGATCGTCAACCACTCGTGACTAAATGCAGCAGCGGCAGCCCGGGACTATAAAGTTGTTGATGTCAGGTTATACAAATGCACAATCAGCAGGACATCCAAGGCTCCCGAAAACTGTCCGCGCTGCAGAATCTGCCGGCAGGAAAACCTGAATCTGCGGATATAAGCGCCCGCCTGCAGAAATCGAAACCTGCTTGTAGCGCACGGGAACAAGCTCTCCGGAGCTTTCCATTCTGGCTAGAATTGTTTGTACTGGATCAGCCTCTTCCGCTGCATCCTGCCGATTTAGATAATCGCGCGCGTTATATTTCTGAATTCTGTCCAGCAATTTTTGATACCATACATCATATCGCGAGAGCATGTGTTCCCTCTTAAAGGCTTGTAATCCGTTTATGATGTGCTCCTCCCATTGCTTAAACGACACCTTGTCAAATGTGGAGCGGGACCGGACAGGAAAACCGGAACTAAAATGTAAATCGATCCTATTCAATAAACCGTCCAATGAACGCTCGAGGGGAATTTCAAACAATTGCTGAAAAGGCTCATTGAATCCCTTGATATCCTGAGTATGTGTTACGATCATAGCGGGAAAAGGAATACTCTTCATCGTTAGTTGAGCCCACTCCAATGCACGCTCCAACAACCGTCCATCTAGTTCGGTCTGAATTGGAAGAAAACCGGCTGCCATAAGCAAATCGTTACGCTCGTCGGAGGTACACTCCAGATATTCTGCAATATTTATTATCGTCTGGCGGGTCGGTATGCGATGGG